>CAMDQO010000003.1 GCA_945906105.1 Novosphingobium sp. Chol11 | reverse complement strand
TCCAGCGATCCACGCTGCTTCAGAGCGGCGTTATACGCGCTCCAGTTCGTTGTGCGATATTTTGGTGGCGCTGGCTTGGGCATGAGCCAACTTAACGCATTAGATTCCCCGGAGGAATCCCCCGCGCGCAATTACGCAACAAAGCCCATCCTAATTGATATGTCCAGTCCCAGCGTAAGCGAGCGGATTCTCAAGTTGAAAGATACGGGTGCTATCCTGGGATATGCGGTATTGATCGATCCCAAAGTTTTCGGCCTCAGCACTTCGGCTTATGTGAGATTGCATGCGATGCCTGGCCAAGTGAAAAAATTGGAGACGATGCTCGCCGATTCACCCGAAGTCGTCGAAGCCGACTGAGTGACTGGTCAAGACTGCTTTATTGCGAAAGTCGTGGTCAATGATGAGCACGAACTTCAAACCGTGGTGGATCGCTTCGTACCGTTCGCATCGACCGACACGGCCATCATCCAATCCTCACCGGTAGCGAGACGCCTTCCCAAGCTGTAGCGAATGCAGTCGCTAATAGTTCACGCTCCTAGGCCCCAAGGTCTCGATGAACTTGCATTCAGCCACTGTCCCGTGTCGGCAGGAACCGATCACGCGGTCGAGTTCGGTGCGAAGCGCGATCTATTTCACCAAGCTCAACTGGATCAATCCCATCACCCCCATCGGCATCGGTCTGTGGGTGCTGCCCCGCACCTGGATCTTGCTCAGCGACACGACCCACTTCCTCTTTTGTAAGGTGTCGCGCGCGGGTTCGACTTGAAAGCGATCCGAGCGGCGATGGGCGAGGTCTCAGGTGTAACAGGTGTTCATGATCTGCATCTTTGGTCTGTGGCAGGTGACGACGCGAGCCTCACCGCGCATGTTGCCGTCAGCGAGGAGACCAAAGCAGGAGGCGTCCGCCGCGCACTTGCTGAAATGCTTGAAGCGCGGTTCGCCATTCATCACGCGACGATCCAGACCGAAACCGAGCCGTGCGGCGATGAGGAGAGCCTGCACAAGTGATGTGCGGCAGCCGAAATTGACGCGGCCATCGCTGCTGTTGACGCCTTGAGGCGTCGCCGTGTCTCAGGTCGCAAATCGACAGAAACCGCAAAAAAATCTACACAGTTTCTACACAGCCTCAGAACGGCATATTTTTCTCAATACAATCAATGTATTGGAAAAATCCGATATAATGGTCGGGGAGACAGGATTCGAACCTGCGACATCCTGCTCCCAAAGCAGGCGCGCTACCGGACTGCGCCACTCCCCGACGCGCTGTGGCCCTTAGGTTTACGAACGGTGCGGCGCAAGCGGAAAGCGGCATCGGGGAAAACTTGAGTGGTTCGCAGAGGGAAATTGGTTCACTCCATGGAAAAATACGTAGTCCGCCGTATAACACTGCGATGGACGAACCGCTCACACAGGCACTCGAACGCGCCCGGCGGGTAATCGAGCGATTGGAGCGTGGCCGCGGAGTCTCCGATTTTGAAATCGAGCAAACCCGCGAAACCTTTGAACGCGCGCTGCGGACCATGCAAAGGCAGAAACGCGAGAACCGCTTGGCCTTGCTGTTTGCGCTGATTTCATGGGTCGGCATCGGTTTCAGCGGTGCCCAGGCATTTGGCTGGGCTTGAAAGCAAGGGTGGCTGAATATGAGGCGATGGTGGGCCCGGCAGGACTCGAACCCGCGACCTAGCCGTTATGAGCGGCCAGCTCTAACCAACTGAGCTACAGGCCCATCGCATCGAAGTTGGCGCACTAGCTTCTGTGCGGGAGCTAGGCAAGCTCGACTGATTGCATGATCCCGCCAATGCTGGTCGGTGCCACATTGCGCTGTTTGAGATAGGCAAAGGCCTGACGCCACCAGTCGTAAAAGGCATCAAGATCAGCCTCACTGCGCACATAAGGAGTATAGCCCGGCCCAAGCGAAGGGCTGTGGAACGAGAATACCAGAATCGGCAACTGGTCATCAATCGCTATGTCGATCCCGCGCAGCGCCTCGGAGATCGAAACGCCTTCAGGGGTTAGCGGGATGCGTTCGAGCAGGCCGAAGCGCGATAGCGCGCCGCGCAAACGCGGAATGCGCCACAACCGGGGGTAAAGCCACTTGCCCTGACGGCGCAGCGGCCCCCAGAACACCGTGGTCAATGGCATTTCCAGCAAGCGCCGCTGATCGTCCAGCCACCACGGCCTATCAGGCAAGTCACGGAAATTGGGGCCGCCGGTTGCGCTGTAATCAAAGCGGCTGCGGGCAGAAGTATCCACCGGGATGCCGCATTTCTTGAGCACTTCGACAGTGTTCGGCCCAACCCCATAACGCCCCGCACGATAGGCCAGCGGCGCAGTGCCGAAGTTCTTGGCAATCGCATCGTAAAGCCTGATGAACTTTTCGTGCTCAAGCTCCTTGGGCAGATTCCCGGCAAAGCTGTTGAACTCGGATACATCTTCATCGAATGGCGGGCTGACCCAGGGGTGTAGCTGTACGCCCACTTCGGCGCGGCCGGTTGCCAGCGGTTCGCGCAGGATCTCGGCGGCAGCGGCGCAAGTGGCGATCGGGTAATCAATGAGGTAGAGCGGCACCACGCCGTGGCTTTCGCAAAATTGCTGAAATTTGGCGATGCGCGGCACATGATCGAGTCCGAAACCGGTTTTTGCCAGCGGGCGGCCCCAGTCAAATTCTTCCTCGGTATCAACCGTCAGGATGAAGCGTTGGCCCGTGCCGGCGCGAAAGCGGACCATGTCCGCTGCATCTGGCAGATCAGTGATGCAGCGTTCAGCCAAACGCCAGTTCCCCCGTTGATACCCCGTTCAGGGTTGTTAACTCGCCAATCCTTTATATTCAGTTTGTGCTGCGGTGCCACTGGTTTCGCCCATGACCGCCTGGGGCAACTCAAGGCGTAATTTACCCTCGCGGCGTTGCAGCTTTCCGCCGCCTGCTTTTGCCTCAGAGGTGGCCAGCCGCAGGGCGAATCCGGCGCCAAACATCCCGGCGCTAAGCGGCGAAGGTGTGCTTGGCGGGCCGACGTGAAACAGATCGCTCTGATTGGCGAGTGATTGTGGCAGGGCTACGGTGAGGCGGATCGCACCGCTTTTTCGGCGGAGGCGCAGCTTCAGTCGCTCACCGGGAGCGGAAGCACCAGCCAGCGTGGCAAGCAAGCGCCAGACCAGCCGCTCGGCCTCGGGCTGTGCCAGGGATACCGGCATGGCACCAAGATCTGCCTCCAGCACAAAGCCGCTGTCACGCCGCGCGGTATGCGCTTCAAGCTGGCTGATGATGCCTGCGACGACGGCGACAAAATCGCAGCTTCCCGCATCAAGCGTCATGGCACCCGAATCGAGCTGTGCCAGCCGTTCGAGTTCATCAAAGCCCGCCAGCATCCGCGCCGCATCACCGGCGATGGCAGCGGCATGGGCGCGGTATTCGTGCGGGGTCGGGCTGAACAGCTGCTGCTGGATCACCTCGGCAAAGCCCTGAATGGCATTCACCGGCGTGCGCAATTCGTGAAGCAGTTGGCGGATGCGATCAGCCTCGCTGTCAGCCCGCGCAGGGATGCCTTGCGATCCGGGAGCGGCTTGGCGGCGGAAGCGGCCGAGATAGCCGGTAAAACGGCCATGCGTGTCAAATTGCGGGGTGGCATCCACTTGCCAGTCACCGGCGATGGCAGGCGCGCCATCCAGTTCGATCCTTGCCACGCGGATTGGCTGACGACGACGAAACGCGTCTGCCAGTTCTTGCGGTGCCGCAACGGGTGAAGACTGATCTCGTGCGGTGATTTTCAGGCCGATGAGTGATGGCGCAGCGCTGGTATCGGCCCAGGTGATCCGCCCGACCTCATCGCTGGCAAAGCCAAAGCTGACGAGCGGGGCGCGCAGAGCCGCCTGTGCAGCCAGTGTTTGTGATTTTCCTGATGCCGTATCAGCGCGTTCGCCATCGGCCTTGCGCTTGCGATAGGCCTCGATCCGCTGAACGATGGCGCCAATGCCTTCAGACGGCGGCGGCAAGGGCGCAGTACTGGGCAGGCCGGGGTCATTGGCAGCTTGCCGCGCTGCAGTTGCGGGCGGTAAGCCGCGATCAGCGATGCCAAGGCGTGTGAGCAGCGCTTCCAGCCGGGGGCCAAGATCGCGGCGGTGGCGCACATGGATGCGCGCGGGAACGGGCAGGGCGGGCACCAGATCGAGCCATTCAGCCTCGGAAAGATGTGCCGCGCGCATGGCCGCCACGGCCACGGCAGGCTCGCTTTGCGCCAATTGGGCGAGCAGGCGGGCAGAACGCAGCCGCAACCCGGGTTCGGCAAGTGCCTGCGCCCGTTCTGCGGCTGGAATTGCTTTTGCGAGCGCATCCAGCTGCACATAGGCGGCATCGATCTGGGGGCCGCGCGCCGCGCTCGGCAGGGTGCCGAGCAGGTCGATCAGCTGACGAAACTGCGTGCGCGCAGATGCCTCCCCGCCGCTGCGGGCGCGTAACACTGTGGCCAGGCGGTCATCGAAATGCATGTCGGTTCGTGGCGCTTCCGGGTGAGCCCGGATTGAATCACCACCCGGGCCGGAATGGAAGAGGCGTGTTACGCAGAATCCCCCGTGCGGGGAAGCGCTCCGCCCACAGCGTTGCAAAGCGGGACGATTGCGATATGAAACAATAATATTACCATGAGGGCGAAGCTTCGGTAGGTTGATTACCGAATCAATGCGCGATAATTCCAAGGGACACGGCAATGGGAAATCTGGATCAGATTGATCGGCGGCTGCTTGCCGAGCTTCAGGACGAAGGCCGGATCACTAATGTCGAGCTTGCCAACCGCGTCGGACTGACTGCGCCGCCGTGCTTGCGCCGGGTGCGCGGGCTTGAGGATTCCGGGGTTATTCGTGGTTACCACGCCGAACTTGATGCATCGAAACTGGGCTTCGCCATCACCGTCTTCGCGCTGGTTTCGCTGAAGAGCCAGGCCGAAGAATCGCTCCGTCAGTTCGAAGATCACATGAAAGGCCTGCCCGAAGTGCGCGAGTGCCATATGTTGAACGGCGAGATCGATTTTATCCTCAAGATTGTTTCGCGTGATCTGCAAAGCTTTCAGGAATTTCTGACCTCAAAGCTGACGCCCGCGCCCAATGTCGCCAGTGTCAAAACCAGCCTGACGATCCGCACGGCGAAACAACTGCCGGGTGTGCCGCTGGAATAGCCAGCAAGATGAAGGGGAAAAGCGTGGCGGATACCGATAGCGCGGCGCTGCGCAGCGCTGTCTCCAAGGCCGGATGGCGCATTCTGCCGCTGCTGAGCCTTGGCTATCTGTTCGCCTATATCGACCGGGTAAACGTCAGCTTTGCCTCCACCCAGATGAACATAGACCTGGGCTTTTCGGCGACGGTCTATGGCTTTGGCGCAGGGCTGTTCTACCTCGCCTATGCGCTGGTTGAGATTCCCTCGAACATTCTGCTGATGCGCTTCGGCGCGCGGCGCTGGCTGGCCCGGATCATGATCATGTGGGGCATGATCGCGGTGGCCATGATGTTCGTGAAAACGCCGATGCAGTTTTACACCCTGCGCTTCCTGCTCGGTCTGTCCGAGGCGGGATTTTTCCCCGGTGTGATCTATTTCCTCTCGACCTGGTTCCCCACCCGCCAGCGCGGGCGGGCAGTGGCGCTGTTTTATCTGGCCAACCCGCTGGCCGTAGCCGTGATGGGGGTCATTTCGGTGCCCTTGCTGGCGCTCGACGGGAACTGGGATTTGCGCGGCTGGCAGTGGCTGTTCCTGATCGAGGGGCTGCCGCCCTTGCTGATCGGCGTTGCACTGCTGCTGTGGTTGCCGGACCGCCCGGGCAACGCTCACTGGCTGAGCGAAGCGGAGCGTGATGCGCTTGAACATTCGATTGCCGATCATCCCACCGCGCACGAAACTCACGATGCCCATGGCGTCATGTCCGTGCTGGCTGACCGGCGTGTGCAACTGCTCACGGCGATCTATCTGATCACGCTGGCGGTGAGCACGACCTTCCTGCTTTCAGCTCCGGCGATCCTGATGGAGGTAACTGCGTGGAAGCTGCCACAGGTTGCCAACCTGATCTTCTGGGCTGGCCTGCTGGGCGCAGCCACCATGTTCCTCACCGGCTGGGTGACTGACCGGCGGGGTGAGCGCTTTACCGCGCTGATCATCGCGCTGGTCATCGATACGATTGGCTACCTTGTCGTCGCTCTGGCACCATCGGCGACCACTATCGCGGTGGCCTTCCTGTGCTGCATGATCGGCCGGGGCATGCAATCGACCGCTCAGGCTGCGCTGTGGACCGACATCCTCAAACAGCGGCGGTTGGCGATCGGCGCAGCGGCGATCTCCTCGGTGGCGAATCTCGGCGTGTTCCTGCTGCCGTTCGGCTTCGGCTTTGCCAAGGACTGGAGCGGGTCATATCACCTCGGCCTGTTCGCCTTCCCGGCATTGCATGTCGTGGCGCTGGTGCTGGCGTTGGTGCTGATGCGGAATGCGAAGCGGGTGCGGGGCTAACCGTCTCTCGACGCCAGCCACTCCTCCAGCCACTTGATCGTGTAATCGCCGTGGATGAAGTCCGGCTCGTTCATCAGTGCCTGATGGAGCGGGATCGAGGTTTTGACCCCGCCGATGACCATTTCTTCCAGCGCGCGCTTCAGGCGCATGATGCAGCCTTCGCGGGTGCGGCCATAGACGATCAGCTTGGCGATCATCGAATCGTAATAGGGCGGGATGCGGTAGCCGGCATAAAGCCCGGAATCGACGCGCACGTGCATTCCGCCCGCCGCGTGATAGCTTTCAACCAGACCGGGTGAGGGGGTGAAGGTCCAGGCATCTTCCGCATTGATGCGGCATTCGATGGCGTGGCCCTTGAACTCGATGTCTTCCTGTTTGACCGAAAGCGGACGGCCTTCGGCAATGCGGATCTGTTCGCGCACCAGATCAACCCCGGTAATCGCCTCGGTCACGGGATGCTCCACCTGCAGACGGGTGTTCATCTCGATGAAATAGAACTCGCCGTTTTCCCACAGGAACTCGATGGTGCCCGCGCCGCGATAGCCCATATCGGCCATGGCCTTGGCAACGATACCGCCCATGCGGTCGCGCTCGGCGGGCGAGATAATCGGCGAGGGGGCTTCTTCGAGCACCTTCTGGTGGCGGCGCTGGAGCGAGCAATCGCGCTCACCCAGATGGATGGCATTACCTTCGCCATCGCCAAAGATCTGAAACTCTATGTGGCGCGGATTGCCAAGGTATTTTTCGAGATAGACGGTAGCGTCACCGAACGCGGCCTTGGCCTCAGACCCGGCCTGCTGCATCAGCGTTTCGAGTTCATGCGGCCCGGTGCAAACCTTCATGCCGCGTCCACCGCCGCCTGATGCCGCCTTGATGATCACCGGATAGCCGATTTCCTCGGCGATTTTGGCGGCTTCCACCGGATCGGTGATGGCCCCGTCAGAGCCCGGTACCAGCGGCAGGCCGAGCTTGCCTGCGGTGCGCTTGGCCTCAACCTTATCGCCCATGGTGCGGATGTGTTCGGGCTTGGGGCCGATCCAGGTGATGCCGTGCGTCTCGACGATCTCGGCGAACTGGGCGTTTTCCGAGAGGAAGCCATAGCCCGGGTGGATCGCATCGGCATGGGTCACTTCGGCAGCAGAGATGATCGCCGCGACATTGAGGTACGAATCGCGCGCCGCTGGCGGCCCGATGCAGACGGCATGATCGGCGAGGCGCACGTGCATGGCATCGGCATCGGCGGTGGAGTGAACTGCCACCGTCTCGATCCCCATCTCATGCGCGGCGCGGTGGATGCGCAGTGCGATTTCGCCGCGGTTGGCGATCAGCAGGCGGGAGATACCCATGTGCTGCGGCCGCTCAGGCGATGACGACGAGCGGCTGGTCGAATTCGACCGGCTGGGAATTATCGACCAGAATGGCGCTCACCGTACCAGCCTTGGGCGCGGTGATCGGGTTCATCACCTTCATCGCCTCGATAATTACGAGCGTATCGCCCTGTTTCACCTGCTGGCCAATCGACACGAAATTGGGCGCGCCCGGCTCTGGCCCGAGATAGACCGTGCCGACCATCGGCGATTTGACCGCATCGACAGGCGGCGGGGGCGGAGCCGCAGTAACGGCCGATGCAGGCGTGGCGACAGGAGCGGGCGCGGCATGGGCAAAGGGCGCCGCGGCCATGGCCAAGCCCTGACGCGAAACCTTGATCTTGCGATCCCCGTCCTCAACCTCAATCTGGGTCAAGCCGGTCGCGTCAAGCATCTCAGCCAGTTCGCGAACCAGTGCGGTATCGATATTCATTGAATTGCGACGCGGGCTAGTGCCCTTTTCCTCGCTCATGCGAACCTCTTGCAGAGAATTGATGTAATCGCCCTATCGCTGCGGCGATGGGGCTGGCAAGGGTTAGACGCATTTTTTTGGGCGGAAAGCTGTGAGGGGAGCCAGATATGGCTTACCCTCTGGCTATCCCTCCGGCCTTTCGGCTTCGCTGTTGAAATAGGCGGAATCAGGATCTTGCGAGGCTTTATCCATGTCCTTTTCCGCTTCAGATGGCTGACCGGCATCGGTTGACGGGCGTTGCTTTGAATAGGCTTCGGCATTCTTTGCCGCTTTTTCAGCCGCAACTGCCGCAGTTTCAGCGCGCAATACGGATTGTTCTAGCTGTTGCATCTTTTCCGCCATCTCTTTGTCACGGCTGACGCCGCAGCCCGAAAGAAGCATGATGGCGACCGCAGAAACGGCGGCGGTGGTGCGGAAGGATTTGCTCAATTTCATCACATACCCGAACTGGAAAAGAGGTGTTCCCGCTAAAGCCTGCGGTAACTGGTGCTTCTAACCCAGCACCAGTTACCGAATCATAACCAAAGCGCCTCTGCTCAGACCATCATTTGTCGCTGCCGGAAATCTTGCCCCACTGGCGCGCGGCGGTGTAGCCGAGATAGCCGGTGCCGAACAATGCGTAGAGCGGCTCTGGCAGTCCGCCCAGATAGGCATTCATGCCGCTGGCGATGTCGCGGGCCGCTTCGGGGCGAAAGGCGGCGATCAGGCCCATCGGCAGTGCCCACAGGATCATGACATACATCACATAGAGAAAGCTTGGCCGGGCGCGGCTGGTCCACGGATCGCGTGAATTGGCCTCGGCGACGATGGCGGAAAGCTGGGTCTGCAACAGCTGCATTTCCTGGCTACCTTGCAATTTGAGCAGTTCCAGCTTGGCCAGATCACGGGCCTTGGGATCGGGGATGATCTTGTCGATGATCGCGGTGATCGGGCCAAGCAGGGCATCAAGAAGGGACATGGCGTTCTCCTGAAAAAACGCCTAAATAACCAATATGGTTTGTGTAGGAAAATTAATTTTCCAAATTGGATTTTTGCAGGCCGGTCAGAGTTTCACTATCCGTAACCGCAAGGCATTGGTGATGACGCTTACCGAGGACAGCGCCATGGCCGCAGCTGCGATGGCAGGTGAGAGTGTCCAGCCAAAGGCCGGATAAAGCGCGCCCGCCGCGATTGGAATGCCCGCGACGTTGTAGGCGAAGGCGAAGACCAGGTTTTGCCGGATGTTGCGCATCACCGCCCGCGACAGTTTTCGCGCCCGCACGATCCCGCCCAGATCACCTTGCAGCAAGGTCACGCCTGCGCTTTCGATGGCGACGTCGGATCCTGCCCCCATGGCGATACCAACCTCGGCGGCGGCGAGGGCTGGCGCATCGTTGACGCCGTCCCCGGCCATGGCGACGCTGCGGCCCTCGGCGCGCAGTTTCTGGACGACGCTGGCCTTGTCTTCGGGCAGCACCTCAGCCTCGACATCGTCGATGCCGAGGCGGGCTGCAACGGCCAGCGCGGTGGTGCGATTGTCACCGGTCATCATGACGATGCGGATGCCATCGGCCTTCAGTTCGCGGATCGCTTGTTCCGAGGTCGCCTTGATCGGATCGGCGATGCCCAGCAGTCCGGCAAGCTTGCCATCGACACTGGCGAAGATCGCGGTCGCGCCTTCAGAACGCATCGTCTCAGCCGCTTCATTGAGTGCAGTCGTATCGATCTGCTGCTCCGCCATGAAGCGCGGGCCGCCCAGCAAGACATGCTTGCCCGACACTGTGCCAGTAACCCCGCGCCCTACCGGCGAGTCAAAGTCATTGGCCTGTTCGAGCGCCAGCTTACGCTCCTGTGCGGCGCGCAGGATGGCGTCGGCCAGCGGGTGCTCGCTCCCGCGCTCAAGGCTGGCGGCGAGGCGCAGAAGTTCGTTCTCGTCCCATCCACTGACGGTGCTGATACCGGTGACGGCGGGCCGCCCTTCGGTCAGCGTCCCGGTCTTGTCGACGATCAGCGTGTCGATCTTCTCGAACCGCTCAAGCGCCTCGGCATTCTTGATCAGCACGCCCGCCTGCGCGCCGCGTCCGACGCCCACCATGATCGACATCGGCGTGGCGAGGCCAAGCGCGCAGGGACAAGCGATGATCAGCACCGAGACGGCGGCGACCAGCGCATAAGTCAGGCGCGGATCAGGTCCGAACAAGGCCCAGGCGGCGGCAGCAACCAGCGCAACCGCGATCACCACCGGCACGAACCAGCCGGACACACGATCGGCCATGCGCTGGATCGGCGCGCGGCTGCGCTGCGCCTCGGCCACCATCTGGACGATCCGTGAGAGCAATGTTTCAGCTCCAATCTTTACGGCGACCATGACGAAGCTGCCGGTCTTGTTAATTGAGCCGGCGATGACCTTGGCCCCGACCTCCTTCGTGACCGGCATGGATTCGCCGGTGACCAGCGATTCATCGATCGACACGCGGCCCTCGGTAATGACACCATCGACCGGCACCTTCTCGCCGGGGCGGATGCGCAAGTGGTCGCCGACTAGGATCAGGTCGAGCGTAACTTCCTCGTCCTGGCCATCGGCAATAACCCTGCGCGCGGTCTTGGGAGCGAGGTCGAGCAGCGCCTTGATCGCGCCGGAAGTGCGTTCGCGCGCGCGCAGTTCAAGCACTTGCCCGAGCAGGACCAGCACGGTGATCACCGCCGCCGCCTCGAAATAGACCGGCACTGTGCCCATCGAATCCCGGATAGCGGGCGGAAACAGTCCCGGAGCAAAATGGGCCACGAGGCTGTAGAGATAGGCGACGCCGACACCCATGGCGATCAGCGTGAACATGTTGAGGTGGCGAGATTTGAGTGAGGCCCAACCACGGGTGAAAAACGGCCAACCCGCCCACAGGACAACTGGCGTTGCGAGGATAAACTGGATCCAGTTTGAGGTCTGCTTGCCGACGAACATCATCAGGCCAGTGAGATGCCCGCCCATCTCCAACGTGAAGACCGGCAGAGTCAAAACGAGCGCGACCCAGAAACGGCGTGTCATGTCGGTCAGTTCAGCGCTTGGGCCCGTGTCCAGAGAGACCGTCTCGGGCTCCAGCGCCATTCCGCAAATCGGACACGAGCCGGGGCCGACCTGCCGCACCTCGGGATGCATCGGGCAGGTATAGATGACGTCGCTGGCACCAGCAGGCACCGGCAGCGAGATGCTCCTCGCCAGATAGTGCTCTGGTTCGGCGATGAATTTCTTCCGGCATCCGGCGCTGCAGAAATGATAGTCTTGGCCCGCATGGATTGCGTGGTGTTCGGTCGCCGCCGGATCGACCATCATGCCGCAAACCGGATCAGTTGCGGTGGCTGTGTCGCTCACCTTTGCGCCGTTGCAGCAGTTCGCACCATGTTGATGTGTCTTGTGATTAGCCGATGTCATATCGATTCTCCTTCACCACACCACCGACTGCGGAGGGTCACCAAGTCTGGGTCAATCAGCTATGCCCCCGGCGAATCCTTTTCGCGTCAAAGAGGGAAACTCTCAAAACGAACCTCGGGTTCATTAATTCGAATAAAAAGCGTTAAAGTGCCTCAAATAGCCGCGATAGGGATATTCATATTCGGCTACCGCGGCTAGCGCCGGATTTTTTTTGCAGTTCTTTGAGGCGAATCAAGTCGTCAGGCGTTAGAGGTGATTGCCGATTCCTCTCCAATAGGAACGCCGTAAAATGATTTTGAGGCAATGACATGAGTCTGGCGCTGAATCGCCGTGCCTTTATCCGTGGTGCCAGCCTTGCTGGGAGCGGCCTCGCTGCTGCCGCATGGCTCCCGGCCTGGGCACAGCCGGTATCGGCGGGCATCGCCCGTTCGCTGCCGACGCTTGCTGGCAATGACATTGCCTTGCGCATCGCACACCAGATGATGATGATCGATGGCCGGAAAAGCCATGCCATCGGGATCAACGGCACCGTGCCCGCGCCGCTGATCCGGTTGCGCCAAGGGCAGACGGTTCGTTTGTCTGTCACCAATGACCTTGCTGAAGATAGCTCGCTTCATTGGCACGGACTGCTGGTGCCCTTTCAGTTCGATGGTGTGCCGGGGGTCAGCTTTCCCGGCATCAAGCCCAAAAGCACTTTTGTTTATGAGTTCCCGATCGTTCAGGCCGGGACTTACTGGTATCACAGCCACTCGGGGCTGCAGGAAGCCATGGGGCTCTATGGCCCCATCGTGATCGATCCTGCCGGGGACGATCCGGTCCAGTCAGACCGCGAACATGTCGTGGTGTTGTCCGATCACAGCCAGATGCATCCGCACACCATTTTCCGCAAGCTGAAGCAGGCCGGCGGCGGCTATTTCAACTATCAGCGCCAGACCTTGTCAGGCTTGCTCGCCGGGGAAGATCAGCCGCTGAAAGACCGTCTCGACTGGGGAAAAATGCGGATGGATCCAACCGATATCTCAGATGTCACCGGTTCCACCTATAGCTATCTGGTCAATGGTCATGGTCCACAGGATAATTGGACCGCGCTGTTCCAGCCGGGAGAGCGGGTGCGGCTGCGCATCATCAACGCCTCGGCCATGACCATATTCAACGTCCGCGTTCCGGGCCTGAAACTGACGGTTGTTCAGGCCGATGGTCAGAATGTCATGCCCGTCGTGGTGGATGAATTCCAGATCGGGGTGGCCGAAACCTATGATGTGATCGTCACGCCCAGCGATGACAGCGCCTATACGCTGATCGGTGAGGCGGTTGACCGTTCAGGCATGGCTAGGGCGACGCTGGCGCCGCGCGCGGGAATGGCCGCCGAAGTGCCGCCGCTGCGGGCGCGCCCGCTGGCCACCATGAAAGACATGGGCATGGATATGAGTTCCATGGATCACGGGGCGTCGGCGGCTGCCGATGGCTCAGAGATGTCGGAGATGGATCACGCGGCCATGGGCCATGACATGACCAGTGCTGATGCAGCCTCAACGGGCGCGTCGATGGGCTCAATGAAAATGCGCGATCAGGCCAATGCGCCGCAGGTCAAGCTGGGGCCGGGGGTGCAAACCATCTCGCCCATGCCGGTGGACCGCACCGGAGAGCCGGGGCAGGGGCTGGACGATGTCGGGCACCGGGTGCTGGTCTATCGCGATCTGATGGCGCTTGAGCGCAATCCCGATGTCCGCGCCCCAAGCCGCGCCCTTGAAATCCATCTGACCGGCAATATGGAACGCTATATGTGGTCATTCGATGGCGTGAAGATGAGCGACAAGCGTGAGCCGATTCCGTTCACCACCAATGAGCGCGTCCGCGTCACGCTGGTCAACGATACCATGATGACTCACCCGATTCACTTGCACGGGCATTTTTTCGAACTGGTCACCGGGCATGGTGATTTTTCTCCGCGCAAGCACACGGTCAATGTGCAGCCTGGCGGCAAAGTAACTTTCGATCTGACCGCCGATGCGCTCGGTGACTGGGCGTTCCACTGCCATATGCTGTTCCATATGCATGCCGGGATGATGCGCATTGTCACTGTCCGGCCGCGAGGAACAGCCTGATGCGCGTTGTAAAGCACTTGTTATTCGCTTGCAGTGCCGTTGCAGTGCTGGCTCCCGGCGCGCTGGCGCAACCCATGGGCGGGATGGCGCATGACGGCAGCCATGGGGCGACAGAACAAGCTGCGGGAGATGCTACAGCGCCTCTGCCGCCCACCGATCACGCCGCCGACCGCATCTTTGGCCCCGCCGCCATGGCACCATCGCGGGCGCTGGTGCAAAGCGAGCACGGCGGCGGCAAGGCCTCGCTCATGGCGCTGAATATTGCTGAATATCAGATCGTTAATGGCAAAGATGGCTTCCGTTGGGACGGTGAATTCTGGTCCGGCGGTGATAGCAATCGCCTCGTCATCAAGAGCGAAGGCGAGGGGGAGATCACGCGCGGCAAGCTCAGCGTTGAGACCGCCGAAGTCCAGGCGCTCTTCAGCCTTGCGCTTGATCCATACTGGAACCTGCAGACGGGCATCCGGCATGATATAAAGCCCGATCCTTCAAGGACTTACGTCGTTCTCGGCGTTGAAGGTGTCGCGCCTTACTGGCTGGAAACCGAAGCGGTAATCTTTCTGTCGAACAAGGGTGAAGTGCTGGGCCGGATCGAGGCCACTTATGACCAGCGGATAACCCAGCGCCTGATCCTCCAGCCCCGGGTGGAGATCAACCTGTCGGCGCAAGACGTGCCGCAAACGCGCATCGGCGCCGGTATCGTCAATGCCGAATTCGGACTGCGGCTGCGCTATGAACTGAGCCGCGAGTTTGCGCCCTACATCGGGCTATCGCAGGAACGCCGCATGGGCAGAACCGCCGACTATGCCCGTGCGGACGGAGAAGATGTTTCGTCGACAAGTTTCGTTATTGGCTTGCGCACTTGGTTCTGATGGTGCTGCGTTAGGCGATGAAAATAATTGGTCGGGACGAGAAGATTCGAAACTCCGACCCCACACCCCCAGCCGCCTAAGCCGTTTGAGCTTAGTCTTTACTATACATCATAAAATCAATGATATAGCTTCGAATATCTCTTGTTCTGCATTTGTTCTTTATATGGGCAACCATGCACAACAAACTCGCACTACCAGCGCACCACCAGCATTGATCTGAAAATACGACGCCAGCATTCGCTGATATAGCCGCCATTCGGCAGCGATCTTCTCAATGCAGAAACCCGTCGTTTGGCCACAGAATCCAAGCCGAATTGTCGAAATTCAGGTCTTCCAGCAAAACCGAGAGGTATTCTGGACACAGAGGATAGGCGTGAGGACCCTTAGATCGGTTTCAATTGAGAAATTCAACGCGTCCGGAATCGAGGTGGTAGTAAGCACCAACAACCAAAAGCTTTCCGCGAATCTGCGGCTCTAGCAAAGCTGGGGAAGCTTCCTCTTGCAGTTCCTTCACAACCTTGCGCACGTTGCACAGAGCTGCGGCGTTGCAGAGGTCTTCCGCCCAAGGATCGGCTTCGAGGACGGCGGGGAGCAGCGACTGCAGCACTTTTGAGACGTTGCCGGTATATGCGGTCTCACCCCGGGCGACCGAAACCGCCGCGCGGATCGCGCCGCAGGCTTCGTGACCCATCACCACGATCAGTGGCACCTCCAACTGGGTGACGGCAAATTCCAGACTGCCAAGCGCCGTGGCGCAGAGCGTGTTGCCTGCGTTGCGGACAATAAAAAGTTCACCAAGGCCGCGTTCGAACAGCAATTCGGGAGGCACACGCGAATCCGAGCAGCTGAGATAGGCCGCAAAGGGCCGTTGGGCTGCAGCGAGATGAAGCCGATGCAGCCGGTCCATTGGCGGATTGTAAGGCGCATCGGCAAGAAATCGGCGGTTGCCTTTCTTA
Organism: Novosphingobium sp. Chol11; assembly: GCA_945906105.1. Classification (GTDB taxonomy): domain Bacteria; phylum Pseudomonadota; class Alphaproteobacteria; order Sphingomonadales; family Sphingomonadaceae; genus Novosphingobium. The sequence goes on along the minus strand of CAMDQO010000003.1, from coordinate 154,580 downwards.
AGCAGCTCTAACGCTTCTTGCGGGCTGATTGGCGGCAAATGGTCCATCGCAGCGTCCTTAGCCGGACCGGCCATCGCGGCGCGGTCGGAGGTAGATCAGGGCGTTCCGAACCAGCCAGGGCAATAGGCCCGCCGCAAACAGCAGGGCCGCGATCACCAGTAATAGCCCCTGTTCTGCGCGCAGTGCGGCGACAATTCGCACGGCGGCGGCAAGTTGGACCGTGACGAAAGCCAGCCAGGCTAGCGGCACCATTGCCAGCGGACGCCCTGAATGACCTTGGGTGACGCGGGTCACCATACCCACCAGCATGCTTGCGGCAAACCCCAGCGCCAAGGCGTGGGTTGGGGCCAGGCCCAGCGGAAGGCCAAAGGCGGTAAGTGAGGCAAGCGAGAAGCCAATGGGAGCCCAAGCAAAACCCCAGATCAGCACTTGCAGCAAGCCAGGCGCAAGGCCGCGGGGCCACCATTTCCACGTCATCAGGCCGGTGCAGGTGGCAAGCCCGATCGCGGCGAGGCCCGACAGGAGCGGAAGTAGTGCAAGTTCGCCAACAATTCTCAGCAACAAAAGCGCCCAAAGCGCGGCCAGCAGCCAGTCAGGTCGCCAGAGTTGATAGCCCGATACCACGCTTCCGGCGAAGAACGGGACCATCCGGTGGGCCACGGTCAGGAACACCGGCAGGATAAAGCCGTTCAGTCCCAGCACATTGCCCCACCGCAGCAACCGTAAATCGTCGCCGATCAGGGATGCGGATACCAGTACGGCAGAGGTCAGGCCGACCGATAAGGCCGTAAGTGCCGAAATTGCGTGCCAGCAAGGTGGCTTACCCATGCGGCGATTTTCCTGAAGCACGCTGGCCAACACTATCACACCGAACGTCCAGGCTGCGGTAAAAGTCAGAAAGCCAATCTGGATCAGCGCGTTCCACCCGGTCCACAGGCCCGCCACAGTGGAGGTCAGGCCAGCCGCAATTCCGACGGAAACCGGTCCAAATTGACCCGGACCCAAGTCTTGCTGTCCCATCCAGCGGGGGAACACGGTCAAAAGAAACCCGAAGATGAAGGCCGGATAAACTTGAAGCAACAAAACCGGGGCGTGGAGCAAAGCGGCGGGCACGTTGCCAGCATCCGGCTCTGGCCAACCAAGATGCATCGCCCCCAATCGGGCCGCCCACCACAGGGCGATGACAGCAAGGCCAAGACTGCCGCTAAGGAAAGCGAGGCGGTGCGGCGCAGCGAACAAGACTGACTTAAGCTGGGACATGGGATCAAAACAGCCCGTGCGCGCCGGCCGTGGCACCGATCACGGTAACGAGGGCAAGTGCAGACAGCAACCGATGCACTGACACCATCCGGGCAAAATCAACTTCAGGCGTTGCCGATTGCGCCATGCGGCAGTGCAGGAACAGCGGTTCTGCGACGAACAGTATCAATGCAAAAACCGTCCACAGCGCCAGCATGGCGTGCATCCACCAATAGCCCGGATCCGCGAACCGGCTCCACAAATCCGCCTGATGGGTCATCCAAAAGCCACTGGCCCCGGCCAGCAGCACCCAGAACTTTGCCTGTGGGGCAAAGCCACGCTCAATGCGGAGAAAGGCCGAGAGCCTGTTTAGGGGTGGCTCGTTTCGCACGATGGTGGGCATGACGACCAGCGTCACAAACCAGACTCCGCCGATCCATCCGGCGATGGCGGCCACGTGCAAACAGCGGGCCAGCGTGAAGAGGTCAAGGTTCATGCAGTACCCTAGCGCAGAAGTGGGTCGTTCAATCGTTGATAAAAGTCAATTACAATACCAGCATAGCGGGAGAAATGGCGGATATGAATCAATCCAATTGCCGCTTTGCTCTCTATTTTGTCGCTTTGCTGGGCGGTGCTGCCGCCCATGCCGAGACGCAACAGGTAACGCCCTATGCCGACATACGCTATCGGTTGGAACTGGTCGATCAGGATGGCCTTGCCGAACACGCGGTCGCCTCGACCCTGCGGATTAGGGCCGGCCTTAAGACCGCTGAATGGCACAGTCTTAGCGTTGTGGTGGAAGGCGAAGCGATCATAGCGTTGGGCGCAACCAGCTATAACGACACAGTCAACGGCAAGACTGCCTATCCGGTCATAGCCGATCCGTCCGATGTGCTACTCAACCAAGCTTATCTGCGCTGGCGGCCTGCGGCCCAGTTGGAAGCAACGGTGGGGCGTCAAGCGGTCAACTTCGACAACCAGCGCTGGATCGGCTCGGTCGGCTGGCGTCAGAACGACCAAACGCTCGATGCCGTGCGCATCACGGCGAAGCCGGTCAAAGGCGCAAGCATCGACTATCTTCACGCCTGGCGAGTCAACCGCGTGTTCGGCCCGGATTCGCCGCAAGGCATCTGGCGCGATACCAAAATCCACGGCATCCGCGCCGCATACTCAATCAAGAACGTCGGAACGATCTCGGCTTACGGCTATTGGCTGGACCTACCCTCAAGTCCGGCCAGCAGTTCGCGAACCCTAGGCGTGCGGATAGCTGGCGAGCTACCGGTAGCAGGGAAGTCATCGATCCTCTACACCGCCGAATATGCCCGCCAGCACGATCATGGCGCCAACCCGCAAAACTTTGCGCTCGATTACTGGTTGATAGAGCCTGGCGTGAAGGCCGGGCCAGTGACGCTGAAGGCCGGATACGAGCGGCTGGAAGGCAACGGTGCCGTCGCCCTGCAAACCCCGCTGGCCACGCTCCACGCCTTCAACGGCTGGGCCGACAAGTTCCTGACAACCCCCGCCAATGGTTTGCGCGATGTCTATTTCGATGCGAGCTACAAGGTTCCGGGCAAAGGCCCGCTGGCCGGTCTGGTGTTGCGCGCGGCTTGGCACGACTACGGATCAACCACCGGCGGGATTGCCTATGGTCAGGAATGGAACGCGTTGGCCAGCTATCCGGTGGACAAGCGCTTCTCTCTGACGGCCAAGCTGGCCTATTACAATGCGGATGCCTTTGCTACCGATACAACCAAGCTGTGGTTTTCGGTCGAGGCGAAGTTCTGATCAGGCCAGATTTTCGCGCACCGGATCGGGGCGAACGAAAGCTTCCAGTGCGGCGCGATCAGAGATTGTTATCTGAGGTCCGTTAACCGAAATTCCGCGGCTGCCAAGCACCCCAAACGCACGCGACAGATTCTCTGGCGTCATGCCGAGCAGTGAAGCGAGCAGGCGCTTTTCGGTTTTGAGCCGAACCTTGCCGGTCCCGCCCTGCCGATGATCTTGCTGAAGAATCAGGTTACCCAGCCGCTCGGCCGATTGGCGCAGCTTCATGTCGGTCAGCGCACGAACCATATCACGGTAGGCTTGAGCGAGTTCACGCATGGTGGCCTGCATCAGCGCGCAATCGTCTTTCACCACTTCGCGGACCAATGCTGCCGGAACCAGCAGGATCCGTGACGAAGCAATAGTGCGAGCTGACATCAAGTAAGGCTGATCTGTGACGACGGCGGCCAAAATGAAACTGGTCACCGCCTCAACGATTCCAATGGTCGTGTCACGCCCGGCGCTGGTCGCATAGAGTTCGACTAGGCCATCGACCAGAACGTGAAGAAAGTCTGGATGCTGGCCAAGTTCGAACAGAGTCAGCTGCGGCGGAAAGACCTGCAGGAATGAGCTTGAGAAGATCCGCTCGCGCTGTTCGTCCTGCATTTCCCGGAATAGAGGGAGTTTGGCAATCTCTGGTTTTTCAGCGACGCGCACGGATTTGGACACTCCCTTTGAACACGATCCCTAACGCTTGAATTGATGCTTATCAATCATAGACTTGATCTGCCGCAAGTCGAAAGACGCTGCGGATCATGGCCATCGCGCTTTTGCCATCCGCGAAGAGCCAATTTGATCCGGATCAAGCCTGCTTCCAGCAATCGCGCCATGCCTTGCTGCATCGAATCCAAACAGGCGGGAATTCATCATGCCACTCCAGCAAACGGTCAACCATGGCGAGCAGAACCGGGCTCTCGGCCTCAGCACATTTGCTTTCACGGTCTGCTTCGCGGTCTGGACGATCTTTGCGATCATCGGGATCCAGATCAAGCACGATCTGGGGCTTAACGACACCCAGTTCGGCTTGCTGGTCGGCACGCCAATCCTGACTGGTTCGTTGGTCCGGTTGCTGCTCGGGGTCTGGACTGACCAGTACGGCGGAAGGATCGTCTTTCCGCTGACCATGTTGGCCTCGGCTATTTCAACTTATTTGCTAACCTTTGCAGATACTTACGCAATGATGCTAGTCGCAGCGCTTGGGCTTGGCTTGGCCGGCGGCGGGTTCGCAGTCGGCGTGGCCTATGTCTCCAAGTGGTACCCGCAGGAAAAACAGGGCTCTGCGCTCGGATTTTTCGGGATGGGTAATGTCGGCGCGGCGGTGACCAAGTTCGTCGCCCCGTGGATCATGGTGGCGATGGGCTGGCAAGCGGTGGCTCTGATCTGGGCGTCGGTGCTGGCGGTTACTGCCGTGCTGTTTTTTGTTTTTGCCAAGGACGATCCTGATCTGGCCGCGCGCAAGATCAGCGGCGAAAAGCCCAAAAGCCTGAAAGAGCAGCTTGAGCCGCTCAGGAACGAGCAGGTTTGGCGCTTCTCGCTCTACTACTTCTTCGTGTTCGGGGCTTTCGTCGCCTTGGCGCTGTGGCTGCCCAAATATCTGATCGGGGTCTATGGCGTAGACATCAAGGTCGCAGGGATGCTCGCGGCAACGTTCTCACTTTCGGCCTCGCTGTTCCGCGCATACGGCGGCATCCTGTCTGACCGCTATGGCGCGCGCAAGATTATGTACGCCACCTTCGGCGTGTCGATGCTGTGCCTGTTCATGTTATCCTATCCGGCGACCGATTACACGATCCATGGGATCAAGGGTGACATCGCCTTTTCAACCTCGATGAGCCTGGTTCCCTTCGTGATCACGATCTTCGTGCTCGGCTTTTTCATGTCGCTTGGCAAAGCGGCGGTCTACAAGCACATTCCGGTCTATTACCCTGGCCATGTCGGTTCAGTCGGTGGGCTGGTTGGGCTGGTTGGCGGGCTCGGCGGATTTGTCCTGCCAATCGTGTTCGGCGCGGTCAGTGATCTGACCGGCATCTGGACCAGTTGCTTCATGGTGCTGTTCGCGCTGGTAGCCGTGGCACTTGGCTGGATGCACCTGGCGATCCGCCAGATGGAGCAGAAAGCCGCCGGGCTCGATAATCGCTCGCTGCCGCAGTTTCCGGAAATGGCCGGACTGCATGATGCCGAAACCCATGCAGCCCACGAGGTCAAAAGCAAGGTCATCGCAGATTGGCGGCCTGAGGATTCCGCCTTCTGGGAGGAAACCGGCCAACGCATTGCCAACCGCAATCTGTATATCTCGATCCCCGCACTGCTGCTGGCCTTCGCAGTCTGGATGGTCTGGTCTGTGGTGGTCGCAAAGCTGCCCCTCATCGGGTTCGCCTATACCACGGACCAGCTGTTCTGGCTGGCCGCACTACCCGGCCTGTCGGGCGCAACCTTTCGGATCTTCTATTCGTTCATGGTGCCGATCTTCGGCGGACGGCTATGGACCACGCTCAGCACCGCCACGCTGCTGATCCCGGCGTTCGGGATCGGCTATGCGGTGCAGGATCCCGATACGCCCTATTTTATCTTTCTGGTTCTGGCACTGCTCTGCGGCTTTGGCGGCGGCAACTTTGCCTCCTCGATGTCGAATATCGGGTTCTTCTTCCCCAAAGCACAGAAGGGCAATGCCCTGGCGCTCAATGCCGGGCTCGGTAATCTGGGCGTTTCGGTAATGCAGTTCGCGGTGCCGCTGGTGATTACCGCCAGCGTGTTCGGTTCATTGGGCGGCGATCCCATGCCAACCAAGGATGGCGGCCAGCTGTGGCTGCAGAACGCCGGCTTCATCTGGGTGCCGTTCATCATTGCCTCAACCGTACTGGCCTGGTTCGGGATGAATGATATCGCCGATGCACGGGCCAGCTTCGCTGAACAATCGGTGATTTTCCAGCGCAAGCACAACTGGCTGATGTGCTGGCTCTATACTGGCACTTTCGGATCGTTCATCGGCTTTTCTGCCGGTCTGCCGCTGCTCGCCAAAAGCCAGTTCCCGGACGTGAATGTGCTGAAATTTGTCTTTTTGGGCCCGTTAGTCGGCGCGATCAGCCGCGCCGCTACTGGCTGGGTGGCAGACCGCTGGGGCGGTGCGCGGGTCACCTTCTGGGTGTTTATCGGCATGATTGTCGGGGCGCTGGGCGTGATCCACTTCCTCGAAGCCAAGGACTTCAACGGCTTCCTCGGCGCCTTCATCTTCATGTTCTTCGTCACCGGAGTGGGCAACGCCTCAACCTTCCAGATGATCCCCAACATCATGCGCCAGGAAGTGCCGCGGCTCATGCCCGAACTGGATGCTGCCCAGCGCACCCGTCAGGCCGAAAAGGAATCGGCGGCAATCGTCGGTTTTACCTCGGCAATCGCCGCCTACGGTGCCTTCTTCATCCCACGCGCTTTTGGGATGTCGATTTCGGCGACCGGCACACCGATGGTGGCGCTCTATGGCTTCATCGGTTTCTACGCGAGCTGCGCGGCGCTGACTTGGTGGGCTTACACTCGCAAGGGCGGCCTGCTCCACGATATCGAACGCCGCCGTGCTATCGCCAACCCCGTTGCCCAAGGAGCTACAGCATGAGCCATCTGCTCGACCGCCTGACTTTCTTTCGCCAGAAGAAAGAGCAATTCTCCGATGGCCACGGCGTCACTACTGCCGAGGCGCGTGACTGGGAGGACAGCTATCGCAAGCGTTGGCAGCACGACAAGATCGTGCGCTCTACCCATGGGGTGAACTGCACTGGATCATGCAGTTGGAAAATCTACGTCAAAGGCGGGATCATCACCTGGGAAACCCAGCAGACCGACTATCCGCGCACCCGGCCTGAATTACCCAACCACGAGCCGCGCGGCTGCCCGCGCGGGGCTAGCTACTCGTGGTATATCTACTCGGCACAGCGGCTGAAGTACCCACTGATCCGCAAGCGGCTGGTCAAGCTGTGGCGCGCCGCGCGGGCCACGCTGGCGCCGGTTGCGGCCTGGGCCTCGATCCAGAATGATCCGGACAAGCGCAAAAGCTATACCGCGATCCGCGGCCACGGCGGTTTTGTCCGCTCGACCTGGGACGAGGTCAACGAGATCATCGCTGCGGCCAACGCCTATACTGCAAAGCAGTGGGGTCCGGACCGGGTGATCGGTTTCTCTCCGATCCCGGCGATGTCGATGGTCAGCTATGCGGCGGGATCACGCTATCTGTCGCTGCTCGGCGGAACCTGCATGAGCTTTTACGATTGGTACTGCGATTTGCCACCTGCCAGTCCGATGACTTGGGGCGAGCAGACTGACGTTCCAGAAAGCGCCGACTGGTACAATTCCGGCTTCCTGATGCTGTGGGGCAGCAACGTGCCACAAACCCGGACGCCAGACGCCCATTTCATGACCGAAGCCCGCTATCGCGGTGCCAAAGTGGCGGTCGTTTCTCCCGATTATGCCGAAGCGACTAAGTTTGCCGACATCTGGCTAAACCCCAAGGCCGGAACCGACGCTGCACTGGCGCTGGCGATGGGCCATGTCATTCTGCGCGAGTTCCATCTCGATCGGCAGGTGCCTTATTTCGAGGACTACTGCCGCCGCTATTCCGACATGCCGATGCTGGTCCAACTGATCGAGAAGGACGGCCGGTTCGTGCCTGACCGGCTGCTGCGCGCATCCGACTTCGCGGGCAATCTGGGTGAGGAGAACAACCCCGAATGGAAGACCGTCGCGATTGACGAAGCGCGCGACGAAGTGGTCGCTCCGTCAGGCACAGCAGGTTTCCGCTGGGGTGAAAAAGGCAAATGGAACCTTGAGGAAAAGGATGGTACAGGCAGTAACGTCAAGTTGCTGATGACCGCGATCCTCGACAAGGATCACGATGAAGTTCTGGACGTTGCCTTCCCCTATTTCGGCAACCGCGAACACGACTTCTTTCAAGGCACCGATCATCCGGACGTACTGCTGAAACGGGTGCCTGTTCGTAAGTTGGAGATTAACGAGGGGCGCACTTACGTCGCCACCGTGTTCGATCTGCTATGTGCCAATTACGGCCTAGACCGCGGATTGGGCGGCGAACACGTGGCGCGGGATTATGGCGATACCAGTCCCTACACCCCGGCCTGGGCCGAAACGATCACTGGCATTCCGGCCGATCACATCGTCACGGTTGCGCGCGAATTTGCGGCCAATGCCGAGGCGACGAACGGTAAGTCCATGGTCATCCTAGGGGCCGGGCTGAACCACTGGTATCATATGGACATGAATTACCGGGGGATCATCAACCTCTTGGTGATGTGCGGCTGTGTCGGTCAGTCGGGTGGCGGCTGGGCCCACTATGTCGGCCAGGAAAAGCTGCGCCCGCAGACCGGCTGGCTGCCGCTGGCCTTTGGGCTGGATTGGAGCCGTCCGCCGCGGCAGATGAATTCAACCAGTTTCTTTTACGCTCACACCGATCAATGGCGTTACGAGACGCTGGGGGTCAGCGAAATTCTCTCGCCAACCGCACCCGATGGTGACTGGGATGCCAGCCTGATCGATTTTAACGTCCGGGCCGAGCGGATGGGCTGGCTACCAAGTGCCCCGCAGCTCAAAACCAACCCGCTCGAAGTAGGCAAGGCGATCAAGGCGTCTGGCAAGAGCGCCCCGGACTACGTTGCTGCCGCGCTCAAATCGGGCGAGCTTGAAATGTCCTGCTTCGATCCCGACGATCCGGCCAACTGGCCGCGCAATATGTTCGTCTGGCGTTCAAACCTGCTCGGCTCTTCAGGCAAGGGACATGAGTACTTCCTCAAACACCTGCTTGGCACCGCACACGGCGTCCAGGGCAAAGATCTGGGCGAGATGGGCCACCAGAAGCCCAAAGACGTGAAGTGGCACGATGAGGCGCCCAAAGGTAAGCTGGACTTGCTGGTCACGCTCGACTTCCGGATGTCGACCACCTGCGTCTATTCCGACATCGTTCTGCCGACGGCGAGTTGGTACGAAAAGGACGATCTCAATACGTCCGATATGCACCCTTTCATCCACCCGCTGTCGGCGGCAGTGGATCCGGTCTGGGAATCTCGCAGCGATTGGGACATTTACAAAGGGCTCGCCAAGACCTTTTCCGAAATCGCGCCCGAAGTACTGGGCGTGGAACAGGACGTGGTGCTGGTCCCGATCCAGCACGATACGGCGAACGAGCTTGCCCAGCCCTTCGACGTGGCCGACTGGGGCGAGGGTCAAGTCGAGCCGATCCCCGGTAAGACCATGGCGAATGTAGCGCTGGTCGAGCGGGATTATCCCGGCCTATACAAGCGTTTCACGGCGCTTGGCCCGTTGCTGGACAAGCTGGGCAATGGCGGCAAGGGGATCGGTTGGAACACCAGCGCCGAAGTCGAAAGCCTGCGCCAGCTCAACGGTACAGTCACCGAGGACGGCCCGACTAAGGGAATGCCGAAGATTGAAACCGCGATCGATGCAGCCGAGGTCCTGCTGATGCTGGCCCCGGAAACCAATGGTGAAGTGGCGGTCAAGGCGTGGGAAGCGCTATCGGAATTTACCGGACGCGAACATGCCCATCTGGCAAAGCCCAAGGAAGACGAAAAGATTCGGTTCCGCGACATCCAGGCGCAGCCAAGGAAGATCATTTCCTCACCAACATGGTCCGGAATCGAAAGCGAGCACGTTTGCTACAGCGCTGGTTATACCAACGTCCACGAATTGATCCCGTGGCGCACATTGACCGGGCGCCAACAGTTGTATCAGGACCACAAATGGATGCTGGCATTTGGCGAAGCACTTTGCGTCTATCGCCCGCCGATCGATACCAAGGCGGTGGCGCCGATGCTGGCCGAGGCCGCCGGGCAGAAGCATGTAGTGCTGAACTTCATCACCCCGCATCAGAAATGGGGCATCCATTCCACTTACACCGACAACCAGTTGATGCTGACACTGTCACGCGGCGGGCCTATCGTGTGGATGAGCGAAGTGGACGCAGCCAAGGCCGAACTGGTCGACAACGACTGGGTCGAAACCTTCAACGCCAACGGCGCGCTGGTGGCCCGCGTGGTCGTTTCGCAGCGGATGAAGGAAGGCACCCTGTTCATGTATCATGCGCAGGAGAAGATCGTGAACGTGCCCGGATCGCCGCTGACCGGCCAACGCGGCGGGATCCACAATTCGGTGACCCGCGCGATACTGAAGCCGACCCACATGATCGGCGGCTACGTCCAGCAGGCTTACGGCTTCAACTACTACGGCACCGTGGGCTCCAATCGCGACGAATTCGTGATCGTCCGCAAGCTCAGCAAAGTCGACTGGCTCGAAGGGCCGCTAGGCGCAGAGGAGGTTGTAGCATGAAGGTCCGCGCGCAAATCGGCAAGGTGCTGAACCTCGACAAGTGCATTGGCTGCCACACCTGTTCGGTCACTTGCAAGAACGTGTGGACCAGCCGCGAAGGCATGGAATACGCCTGGTTCAACAACGTCGAGACCAAGCCTGGGATCGGATACCCCAAGGACTGGGAAAATCAGAACCGCTGGAATGGTGGTTGGGTACGTACCCCGACCGGCTCAATCCGCCCGCGAATGGGCGGCAAGTGGCGGCTGCTGGCCAAGATTTTCGCCAACCCCGACCTGCCCGAAATCGATGATTACTATGAACCCTTCACCTTCGATTACGGTCATCTGCAGACCGCCGGGGAAAGCAAGGCATTCCCCACTGCGCGGCCGCGCAGCCTGATCACCGGCAAGCGGATGGAAAAGATCGAAGGCGGCCCCAACTGGGAAGAAATCCTCGGCGGTGAATTCTCCAAGCGCTCGGCCGACTACAACTTCGAAGGGGTCCAGAAGGAGATCTACGGCGAGTTCGAAAACACTTTCATGATGTATCTGCCGCGGCTGTGTGAGCACTGCCTCAATCCAACCTGCGTGGCGGCCTGCCCATCCGGATCGATCTACAAGCGCGAGGAAGATGGCATTGTCCTGATTGATCAGGAAAAATGCCGCGGCTGGCGGATGTGCGTCTCTGGCTGCCCTTACAAGAAGATCTACTTCAACTGGAAGACCGGCAAGAGCGAGAAGTGCATCTTCTGCTACCCCCGGATCGAGGCGGGCGAACCGACAGTCTGCAGCGAAACCTGCGTCGGACGGATCCGCTATCTGGGCGTGATGCTGTACGACGCCGACCGGATCGAGGAGGCGGCCAGCGCCGAGAACGTCGAGGATCTTTATCAGGCTCAGCTCGATATCTTCCTGGATCCCAACGATCCCGAGGTGATTGCGCAGGCCCGCAAAGACGGCGTTCCCGAGGCCTGGTTGGAGTCCGCGCGACGTTCGCCGGTGTGGAAGATGGCGATGGAATGGAAAGTCGCCTTCCCGCTTCACCCCGAATACCGCACTCTGCCGATGGTCTGGTATGTCCCACCGCTCTCACCGATCAACAATGCGGCCAGCGCAGGCAAGATTTCGGCGCACAATGGCATGCCCGATGTGCGCAGCTTGCGGATCCCGCTCAAGTACCTCGCCAATCTGCTTACCGCTGGGAAGGAAGCGCCAGTTGCCGACGCGTTGGAGCGGATGCTGGCGATGCGCGCCTATATGCGCGCCAAGACCGTGGGCGGGGTAATCGAGGAAGAGATTGCCTGCGAGGTTGGCCTGACCGGGCAGCAAATCGAGGACATGTACCAGATCATGGCCATCGCCAATTACGAGGACCGGTTTGTGATTCCGACCGGCCACCGCGAGGACGCGGAGGATATGTATGACGAAAAGGGCGGCTGTGGCTTTTCATTCGGCAATGGCTGCTCGAGCGGCTCCAACGATACCAACCTGTTTGGTGCCCCGGCACGCAAGAAACTCCAGACCCCGACGGAGGTGTTCTGATGCGACTGACCCTTCGCACCCTGTCCGCTTTGCTCCGCTATCCCGATGCTGCCGTGCAACAGGCCGCACCGGAACTGGCCGGCGCTCTGGTCAATGACGGCCTGCTTTCGGCCGAGCAGCGCGCCGCACTGCAACCGCTGCTTGATGAACTGGCCGCGACCGACCTGCTCGATCTGCAAGAGCGTTATGTTGGCCTGTTCGACCGGGGCCGGGCCGTTTCGCTCCACCTGTTCGAACACGTCCACGGCGAAAGCCGCGACCGGGGGCAGGCGATGGTTGACCTGCGTGACCGATACGAGGCCCAGGGACTTGAAATCACGGCAAAGGAGCTGCCGGACTATCTGCCGCTGTTCCTAGAATACCTCTCGGTCCTGCCGCCCGCGCAGGCTGCCGAAGAACTGGCACAACCGGGTGTTATCCTCTCTGCCTTGGCCGAACGGCTGGAAGAAAAAGGCACGCCCTATGCTGCCCCGATGCGGATTCTGGCGGATCTTGCCGGCGCAGGCGGTGAGGCGTTTGAGATCGCCCCTGCGGATGATCCCGATGACCTCGCCGCGCTCGATGCCGCCTGGGAGGAGGAGCAGATCCGCTTCGATGGCCCCGCCGCGCCAAACGCTTCTGCCGAATGTCCACAGGCCGCCGCCATCGTCGCCCGTTTCCAGACCACCGACCCCCTCGGGAGCCAAGCTCATGGCTGATTTCATCCATAATCTGCTGTTCGGGATCTACCCCTACATTGCCCTCGCCGTTCTCGCCGTTGGTTCGGTGATCCGGTATGATCGCGAGCCCTATTCCTGGCGCGCCGGATCGAGCCAACTGCTGCGCCGCAAGCAGCTTATGATCGGGTCGGTGCTGTTCCATGTCGGGGTATTATTGATCTTCGCCGGACACGTGGTTGGCCTGCTGACCCCGATTGTCGTGTTCGACACACTGGGTATCTCGCACGGGGCCAAGCAGCTGCTGGCCATAGTCGCCGGTGGCTTTGCCGGGGTGTTGGGGATCGCCGGGGCGACCTTGTTGATCCATCGCCGCTTCTTCGATCCACGGGTCCGCGCTGCTTCCAGCCTCGCCGACAACATGGTCATTCTGCTTTTGTGGGCGCAACTGGCCCTTGGCCTGGCCACGATCCCGCTGTCGCTGCAGCAACTTGATGGTCACGAAATGGTCAAGTTCATGAACTGGGCACAGGGCATCTTCACTTTCCGCTCCGGCGCGGCTGGCCACATCGTCGACGTGGCACTGGTATTCAAGCTGCACCTGTTCCTAGGGCTGACGATCCTGTTCCTGTTTCCCTTCACCCGTCTGGTGCACATGCTCAGCGCACCGGTGCGCTATGTCTGGCGGCCGGGCTATCAGGTGGTCCGTTCAAGGAAGCTGGCCCGATGAACCCGGAACCGGTCATCGTCGGCGGGCGAGAAATCCCGGCAGAGGCCATTGCGGCCGAAGCCCAGCATCATCCAGCGCCTGACGCCGAAGCGGCCTGGCACGCCGCCGCCGAAGCATTGGCGGTGCGTCAGCTGCTGCTTGACGAGGCAAAGCGGCTGGGCGTTCCTGCAGATGATCGCTGCGATAGCGATGGCCGACCGCTTACCGAAGAAGACGCGCAGATCGACGCGCTGCTGGAACGCGAAGTGCGAATTCCGGAGGCAGACGAAGCTGCCTGTCGCCGCTATTATGACACCCATCGTGATCGCTTTGCTTCGCCTGTGCTAGTCGAGGCTGAGCACATCCTGATCGAGGCCGACCCGGCAGACTCGTTTGCCTTGGGCCTGGCCACGGGCGATGCCCGCACCTTGATCCGCCAGTTGCAAGCCGAACCGGAACGCTTTGTCGAACTGGCCCGTGCGCGCTCAGCTTGCCCCTCGCGAGAGCAAGGCGGCAAACTGGGTCAGGTCGGGCCCGGGCAGATGGTGAAACCATTTGAGGAGAAGCTGTTCGCGCTGCCGGAGAACACACTTTGCACCCAGCCAGTCAAGACCCGCTTCGGCGCCCATGTGATCCGTTCGGGCCGCCGCACGGAAGGGCGGCAGTTGCCGTTCGAGGCGGTGCAGGAAGCTATTGCCGCCTATCTTGAAGAGGCGAGCTACCGCCGCGCCGTGGCGCAGTACATTGCAATTCTCGCTGGTCAGGCGGGAGTAAGCGGTATCTCCATTGCCGTGGCTGAAGGGGCGATGGTGCAATAGGTTGATCTAACTGGACTTGTAACGGTTTTGCGCCGGTCACTTGAGAGTTTAACACTCGCTCAAGGAGACCGACGAGATGATCAAGCATACGGAAGATTTCAAGCGTGAGGCGGTTCGGATTGCTCTGAGCAGCGGGCTGTCACGGCGGCGGGACAGAGCGCGTCTTTAGCCCCGCTCATGTTCGGGGTGTTGCGGGGAGAATCCCCGCAGATGGGGTAGCCGGAGCCGCCAGATTTGGAGTGAAAAAATCTCCCCAGACTAAACCCCAGACTAAAGCTCGGAGTGGGTCTGAGAAAATAGTCTAAGTATTTGAAATAATTGGTCGGGACGAGAGGATTCGAACCTCCGACCCCCACACCCCCAGTATTTTCGTCCCTAAATTGACGTAGCTTTACGCAGCTTGAAGTTGCTGGATAATCAAGCTAAATCAGTTGCTTGGCTCTCCGAATGTGCCCTAAGCAGATTGCCGCAGCTTTATGCGGGCTGCTTACGGGAAACTTATTGGGAGTAGCGACATGCCAAAGATGAAGTTGACGAAATCCAGCATAGACCGTGTGGCCAAGCCCGGTCTGTCCAAGTCTGACGTGCTATATTGGTGTTCCGACAGCAAAGGCTTCGGAGTTAGGGTAACGCCGACCGGCCTTGCCAAGTTCATCGCGCAGGGCCGCATCCGGGGCACCGAAAAGGAGGTGCGCCTCACCATCGGTTCCTATGGCGCATGGACTGTTGACGATGCTCGCCGCCGTGCGGAGGAATACCGTCACCAGCTTGAGGATGGCAAAGACCCCCGCGAGCAATGGCGGCAGGATGAAGCCGAGAAGGTCACGTTGCGGCAGGTCGCTGACCTTTACATGGCCCGTGATGGTAAAATGCGGGACAGCACGAAGGGCGAAATGAACCGCCACATCGACAAGGTGTTTGCCGCTTGGAAAGACAAGCCCATTGCCTCCATCCGCGAGCAGGACGTTCGCAAGCGCCACAAGGAAATGTGCGAAAACGGGTTGGATGGAAGACCAGCGCCGGGGCAGGCGCAGATTTCCCTCGTCACGCTGCGCACGCTGGTCAACTTTGCCAATCGCCGTTTCAAGCGTTCGGACGGCTCTTTGCTTATCCCGAACAACCCCGTCCACGGAATGAAGGACGATTGGAAAGAGTTTGAACCCCGCACGCGCCATGTCGAACTCAACAAGGTTGGCGAGGTTTGGAACCGCCTAACCGAACTGCGCATTGTTGCACGCAACGCCAGCGCGTTGGCCGGTGTCGATCTCGTTCGCTTCCTTATGCTCACAGGCGCACGCAAATCCGAAGGCGGGTCGCTGCGCTGGGAGCAGGTGCATCTTGAGGACGACCCCGCGCAGTGCTGGTGGCATCTGCCCAACCCCAAGAACGGTAATCCGGTATGGCTGCCGCTATCAACGCAAGCCGTGGCCATCCTCAAGCAACGGCAGAAAGCCGGAAACAGCGAGTTCGTGTTCCCGTCAAACAGCAAATGCGGATATATCACCGACACCCGCGCCCCGCTTGAGCAGTTGGGCAAGATTGAGGGTATCGCCAGCGATGGAAGCGGCGCGGTTTCGCCGCATGACCTCCGGCGGACATTCGTGACCACAGGTTTTTCCGCCTGCGGCATTGACCTGTTCAAGCTGGAATTGCTGACGAACCATGTGCCGCAAGGAATCACGGCGAGGCACTACCTCCAGACCTCTCGCCTGCAATATCTGCACCCCGAAGTTCAGCAGGTTAGCGATTGGATTGAACAGCAAGCAAGGATTGCACATGCGAAAGCAACGGGGGCGAATGTGGTGCCGCTCCGTGCATGACAGTTGTTCAGATTACTAAACAGCCGTTTATCAAGCAAAAATAATGACTTGCATGACTATGGCTTGCTAAGTAAAGCTATGCCTAGCCCGTTTTATCCGAGCGTGATGCGGTGCCGATTTAGGTCGGTCGGATAGAACAAAAAGTAGCAGTCCCATGGCGGATGCGGCGACGACAGTTGCGAATGCAGTTGTCGGCAACCGATCTTCAGGACTGCCGATATGTCCCATGACAATGAACTTATGACCAGTGCCGAAACTGCGGCGCTGCTCTCCATCAAGCCGAACACATTAGAAATCTGGCGCAACAAGGGCCGTGGCCCTGAGTTCCTCAAGCTGTCTGACCAGCCGCAAGGCCCAGTGCGATACGAACGCGCAACCGTCATGCGATGGTTGGCGGAGCGTTCCTATGCCAGCACGAGCGCATATAGCGCCGTCGGATTGTTGAACCGCACACCTCAAGGGTGTCGTTCAATCGGTGCATCTGCATGAATAAGCAGAACAATCTGGCCGCTGCGAATGCGCGGCATCCCCACCATAAGCCCCAGCCATGAAAATGCGGCAGGGCGTGCCAACCCTGCCGCATCGGAGCAACTTACCGATGAGCAACATACGAATTTGCAGCGAAAGTCCGCAAGCGGGCGTTTCCCCTTACATGCGGGAGGCACAACGCCATGCCCGTTGACATGAGCCAAACGGCGAACGACGCATTTCTGCGCGAACTGCCTTGGAACCCGCAACCGCTGCGCAGATACGACCAGCCGGAACCCTACCCCGTCGAGCGCTTGCCTCCCATCATCAGGGATGCAGTTGAGCAGGTAGCCGACTATGTGCAGGCCCCGCTGGCAATGGTCGCGGGTTGCGCACTTTCGGCTGTGTCAGCCGCAGTCCAAACCCAATTCAGCGTGAGCCGGGACGACAGGCTGCATGGTCCGGCTTCGCTGTTCTTTCTCACAATTGCTCAAAGCGGCGAACGCAAATCCACGGTGGACAAGTTGTTCATGCAGCCGCTTCACGATTGGGAAGCTCATCAGCGAAAGGAGCAAAAGCGCTGGGAGCGAATGCACCGTGACGCAATGGAGGCGTGGGAGAACAACGGTAGGCAGGGGGACAAACCTGAAGACCCGCCTATCGTCCCTCGGATGCTGAGGGGCGACGATACCGCCGAGGCACTGGTCGCTCATCTCGACAAATACCCCATTGCGGCGGTGGTCAGCGCAGAGGCTGGCGTCATCTTCGGTTCGCATTCAATGAAGGCGGAGAATGCCCAGAGAAACATGGGGCTGCTCAATCAGATTTGGGATGGAGGCCCAATCCGCGAGGCGCGTGTCGGTCGTGGTGAGACCATTATCGAGAGCGTTCGCGGAACGATGGGGCTTATGCTTCAGCCAGATGTGTTGGCGAAGTTCAGCGAAAAAACTGACGGGCTGGCGCGTGGCATTGGATTTTTCGCACGGTTCCTGATGTGCCATCCTCCGACTACGCAAGGAACGCGGCTCTATAAGCAGCCGCCGTCATCCATGTCAGCGTTGCGAGCTTTTCAAGTGCGTGTCGCGCACCTCCTGCTGATTCCAGCCGCATTTGATGAAATGGGAAGGTTGGACGGGCACTGTGTTCGGTTGGACTCTGCTGCCGAACGTGTGTGGATTTTGTTTCACGATGAGGTGGAGGAATTGATTGGGGGTGATCGTGAATACTCAACCATCAAGGACATAGCGAGCAAGGCGGCGGAGAATGCGGCGCGGATCGCTTGCTGCCTGCATGTGTTCAACACATACGCCGAGGGTCTCAGCCCTATCACCGCAAGCACTATCGACAGCGCCTGCGCACTCATGCGGTGGTATCTGGACGAAGCCGTGCGATTCAGCTCCTCAACAGACGTTACCGAGGAAGTCCGCAATGCGGAGAAACTGGAGGAGTGGCTATGCCGCCGCGTGCGCGAAAAGCCCCGCGACCCAATCACCGTAAATATGATTCGCCAGAAGGGGCCGGGGGCGCTGCGAGGCGGGAAGCGTATCGATGATGCCCTTGATCTGCTCAGTGATCTGCGGCGTGTCCGCGTAAAATCGTATCCGGGGGACAAATCCCGATACATTACTATCGCGCCGCAAGTGGTGAAGGAATGGTCTTAACCACGCGGGTGTCGTTGCCGTAGCAATCGTAGCAAGTCCGTAGCGGCGGGTTTGCTACGGTTCCGGTTGGAAAAAGCGCTGCATTACGAGCAGCTTGTGTGTATTTTGGCGCGGAAGGTAGCAAACGTAGCCGCTTTGCGGCGTTCCGCTGTGTTCGTGTCAGTTCAATCGACAGGGCTAAGTAAGTAACTCGGATATTGTCTGCTGGACGCTACGCCACGATAGCTACGAACGCCCATGACGCGGCCCTTGCTACGGCCACGATTGCTACGCTCACCCAAAGCACGAGGGTTTTCGCGGGATTAGGGCGGCTATGATCGTTGCAAACGGCGGCTTTTCTCCTGCTACGATTTGCTACGATCCCAAATAGACCGACAAATACCCTGTTTGCTTGTCTTTAGACCTAAGCAATTGTTTTAGTTGCTAGAACTAAGCGAGAACAGGTAGCTTACACACCAATCGTAAGCCGTATCAAGCACTAGGAGGCCCCATGTCTGATAATATAGACACCCGCGTTTCATTGGCATTGCACCCCGATAACGTGAAAGAGATTGAGGGGTATGACGACGAAACCATTGCAGTGCTCGCCCCGACCGTAACCGCGTTCAGCGAAGCTTATGAGCGCATTCGCACAGTATGGGACGGACGGGCCAAAGCGGAGAAAAACCCGTCATGGAATGAAAATCAGGTCATAATTGAAACAGACCAATTTGCGCAGAAGCAGTTGGCGGTAATTGCCAAGGGGTTCGACAACACCCGCGCCAACCTCGTGAAGGGCATTGCGCACCTTGAGCAGGAGCTGACCGCGCCCGTTACGTCCAAAGCTGCGCATTCGGTCGCGGCGGAGGTGCGGGCCTATGTGAAGGCGTTGCCCACCGGCGAACGTATGAAGTTCATTCAGGACGCGGTGGCCAATGGCGATGATGTAAGTGCAACGGCTGTTTTGGGAGCGCCGCCTTACCTCGCCGGAATTGATGCAAACATGCAATCGGTGTTCACCCGCATGTATCACGAGCGCAATGCACCTGCCGTTTCCAAGCGGCTCAAGGTGATGGTCGCTGCCAAGGACATGATCGAACAGCGAGCAGGCATCGTTTTCAAAGAGCTTGAGAAGGCTGTTGGCTGTCCGCCGCACAAGGCCAAAGCATTGCGCGAGGCTCGCACCGCGTCAGAAAAGGCGTTCGCGCTTCGGGACGTTGCGTGATGACGGACTCTTTGGATCAGGCCGCGACACCCGCGCCAGGTCGTTGGACGCCCGGCATGAAAAGTCCAAATCCATCCGGCAGACCTCCGGGAATTCTGGATAAGCGTAGCCGCGTGACTAAGGCGTTGATGGAAGATGCACCCGCCATCGCCCGTGTGGTTATCGACAAGGCGCTTGAGGGTGACATGCAGGCGGCGGGTCTGGTTCTAGCCCGTGTTGCCCCTGCCATCAAACAGCAGGCGGAAAAGGTCGAGTTTGACCTATCTCCCGACCGACCGCTTGGCGAACAAGCGCAGCAGATTTTGCAGGCCGTGGCAGCGGGGCAGGTTGACCCTGAAACCGGGCGCACCCTGATAACGTGCATCCAGTCGGTCGCTGGCATCCAAGCCATCGAAAACTTGGAAAGCCGTATCATCATATTGGAGGCGAAACAGATATGACCACACAGCAAATGTGGAGCGGCAACCGCGTTGAGGCGCTGCCACCAAGCCCCGGCGATATGTTCGTCGTCACGCTGTTGTTCGGCAAGCGGGTCAAAATCCAGCCTGTCAGCGAATACCAGCAGGCGAAGAACGACGCGCATAGCTTTGCCAGTTCCAATCGCATGGGAGCAGGCGCTTACACCATGAAGGTGTTGAGCCTCACCCTTGAGGAAACGCTGACCATGTGCGGCATTTCGCGGGCGGAACTGTTCGCGGACATGACCCCGGCGGATACCGAGGCACTGAAACAGCAGGCGGTCACTGCCTGCATGGACGTGCTGCGCGATAGCGACGAAGCCACCGTGCGCAAAAGTGCCTTTGACCTGCTCTGCGGCTTGGGGGCGCTGCCGCAATGAGGGACAATGGCGACGATAAGCACAATGCCCCGCGCCGCGACGTGCTGACACCAGAGGAGCGCGAACGGCTTGTTGAGCGGCACTTTGAAACGGCGCTAGCTCGAAAGGCGATGCACGATGCCAACTTTGCGGGTGCTGTGAACCTTGGCGCAGCGATGAAAAAGCTGACAGGGAAATAGGCGCATGGCAGGCGTGCGAGCATTAGCGGAACGGGTCCGCAAGCTGGAAGCCGCTCGCATCGCGCCACGCTCGCCAATCGAGTCAGCCTATGGCAGCTTTGATGCTTTTGAAGCTCAGGCGCGTGACGCAATTGGTGCGGGGACACTTGATGATAAGGACATGCCAACGGTCCTGACATGCCTGCGCCGCTGGCACCGGGAAGGTGCGTGGGGGCTTTGGCGGCGCGACCGAATTTGGGAACATAGCGGGTGAGTGCTGCCGAGATCGTCCCGCCGTGGCTCGCAGCTTACCGCGAACGCGGCCCAGCGCCGCCAGCACAGCGCGAGCAGCCACCGCGCCAAGGGGGTAGCCGCACTGCGAAACCCGTCAGCGCTGTAGCGGCGGCACAGCGGCCCAAGGGTAACGGCTACGGGTTCATTGAGCCGCTGCCTTGGCCCTATGATGGTGGCACGCGGTGCGAGGCAGTGCTGGATATTGACCACAATCCGCCCCGTATCGTTCGCCATGTCGGGTGGCGGGATTGCATGTGCTGCCGCAAGCCGTTCTGGTCAGACGACACGCGGCATGTCCGTATCTGCGAACCGTGCAAAGCGCCTGAACGCATTCAGAGAAAGCCGCCACGCTGATGAAGGTGACAGCGTTGCGGTGCGCGGCCCACCCTACCGCGCCCGTCCCATCGGAAACCGTTGGACGATAATCAAACGGAACCAGCAGCGGGGCAGTCCCCTCCTTCTTGCTTGACGCTGCCAGCGCCTCGCACCTTCGGGTGCGGGGCGTTGCTATGAACGTCACACAAGGGATTTGCTTGCCAACCTCCGTTAAGCGGTTGCACTTGTTGCGGCTCGCCTGCACCCGCATCCTCTGAATAAGTGCAGCGTAAGGCACAACGCCACTGTGCCAGAATTGAATTGTCTGCTAGCTAGGTATGGAATGCACAGATGCCGTGCAAATGCCTCGGCACGAGATTGCAGCCTAATCGACCAAGAAAGTGAATTCCAAAACGTGACTGAGCAAGCTGGCAAAACAAAGGAACGAGCTCCAAGAAATCAAACGATCACATTGACCGATAAAGAGCGGCGTGACCTTCGGAATGGATTGCTTGCTACTGATAGCCTTGACGCAGCGATGGATTGCACGATCCTCGGCGACTGTCTTGAAGCGGCGGCTCGCTTGCCTGCCGGAACGGTTGACCTGCTTGTTCTTGACCCACCGTATAATCTCAACAAGCGCTTTGGCGACAATACGTTCTCTAAACGCCCAGTTGACGAATATACAGCTTGGCTGGGAAATGTGCTGGATAACTTGCTTCCATTGATGAAGCCGACAGGCACGGTTTATATTTGTGGTGATTGGCATACTTCTGCTTCTATCTTTGATGCCGCCTCCAGCCGCCTTCGTATTCGTAACCGCATCACATGGGAGCGTGAAAAAGGGCGGGGAGCAAAGTCCAATTGGAAAAATTCAAGCGAAGACATTTGGTTCTGCACGGTCGGCGATGAATTCACTTTCAATGTCGAAACGGTTAAGCTCCGCAGGAAAGTAATTGCGCCCTATCGCAATGGCGACGGGACACCGAAGGATTGGGCTGAAACGCAAGGCGGCAATTTCCGCGATACTCACCCTTCCAACATGTGGACTGACATTACGATACCGTTCTGGTCGATGCCAGAAAACACCGATCATCCTACGCAAAAGAGTGAGAAGCTGCTCGCCAAGCTTATACTGGCAAGTTCAAATCGAGGCGATTTGGTCCTTGACCCGTTCTTGGGCAGCGGAACCACGTCTGTTGTGGCCAGTAAGTTGGACCGGAGATACATCGGAATTGAGGCTGTGGAAGAATATGCTCTTTTGTCGGAGTGGAGACTTCGCCGGGCTGAGCAAGACCGTAGCATTCAAGGATACGCAGAAGGGGTATTTTGGGAACGCAACACGCTTAACACCATCAACGACAAAGCACGGCGCGGCTCAGCCATCGCCACACCACGTGAGGAATCCCAGCTTCTGATTTAATTGCTGCTACAAGTTCAGTAGTCGGTCGAGGAACGAACGGGCCTTATCTTCGTCAACAACAGGCTGATAGTCAGGCGCACTCGCCCGTCCAAATTGCCCTGAAAGCTGGGTGACTCCCCTCGACGTTCTTCCAGCCCAGTGATGCTGCACGCCAGTAGCATCGAGTAGCGAACTTTCCAAAACTGGCAGTAGTCGCGCCGACACCGTGCCTGCATGAACATCCACGCCGATCATCAAGAAGGCAAATACTGAATCCGGCTCTGCCAAGAATGTTAGCATCTTATCGACATTGTAGGCCTTGGGTGCAGATGCCCGATCTAGTAGTTTGGTCTTGATGTCGATCACCAGCCGTCCCTCGCCCAGCGGTCGAACCACATCTCCCAGTTCGTGAGCATTAGCCGCGCCGGTCAGCAGTTGCTCAATGGCATTGCCGCGAAGGTTTACGTTATCAATCTGCGCTGCCCGAAGGATTGCTTCTCTCTGATTGACCACAAGCTCGGCCAACTCGCGTTCGGCTTCGATAAACTGTGGTTCAACGATAGCGGCAGCGGCCCGTGCTGGTGCTTCCATTATCATAGCCATGCTGGCCGGATTGGACTGAAACCGATTGTCACGGCCAACGATTGCGTTTGTGGTTTCGACCAGCCGCTCAACATTCTCCTCCCAAGTGAAAGCTGAATGCAATGCGAAGAGAGCCTCAAATTGGGCAGGGGCATTCGCTAAGCCCTCATACTCAGTCACTATGTCAGTGCCGTTGAAGCTGCCCTTGATATTGTCCACGCGGAGTTGGAGCGAGCTATGGCTAATTTTCTTGAGGAAGGTAGTGTTGGCGAGCATGAAATCCACTATGTTTTGCCGGACGACGGCAATAACAAACGGCAGGCTGTCATGCGCTTGCAGCGCGGAAAGAGACAGAACAGTGTTAGAAAACGCGCCCGTCCGTGCTTCCGAGAAGCGAAAAGCAAACCCGTCACTGACCAAAACGCTTCGCGCCTTGGTCGGAGCAAAAGCTTCGATGAATGCTGCTTGAAGATGTGCCTTATCGGCAGTGGGATTATCGGCCTTCAAGCGGCGTAGATAATCAATCGAATCAAAGAGTGTTTGCATCGCAACGTCGAAGCACGCCACGAGCAAGCGATCAATCATTGATTTGACCGCAGCTATACTACGCTGCTTCTTACGGTGGGCTTTTGCCGGATGCGTAACAGCTTGCAGAGGCCACCATGGCGACCGCTGCAAGTTGTTGTATTTGTTGGAAAATCACTTGGTCGGGACGACAGGATTCGAACCTGCGACCCCCACACCCCCAGTGTGATGCGCTACCAGGCTGCGCTACGTCCCGACCGGCCGTGATCCGTAAGAGAAGGGATCAGGGAAGCGCGGCCTATAGGCATGGGGCTGCGCTGATGCAAGCCGCCACAGCCAAGTCGCCAAAGAGTGGGATATTTCATCGCGTCTGGCCCTTGCGCTTGCGTTGCCACTGCCCATCTTTGCTGCTAACCCGCGCGCCACACAGGGTCATGGCTACCCGGTCCCGTTGATACGAAAGTCGAAATCCCACTCATGAACAGCGCAACTCTCTCGCTTCTCGCCGCCGGTGCCTCTGCAAATGCGCCGCCAGCCTGGATGAACTTCCTTCCGCTCGTTTTCATGGCGCTGATCTTCTGGTTCCTGATCCTGCGCCCGCAGATGCAGAAGCAGAAGCAGCTTCAGGCCAAGATCAATGCGATCAAAAAGGGCGATCAGGTGATCACCGGAGGCGGCTTCATCGGCAAAGTCATCAAGGTTGACGAGAATTACGTCGAGCTGGAGCTGGGCACCAATGTCAAGGTCAAGGCTCTGCGCTCAACCATTGCCGATATCGTCCCGCCCCCCGGTGCGGCGAACGATTGAGTAGACGGCAATGCTCGATTTTCCGCGCTGGAAGCAGGTCTTTTACTGGGCACTTACGGCGGTCTTCATGATCGGCGCGCTGCCTTCGCTGGCCTCGCTGGCGAATGTGCAGTGGCCCAAGATGCTGCCCGCGCCGATGATCAACCTTGGTCTCGATCTTGCTGGTGGCAGTCATATCCTGCTCGAAGCGAACCCCGATCAGGTGCGCCGCCAGCGGCTTGACGGCATGGAAGAGGATGTGCGCAACCGCCTGAAACAGGCGCAGCCGCAGATCCGCATCGGTGACATTTCGAGCAAGGACGGCACGATCAGCTTCCTGCTCGCCGATCCCTCGCAGGTTGATGCTGCGCGCGAAGTGATCATGCCCTTGCTCAATGGCACCGCCACCGGCCCAAAGGTCTGGGACTTCGCGGTGGTCGAATCTTCGCGGATCGTGCTGACTCCGACCGAGGCAGGGATCAAGGAAGCTGTCAGTCAGGCAATGGAAACCGCCATTGAGGTGGTTCGCAAGCGTATAGATGCGCTGGGCACGCGTGAGCCGACGATCATCCGTCAGGGCGTTGACCGCATCGTCGTGCAGGTGCCGGGGCTCAAGGATCCGGCAGCGCTGAAAAGCTTGCTCGGCCAGACCGCCAAGCTGGAATTCAGGCTGGTTGATACCGCCGCGCTGCCTTCGGACATCGCTCAGGGCATCGTCCCTCCGGGCGATATCATCGTTCCCTATGCCGATGCCGATAAGACCGGCGCACCGCCACTTGCGGTCAAGCGGTTTGGCGGGATCAAGGGCGATCAGTTGACCAATGCCGTGCAAACACGCGATCAGCAGACCAGCGAAGCGGCGGTTTCGATCACCTTTGATCAGGTCGGCGGCGCCAAATTCGCCAAGCTGACCAGCGAGAATGTCGGCAAACCATTTGCCATCATCCTCGATGACAAAGTTCTGTCTGCGCCCAATATCAATGAACCGATCATGGGCGGGCAAGCGCAGATATCGGGAAGCTTCACCGTTGAAAGCGCCACCCAGCTGGCCATCGCGCTGCGTTCAGGCGCGCTGCCGGTGGACCTCAAGGTGGTTGAGGAACGCACTGTCGGCCCCGATCTGGGCGCGGACTCGATCAAGAAGGGCATGATTGCCATGTTGGTCGGCACGGCGGCGCTGATGACTTTCATCTCCGTCACTTACGGCCGTTTTGGCATCTATGCCTGCGTCGCGCTGGTGATCAACGTGCTGATGATCCTGGGCATCATGGCGCTTGCCAATACGACGCTGACCTTGCCGGGCATTGCCGGGTTCGTGCTGACCATCGGTGCGGCGGTGGATGCCAACGTGCTGATCAATGAACGAATACGCGAGGAAAGAGCGCGCGGGCGGCGTGTTATCCAGGCGGTTGAAGTGGGCTACAAGGAAGCCAGCCGCGCGATCTTCGATGCCAATATCACCAATGTTATCGCCGCCGTGCTGATGTTCATTTTCGGCACCGGCCCGATCAAGGGTTTTGCCGTGGTGCTGGTGATCGGCATTGCCACCTCGGTGTTCACCGCTGTTACCTTGACCCGCATGTGGGTTGCGGGCTGGTTGCGCAAGGCGCGGCCGGCTGACCTCCATCTGTAAGGGCGGTTCGTCATGAAACTCCTGAAGCTCATTCCCGATAACACCAACATCCGCTTCCTGCGGTGGCGGGTGCCGTTCTATGTCGGCTCGATGATACTGATGGCGATCAGCATTGCCCTGATCATGACCAAGGGCCTCAATTTCGGCGTTGATTTCCGTGGTGGCCAGATGGTGCGTGTAACCTTCACCCAAGCGCAGGTGGCGCCGGTGGCAGCGCTGCGTGAAGAAGTGGGCGCGCTTGGCTATGGCGAGCCGGTGATCCAGCTGGTGAAGCAGGACGGCAAGGAAAATGCGGTGTCTATCCGCATGAAGCTGCCCGATGGTGCCGAAAAAGAACCCGGTCTGTCCGATGCCATGGCGCGCAAGATAACCGCCAATCTCAAGGCAAAGCACGCTGATGCGCGGATTGATGGTGTCGATTCGGTATCCGGCAAAGTCTCCAAGGAGCTGGGCTGGATCGCCTTTCAGGCACTCGGCTTCGCCGCCTTGGGCGTAGCGGCTTACATCTGGTTCCGCTTTGAATGGCAGTTCGGTGTCGGCGCGCTGTTCTCGCTGGTGCATGACGTAACGCTGACGCTGGGCCTGTTCGCGCTGACGCAGATGGAGTTCGATCTCAACATCGTGGCCGCCTTGCTGACGCTGATCGGCTATTCGCTCAACGATACGATCGTCGTCTATGACCGAATCCGTGAAAATCTGAAGAAGTTCAGGCGCATGCCCTTGCCCGAATTGCTCGATCTTTCGGTCAACGAAACGCTGTCGCGCACCATCGTCACCTCGCTGTCGATGCTGATCACACTACTGGCCTTGCTGCTGCTTGGTCCGGGTGTGATCTTCGGTTTCACCGCCGCGATTACGCTGGGTATCTTCGTCGGCACCTATAGCTCGATCTATATGGCCGCGCCGATCCTGATCTGGCTGAAGGTGACGTCGAGTAGCTTTGTGCCCGTGGAAACTGCGATGGACCGGCAGGAAAAGCTGGCCCGCGAACGCAGCTAGTCGCTGAAATTATTGGCCGACAATGCGATGAAACCAGGCTGACATTTCCGCCGCATTGGCCTCCCAGCTGTATCCAGCAGCATGAGCGGCGACTTCGGCTTGAGCGGGGGAATAGACCAGCAGGTCTTGCACGGCAGTGGCAATCGCAGGGGCATCGCGCGCGACAATTCGCCCTGCCGATGGCGCCTTCACTACTTCACGCGCGCCGCCGACATCGGTGATGACCAGCGGTGTGCCGCAAGCCAGCGCTTCAATCCACGCATTGGCGAGCCCTTCGCGCTCCGAAGGCAGCACCATGGCATCGGCGGCGCTGAGCAACAGGGCAAGGCGCTCAGGTGCGATGGAGCCGGGCAAGTGAACGCGGGACTCCACACCGAGCCGCTTAGCCAAGGCACGCAAGCTGGCTTCTTCCTGACCTTTACCGGCCAGCACGAGCTGCACACCGGGCAGATTGGCCAAGGCCTCGATCACCAGATCCTGCCCTTTGAGCGGGATCAGATTACCGACGGTGGCGATCAGCGGACCATCGCCGGAAACTATATCGGTGATGGCAGCCCGCGCTTCACCACGCGGCTGGACCTTGAACAGCGCGTGGTTGAGCCCGGTATAGCGCACGCCGATCTTGTCAGCCGCCATGCCGAGCGCTGCCATATCCTGCTTCAACGCCTGCGAGACCGCGACCATTCCTGCGGCCTGATCCGCCGCCCGCAGCATTTGCTGCAAGGCATAGGGCTTGGCTCCCCACAGATGGATATCAGACCCGCGCGCGGTGATCGACAGTGGCAGGCAGAGCGCTTTGGCGACCAGCGCAGCGGCGGGGCCATCGGGAAAAAAGAACTGTGCATCGACCAGATCATAAGGCCGCGCGGCGTGGCGCGCACGCACCTGTGCCAGCACGGACCGGGCAATCGCAGCGGCATTGAAGCGCCCGCCGATGATGGGCAGCAGGTGAAAACGTGGCCGGTAAACTTCTATCGCGCCGCGCGATTCCCGTGCCGCAATATTGCGCAACTGGCGATAGCGGGGGTGCAGCGCCAGCGGAAAAGGCGGCATTCCCAGCGGGTTCCACATCTCGATTTCGACATCACCGCGTGCCGCCAGTGCCTGCATCTGGCGTTCGACGAAAATGCCGAAGCCGGGGGACAGGGCGTTGGGGAACAGCGTGGAGATCGACAGCACGCGCAAGGGGCGGCTCACAGCTTGCGCACCAGCATTTCCGCCGCCGCCAGCCAGGCGGCATTTTCAATCACCAATTGGCGCTGGCCTGATCCCGGCGGCAGAATGGCAATGCGGTGGCCTTGGCGATCAATCAACCGGCCAAAGGCGAAACGACCGCCCGGACGCGGAGCGAGGACATCGCGGTTGATATGGCGCGACCAGTCAGGATCTGGCAGCTGGCGGAACCATATCTGATCTCCGGCACGGTACTCACCCGCGCTGGCCTCGACCAGAATCGCCATCAGCGGGCCATCACCGCCCAGCGCCGTCGGCAGGATCGCATCGCGTGGGGCGGCGAGGGCTTCTGCTCCGTTATCCGTGAGCCGGGCGACGAGTTGTGGCTGGGCGGATTGCTCACCGCGCAGCAGCAATTCGGGCTCAACCCCCAGCGCGGCGGCAATGCGGTTCATCCAGTCGAGCGACAGATTGCGCATTCCGGTTTCCAGCCGTCCGATAGTCTGGGCGGTGGTCGGCGGCAGGCACCGTTCGGCCACGTCGGCAAGTGTCAGTGCTTTTTCACGGCGGATGTCGCGGATGCGGTTGATCATCGCCTTACCTCAAAACTAACCAAATTGGTTTTTCACTTTCCTACAACTAGCCACATTTGGCAAGCGCTGATTCGCAACTTTTGGAAGGGAAGAACCCATGCAGCGCCAACTTGTCGAACGCGAACTGACCAGCGAGGGGCCATCGCGCACCGCAGCGCGGCGTGGGCGCCGCAGTGCCACGGTCAATCTGGCAGAATCGCCGCTCACATGGCTCCATGCACGCGGGCATCTTGATGATCGCCAGTTCGCTGCCGGGGAACAACTCCGTGCTGATTGGGAGCGCGCGCAGCTTTCCGCCAGTATCACCATGCGTTGGGATGCGGTGCGGATCAAAGGCACGGCTGATCGCGGACTCAACGCCACCGAACGCCAGATCGCCGCCAAGACGCGATTCGATGGTGCAGTCACGGCGGCCGGACCGGGCCTCGCCGACGTGCTGTGGCGGGTGGTCTGTGCTGGTGAAACGCTGCCTCTGGCCGAAAAAGCGCTCGCCTGGCCGGTGCGCAGCGGCAAGCTGGTGCTGAAGCTGGCGCTGGATAGGGTGGCGGGGTTTTACCGGCTCGGCTAACTGCTGACAGGCAATCGACGAGCGGCGCTTGCTTGCCCGCCCGCGTCATGCAATCCCGTCACCGATGTAACTATTCTGCGGGGACGAAACATGGAACGGCGGCAATTTCTGGTGGCGAGTGGCGCGGTGGCAATTTCTGCAGGTTTGCCGATAACCGCCTGGGCTGGTGCTGGTGGTGATGCCTCGCTCACGGCGCTGATGGACACGATTTTCACCAACAACCTGCTGATCAACCCGGAAAGCGCCAGCTCACTTGGCCTCGACAAGGGCGTGCGCGCGGCGCTGAAATCACGGCTGGATGACTATGGCGAAGGCCAGCGCGTGATCAGCCGCGCATTGTCGAAAAAGGCTTTGGCAGGTCTGCGCGAAGTTACGGCAGCCGAACTGAGCGCGACTGGACGCCGCAATCTCGCCAATGCGATCTATATGTTCGAGCAGCGATTGGTGCCCGAACGTTTTGGCCTGCAATCGGTGCAACGGCCCTACCCGATATTCCAGCAGGGCGGGGCCTATTTCAGCGTGCCCAATTTTCTCGACAGCCAGCACTCCATCAACACAGTTGGCGATTGCGAGGCCTATCTCTCGCGCCTCGCCGCCTTCCGTTTCGCACTCGATGATAACGGCGAATACCAGCGCGCACAGGCTGCACGCGGATTTCTGGCACCCGGTTGGTCGCTCGATCTGACGCTCGGCCAGATGCAGAAACTGCGCAGTCCGGCGGCGGAAGACAGCGGCATGGTGCGCAGTCTGGTGCGGCGCGCGGGTGCATTGGGCATCGACGGTGAATGGCAGGCGCGCGCGGCGAAGATCGTTTCGGCTGAGGTCTATCCGGCGCTCGATCGCCAGATAGCGCTGATCCAGCGCCTGCGCGGCTCGACACGCCCCGGTGATGGGCTATGGCGGATGAAGCAAGGCGGCGAAATCTATGCTGCGGCTCTGGCACAGGCGACGACGACCAGCATGACCCCTGAGGAGGTGCACAAGGTCGGGCTGCAGCAAGTCGCCGAATTGCAGGCCAGACTGGACGTTATCCTCAACGCTGCGGGTTATACCAAGGGCTTGGTGGGTGAGCGGCTGATTGCGCTCAACACCTCGCCCGATCAGCTTTATCCCGCCACCGATGCGGGCCGTGCAGAGCTGATCGCCGGGCTGAATGCCGGGGTTGCGGCGATGCGTGGCAAGCTGGCACCGGCCTTTTCAGACATACCCAATCAGCCGCTCGATGTGCGGCGTGTTCCGGCAGACATTCAGGACGGGGCCTCGAACGGCTATTATTACCGCGCGCCTCTCGATGGTTCGCGTTCGGCGATTTACTGGATCAACCTCAAGGAAGTGGGTGATTGGCCGAAATATCAGCTGCCCTCGCTGACCTATCATGAAGGCGTTCCCGGCCACCATCTGCAAGGCGGCTATGCACAACTGGGCGGCGAAGTGCCGATGCTGCTGCGCAACAACTTCATCTCATCCTATGGTGAGGGCTGGGCGCTTTATTCCGAGCAGTTGTCCGATGAACTGGGCGGCTATTCGGGGATCGAAAAGGCGGGCTATCTCCAGTCGTTCCTGTTCCGCGCGGCGCGGCTGGTGGTCGATACTGGCATCCATTCCAAGCGCTGGAGCCGCGCCAAGGCGACTGATTACCTCGTTGCCACCACCGACTTTACCCGACCGCGCAGCCAGCGCGAGGTGGAACGCTATTGCACGCAGCCGGGGCAGGCTTGCAGCTACAAGATCGGCCACAATATGTGGCTGAAACTGCGCGAAAGGGCACAGACGAAACTGGGCGCAAAGTTCAGCCTGCCGTGGTTCCACGATGTGCTGAAGGAAGGCGTGATGCCGCTGGCCATGCTTGAAAAGCGGATGGATGAGCGGATTGCCGAGCGGCTGGGCGGGGGCGCTTAACCCTCAACCAGCTCCGCCAGTTCCAGCCAGCGCTCCTCGGCGGCGTCCTTATCAGCGCGGGCCTTGTCTATGGCCGCCGTCAGCGCGGCGAACTTTGCCGGATCGCGGGTGTAGAGCGCGGCGTCAGACAGCACCGCCTCATCGCGGGCGATGGCTTTGTCGATTTCCGCGATCCGCTGGGGCAGTTGCTCGTAGTCGCGCTGGTCCTTGTAGGTGAGCTTTGCTTTCTTCAGCGGTGGGGGAGGCGGCGGTGCTGCGGCTTTTGCTGTTTTCGTCGGTGCAGCCTTGGCCTGCCGCTGCGCCACCCAATCGGCATAGCCACCTGCAACAATATCAACCTTGCCCGAGCCATCGAGGCCCAGCGTCACCGTTACCGTGCGGTCCAGAAAATCGCGGTCATGGCTGACGATCAGCACGGTGCCATCGTAATCCGAAATCACTTCCTGCAACAGATCGAGCGTTTCCAGATCGAGGTCATTGGTCGGCTCGTCGAGCACCAAGAGATTGGAAAGCCGGGCAAATTCGCGCGCCAGCAACAGCCGCGAACGCTCGCCGCCCGATAGTGTGCCGACGCGGGCATCGGCCATGCCGGGATCGAACAGGAAGTCCTTGAGATAGCCCTGAACGTGTTTGCGCACGCCTCGCACATCGACCCAATCACCGCCCTCAGCGAGAATATCGCGCAACTTCTTGTCGGGTGAGAGCAGGCTGCGCTGCTGATCGATGATCACCGCGTCGAGCGTTTTGGCGAGGGTTACTTTGCCCGAATCCGGCTCCAGTTCGCCGGTCAGCAGTTTGAGCAGCGTGGTCTTGCCCGTGCCATTGGCCCCGACAATACCGATCCGGTCACCGCGCGTGATGCGCAAGGTGAAGTCCTTTATTATTACCCGCTCACCGAATTTCTTCGTGACCTTGTCGGCAACGATCACCGCCTTGGTCTTCACATCATCGCTGCCCAGCGCGATCTTGGCCACGCCGGTGGGGCTGAGCATGGCGGCGCGGGCTGCCCGCATTTCATAGAGCTTTTCCAGCCGTCCCATGTTGCGCTTGCGGCGCGCGGTGACGCCGCGTTCGAGCCAGTGCGCCTCGATCTTCAGCTTGGCATCCATCTTGTCAGCCGCGCGGGCTTCCTCGGCGAAGATCTGCTCCATCCAGGCATCATAGCCGCCAAAGCCAACCTCCTTGCGCCGGATCGCGCCGCGATCAATCCACAGCGTGGCCTTGGTCAATCGGGTGAGGAAGGTACGGTCATGGCTGATGACAACGAAAGCGCCGTTGAACCGGGCAAGCCATGATTCCAGCCATTCGATAGCCGCGAGATCAAGGTGGTTGGTCGGCTCATCCAGCAGCAAAATATCGGGATCGGAGGCGAGAGCGCGGGTGAGGGCCGCCCGCCGCCGCTCACCACCGCTGGCATTTTCCGCCGGGCGGCTCATGTCGATGCCCAGTTGATCGGCGATGGCTTCGACCTCGTGCCACTCGGGGGCGTCCGGGCCGGAAAGCGCGAAGTCCATCAGCGTTTCATGGCCGGTGAAGAACGGGTCTTGCTCGAGCATGACGATGCGCGCGCCGGGACGGATTGATCGTGTGCCCTTGTCCGCCTCGATCTGCCCGGCGATCATCCGCAGCAGTGTGGTTTTGCCCGCGCCATTGCGCCCGATCAGCGCCAGCCGATCCCGTTCGCCAATGGTGAGATCAAGGTCGGTGAAGAGCCAGCCCGAGCCATGATGCAGGCTCAGACCCTCCCAGCTAAGTATCGGTGCGGCCATGGGCGCGCCCCTAGCCCATGATCGCCACGACACACAACCTTCCTTCGTCATTGCGAGGGGCGCAGCTCCGAAGCAATCCAGAGCGGTTGCGCGCGACGCACTGGATTGCCGTGTCGCTTCGCTCCTCGCAATGACGAGGGGAAGATGTTGCTGGTTGCGTTGACAAGAACCCTGGCCACGCTGATTAGTCTCGTCATGCGCACCATATGGCTCAACGGCGAGTGGCTTCCGGAAACCGAAGCCAAAGTATCCATCTTCGATCGCGGGCTGCTGTTTTCGCAGAGCGTCTATGAGGTTGTGCCGGTGCTGGATGGGCGGCTGGCCAATTATCCATACCACATGGCGCGGCTGGAACGGTCGTTGAAGCTGGCCGGGATTGCCGATGTGGCAGACTGGCGGGCGGTTTTTGAACAAGCGGTGGCGCGCAATGGCTTAGTTGAAGGCCGGGTTTATCTGCAAGTGACGGGCGGAGTTGCGGCTGATCGGGATTTCCTATCACCCATCTCTGCGCCCCAACCGACGCGGATCGTGTTTACACAGGAAGCGCGGTTGGTGGATAATTCGCAGGCCGAGACTGGCCTCAAGATCATCCTGCGGCCCGACATGCGTTGGCAAGTGCGCGCCGCCAAGACCACGCAACTGCTCTATGCCGTGCTGGTCAAGGAAGAGGCGCGTGCTGCCGGGGTGGACGACGCCTGGTTGATCGAAGGCGGCGTGATTACCGAAGGCTCCAGCGCCAACGCACACATCATTGATGCGCGCGGGGTGCTCGTTTCGCACCCGGTCGATCACGGTGTGCTGCCGGGGGTCACGCGCATCTGCGTGCTGGAGATTGCCCGCGAAATGGGGCTGGCGGTGGAGGAGCGTCCCTTCACCCCCGATGAATTGTTCGCCGCGCGCGAAGCTTTCCTGTCTGCTGCGGGTTCTTTGGTGATGCCGGTGGTCGAAGTTGATGGGCGGGCGATTGGGGATGGGCAGCCGGGGGCAGTTACCCGAGCCATCCGCGATGCGTATATTGCGCGGCTCACTGCCTGAATGAACTACAGTGATACCATTCACTTGTTGTTCAATCCAAACGCTTTAGACGCAGAGCCAACATGATCCGCCTCACCCTCCTCCTTTCTATGGCCGCTTCGACGCTTGCCGTGCCCTTCGCTCACGCCGCTCCCGGTGATGAGCAGGGGCAGGTGCGCAAGGAAATGCGTGCGGGCAATGTGCTGCCTTTGCGTGAGATTGAGGGGCGGGTGCTGCCATCGATGCCCGGGATGCAGTATCTGGGGCCGGAATATGATCCCGCTGCGATGGCTTACCGGCTGAAATTCATCAAGGATGGCCGGGTATTCTTCGTCGATGTTGATGCCAAGTCTGGCCAGATTCGTTCACGCCATTGATGCCCCCAATATTGATACCCGCAACATTGACGACCTGCGCCTTTCGCCGCATGGTTTTTCGATACACAGATTAACAGGGAACAGACGATGCGCATCCTGATCGTCGAGGACGAACCAACCCTTGGCAAACAGCTGAAGTCCACGCTGGAGCAGACCGGCTATGCTGTCGATCTTTCAGTCGATGGTGAAGACGGGCACTTCATGGGCTCCACCGAAGAATATGATGCGGTGATCCTCGATCTTGGTCTGCCCGAGATCGATGGACTGACCGTGCTGGGTATGTGGCGCAAGGAAGGCCGCAAGTTCCCGGTGCTGGTACTGACCGCGCGCGATAGCTGGTCTGACAAGGTGGCGGGGCTTGATGCCGGGGCCGATGATTACCTCGCCAAACCGTTCCAGACCGAGGAACTGATCGCCCGCCTACGCGCGCTGATCCGCCGCGCCTCGGGCAACAGTTCCAGCGAATTGACCGCCGGGGACGTGCGGCTGGATACCCGCTCAGGCCGCGTGACGCTTGATGGTGAGCCGGTGAAGCTGACCGCGCAGGAATACAAGCTGCTGTCCTACCTGCTCCACCACAAGGGCAAGGTCGTTAGCCGCACCGAACTGATCGAGCATATTTACGATCAGGATTTTGACCGTGATTCCAACACGATCGAGGTCTTTGTTACCCGCATCCGCAAAAAGTTGGGCGCCGATGTGATCACCACGATCCGCGGGCTTGGCTATAGCCTTGATGATCCCGCTGGTCCGGGGCGGGGCTGACGCCACCCTATTCCGTCTGCCCTGAGCTTGTCGAAGGGTTGTCCTCACTTGCGAGGTAGCAAAGAAGTGCAGTCCTTCGACAAGCTCTGGACGGACGGGGACGGATAGGGAGCATATTATGGCCCCCGAAATCACTCCAGCCAAACCCCACACTGCCGCCCCTCACACCGGCAGCCTCGGTCGCCGCATGATGTTGATCGCGGCGGGGTGGATCATCATCCTGTTGCTGCTTGGCGGAGTGGCGCTGGATCGTTCGCTCACCAGTCTGGTCGAGCGCAATGGCGATGCCCAGTTGGCCAATATGCTCAACGCCATGGTCGCCTCGGCCGAGATTGGCCCGGACGGCGAAATCTATTTCAACCGGCCGCTGGGGGATCAGCGCTTTCTCGAGCCAAATTCCGGTCTTTACTGGCAGATCAGCGGCAAGGATCATGAAGATTTCCCCTCGCGTTCGCTGTGGGATCGCAGCTTGCGGGTGGATGCCGGGCACAACGATCCTCAGCCACACAGTTACAGCAGTACCCAGTTCGCTGGAGAGCCACTGCGCGTGATGGAGCGTTCGATCATCCTGCCGGGCAGCGAAACGCAGTGGCGCTTCGTGGTGGCGGAAAGCCGCAAGGAACTGGATGCGCAGATTTTCCGCATCCGATCGATCCTGTCGTGGAGCTTTCTGGTGCTGGGGCTCGGCCTGTTCCTGATGGCGGTGTTTCAGACCTGGTACGGCCTTGGCCCCTTGCGCCGTGTGCGCCGGGCGATCCAGCGGATGCGCACCACCGGCACTAACCGGGTGACCGAGCCGCTTCCGCTGGAAGTCCAGCCTCTGGTCGAGGAACTGAATGGGTTGCTCGCGCATACGGAGCGGCAGGCCGAAGAAGCACGCACCCATGCCGGCAACCTTGCCCATGCGCTGAAAACCCCGCTGACCGTGGTGATGAACGCGGCCACCGCCCATGCTCCCGATCTTGCCGAAACGGTGATCCGTGAGGCAGCGGTGATGCGGCGGCAGGTCGATCACCATCTCGCCCGCGCCCGCGCCGTCGGTCGCCGGGCGGTGGGGTTAAGCCATGCATTGGTGGCGGAAAGCGCGGATGCGGTGCTGCGTGCTGTCACCCGGCTTTATGAAAAGACCCGCTTCGATATTGACGGCAACCGCGATGCGGCGGTTTCCATCGAGCGGCAGGATCTTGACGAAATCCTCGGCAACCTGATCGAAAACGCCGCCAAATACGGCGGTGGCTCTGTGTTCGTTACCCTTGATGCCGCGCCGGATGATAAACAGGCCTGTGAAATCTGGATCGAAGATGATGGCATGGGCATTCCCGAGGAGGAGCGCGTTCGCATCTTCGATCGCGGCGCACGGCTGGATACTGGCAAGCCCGGAACAGGCCTTGGGTTGGCGATTGTCCGTGACGTTGCCGAGATTTACGGCGGCTCGGTCGAGCTTGATGAGAGCGAGGATCTGGGCGGGTTGCTGGTCAAGCTGCGACTGCCACGGTCACGGCAGATTTAGAAAGCCTGTCAGTTTGCCTGACTTTGAGGCAACCCTTTGCTGACAATATCGGCCAGTGAATATTTCGCCAGCACTGACTGAAACGCTGCCTTTGCCTCATCCAGAACCCTCGGAAGACTGCAGCTCCGGATCAATTTGCAGGCCGTGCAATCAATCATGCAGCACTCTGGCTCGCTCGCCTGAATTACAGCGCCGAGATTGATTTCGCTTGCCACGCGCGCGAGTTGCACACCACCGCCGCGTCCGCGCACCGCTTTGATGAACCCGGCGTGCGCCAGAGCATTGGCGATTTTTAGCAGGTGCGTGCGCGAAATTTTCTGCTCTTCAGCCACTTCAGCGACCGATAGCCGAACACTATCGGCAGTCGCCAAAGCGATCAGCAGGCGCAGCGCATAATCGGTGTGGCGGGTCAGTTGCATGACGAGATCAATTTCCGGGATGGGAAGCGTTGCACGTAAAATGATGCACATCGCTGCGAAGAAGGTTGATCAAGATCAAAGCTAACGAGGCTCGTCTGCACAAAGTGGAATTCTAAATTCATCTTTAGGCCATGATCAAGTTCAGGAGAACACCATGTATTGCGTGCAGTGCGAACAAAGCAACAAAGGCGGCTGTGCCGTCAAGGTCGGGTCATGCGGCAAGACCGAGGCCGTGGCGAACAAGCAGGACGTGCTGCTGCGCATCATGCTGGGCGTTTCCGTTTATGCAGACCGTGCCGCGCGAGTGGGTGCGCACGATGCCGAAGTTGATGCCTTCACGCCGCACGCATGGTTCACCACGCTGACCAACGTCAATTTTGACCGCAGCCGTTTCACCCAACTGATTGGCCGCGCGCTTGATATTCGCGCCACGGCGAAGGGTCTTGCCGAACGTGCCGGGGCAGATTTGACTGACTTGCCCGAACCCGCGATCTGGGATCCCGGCCACACGTCGAACGATTACGTTGAAGCTGCGCCATATGCGGCAGTCCAGCGCTTCATGGATCGCGATGGTCCCTCAATCGTCGGCCTGCGCAATCTGATCCTGTATGGCCTGAAAGGCACCGCCGCCTACAGTGAGCACGCCCGTGTGCTGGGGACCGAAGAAACCGCCGTAAACGCCGAGTTTCACCGTATCTCCGCCTTCCTCGCCGCCGATCCGACCGATATCGATGCGTTGGTCGCAGAATCGCTGGCGGTTGGCGGACTCAACTTCAAGGTCATGGAGATGCTCGACGCGGCTAACACCGGGCGTTTCGGCCATCCCGAGATCACCCATGTGCGCATGACGCCCAAGGCGGGCAAGTGCATCCTCGTTTCCGGTCATGACCTTGGCGACATGATGGCCGCGCTTCACCAGACCGAAGGCAAGGGCATCAACGTTTACACCCACGGTGAACTGCTTCCGGCCAACACCTATCCCGGCCTCAAGAAGTTCAAGCACCTCGTCGGCAATTATGGTGGTGCCTGGCAGGACCAGCATAACGACTTCGATGCATTCCCCGGCGCGATTATCATGACTTCGAACTGTCTGATCAATCCCGAGATCAAGGGCTATGCTGATCGCCTGTTCACCGCTGGACCGGTCGGCTGGCATGGTATCCCGCACATCCAACACGACGACTTCTCCGCAGTTATCGAATGCGCGCTGGCTCAGCCGGGCTTTGCCGAGGACGCGGTAGAAGAAACCATCCCCGCAGGCTTTGGCCGCAATACGGTGATGGGCGTGGCCGATACCCTGCTCGGCATGATCGGCAAGGGCGAGGTCAAGAACCTGTTCCTGATCGGTGGCTGTGATGGCGCACGGCCAGGCCGCAACTACTTCCACGATCTCGCCATGGCGACGCCGAAGGATAGCCTTGTGCTCACACTGGGTTGCGGCAAGTTCCGCTTCAACCGCGAGGATATGGGCGACATCAATGGCATCCCGCGGGTGCTTGACGTTGGCCAGTGCAACGATGCCTACTCGGCCATCCAGATTGCGACTGCCGTTGCCGGAGCGCTGGGTTGCGGGGTCAATGATCTGCCGCTGCACTATGCCATCAGCTGGTTTGAGCAAAAGGCTACCGCCGTGCTGCTGTCCATGTTGCACCTCGGCATTCGCAAGATCCACCTCGGGCCAACGCTGCCGCAGTTCCTCACCCCCGAAGTGCTTGGTGTGCTGATCGAGAAGTTCGATATCCGCCCGACCGGAGACGCGAACGAGGATCTCGCCCGAATGCTGCAAGCTGCCTGATTGCCCATGAAAGTCCCCGCCCGGTCCACGGACATTCAGTGTACTGGGCGGATTTACTCCGCATTCAAAAGCGATCAGCCTAAGGCTTCAGTTGCCGTTCTTCGCTTTTTCATGGTGCCGGATCACCTCATCAATGATGAAGCGCAGGAATTTTTCGCCGAAATCGGGATCGAGCTGAGCGTCTTCGGCCAGTTTCCGCAGCCGCTCGATCTGGCGGTCTTCACGCGAGGGGTCAGAGGCGGGGAGGGCGTGCTCGGCCTTGTAGGCACCCACCGCCTTGGTGATACGGAAGCGTTCGGCAAGGATGTGGATCAGCGCGGCATCGATATTGTCGATGGAGGCGCGAAAAGAAGCGAGGGTCAAATCGGTGGGTGAGTTTGGCATCAGAGCTGCGCTAGCATGAGAAAAGCGCGATTGCCATTGCCCGCTTTGCACTTGCGTTACACATGGCCCTCGCGCAATGGCGCTGGCTCATGAGCGCAGATATCATCCCCCTCCGCCCCCGCATGACCGAACCTTCGCTGGCACCCTTGCTGGCGCTGACGGCACCCGGCATGAATGCGGTCAATTCGATCATTCTTGAGCGGATGCACAGCGAAATTCCGCTGATCCCGGCGCTGGCCGGACACCTGATTTCTGGCGGCGGCAAACGGATGCGCCCGATGCTCACCGTCGCCGGTGCGGCACTGTGCGAATATCACGGCACGCGCCACCATCTGCTGGCTGCGGCTGTGGAGTTCATCCACACCGCCACGCTGCTGCACGATGATGTCGTTGATGGCTCTGACCTGCGGCGCGGCAAGGAAACCGCGAACATTGTCTTCGGTAATCCGGCGACGGTGCTGGTCGGCGATTTCCTGTTCACCCGCGCGTTCGAGCTGATGGTCGAGGATGGCAGCCTCAAGGTGCTGAAAATTCTCTCCAAAGCCAGTTCGGTGATCGCCGAGGGTGAGGTGGATCAGCTTGTTGCCCAGCGCAAGGTTGAGACTGGCGAGGAACATTACCTCCAGATCATCGGATCAAAAACCGCCGCACTGTTCGCTGCTGCCACGCGCATCGCCGCCGTAGTGGCTGAACGCAGCGAAGCTGATGAACTGGCGCTCGATGCCTTTGGGCGCAACCTTGGCATTGCCTTCCAGCTGGTTGATGATGCCATCGATTATGATTCCGATGCCGCTGAAATGGGCAAGGGCCGCGGCGATGATTTCCGTGAGGGCAAGATGACCCTGCCGGTGATTCTCGCCTATGCGCGTGGCAGTGCCGAGGAACGCCGTTTCTGGGAAGAGGCCATCGCTGGCTTCCGCATTGAGGATGAAGACCTCGCCCATGCCACCGCGTTGATCGCCCGGCACGATACCGTTTCCGCCACACGCGAGCGTGCGCGGCATTATGCCCAGAGGGCGATTGATGCGATTGCGGGATTCCCCGCCAGCCCCGCGCGCGCCGCAATGGCCGAGGCTGCTGAATTTGCAGTTTCAAGGCGCTACTAAATCATCTGACGTTCAGGCTTTCTGTCCGACAGGGCGCAGTGAGAGTTTGGGGTGATCGCCTCAAGCATCGAAGCTCTGCGGCTGGACGGAAGGATGAAGCTTGTCTAACCGCGCCTCAGTGCAGATTGAAGCCGCCCTCACACCTGCGCGCTATCGTGGTCAGGCCACCCGCAGTGAGCGGGTTATCGCGCTGGGGCTATCGGCAGCAATGGTTCTGTTATTCGGTCTGGCCATGCTGTGGATGGGATATTTCGACGACAAGATAAAAAGTGCGCGCGAGCGCTTCACCGCGATTACGATGTCACCTGCTTCCTCATCCTCCTCTGCAAAAAAGGCGACGGCGGAAAAGCAGCAGAAGGCCAAGGTGCCGCCGGTCATCACTGATCGGGTCGTGCCGCCGATCATTCCACCGAAGATAGCGATCCCAACAGCGCCGCCGGTGGCAGCGCCGATGATCAAGATGTCAGGCGCTGACTTTGCTGCCTCGGACATCTCGAAACTGGGCAAGAGCGGTTCCGGTTCGGGCAATTCCAAGGGCACGATGGGGCCGGGTGAGGGACCGCAAGGGCAGCGCCTGTTCCGCGCCGAATGGCACCGCGAACCCAGCCGCGCAGAACTGGCAGGCTATATGACCGAGCAGAGCGTTGGCGGAAAATGGGCGGAAATCGCCTGCCGTACTATCGAGAATTACCGCGTCGATAATTGCCAGATGCTGGGCGAATCGCCGCCGGGTTCAGGTCTGGCACGGGCGTTGCGGCAAGCGGCATGGCAGTTTCAGGTGCGCCCGCCGCGCATAGACGGCAAGCCGCAGGTCGGGGCCTGGGTCAAGATCCACTTTGACTTCGTGCGCGGTGAGGCGAATTGACGGCGGGGTGAACATTCTGCCGATCCACGCCGTGCTGCCGGACCTGCTCACCGCACTGCGTGAGCGATGCTCCGCCGTGCTGATTGCGCCGCCGGGAGCGGGCAAGACCACCGCTGTGGCCCCGGTGCTGCTGGCTGAGAGCTGGTGCAGCGGCACGGTGATCCTGCTCAGCCCGCGACGCGTAGCTGCGCGCGCGGCGGCGGAACGCATGGCTGAACTGATGGGCGAGAAGGCTGGTGAAACCGTGGGCTATCTCACCCGGCTTGACAGCAAGCGCTCTGGCAAGACGCGCATCCTGGTGATGACCGAGGCGATTTTTGTTTCAGCCATTTTGAAAGACCCTGAGCTGGCGGGCATTACCGCCGTGTTGTTTGATGAGGCGCATGAACGCCACCTCGATTCAGACCTCGGGCTGGCGCTGGCCATCGAGAGTCAGACTGTGCTGCGCGAAGATCTGCGGCTGGTGGTGATGTCTGCCACTATCGACGGTGCGCGGTTTGCGGCGCTGTTGGGCGGCGCGCCGGTGATCGAGAGCGAGGGCAAGGCCAATCCGCTCGCCCTGCGCTGGCTGGGTGCGCGGCCTGAATTGCGGCTGGATGATGCTGTCGCTGCTGCCGTGATCACCGCATGGCGCGAGGAGGAGGGGGATATTCTCGCCTTCTTGCCCGGAGTTGGCGAGATCGAACGGACGCGTGAGCGGCTGGCCGAAAAGCTGCCCTTGGCACTGGTCCTGCCGCTCCACGGCCAATGCGATCCGGCTGATCAGCGCGCGGCGATCAGGCGCGATGCCCAAGGACGGCGGCGGATTGTGCTGGCCACCGCGATTGCCGAAACTTCGCTGACGCTAGATGGTGTTTCGGTGGTGGTTGATGCAGGCCTTTCGCGCCGCGCAGAGTTTGACAAGGCGGCGGGTGTCACCCGGCTGGTGACTCACCGCGCCAGTCAGGCAGCGGCGGCACAGCGGGCAGGTCGTGCGGCGCGGCAAGGGCCGGGCATTGCCTATCGCTTGTGGGAAGAGGCTGGCCACGCCGGCCGCGCGCCGTTTGATCCCCCTGAAATGCTGGTGTCCGATCTTGCTCCACTGGCCCTGACGCTGGCGCAATGGGGCGCGGGTGATGTGGCAGCGATGGCATGGATTGATGCCCCGCCTGCGCCAGCCATGGCGGCGGCTAATGCACTGCTGACAAGCCTCGATGCGCTCGATGCGGAGGGGCGGATCACACCGCATGGGCGGGCCATGGCCGCACTGCCACTAGAGCCGCGGCTGGCCCATATGTTGCTCCGCGCTGCTCAGCATGGTGCAGAGGCTGAGGCGGCGCAGCTTGCGCTGTTGCTGCAGGAACGCGGGCTGGGCGGGCGCGGTGAAGACCTGCTCGCGCGGCTGGACCGCTGGCGCGGGGACCGCAGCGGACGGGCTGAGGCTTCGCGCAAGCTGGCGGCCGGTTGGGCAAAGGCGGTATCTGGCTCGGGATCGCCCAAAGGGGATACCCCGCCCCCCGGAGCCATCCTCGCCGAAGGTTTCCCCGAAATGCTTGCCCGCCGCCGCGATTCATCGGGCGAGTTGTGGCTGACCGCCGGGGGCAGGGGGTTGCGGCTTGATCCTGCATCGAGCTTGATCCGCGCGGAATGGCTGGCGGTGGGCGAAGCGCAGGGCGAGGCCAAAGGCGCGCGGATCACCGGCGCGATTGCGCTGAGCGAGGCGGAAGTGCTGCGCTGGCTGGCGCACAAGATCGAGCGCCGCCCCTCGCTCAAATGGATCGCCGACGAACGCCGGGTGGAGGCGCTGCTCGAACAGCGGCTGGGCGCGATAGTCGTGGCGCGCGGGCCTGATCCCAAGCCTGATCCCGCTGCGATCGCCGCGTTTCTCGCAGGCAAGGTGCGTGATGAGGGGCTTGGCCTGCTGCCGCTCTCTGATGCCAGCCTCGCGCTGCTCTCTCGCGCTGCCCATGCCGGGCTGCCCGCGCTTGGCGAACAAGCCCTGCGCCACGCTGTCGGCGACTGGCTGCTGCCGCTGCTCTCCCGCCGTCTCGATGCGCTCGATAAGGGCGCGCTGCACAACGCGCTCCTGAACCGACTGGACTATGCTGAAC
This sequence comes from Novosphingobium sp. Chol11, assembly GCA_945906105.1. Lineage (GTDB taxonomy): Bacteria > Pseudomonadota > Alphaproteobacteria > Sphingomonadales > Sphingomonadaceae > Novosphingobium. The sequence goes on along the minus strand of CAMDQO010000003.1, from coordinate 111,458 downwards.
GCCAGCAACTGGAACGGCTTGCCCCGCCGCAGTTCACCAGCCCGGCGGGAACGCACCACGCGATCGACTATGCCGATCCCGGCGGGCCATCGGTGGAACTGCGGGTGCAGGCACTATTCGGGCTGGACCAGCATCCCATGTTCGGCCAGCCAGCGCAGCCCCTACTGCTCAAGCTGACCTCTCCCGGTACCAAACCGATCCAGACAACGCGCGATCTTCCTCTCTTCTGGCGCGGATCATGGCGCGATGTGGTGAAGGATATGAAGGGCCGCTACCCCCGGCACCGTTGGCCTGACGAGCCATGGACTGAAGTGCCAAGTTTGAAGACCAAGAACGCATTCAACCGAACTTGATTGAGCAAGGCTTGATTCTGGCGACGATTCGGGACAGGGCTTAAAACATGAGCGCACGCATCTTTCAACGCCCCAAGAACGCTATGCAGTCTGGCAAGGCGAACACGGACCAGTGGATCCTTGAATTCGATCCGGCTGAAGCCCGCACCGCCGATCCGCTGATGGGTTGGGCGGGTTCGGGTGATACGCAAGTGCAGGTCGTGCTCAAGTTTGCCAGTCAAGAACTGGCGCAGGCCTATGCGGGAAAGCACGGCATCGCTGCTGTGGTCCATGCCACACCGCCAAAACGGCTGAAATTGCAGACTTACGCCGACAATTTTCGCTGATTGTGCTTCGGGCTTGCGGAATCGCGAGCCTGCCGCCATATGCGCGACCGGGAGTCCGGGCGGGCGTTTGCGTTCGCCAATCTGGTCAGATCCGGAAGGAAGCAGCCACAACGGATAGCGGCGGGTCGTCCGGCTCCTTTTACCTTGAAATAAATGGCAACTTCAGTTGTCCCGCAAGGCTGGCGGCATCGCTGTCATAGGCATCACCAAGGCCGAAGCGATCAACATCGCCTTTGCGGCGGCTGGTGGTTCCCAGCAGGTGATCCCAAATGGTCAGTACCTCACCATAATTACTGTCCGTTTCGGGCTGGCATGCCGAATGGTGAAACGCGTGGAAAGCGGGGGTGACGACCAGTAGCGAACACAGGCTGCTGAGGCGCGGTGATGCAGCCACTTTTGCGTGGCCAAGCCCCATCGCCACCAGCTTGGCGAACTCATGCAGAATAATCCCCACTGGATGGATTCCCAGCGAAACTATCAGCACCATATGGAACGCCACACCCAGCAAGGCACTGAGCGGATGGGTGCGAAACAGGGTGGTGAGGTCCATGTCGTTGTCGGAATGATGGATCCGGTGAAGTCGCCAAAGCGGCTGCCAGCGGTGCTCAAGCCGATGCACGCCATAACCGAACAGATCATAGGCCAGAAAACTCACTGCGATCTGCCAGCCTGTATTGATCGGCAGGCGGTTGAGCAGACCCCAGCCATGATCAGCGACCGTGCTGGCAAGCACGATTTCAGACAGAAACGGCAAGCTGCCGAGCGCAGCCGTAATAATGCCAAGACCGAAGTTGACCTTAAGTCTGGGCGCCAAGGCAATTCCCCTTGGCGCGGAAGGCCTGATAAGTTCCAGCGCAGCAAAAACGAACAGCAGGCTCCAGTAAAGGATGAAGCCATTGGTGCCTGTGAACAGCCATTGCAACCACTCGGTCCAAGCCATGCCATTCATCTCCGAATCGCCCTCAAAGCTGCCATTCCGAATTTGGGTGGCGCGAATTATCTTCCAACACCATGCATATGGTGGTTGACACCAAGCCGTCAATGCATAAAACTATCAAGCAACTATTGTGACCTGGAGGAGTGCTCTCATGCGCCGGATTACCGATTTTGCCATTGTCGCCGTTGTCGCCATGATTGCGGGCGCTACGCCTGCCTTTGCCGGAATGTGTGTGCCAGGCGCCCCCGCTCCGGTAATCGGCCTTGGCATCCCGGCGCTTGCTGCATTCGGCCTGGCTTACAAGCGCCTGCGCAACCGCGGCGAGAAGTAATCTGGCGGCAATTGCTGGGCATCGCGCGGCACTATCGCGCGATACGCTTTACGGCTTTGTCTATCTGCTACTGACGGCCAACGCTTTACCCACATTCGTGGGTGAATCGGTGCAGTCGCATGGCTGGCTGAACGCCGTTATCAATCTGTTCGATATCAGCGCGATTGTCTGGCTGGCGATTGCGGCTGGTCTTGGTCTGCTGTGGCATCAGGGCAAGCCTGACCTGCCGACGCAGATCGACTGGCTTCTGGCAGGTGCAGCAATTCTCGCCGCGCTGGCCCCGCTGCCGCCCTTAAGCGGTGCGGCATTATCAGGCGTGGCTTTGTGGGGTTGGCTGGCATCGCCTGCCCATTCATCCGCAAGGCGCGCCGCCGCGATTTTCCTCAGCCTCTCGACCTTCCTGTTCTGGGGGCGGATATTTCTGGCGCTGGGGGCGGGGCCGCTGCTTTCCGCTGATGCTGCTTTCGTCTCGCTGATCTCGGGGATGCCGGCGTTTGGCAATGTCCTGCAATTTACCGATGGCACACGCTTTGTTATCGCGCCGGGTTGCTCCTCATTGCATGGCATATCGCTGGCATTGATCCTGTGGACCACGGCGGTGGCATGGTTTGATTACCGCATCACCACCCGGCTGCGCTGGACCCTGGCGCTGGCAGTGCTTGCATCGGTGCTGGTCAACGGTGTGCGGTTGACGATGATCGCCTGGTATCCCAAGGATTTCGATTACTGGCATGTTGGCCTGGGGGCGACGTGCTTTGGCTGGATGTCGCTGATCGTTATCACCGCTGTGGTCTATCGCGGCACTCTGGATCAGTCACGTGCGGACGGCTAGAATTGCCGGAGCGTTGTTGCTCGTGATGACTTTGGGAGTGAAGCTGCATGGCGACTATGCGGTGCCCTTTGATGATAGCGGCAGGGCGCTGCGTGAGCTTGCAGCCAAGATGACCGCTGAAGGTTACGCGGTGAACCTCGAAATCGGTCAGCGCAATCGCGTGACAGCGCAGCGCGGGCCGTGCCGCATGGTGCTACGCCTGCTCGATCCGCATGGCACGACCAATGCCAATTCGGTGCGGCTGCTGGCGAAAGAGGGGCGGGTCAGTTACCTGTGGCGCGGGCAATGGCGTGATGACCTGCCGCGTTTTGGCCCCCTGATGGACTATTACTTCAATCGCGAACTGGCCCGGCAGGGCATCGCGGCGAGCCGCCGTCCGGTGTGGATAGCTGCGCTGGGCAAGGGGTGTGAGACACGGCCTGATCCGGGCTTTTCCGATATCCCGGTAATGCTGCTGCGCGCCGGTGTGTGAAAGGCGCAAATCGCCTTCGACAATTCGCCGAGAGATGCCTAACTAGCGGCAATGGACGAATCCACCGACATCTTTGGCCCCGACCCGCTAGGCAATGATCCCGAAGGCGAAGCAGCCCCCAGCACGGCTGAACTGGAAGCTGCGGGGCAGTCTGCGCTGTTTGGTGGGCCTGAGCCTGAGCCTGAGCCTGTTCAGGCGCCCCCCGTTGTGGAAGCCGCGCCGCCGCCCGCATCAACACCGCATCAGATATACCGCGTCCTCGCGCGCAAATACCGGCCGCAGACTTTCTCCGAACTGATCGGGCAGGATGCGATGGTCCAGACGCTGGCCAATGCGATCAGGCGTGACCGGCTCGCCCATGCCTTTTTGATGACCGGCGTGCGCGGTGTCGGCAAGACTTCCACTGCGCGACTCATTGCCAAGGCACTCAACTGCATCGGCGCGGACGGGCAGGGCGGTCCTACCATCGATCCATGTGGCTTGTGTGACCCTTGTATTGCCATTGCAGAGGGCCGCCATATCGATGTGATCGAGATGGATGCCGCCAGCCACACCGGTGTCGATGACGTCCGCGAGATTATCGAGGCGGTACGCTATGCCGCCGTTTCGGCGCGCTACAAGATCTACATCATTGATGAAGTTCACATGCTATCTCGCAATGCTTTCAATGCCTTGCTTAAGACACTTGAGGAACCACCTCCGCACGTGAAGTTCCTGTTTGCCACCACCGAGGTGGACAAACTTCCTGTCACCGTCCTGTCGCGCTGCCAGCGTTTTGACTTGCGACGGATCAAAGCCCCGATGCTCGCCGAACACTTCGCCAAGATCTGCAAAGCCGAAGGAGTCGACGCCGATGCCGAGGCTTTGGCGATGATCGCAGCCGCCGCCGAAGGCTCGGTGCGCGATGGCTTGTCGATCCTCGATCAAGCGATTGCCCATGCCGATATGGGCGGCGATGGCCACGTCGGCCCGGTGCAAGTGCAGGAAATGCTGGGGCTTGCCGACAAGTCGGTGCAGCGCCGCCTGCTCGCTGCATTGCTGGCAGGCGATGCGGCTTCGATGCTTGAAATGGTCGATGCCCAGTTCGCGCTGGGGGTAGAGCCAGTCTCATTGATGCGTTCGCAAATGGAACTGGTCCACCGCGTCACCGTGGCGCAGGTCGGCAAGAACGGTACCGATGCCTCATCGGCTGAGGAACGGGCGGCGATAGAGGATTGGGCGGTGCGGCTCTCGCCCGGTCAGCTGCACCGCTTGTGGCAACTGCTGCTCAAGGGGCATGACGAGGTTAAGGCCGCGCCCGATCCGCTGGCATCGGCAGAGATGGCGCTGCTGCGCGTGATGCACGCCAGCGATCTGCCCGATCCCGGCACTCTGGCGAAGAAGCTGCAGGAGGCTGCGGTTCAGGCTGCCGCTTCCGCCCCCGCCGCAAGTGCCCCTGATGGCTCTCCTGCACCGGCACCTGCTGCTGCACTCGCGACAACTAACTGGATCGCTCTGTGCGACACGGTTGAGCACAGCGGCCAGCTGCGGATCGCCCAGATCATGCGCGACTGGATGCGGGTGGTGGATCTCAAGCCCGGTGAGCTGCGCTATGCGCTGGTCGAGGGCTACCCCGGCGATCCCGCTCCCGAGATCCGCGATGCCCTGCTGCGTGCCACGGGTGAGCGCTGGGAAGTGTCTCGGGGCGAGGGTGAGTCCATGCCGTCGATGCGTGAACTGGCCGAGGCTGCCAAGGCCGCCGAAAATGCCGCCATGCGCAGTTCGCCGCTGGTCGCAGCGGCGCTTGCCGCGTTCCCGGACGCAGAATTTGTTGATGAAGCAGCCGCTGCCCAAAGCGGCAAATTTAACCGGAGCCGTTTCGCATGAAGTCGATGGAAGAAATGATCAAGGCTGCTCAGGCCGCCGCAGAGACCATCCAGAAGCAGATGTCCGAAGCCCAGAACACGCTTGAGAAAATCGAGGTTGAGGGCGTTTCGGGCGGCGGTCTGGTCAAAATCCGCTGCACCGCCAAGGGCCGCGTCATCGGCGTGGGCATTGATGACAGCCTGATGGCGTTGAGCGAAAAGCAGATGCTCGAAGACCTCGTCGCCGCCGCCTTCAACGACGCCCGCGGCAAGGCCGATGCGGCCTCGAACGCGGAAATGGAGCGGATTCAGGGATCCATGGGCTTGCCGCCGGGGTTCAAGCTGCCGGGGATGTGAGAGGCAGACTGGCGGAATTCCAGGATATTTACTTTTTCGTCAGGGTGACAACCCGGACAGGGGTGTCCGGCCCTTAAACAACGATATTTCAGCAGGTTATGGCGAAAAGGTGACATATGTCGCTTTTTGAAAAATAATCACGTCTGGTCATGCGTTCTGGCTTCGTCTGAGCGCCGGAAGGATCGATTGGACAAGGTCAAAGAGCGGCGCAACCATAGCCGTTTGGCGGCGTGTAGGACAGCAACACGAGGCGGGAGCAGCGGAGCTGACCAATCGCACAAGTTGCCCGCCGCAAGCCTGACTGGATTGGCGCTCATGCCCAGCTTTCAGACCTGATCACACCCCATCCACAACCCTTCCACATTCCCCCATTGCACCGCGCCAAGGCCAACCCCATATCTGCGGTCAAGCCCCGGTTCACCCGGGAGGTGCCACGGCGGCGCCGGATTGGACGGATAAACGCATGATACTGCTTCCCCTGCTTCCCCTGCGCGATATCGTGGTGTTTCCCGGCATGGTCGTGCCGCTGTTTGTTGGCCGTGAGAAATCGGTGGCTGCGCTTGAGGCGGCGATGGCGGGCAATAAGGATATCTTCCTCGTCGCTCAGCTTGATCCGGGCTGCGATGATCCGGTGGCGGATGATTTGTATGACATCGGCGTGATCGCCACAGTGCTCCAGCTGCTCAAGCTGCCTGACGGCACGGTGCGCGTGCTGGTTGAAGGCCAGCAACGCGCGCGGATGGAGAAGATTGGCGAAGAGGGCGATGCGCTGGTCGCCGAAGTTGAAAAGCTGGAGCCGGTTACCGCCTCGGGCAACGAAGTTACCGCGATGATGCGCACGGTGGTCGAACAGTTCGGCGAATATGCCAAGCTCAACAAGAAGCTCTCCACCGATGCCGGGGCGAATTTTGCCGAGCTGGTCGATGCCGGGCTGTTGGCCGATGGCGTTGCCGCGCAGATCGCCGCCAAGGTGGCGGACAAGCAGGCGATGCTGACCGAAGCCGATCCGCTCAAGCGCATGGAAATGGCTCTGTCCTTCATGGAGGGTGAGCTTGGCGTGCTGCAGGTGGAGCGCAAGATCCGTGGCCGTGTGAAGCGCCAGATGGAAAAGACACAGCGCGAATATTACCTCAACGAACAGATGAAGGCGATCCAGTCTGAACTGGGCGGCGGCGACGGCGAAGAAGCCAACGAGATTGCCGAACTGCAGGCCAAGGTCGATCAGCTCAAGCTGTCCAAGGAAGCCCGCACCAAGGCTAATGCCGAGCTCAAGAAGCTGAAGTCGATGCAGCCGATGAGCGCCGAAGCCACGGTGATCCGCAATTATCTGGATGTGCTGCTGGGGCTGCCATGGGGCAAGAAGTCCAAGCTGAAGCGCGATATCGCCAAGGCGCAGACGGTGCTCGATGATGATCACTATGCGCTGGAAAAGGTCAAGGACCGCATCATCGAGTATCTGGCGGTGCAGGCGCGGACCAACAAACTCAAGGGACCGATCCTGTGCCTCGTCGGCCCTCCGGGCGTTGGCAAGACCTCGCTGGGCAAGTCGATCGCCAAGGCGACGGGGCGTGAATTTATCCGCCAGTCACTGGGCGGCGTGCGCGATGAGGCCGAAATTCGCGGCCACCGCCGCACTTACATTGGCTCGTTGCCGGGCAAGATCATCACCAATCTCAAGAAGGCCGGCACCAGCAATCCGCTGTTCCTGCTCGATGAGATCGACAAGCTGGGCCAGGATTTCCGCGGCGATCCGGCTTCAGCACTGCTCGAAGTGCTCGATCCGGAGCAGAACTCGAAGTTTCAGGATCACTACCTTGAGGTCGATTATGACCTTTCGGACGTGATGTTCGTTTGCACCGCGAACAGCCTCAACTTGCCGCAGGCGCTGCTTGACCGGATGGAGATCATCCGGCTCGAAGGCTATACCGAGGACGAGAAGGTCGAGATTGCTGAGCGGCATCTGTTTGCCAAGCAGGTCGAAGCCCACGGCCTCAAGAAGAGCGAATTTGCCCTGACCAACGCGGCGCTGCGTGATCTGATCCGCTATTATACCCGTGAAGCCGGTGTCCGCACGCTCGAGCGTGAAATCGCGCGGCTGGCGCGAAAGTCGCTGCGTAAAATCCTTGAAGGCAAGGAAAAGAGCGTGACAATCACGCCAGAAAACCTCGCCGACTATGCCGGGGTGCAAAAGTACCGCCACGGGGTGTCTGATGAGGAAAATCAGGTCGGCGCTGTTACTGGCCTCGCCTGGACCGAAGTGGGCGGCGAATTGCTGACTATCGAAAGCGTCACCGTGCCGGGCAAGGGCGCGGTCAGGACCACCGGCAAGCTGGGCGAAGTGATGAGCGAAGGCGTGCAGATGGCCTTCAGCTTCGTCAAGGCGCGGGCTCCGGCTTACGGCATCAAGCCATCGATCTTCAATCGCAAGGATCTGCACATCCATCTGCCCGAAGGTGCGGTGCCCAAGGATGGCCCGAGCGCCGGTATCGGCATGGTCACAGCCATGGTTTCCACACTTACCGGTATTCCGGTGCGCGCCGATCTGGCGATGACCGGTGAAGTCACCTTGCGCGGGCGGGTGCTGGCAATCGGCGGCCTCAAGGAAAAGCTGCTGGCGGCACTTCGCGGCGGCATCAAGACCGTGCTGATCCCCGAAGAGAACCGCAAGGATCTTGCCGAGATTCCCGCCAACATCAAGGAGGGGCTGGAGATTGTTCCGGTTGCCTATGTTGATCAGGTGCTGGCGCTGGCGCTTACCCAGCCGATCGAACCGATCGTATGGACCGAGCAGGACGATCTCGCCAGTCAGCCAGGGCATGGCGCGACCGCTGCTGCAGCGACATCACTGACCGCGCATTAAGGGGCTGCAGCGGCATTGTTTCGCAGTGCAACTGATTCTTGCTGCAATGCCGCGAATCAGCGGCTTGAGCGTGTGATTTTGGCAGGAATGGTTTTTTGCGGCTTGGCAAGTGCCTCATCTCATCGAAAATGACCAATTTCCGGGGATAATGGGCAGAAAACTCTGTCATTTCACTTTGACAGTTCCCCAAAAACTCGCTCAATTCCCGCCACTTCGAGGCGATTCCAAGAAGTTTCCGATTTACAACCAAGGTAGGGGGTTCCCGATATGAACAAGAACGAACTGATCGGCTCAGTAGCGGATTCAAGCGGCCTGACACGCAGCGATGCCACCAAAGCTGTTGAGGGTGTATTCGATGCCATCACCGGCGCGCTGAAGAAGGGTGATGAAGTTCGCCTCGTCGGTTTCGGCACTTTCTCGGTTGCCAAGCGCAAGGCTTCGACCGGGCGTAACCCGCGCACTGGCGAACCGATGACCATCAAGGCATCGACGCAGCCCAAGTTCAAGGCCGGCAAGGGCCTGAAGGACGCGGTCAACTAAGACCCGTTTATCTCGGGCAGGCCATACGCCTCTGGCCCGCGTGAATAAGAAAAACGCCGCGCCCGATATGTTCGGGCGCGGCGTTTTCTGTGGTAAACTGCCGGGGTGTGTCGAACCGATCAGTTGCCCAGCTTGATCAGTGCAGTCGGCGGGGCCTTGGTATCCAGACCGATCTTCCAGGTCATCATCTGGCCTGTCGTGCCTTGCTTGGGCCCCTCATCGGTGTTGTTGGCCAGGATATGACCATTGGTGGTCACGGTGAACTGACCGCTGAGTACCGGAATTTTCGGCATGTTTTTCTTACCGTCTTTGTCAGCCTTGGCCATTTCCTCAGCCATGCCCATCTGCATCAGTTGCATGTAAGGTGAGCCGCCAGCACTGGGGGCAAAGCCCGGCGTCTCAACGCGCAAAGTGCCGTCATTGCGCAGGCTGAGCTGAACGAAGGCATTGGCCATCGGAAAGCCCTCGATGGTCGGGAAAGTGAAGTCATGATCGAGCTTGCCCGAAATAGCAAAATCAACCTCATAAAGGCCTTCGCCCTTATAGACGACTGAACGCCAGCCAGCCTGCCGGCTCAGCTTGGCGGCAAATTCTTCGGCCTGCTTGGGATCGCTCGGGTCCATGCCGCCCAGCAAGGGCTTCATTTCCTCGGCCTGTTTCTTTGAGCGCTCGGCAGAGGCTTGCTGCTCGTCCTGCCAATCTTTCTTTTGCGTGGCGATCTCGGCTTCGGTGCAGGCGCGGTCGTTGTCATTTTGATCGAAGCACGGCATCGCCTCAAACGGCCGTGAATCGCTGTTTTTGCCCATCTCGGCAAGCTTGGTCAGCGCCAGCATGAACACTTCACCCTTGTAGGTGAAAGTGAACTGGCCATCCTTGCGGACGTCGAGACTGGAGACGAACTTGCCCGGTGAAAGCAGGCAGGCGGTGAGTGTCAGCGCCATGGCAATCACACAGCCGATGGCGCCAAAGCGTTTGATGATACCAGTTTGCATTGAGTCCCCCTCTGGTGTGAATTCTATAAAACGCGCATCGCTGTGGCATAGAGCGCCACCGCAGCGGCATTCGAGACATTGAGGCTTTCCATCGCCTCGCTGATCGGCAAGCGGGCAAGCGCGTCGCAGTGCTGGGTGATGTTGTGGCGCATGCCGTCGCCCTCTGCGCCGAGCACCAGCGCGACCGGGCCAGAGGGCAGCGCCTCGGCCAGCGTCGCCTCGGCCTGACCAGCCAGGCCGATGCGCCAGTACCCCGCCTCGGCCACTTCTTCGAGCGCGCGGGCCAGATTGACCACCCGCACCCAAGGCACGATTTCCAGCGCGCCCGAAGCCGATTTGGCGACGGTGCCTGATTCGGGCGGGGCATGGCGATCTTGCGTCAGGATGGCGCAGGCGTTGAAAGCGGCAGCTGATCGCAGGATCGCACCGACATTATGCGGGTCGGTCACCTGATCAAGCACGATCAGTGGGCGCGCTGGATCGCCGTGCAGCACATCGCCGAGATAGACATCCTCAAGCGCGTCGCATTCGAGCACCAGCCCCTGATGCGGCGCATCGTGCGCTACCAGACGGGCAAGATCTGCTCCTTGCGCCCATTCAACCTTGAAGTCGGCGGGCAATTCACCGCTAAGCGCTGCGACTCCCTCGCGGGTTGCCCACAGCTTGCGATGATTCCGCTCAGGATTGAGCAGCGCCGCCTCCACCGCATGCCGTCCCCAGAGCCGCACCGCCCCGGTCGATGCCCGCCCACTGCCGCGTCCGCCCTGCATTCGGCCCGCGCGTCCACGCAATGCCCGCTTCGGCTTGCCTTCACTTTGATTTGTCATTCACACACCTGATTGAGAAGTTTCCCTGCCGCTCATGCCCGTCGCCCCATTGACAGGCAAGCCTCGCTTCGCCATGTGCCCCATCTCTCGGCTGGAAGGCTCCCTCGCGGGGCCGCAATAACGGGGCAACCCGGTGCCAGCAGGCTGGTGTGGACAGGTGGCCGAGTGGTTAATGGCAGCAGACTGTAAATCTGCCCGCGAGAGCGTACGCTGGTTCGAATCCAGCCCTGTCCACCACCGCTTCATCTGATAATGTTTTTACCCCATCGTTCTGCGATGCGGTAAAAACTAAATCATTGAAATATATAACATCATTTTAGAACCGGCTCCTGGCGCTGCCTTCCAGGCGACAGGTCTGGCGGCAATGGGAGTGCTTGATAGGATTGGGCAGTTGGAAGTGTCAAAGTGGAGCATGACCGTGGGCGATTCGCCGATTGTTCTCGCAAGCGCGATGGACCGGAAAGTCTTCGCCTGGCTTGACGCAAATTTGGGCAAGGTGCTTCGATTGACACCTCATGCGCGCTGGCGGACGGGTTGGGATGCGGAAGTTGAGCGCGGCGGCGAGGTTGTGGCGCTTTATATCCGCGGTCCGCGCGGCGATAATTATGTTTCGCCGATCGATATGCAGCAGGAAGCAGCGATCCATCGCGCTTTTCTGGCTAGCGGCATCCCGGCGCCAAAGGTTCTTGGCCTGATCGATGATCCTTGTTCGCTGGTGCTCGAGCGGATTCCGGGCACGATCAATACCGCAACAATTGACGATGCCGATGACCGCCGCCAAGTGCGCGAGGAGTTTGTCGAAATCATCGCCCGTTTGCACCGCTTGCCGCTTGAGAGCTTTGCCGACGTCGGTCTGGAAATTCCAGTCGGTGCCGATGCGGTTTCGCGAGGTCTCTACGCCGCATCGGAGGCGATATTCGACCGGCTCATCGGTCGGCCATGGCCGCTGATGCGTTTCGTTGCAGGCTGGCTTCGCCGCAATGTTCCGCTGGATCGGACGCGGGCAGCTTTCATCAATGCCGATGCCGGGCAATTCATGTTCGAGGGCAACAGCGTGACCGGGCTGATTGACTTCGAGATGTCGGCATTCGGTGATCCGGCGGCTGAACTGGCAGGAATGCGGCTGCGCGACACGTCGGAGCCGCTGGGCGATCTGGCAGCGCTTTATGATCACTACGAGCAGGTGAGCGGTGACCGGATACCCAAGCGGCTGATCGAATATCACACGGCTGGCTATTGCGGGGTCAATGGCTTCATGCTGTGGCCGCTGGCGTTCACATCGACGCCCGAACAGGATTATACCGCCTATCTGAACTTTGCCGTGGCCACCTCGCGCTGGTGCGTGACGGCGATGGCCGCACATGATGGTGTGCAGCTGAGCGAACCACACACCCCAGAATCAAGGGCAATGGGCTTCGATCAGGCCGGACATCACCTAGTCCGCCAGATCGCGGCAATGGCCGGGCCTGACCCGGCCACTGCCTATGCGCGTGATTCAGCGGCAGCGCTGGCAAACTACCAGCAGCGATGGCTGACATATGGTGCGGATGTGTTGGCCGCTGATCTTGCCGATACCGAGGCGCTGATCGGCTCTCGCCCGTCTGGGCAGGCGGACATGATGGAGCGATTGGAGGCATTCGTGCTGCAAGCGGGGGAAGAATACGACGCCCGCCTTATTCAGCATTTCCATAAGTGGCTGCGACGGCAGGACTTCCTGCTGACCGGTTGCGGCATCGCCTCATACAATGTCGGACTTGATCTGCAGGTAATTCCAGAGCGTTGATCCTTCAGTAATAGACCTCCATTCGCCCGCCATCGACCAGCATATATTGCCCGGTGATGTAACTGGCGTTCTGCGAGCACAGGTAGGCGCAGAGGCTCGCCACCTCCTCGGGGCGGCCAAAGCGCTTCATCGGGATGCGGTTGATGAGATCGTGGCGGAATTGTTCCAGCGTCTGGCCGACAGCATCGGCGCAGGTCTGGAAGAAGGCATCATAAGACGCGCCGGTGTCGACAAAGCCCGGCGGTATGGTGTTGACGGTGATGCCGAAGGGGGCAAGTTCGTCGGCAATGGTGCGGCTCAGGCCCAGTCCGGCAGGGCGGACAGTGTTGGCCAGCACATAATCGAATCCCAGCGTGGAAAGCCGCGCAGGCAGGCGGCCATGGCCCGAGCCTATCGTCACGATCCGTCCCCACTGCCGCGCCTTCATCGCCGGAGAAACAGAGCGGACGAAGTGAGCAAAGCCTTTGACGATATTGGTAAAGGCTGTGTCAAATGCGCTGTCGTCATAGTCATCGAAGCTGCCGGATAGCGGCGCGACAGGTGAGTAGATCGCAATGTCGGGTAGGCCGAAAGCAGCTTCTGCGGCAGCCACCATGGCCGGATAGCTCTCGAATTTTGTGAGATCGCCCGAAAAGGAAATCGCCTCACCGCCTTCGCCCCGGATTGCGGCAACCGTGGCATCGAGCTGTTCCTGCCCGCGCGCGACCACGACGACTTTGCAACCATTTCGCCCTAGTTCTTCGGCCACGCAGCGGCCAATGCCATGCGAACCACCCGTTACCAGCGCGACCCTGCCTTTGATGCCCAGATCCATGATGTTTTCCTATTATGGCTTGCGGTCGAGAATCGGCTCCATCTTGGCCAGAGCGATATGGCCGGGCGCGGGATCGGCTCCGGCGATAATCAGGCATTGGCGCAAGAACCGGCGGTGGAACAGGCGGGTGAGGGCGGCATCCTGTTCGGCACCGGCAGCAGCGATGAAGCGGGTGAGGTCGGCGTCAGCTTCGATTACGTCAGCGGGATTGGTCCCGGTCAGTGCTGCCGTTTCAGCAATGTCTGCCGCTTCGCACCACTGGCGGTAGCGTCCGCGATTGCGCAGGTAATGCGGGATGGAGGCGAGCACATTGCGTTGCCAGTCCGGCAAAGCATCGCTTTCAGGCAGGCGGCCCAGTTCGGCGATCAGCTTGCCCAGCGCGAGGTCTTCAAAGGGAGTGGCTTCAGGGGGTGGCAGGGCGATGTCGTCCAGTTCCAGCCCGATGATTTCGGCGAGCGCTTCCACCGCGCGCCGACCGATGACAGCGATCTGGACCATGCTTTCCACCCAGTCACCGCCGCGCCCCATGTCATGCAGGCCGAAGAATGGACCGTAGTAGGCCTCGCAGAGGAAGGCGACGGTGTGGAAGGCGATGGCATCGTAATCGAGCAGCTGGCCTGAAGCCTGTTCGTAATGGAGAAACAGCGCAGGCACGTCGCCCATGTTCTCGATCGGGTGGCGGCCACGGTAGCAGGCCAGATCGCGCATCGGATCGCCGAGGTGGCCGATCTCGACATCGAGGATGCAGGTTACTTCCGGGCCGTCAGAGAGGAACTGGCCGCAATCGCCCGTGAGGAACGACACACGCGAACGGCCTTGCGGATAATTGCGCCGCAGCCACCCGGCGAAGAAATGGATGAAGGGATCGCTGATGCCGTTCATCCCGGTCATGGCATGGAACAGCTCGAAGTTGCCCAGAGCGATTCCCCGGTCATCCGCCGGCATCAGGGCTCCGGCGGCAACGAACTTATCTGGCGCAATTGCGTGCATTCGGGCCAGGATTTCCATGTAACTGAGTGATGCCTGCCAGCGGTCTTCGGTCATTTCCGAGCCCTGTTCGATGGCCTGCTGGATCAGCCCCGGATCACGACCGCCACGCACCCATTCCATGACGATGGCGGCAGGTTCTGGGCAATATCCGAGGATCGCCGGGATCGGCACGCCATTTTCATGCAGGGTGCGCTGCATATCGCTCTCATAATCGAGCGGATAGGGATGGGTCAGCCAGGTGCGTTCACCCTTGAGCAGCATTTCGACCGGCTGGCCGTTTTGCATCATGGTCGCCCGCCATACCGGCCGCCAGCGCCGCTCCTTGTGCAATTCTATCTGCGTACAACCCAGTTCGGCTTCCAGATAAGCGGTCAGCTGTGTTACATCCGCGTCATGCGTATCATGTTCGCGTGGCGTTGTTCCCTGAGGTTTGAACACGGCGGTCTCCCAGTCTGGTGCAGCTTGCTTATGGTGCTGCTGCGATAACTGGGCGCATTGTGAAGCGAGGCCTTAGTGCGCTTCACCTACCATCGGGATAGTGCCGTCCTGTGCGATTAGACCTCAATCCCACAACACATGGATGGCATCAGGCCCGCGCATGTTCAGTCCGCGGATTTCCGGGTGCGGATAGGCGGGATCGAAGCGCAGGTTCGGCAGATCGAGCATGGCATCAAGCGCAACTTCCATCTCCGCCAGAGCCATGTGCATGCCCATGCACATATGCGGACCAAAGCCAAAGCTGAGCAGCGGGCGCATCGGGCGCTTCAGCCACAGGCGGTCTGGATCCTCATAGGATTCGGGATCGCGGTTGGCCGAGGCGATCGACAGCAGCACGGCGGTGCCTTTGGGAATTGCCACGCCGTCCACTTCCATATCGCGGGCAGCGATGCGGGCGACGGCACCGGCGGTCGGGTCGCGGCGCATGGTCTCGAACACGGCTTTAGGAATCAGCGTGCGATCTTGACGCACCTCTTCCAGCACATCGGGGTTTTCGAGCAGTTGCACCATCATGTTGGCAAAGCTGCGGGTGGTGGTCTCTCCTGCTGCCAACAGCAGCATGCGGATGAACAGGGTGATTTCATCGTCAGTGAACTGGCGTCCCTCGTGCTCGACCTGCATCATGTGGCCAAGGATATCGACGCGCATTTCGCCGCGCGCGCGATAGGCCTGAACAATCGGCAGCACAGTGTCATACATCGATTGCCCGGCGACCATCGATTGCGGCACGGTGATCGCCGCCAGTGCGGGATCAGCCTGCGGTGCGGCGACGACCTGGATCGCCCAGCTGGCCAGATTGGAGAGCAGATCGGCATCCTGTGGAAATCCGAAATAGGCGTACATGGCGCGAAGGGGGAAGGGCAGGGCCAGCTCGCGGACCAGATCGGCCCCGCCATTGGGGCGCAGCTTGTTGATGAATTCATCCATCACCACCGGGCGGATCAGGGTATCGACCAGCTTGCGGATTTCGGTCCGCATGAACGGCTTGGCCAGCGTCGCACGAAACTTGTCATGGGGCTCACCGTCCATCGCGGTCAGCAGCATATTGTCCACCGCCGCGCCAAAGCCATCACCGACGATGTAGCTCAGCCAGTCCTTGGGGTTCATCAGGACGGTGTGAATGTCTTTGTAGCGGAACAGGGTAACGGTTGGGCGGCCAGTCATCATGTAATCGGCCATCGAGGGGATCTGGTTCTGTAGCAGCAGATCGCCATGCATCACCGGGCACCGCCCGCGCTTTTCAGAGAGCATCGGATAAGGATTGTTGGGTGCCGTGCCGGAATAGCCGTTGGTTACAAGCGAATAGTCGGCAACCATCTGGTCCAGCGGATCAACTGTGGTGCTGCTCATGTTTCAGGCTCCGTCGCATTTTGTGTCTGTTATCGTTGATGGGCAGTCTAGACGCCTAGAGAACCTGTCTGAAGGTATGATCGTTTTACCACTGTAAAGCGGGTTGTTTAGTTCCGCTTACCAGACCAGCGGCAGTTCCAAGGGCTGGATCATGCCGAGATGGAATTCCACTTCCTTGCCGGGTGCCAGCCGGAACTGCGGGATTTCCTTGAGGAACTGGCTGATGGCAAAATTGAGTTCGCGGCGCGCCAGATGCAGCCCAAGGCACAAGTGCGGCCCGGTCGCGAAGCTGACGTGCTGTGGTTTGCGATCAAGGCGGATTTCGGCGGGATGGTCCCAAGCCGCAGGATCACGCCCGGCCAGTGTGGTGGACATGATCACCTTGTCACCGGGCATCATCGTCACGCCCTTGATCTCGGTCTTGTTGGCCACGGTGCGGAAGGTGGAAACCGCAGCATAACCGCGCAGCATTTCCTCAATCGCATCGGGGATCAGTTCAGGATTAGCGCGCAGCTTCGCCTGATCCTCGGCATGCGTGGCCAGATGCCAGAAATGCAGACCAAGGTTGGTTGAAACCGTGTCCAGCCCACCAATGAACAGGTTGAAGGCAAAGCCCAGCACTTCATCATCGCTCATCTTCACGCCATCGACCTCGGCGTTGACGCCGAAAGTCAGCAGATCTTCGCGAGGATTGCGCTTGCGGTCCTCGATCTCGCTGCGAAGGTAAGCGACAACGCTTTTCGTGGCGGCGGCAATGGTTTCCAGATCGTGGCCGTGCAGCAGATCGGTTTCCCAAGCCATGAACTGGGCAACCATGTCTTGCGGCAGTCCGATCAGGTCAAGGATCACCTTGATCGGGAATTCAAAGGCGAATTCGCGCATGAATTCGCAAGAACCGCGATCCTTGAACTGGTTGATGTAGTGACTGGCATAGGCAGCCACCTTATCCTCCAGACTGCGCACTGCCTTGGGGGTGAACAGCGGGAAGATCATCGCGCGGTAGCGGCCGTGGTTTGGCGGGTCCATTTCCGCCGGGACCAGATGCCAATCCTCACCCGTCAGCATGGCAAAGGGCGCGAAGCCCATGTTGATGAAATTCACATTGTCCTTGTAGATCGCGGACACATCGTCGAACCGGCGGACCACCCAGGCTGGCTGATCTCCTGGGTAGGCATCACGGGTGTAGAACACATCCGGGTAGCTGGCGTGTACCGGATCGACCAGATCGACAAAGGGATTGCCCTTGTGAGTCGTGCCGAACCGGAATGGCCAATCCTTTATCAGCGCTTCCGGCACGTGCGCCGGAATGGAGCGATCAATCACGAGCTCAAGCGACATGGGAACTTCCTCTCAGCAGAAATATGCAATCACAGGAAAATGGCGAAGTTGGGCATGCCCAGCACCACCTGATCGAGCAGGATCGAGCGCCGGGCGAGCTTGAAGCCGTCCTTGGTCATGCGCAGGCGGTCATTCCGCTCGGCGCTGAGTTGCTTGTAGTCCTTCGCCTCTGCCCGGTTGCGGGTAAGGAGCAGGTAGCTCGACACTTCGTATTCATCAGGCGCGTCGGTTTCCCAGATGGAGACGTTGGAGATGAAACGGCGCACGCGGCTGGCCGGATCTTCCGACCAGGCGTTGGTCGTGGTGAGCAACCGGGTGATGCGGAGCATCATCGAGTTATGGTCTTCATCGAAATGGCCCATGGTGCCAAATTCCTGATCGAACTGCTGGACCCGCCGGGTGATGCGAACCGGCGCCTTATATTCGAGATCCTCGGCGAGCAGTTCGCCCCAAGCCTTGATTTCGCGGTGATCGAGCAGGCGCGCCTCGCGGATCAGAAAGCCCATGATGGTGTTGTAAACCGGGGAACCATAGGGAACCTCGCCGCGGCGCTGGTCTTCGCGGGTGTAGTTTACGGTGGCGATGGTGACGGACATGATTGTGGTCCTTTTTCGGAATGCGGTGAAAGGGCTCAGGCGTCGGCGGTCATCAGCTTGTGATAGGCCAGCCACCACTCCCACTGCGCATCGTCCTTGCCGAAGCCTTCATAGACCTTGGCCTTGTTAGGCCAGTCAGACGGACGGTTTTCGCCAAGGATGGCTTGATACTTTAGCGTTTCGGTGCGGCCAATCACGCCCTTGGCGCTCTCGGTCATGTGCGGCCAGGTGTCGCTGTCATCCTGCTCGATGATACCCGACGTGCCGGTGCCAAGCGTGGCTGAGGCGCGCATCATCACCTTGATATGTTCGGGCGTGCCCTTTTCGGCAAAGTAATAGGTCGTCCATTCAAAATGGTCCGGCCCCTTGGGCATGATCGAATGGAGCACCAGCGCCGATCCCAGAGTGCCGTCGCGCAGCGGGCTGTAGATGAAAAGGATGTTCATGTTGGGGAACATGCCGCCCACCACCGGCGGAGCCTTGGCCAGCACATGGAGTTGCTCTGCGCTCATGTTGCGCTTAACTTCGGGCAGCAGTTCGGGCGTGATGCCGGGGGGCGGGAAGGCTTCGAGGCGTTGTTCGGGCGTCAGATCGCCCTTGCCATGCGCCAGCGCCCAGCTGGTGTCGGCGGCGATGCAGCGCAGCGAATGGCCGTTGCCCGAAAGGTTGATACCATACATGGCGGGCGCGCTTTCATGCTCGGTATCGCTCTCGCCGCCCATTGCACCGATATCGATCACCGAGCCATGCAGGGTGAGCGTGTGGAAACCATCGCAGGCGGATTGCTCGCCCGCTGTCTTCCAGTTGGCGTCGATGGTCAGGCGCTGCGGGGGGCCGAGCACTTCGAGTCCGTTGTCAGTGCGGCAGAACAGCATGTCGTAATAGAACTTCATGTCGCCGAACCAGTCATCGAGTGACGGGCCGTCATGGTTCCAGGTGGCGAACACCAGACCGCCGTAAAGCTGGACGCGGGCCTTTTTCAGGCCGAGCTGATCCTTGGTCTTGATATTGCCGTGCATCTGCTCGCGCTCGATCGGTGCGCCGATGAAGCTGCCGTCGGGGCGGAAGGCCCAGCCGTGATAGATGCACTTGTGGACACGGGCATTGCCGCTGTCCGCCAGGCAGACGTGCATCGCCCGGTGCGGACAGACGTTGAGCGAAACGTGAACCTGACCGTCGGCCGCGCGGGCAACGATCACCTGATCCTCGCCCATCAGCCGCACGACATAATCACCCACATTGGGGATTTCGGTCTCATGGCCGATCATCAGCCAGGCCTTGGCGAAGATTCGTTCCAGTTCGAGTTCGTATAGCTCGGCATCGTGCAGCGCGGCGACCGATACTTCGCGATTCTCGATGTCGATGAACTGCGAGATCGCTTCGTTGGCGTATTCCTTGCGTGAATTGAGACGCATGGCCTGTCTCCTCTCTTGAGTTCTGGTTTTTGGGGGTCAGATGAAATCGGGAAGGGCGATATTGGGTTCGATACCGAGCAGCGATTTGCCGAGAATTTCGTAGCCGACGTAAGGCAGGTTCGCGACGTGACGCATGGCGAAAGAGGCGTCACGGTAAAGCCGCTGTATCGGGTTGGAATCGGCGTAGGCACTTGATCCGGCAAGGAACATCAACTCCTCGATGGCTTCGTTGAGCAGGCTGACGGCCAAAGAGCCTTCGCCCTTGCTCAGTGCTCGCTGCTGCGGGGTAAGCCGCTCATGCGCGAGGCCGGCATTGTCAATCAGATCACAATTCTTGAAGGTCAGCGCTTCAGCGGCGGAAATCTTTGCGGCAGCCTTGCCGAGTTCACCCTGCATCATCACCGCTTCCGATTGGCGGGCATAGGAGGTGTAAACGATGGGCCGCTTGTGCGAGGCTTCCATGACCCGCTCCATGATGGCCGAGGCGGCACCGGCAACCACGGCGTGAGCGGTGGCGCGCAGGAACGGCATGAACGGCCAGAAATCCGAGGGCTCGCCCACATGACGCTTGCCAGGCTCGTGTCCGCCAATGCCCAGCTCTGCGACATTGTAGAACTGCTCCTTGGGAATGAACACGTCCTTGGCGACGATGGTGTTGGAGCCGGTGCCCTTCATCCCCATCATGTGCCAGGTGTTGTCGATGGAATATTGCTCAGCCCGCAGATAGGCGAAGCCGCCGCCGTGGTTTCCGTCCTTGTCCACCGTGGCCACGCCCAGCTGCGCCCAGGAGGCATGAGCCGAGCCCGAGGCATAGGGCCAGCGACCGTTGACGATGTAGCCGCCGTCCACCTCGACCATCGTGCCGGGAGGGTTGGCGATGCCGCAGATCACCGGGTGCTCGCTGCTCGATCCGAAAATGGCTTCCTGAAGCGCGTCTGGCCCAAGGCTGGCGACCCAGGTGGTGCCGTGCAACACGGTATAGACCCAGCCTACGGAAGGATCGGCCTTGGCCAGTTCATAGCCGACCAGCGACATGGCGCGGGCACTGGTGCCAAGGCCGCCCCAGCGGCGGGGGGCTGCCATGGCCCAGAAGCCGGCATCGGTCAGCGCGGCGAAGACATCGGGATGGAGTACGCCATGCTCATCGCCGTGCGAGGCATGTTGGCGGAGCAGCGGTTGCAACTCACGCGCGCGGCCGACCATCTCTTTTTCGGCTTGCAGATTGTACCCGCAAGTCTGCTCAATCCCAGCCGCTTTAAGTTGCGTGGCCATTGCCCGTGATCCTCTCCAAGGCGCACTTTGCGAATCAACTAGATATACACAAAATGTCTAATGTGTATTATCAAGCAGATTTTAGAGAGACGTGAATTGATCCAGATCAAATAGGGCCAACCGCCTTGTTATATTCGGTCGACCTATCCTTCAGCAGGTATCAAAATCGCCTGGGTTGTTAGCCGCTGAATCGCGATAAAACATATGACGGAGAATTCCGATGCTGGGCGCACAAGTGACTGAAGCTCCGCCTCATGTTCCCAGGGAACTGGTGCTGGACTATCCGATCAAGATGGGCGCTCTGGTCGACGAAAACCCGTTTCTGACGACCATTCCGCATATTCACCGCACCATGCCGCCGGTGTTTTATTCGCTCGATGCCTATCCGGGCGGCACGCCAAGCTGGATCGTGCGGCGGGTAGAGGATCTGGAAACGATCTACTTCGACACCGACAATTTTTCGAACAAGGATTTCGCGCCCTTCGCCATGCTGGTGGGTGAGACATGGAGTTCGCTTCCGGCGGAAACCGATCCGCCGATGCACGGGCTTTATCGCAAGTTCGTCAACCCGCTGTTCACGCCCAAGGAAATCAACAAGCTGGACGGCAAGATCAGGCAATATGCTCAGGATTATTGTGCGGCGATAAAGGCCAAGGGATCATGCGAATTCGTCCATGATTTCGCCTTTGAATTTCCCATCAAGGTGTTCCTTGAACTGATGGGCCTGCCGCAGACCATGGTCGCCACCTTCCTCGAATGGGAAATGGACCTGCTGCACACCAATGACCTTGGCAAAATCGCGGCCAGCACACGCAAGGTCGTGACATACCTGCGCGAACAGATTGCCGACCGGAAGGCCAATCCCGGCAGCGATCTGATCTCCTATGGCGTTACTGCCGAGATCGAAGGTCGTCCGCTGACCGATGATGAACTGGTGGGCTTCACCTTCAACCTGTTCATCGGCGGCATGGACACTGTCTCCACCAACATGGCCTGGCAGTTCCGGCACTTGGCAACCCATCCTGAAGATCAGGCCACGCTGCGCGCCAATCCCGAGATGATCATGGATGCCATAGAAGAGATGATGCGCGCCTATCCGGCGGTCACCACTTTCCGCACCTGCAAGAACGAAGTGACAATCAATGGCGTGACTTTCCAGCCGGGTGACAAGGTGGCGCTGGCAACTTGCCTCGCGGGCCATGATCCCGATGCCTATGACGATCCCGATGTGGTCAAACTGGGCCGCAAATCGCGCTATCTCAGCTTCGGTTACGGGCCGCATCTGTGCGTCGGGATGCATCTGGCACGGCGCGAGATGCGGATTGCGCTGGAGGAATTTCTGAAGGCAATTCCGCCGTTCCGCATTCAGGATGGCTATGTTGTCAAGACGCACACTGGCGGCATCCTTCAGCCTGATAAACTGCCGCTGGTGTGGTGATGGCTGATATCGATCCGAATTTCAGGGACAGTCTCGACGATTTCGAAAAGCGTCAGGTGACTTTGCTGGGCAAGACCAAGCGCGTCTATGTTTCGGGAAGCGGTCCGGCGGTGATCGTCATGTCGGAGATTCCCGGAATCAGCCCCTATGTTGCGCGGTTTGCCCGCTGGGTGCGTGATGCAGGGCTGACGGTCTATATGCCGTCGCTGTTTGGTGAAGATGGGGTGTTGCCGGGCAACGGCAAGGCGATGATCACACTGGCGCGCGCCTGCATCAGCAAGGAATTTCGTGCCTTCGCCAGCAATGCCTCAAGCCCGGTAACGCAGTGGCTTCGCGCACTGGCTGCTCAGGCACACAAGGAATGCGGTGGTAAGGGCGTCGGCGCGATCGGCATGTGCTTTACCGGCAATTTCGCGCTGTCGATGATGCTGGAGAAGTCGGTTATTGCGCCGGTGATGTCGCAGCCCTCCATGCCGATGCACAATCCTGCGGGGCTGGCCATCGATCCCGATGAACTGGCAGCGGTCAAGGAAAGGATGCAAGCCGAGGACCTGACCGTGCTCGCCTATCGATTCGAAGGCGACAGTTTCTGCCGCGCAGAGCGGTTCGCCGCCTATCGCGAGGCATTGGGCGACCGGTTCATCGGCACAGTCCTGCCCGATTCAGCCGCAAATCCCGATGCGCCGCTCAAGATGCCGCACTCTGTGGTTACGCTGCACCTGATCGATGAGGTCGGTCAACCGACGGTTCAGGCGCGCGACGAAATACTTGCCTTCTTTCGTGCGCGCCTGATCGCCGATCAATAGGCTCCGGGCGGCGAGATCGGGTCTGCTCCGGCGATATTACGGCCATAGATTTCATAACCGATGGTCGGAATGTTCTGGATATGACGCAGGCCCATCGAAACGTCTTTCCAGTAACGGCTGATCGGCTTGTCGAGCGCGAATGCTGACGATCCGGCCTGAAACATCAGAGATTCGCTGGCCTGATGGATCAATTCGATCAACTTTCCGCACTGGCCCCGGCCTCGGGCCTTGGCTTCCAGAGTAAGTTCAGCGCCATAGCCAACCGCATCCAGTTCACCGGTCAGGTTGAACAGAATCAACTTGGCCGTTTCGATAGTGGCTGCCGTTTCACCCAGATCGCGCATATAGGAACCAGAGTTGGTGCGCGGCATGATCGTGGTGGTAAGGACGGGCTTCTTGGGGGCTTCGGCCTGGACAATTTCCAGCATTGCCTCGACCGCGCCGAGTAACTGGGCGATGCCGGTTGTGCGAACGACCGGAATGGCTGGCAGCAGGTCGGACGGCGCACCGAAGTGCCGCTTGGTTCGATCAATTTGTCCGGCGCGCTCATCCATCAGCACCATCTGAGCATCGGGAATGAACACATCCTTTGCGACGCTGGTATCCGAACCAGTTCCCTGCATTCCCGTGACATACCAGGTATCGACTATCGTCAGGTCAGTGAAGGGAATATAGCACATGCTGATTCCGGGAACGATCGGACCTTCATAGCCTTCCAGCACGACGCCTTGCTGCGCCCAGGTCGATTGCCGCGAGCCAGAGGTATATGGCCATGCGCCATTGATGATCCAGCCGCCATCAACCTTGCGCGCCTTGCCCGGCGGGTTGTAGGCGCCACACACTGCGGCAGGGCCATTAGCGAAAACGGCATCCTGCACTCCGTCGGGCGCAAGGCTGGTGATCCAACTGGTGCCGTTGACGATCTGCACCACCCAGCTGATCGACGGATCGCCTTTGGCGATTTCCATCTGGACGCGGCACAGGTCGGTGGGCGAAAGTCCGAAGCCGCCCAGTCGCTTGGGCAACAACATGCGCAGGAAGCCTTCGTCCTTCAGCATCTTATCGACCGCAGGCGTCGGATTGCGCCGCTTTTCGCCTTCGGGCGCTTCGGCCATCAGGAACGGGCGCAGTTCCTTCGCCCGCGCCACCAATGCATCCGCTGTTGCCTTGTCGGCATAGGTGGAGAAATCGGGAGCTTCGTTTATCGAGGCAGTAGCCATAATTATGTTCCTTTCCTGCTCAATTTCGCGAGGTGGCAATCGCCAACGCCCATTTCTGGATGTTGTCTGCCGTGTCATTCCAAAGTTGTTTCCATTGCTCGCTGGCAGGAATCAGCAGCGTGCTGAGCTGGTTTCTCACCAGCCCTTCGACGAAGCCATCCCGGTTCATTGGCTCGCCCAGCAGATTGTCGAGGTAGTCAAATGTCGGTTCAAGCGCGTCGAGCACGGCTTGCTTGTAACGCGAAAAGCGACTGCGGAAGAAGGCGAGATGGAACGCTGGTTCCACCTCAAAAACGCGGCCGGGGGAGTTCTCATCGGTGTAGCGGGCGTAGAACTGCATTACCGCTTTCAGCCGCAGGATCGGGTCTTCAATGCCTTTGCCAGCTTCGCGAATGCCGTTTTCGAAGCCGGTGCAGACAAATTCCGCGACGGCAGACAGCACCTCGTCCTTGTTGGAGAAATAGCGGTAGAGTGTGCCGCGCGAAACACCGCTGGCATCTATGATGTCGCTCATCGACAGACGCTTCACACCGCGCGCCGCAATCGCATCGAGAGCGCCGCTCATGATACGGATAACGCTCGGCGAAAGTTCAACTTCGGGGGTGGATTCTGCTTCCATCTGGACTGCGACAGAGCTCATACGGCGCCCTTTTCCAGCTCTTCGAGATTGTGCGGGATGCTGACGTAGCCCGGCAAATTCTGCCCGCCATCGACGTTGATCATCTCGCCCGTCATGAAGCGCGACATTTCCGAAGCGAGGAAAACGACGACCGGGCCGATATCCTTTTCAGGGTCTCCGGCGCGTTTTAGCGGGTTGGTTGCCACGACGTTTTCGAGGAAGCCGGGAACGTCTTTGACAAGCTGCGCAAAAACTTGGCCTAACCCCGTTGGTGCGATTGCATTGACGCGGATGTTATAACGCCCCCATTCCACCGCAGCGCTTCGTGTCAGGCCAACGATACCCAATTTGTTGATATTATAATCGCTGTGTAGCCAAGCGCCGGTTTGCGCATCAATCGAGCTGAAGTTGACAACAGAGCCGCCGCCGCGCGCCTTCATATGTGGAAACACAGCCTGCATCGCCCACCAATTGCCCCAAATGCCTATTTCAAGCGTCCGGCGCAGCATTTCGTCTGTCTTATGTTCAAGCAAGACACCCGCTGACAGCAACGACGCGTTATTGACGAGAATATCGATGCCGCCAAAAGCCTCAACCGTTTGCTGCACCATTGCCAGAACGTCTTCTTTGACACCTGAATCCGCAGCAATGCCGATGGCCTTCGTGCCAAAATCACGCTCAATTTCCGCCGCGACAGCTGCAGTCGCAGCGCCGTCGCGCCCGCTGATAAGCAGCGATGCTCCTTCTTTGGCAAGGGCACGCGATATGCCATGACCAAGGCCTTTGGCTCCGCCAGTTACGATAGCGACCTTGCCCTCAAGCAAACGGCTCATGCACTCTCTCCCACTTTAGCGTCCATTTCCATGCGTTGTTCGCACTTGTCCTGTGTCAGCACATAGCCGCGAACGATCCCGTCGCTGCCGACGAACACGTGTTTTGACCCTTGCGCATCGTCTTCCACAGTGCGCCATTCGCCTTGCAGAGCGCGGGGTGGCGGCAGCAGGTTGATCGGCAGCAGTGTGGTCTTCACCTGCACTGATAGCGGCGGGAAGCGGATTGCGGTGGGCGTGCCCAGCGCCGAGGGCGCGATCCCGCGCGCCGCCGCCATGATCGGTGTAACATAGGCGGAAAGGCCGTGTTGATACTCGGCGCAGTCACCAATCGCGAAGATATGCGGATCGCTGGTCTGGCCAAATTCGTTGACCTTGATGCCGCCGCCAATCCCGCTGCCAATGTCCAGCCCTGCTTCTTCCGCCAGTGCTACATTGGGGCGCAGGCCAACGGCGGAGAGCACCAGATCGGCCTCGATCAGTGTGCCATCATCGAGAGTAGCAACATAGCCGGGCACATCGCCCTTGTAGTTTATCGCTGTGATCCTGCGGCCCAGATGCCATTCGACTCCTTGAGCGCTCAGCGCATCACGCACCTTCTCGCCCACGGCGGGAGGCACCAGTTGCGCCAGCGGCAATGGCAGCATATCGACCACCACCGGGCGGTAGCCGGTGGAGATCAGGTCATTGGCGAATTCGGTGCCAACCAGCCCCGAACCCATTATCAGCACCCGTGCCCCGTCAGGCATCTCCGTGCGAAGCCGGGCATAGTGATCAAGCTGGTTAACCGCGATAGCCCGATGCGCGGCGTCCCCCTCAATCGGCGGACGGACGGGCAGAGCCCCTGTCGCCAGCACCAGCGCATCATAAGGCACTGGCCCGCCCGTGGTGAGCAGTGCTTTGCCAGCCCGGTCGATGGCCTCCGCCTCGCGTCCGGTGCGGGCATCCAGTTTCAGCTGTCCGGCCATCTTTTCGGCATTAGAGGTGATCAGCGTTTCAGCTGTCTTGCCCTTGGCCAGCGCGGTTGAGAGGGCTGGCTTAGAATAGAAATGCCCGTCTTCCAGCGTCACCAGGGTCAGCTTGGCATCTGGCGAAAGCTTGCGCAGTTCGCGTAGCACGCCAAATCCGGCCAGCCCGCTGCCAACCACGACTATCGATGGTGGAGACGCGCTGGCCATCAGACTCAGAGGAAGATCGCGAGGTTGGACATGCCGAGCACTGATTGGTCGACAATGATCTCGCGCTTGGCGAGGACATAAGCGCCATCCTGCTCACGCCAGATATCGCGGCGTTCGGCAGTCAGCGTTTCATTATGCGGGTTGTCGCCGCGGCTGCGTTCCAGAAACAGATAGCTGACAACCTCATAGTCGCCTGGCGTATCGCACTCACCCACTCGGACATTGGTGACGAAGCGGCGGCAGCGCGATGGCGGATCTTCTGCCCATGCGCTCTTCTGCAAGCGGCCCATGCGCATCATGATCGAGGTGTAATCATCATCGAAATGGAACATGGTCCGCATCACGTCGCGGTCCTTGTTCGCTCCGGTGCGGGTCAGGCGGATCGGAGCCTGATAGACCAGATCGGGAGACAGCATGGCGATCCAGTCATCGAACCGGCGCTCATCGAGCACAGCGGCTTCGTCGTAGAGCGTTTCGAGCAGGCGATTGTACACTTCCGAGCCGACTGGCACCCGCCGCCGCGAGGAAAGCCCGCGCAGGATGGTGGTGGAATCAGGAGCGGCGGTTGATTTGGTAACCCAGGTCATTTCGATATCCTCCGGCGTTTCTCAGGATTCGCTCATCAGCTTGTGATAGGCCATCCACCAGTTCCACTGGGTGTCGTCCTTGGTGAAGCCAGGATAGAGCAAGCCGCCGCCCTTCCAGCCTTCGGGCCGTTCATGGCCGTGCAATGCCTGATATTTCAGAGTCATGTGCTTGCTCACACCGCCGCGCGCGTTGCGCATGATCACTGGCCAGACGTCGGCATCATCCTGCTCGATGGTGCCCGAAGTGCCGGTCTGCTGGACCGAGTTCTGCAGCATATCGCGCTTCATCTGTTCGGGTGCGTCCTTCTCGGCAAAGATGAAGTTGACGAACTCGACATGGTTCGGGCCTCTCGGCACGTAAGTGTGCAGCGCCAGCGCGCCCGATGATCCGCCATCCGTGCGCGGAGCAAAGATGAAGGCGATCAGGATGTTGGGGAACATGCCGCCAACCTGCGGCGGAAAAGTTGCAAGCTGTTCGACCTGATCTTCGGACAGATTCTTGAACAGCTCCGGGATCATCTCCTTGGTGATGCCCGGCGGGGTCAGGAGGTTCAGCCGCTCTTCGGTTGATTTGCCTTCAAAAGGGATGTCCGCAAACATCTTGAAGGTCTTTTCCGCTTCAAGGCAGCGCAGCGAATGGCCCTGTTCGCAGGAGACATCGACGCCGTACATGCCGGGAGCCTGATCGTAGATCGTCTCAGCCGTGCCGCCCATCACGCCGCCTTCCATTAGGCTGCGGTGCAGGGTGAGGGTGTGGAAGCCGTCAGAGCCAGACTGTTCGCCCGGCACTTTCCAATTGCAGGGCAGGACAAAACGCTGCGGCGGGCCGAGCAGTTCCAGCCCGTTGTCGGTGCGGCAGAACAGCTGGTCCATGTAATATTTGATGTCGCCCAGATAGTCATCGAATGATGGACCTTCGATATTCCAGGTAGCGAATATCAGCCCGCCATAGAGGTGAACGCGCGCCTTCTTCAGGCCCAGCGTCGCCTTGTCGACATTGTTGCCGTGCATGCTCTCACGCTCAACTGGCGCGCCGATGAAGTCGCCGTTCGGCTTGAAAGCCCAGCCGTGGTAGATGCACTGATGGATCGGCTTGTTGCCGGCTTCGCCCAGGCAGACCCGCATGCCGCGATGCGGACAGACGTTCAGCGAGACGTTGACGCCGCCTTCGCGATCGCGGGCAATGATGACATTATCTTCAGCCATATCGCGGACGATGAAATCGCCGGACTTGGGGATCTCGCTCTCATGCCCCAGCAAAAGCCAGGTCTTGGCGAAGATACGCTCCATTTCATGGCCGTAGAGCTCTTCGTCGGTCATCACCCGGAGCGACACCTCGTTGGTGTCTTGCATAATCAGATCGTCGAGGGTGGTTCCGTCGCGCAGGACCAGGCTTGCTTGCTTCAGCATGATGATCTTCTCCTCAGGTAGTTTTTTCTCGTTGATTCGCGTTATACATATTGAATGAAATATGTTCAAGGTGTAAGTTGCGATTCATCGAGTGGGTGAGAGGAGTAAACCATGTCCGGTCAGGGCAAGCTCAAGGTAGTGATCAACAAGCCGGCCTGTTGCGGCTATGGTGTCTGTGCGGAAATCTGTCCGGACGTTTACAAGCTGGATGAAAACGGCATCGTCTATGTCGATGATGAGATCGTGCCCGAAGGCATGGAAGATCTGGCGCGCGAAGGGGCAGATGCCTGCCCGCAATCGGCGCTCAAGGTTGTGCCTGCCTAAAGTTCAGTGCGCGTGGGCGATCAGCGTATAGAGTTCAGCGGTCGTCTGCCGCCAAGCCGCCTCAAATTCGGCTGACCAGCGATCACCTGCAAGGTCGGCTAGCGTCTCGATAAACAGGTCGAGTAATTCTGCATAGAGTGGCAGCGGAAAGTTGCCATAGCAGCGATGGGCGATGACCAGATTGTGGATCGAAGTGCTGACCCACCCTTCGTTGGCGGCGAGGGCAATAAGGCTTTCGAGGATCTCGTTGACCATCGCGCCGCACGAAACCGTTGGCTGGAAGAACATCGCCTGCTGATCGGGGTGCAGGGCAAAAAAGCGCTCAAAAAAATGCGGGGTGATATCTTCCCCCGCTTCAGCCACCGCATAAAGAGACTGTTCGAGGATTTCTCCCAACCTATCTGCAGCGATAATCTCAGTCAGTTCAGCCATGCCATCTCCCCTGCTCCTGCCCGCGATGATTATCGCGCTACGGTGGCGCGGGCTTGATCGAGATCAAGTATCTGCGCAGGTTCTTTTGACTCCGGGCAAGTCGCGTTCCCCTGTCTTGCGGAAGGTCATGGTGCTCGTAATCGCGACGATGTGGCAGATCGGATTTGCGCGAGGACACAATGCGACAAGAGCTGGAACCCCTGTTTACGCCCTTCACTTGTGGATCGCTCACCACGGCGAACCGCTTTGTCATGTCACCGATGACGCGAAATTTCAGCCCGGACGGGGTGCCTTTGTCGGGTGCTGCCGGGTACTATTCCCGCCGCGCACACATGGGCCTGGTCATCACCGAAGGCGTCGGCCCGGATCATCCAGCCGCTCTGGGCGATGGCACCACCGGCGGTCCGGCGTTGCCGGTAATGTACGGAGAGGCGGCGCTGGCCAGTTGGAAGACCGTGGTCGATGCCGTCCACGCGGCAGGCGGCAAGATCGCGCCGCAGCTATGGCACATGGGGCCGATCCGACTTGCTGGCACGGGTCTGCATCCCGAGGCACCCTCGATCAGTCCGTCGGGCATCTGGGGGCCGCTGGACAAGGCGATGGTGCCACCGGACTATCTGGAAGCGGTGAAAGCGCCAGGCGTTCCGGCAAGCGATGCCGATATTGCCGATATCATTGCCGGTTTCGCTCGAAGCGCAGCCCTGGCTCATGAATTGGGCTTTGATGCCATCGCGCTCCACGGCGCGCATGGTTATCTGCTCGACAGCTTCCTGTGGGGAGAGACCAACCTCCGCAGCGACCAGTGGGGCGGTGATCTGCTGCGGCGCACCCGGCTGGCGCGCGAAGTGGTGCGGGCAGTCCGCCGGGTGATTCCTGCCGACAAGCCGATCATCTATCGTTTCTCGCAATGGAAGTTGCAGGATTATGATGCCAAGCTGGCGGAAACGCCGGAAGAACTGGCCATGATTACCGGCGCTCTGGCCGATGCTGGCGTTGATATCTTCGATGTTTCGACCCGGCATTTTGATGCCCCTGCCTTCGAAGGTTCAGACATGGGCCTGTCTGGCTGGATCCGTAAGTTGACCGGCAAACCGGTGATGACCGTCGGCGGCATTGGCTTTGACAAGGATCTGCAAAGCTCATTCATGGAACCGACTGCATCGGTTGATAATCTGGGCGAAGTGGCGCGCCGCTTTGCTGCTGGTGAATTCGATCTGGTAGCAATCGGCCGCGCCGCACTGATGGATGCTGACTGGATCGGCAAAGCCCGTCGGGGTGAGCCGTTCAATCCGTTCGATATGTCGGCCTATGGCAGGCTGGACTGATCAGAAAGCTTCTGAAGTGGCATAGATGTGCATCCGGGCGGCATTGGCGTTGCCCGTCTGCTCGCACATGAATAGCACAGCCTTGGCAATATCATCGGGCACCATCGGCGGAATGAATTCATCCCAGCCGGGTTGCCCCTTTTGCTTCATGTCGGCGAAGATTTCGGTGGTGGTGGTGCCGGGTGCTATCAGCCCGACGCGCACGCCGCTGCCTGCCAGTTCGATCCGAAGCACATCGGTGAACCGCTCCAGCGCGGCCTTGAGCCCGCCGTAAACCCCTGTACCCGCAGCAGTCAGGCTGGCGCCGATGCTGGAGAGGTTGACGATTTGCCCGCTGCCATGGGCCTTCATCTGGCGGGCAAACAGCAAGCTGGTGCGGACCACGGTGGTATAATTGATGGCGATCAGCGGCTCAAGCTCGGCCAGATCGAAGGCATCGACATGGCTGGTGCGGAGAATGCCGGCGTTGTTGACCAGAATATCGGTCTTGCCAAAACGCGCCGTGGCGGCATCAAGCAAAGCCTGCGCCGCATCCGCCTCGCCAAGGTCAAGCGCCAGCGGGCTGGCCGCTGATCCCAGTTCCGCCGCCAGTTCCTCCAGCCGGTCCAGTCGGCGGGCAACCAGCATGACATTGGCACCGGCTGCGGCCAGCCTGCGGGCAGTCGCCGCTCCGATGCCCGCAGAGGCGCCGGTGACGATGGCATTCTTTCCGGCAAGGCTGGTCATGGCCGTTCTTTCATTGAAACAGGACTATCAATCAAGCAGCAGCGCATGAAACTGGCGTCTGGCGATCTGCCAACCATTGCCGGTGCGGGCAAATTGATCATCATAATAACCTACGCCGCGATGCATCGGGCCGCCTTCGTTCATCGGCGTAAGCAGAGCATCAACATAGGATCGCGCATGAACCCCGTCATTGACGTTATGGATATCGATATTGCTTATCCGGTGCAGGGTTGGCCCAAGATCGGCGTGTGCCTGCTTCATGTATTCGGTAATGGCGGTTGCCCCGTGCCACTTGCCAAAGTCGCCATAATCCGCCTCGCAATCGAATGTGAACAGCGACTTGAACAGCGGCCAATCGCGCTGATCGATGCCGGTCGCATAGGCGATGAGCACAGCGGAAATCGCCCGCTCATCCTGCGCGCTTAAACCTGTTCCGACACGAACCGCCTGATTCATCCCCAAATTCCTCGTTCTGCTTTGGTGAAAACCTAGATCACGCACAGAACGCTTGGCCCCTCTTTGGATAGGGGATTCATCGGCAATCCAACCTAGCCATTGCCTAAGGAGGAATTGGCGCGATGCTGGTATCAAGTCTTTGCATGACAGGTTACGATGGACCGGCGCC
Source organism: Novosphingobium sp. Chol11 (assembly GCA_945906105.1). Taxonomy (GTDB): domain Bacteria; phylum Pseudomonadota; class Alphaproteobacteria; order Sphingomonadales; family Sphingomonadaceae; genus Novosphingobium. The sequence continues at coordinate 79,211 of CAMDQO010000003.1, read as the reverse complement.
GGGCCTTGAAGTGTGGCCGGCCGAACCCGGCTATTGCCAGCGGGATGTGGCACAGGCCTCGTTCGCCCATAGCCTTGCCATGGCGCGCAAGGCTGATGCGCTGGGCTTTGATTGGGTCAGCCTGTCCGAACATCATTATGCGCCCTATATCATGACGCCTAACCCCTGCGTGATGGCAGCCGCGCTGGCACAAGTGACGAGCCGTGCCAAGATTGCCCTTCTCGGGCCTCTCGTGCCGCTGTCAAACCCAGTTCGCCTTGCTGAGGAATTGGCGATGGTCGATATGCTCAGCGGTGGGCGCTTGGTCGTGCTGTTCCTGCGCGGCACGCCGAATGAACACCAGACCTATGATACCGATGCCGCCGCCACGCGCGCGATGACGCAGGAAGGAATTGACCTGATCGTCAAGGCCTGGACATCGGACGAGCCGTTTGCCTGGGCTGGCGCGCAGTATCAGTTCAGCACCGTTTCGGTCTGGCCCAAGACCGTGCAGACGCCGCATCCGCCGATTTTCGGTTCGGGCAACAGCGATGAATCGGTGCGCTTCGCCGCTGCCCGCCACATGGGCATCGCATTCTCCTTTGCGCCGCCCGAAGTGGTGCGCGAATGGGTGAAGCTTTACCATGCCGAGGCGGCCAATGCAGGTTGGCAGCCGGGGCCGGAGCATGTCATCTATCGCGGCATCGCCTATGCAGCCCAAAGCGACACCAAGGCGATGGACGATATGGGCGCGTTCTTCGGGGCAAAGGCCGCCGAACAGGCGCAAATTCAGCAGAAAACAATGGGCGGCCCGCCAGTGGTGCCGCTCGTTCTGGAACCCTATTTCGTTGGCGGACCGGAAACCCTCAAAGGCAAGATGGAGGCGATCCGCGATTGCGGGGTCGGCGTGGTGGACCTCGCGTGGGGGATCGGTAATCCGGCCCAGCGCGAGGCGGCGATGGATTGCTTTGCGGCTGGGGTGCTGGGGGCGGCGCAGGGATTGTAGTGGCGCTCACCCAATCGGGTAAAACACCGACTTCTCATGCTGGTATTCGCGCAGCCAGTTCGGACCGTATTCGCGGCCAACACCTGAGCGCTTGTAGCCACCAATAGGCGCATAGCTCATCGTGCCGGTGCCGCCATTGAGGGATACGCTGCCCGCGCGGATGCGCATGGCCATGGCATAGCCGGTGGCGGCGTCAGCGGTTTCGATGGCACCGTTGAGGCCGTAACGTGAAGCGTTGGCGATGGCGATGGCTTCCTCATCGCTGTCAAAGCCGATGATGCATCCAACAGGCCCGAAGATTTCGTCCTGCGCGATGGCCATGTCGTTGGTGACATCGTCGAACAGTGTCAGGTCGGTGAAGAAGCCATTTTCCAATCCGGCGGGCCTGCCGCCGCCGCACAGCAGGGTCGCGCCTGCTGCTTTCCCGCTGGCGATGTAGTGCTCAACCTTGGTGCGCTGGCTTTCGCGGATCAGCGGCCCCATGGTGACTGTGGGGTCAGCGGCATCACCAAGCTTGATCTGCGCCGCTACTGCCTTGGCAATCTGGGCAAATGCCGGGCGGATCGAGTTGTGGACCAGCAGGCGCGTGGGGATGGCGCAGCCTTGCCCGGCGTTGACCGAGAGATAGCCCACCGCCATTGCGGCGGCGCGCTGCACATCGGCATCGTGGCGCACGATCATCGCGGATTTGCCGCCGAGTTCGAGATGCACTTTCTTCAGCGTCGGTGCCGCCTGCGCCATGATTGCCGCGCCAACGCCTTCGGAGCCGGTGAAAGTGACCATGTCCACGCGCTCATCGGTGCAGAGCAACTGCCCCTCGGCAATGCCGCCGGTGACAACATTGAGCACGCCCTTGGGCAGGCCGATCTCTTCGCAGATCTCGCCAAACAGCAGTGCCGAATAGGGCGTGAACTGCGACGGTTTCAGCACCATCGTGCAGCCCGCCAGCAGAGCGGGGGTGATCTTGGCGAGGTTGAGCAGGAAGGGGAAATTATAGCCGGTGATGGCGCTGACCACGCCGAATGGTTCACGCACCACGGTGGTGCCGCCGATTGACTGCGGACCACCTGGCACGAACATGTTAGGGGTGATGTCGATCGGCAGCCGCTCGGTTTCTTCCCGGCGGGCAGAGGCGATGGCGGCGACCAGATGGTTGATCGGATTGGCGACCTGCATCCCGTGGGTAATGTGCTGCGCGCAGCCCACTTCAGCGACGATCAGGGCGGCAATATCGGCAGCCCGCGCCCGCAAGGCATCGACCATGCGCTGCATCACGTCCGCGCGCTCATCCATGGTCATGCTTGGCCAGGGGCCGTGGTCAAAGGCCTGCCGGGCAGCGGCGATGGCCGCTTCAACCTGCGCCATGCTGGCCAGCGGGGCATGGCCGATCACCGCACCGGTCGCTGGATTGATCACCGCTTCGCTGCCAGCTTCGGGAGCAACCCAGCTGCCATCGATGAACAGGCGGGTGATATTGGTGTAAGGAACAGTCATCAGGAAGGGGCTTTCGCAAGGATCATGTCCGCCGCATTCATGGCAATGGCCATGGCGGGGGCGTTGGTGTTGCCGGAAACGAGGCTGGGCATGATCGAGGTGTCGCAGACGCGCAGGCCTTCGATCCCGCGCACGCGTAGCTGTGGATCGAGCACGCTGGTCTCGTCTGCGCCCATCGCGGCAGTGCCGGCGATGTGAAAACTGGTGCCGCCTAACTTGAGCAGGTTGGCAAGGATGGCTTCATCACTGCGCATCTCCGCACCCGCGCCGGTTTCTTCGACTATCCATTTGGCCAAGGCTGGTTGTTCGCCGAGGCGTCGCAGCCATTTGAACAGGTCCAGCGCCGTTTGCCGGTCAATCTCCTCAGCAAAGTGGTTGGCGTTGATTGCGGGCATAGTTGCCGCATCGGGCGAGGTGATATGTGTCCAGCCCCGGCTTTCCGGCCGGGTGAAATAGCCCAGCACGCGCATGCCGGGCTCTTTGCCGAGAGTGACCTTCCCGGCGTCATTCACCCCCATCGTCACCAGCATCGAGCCGATCTGCGCGTCGGGCCGGTCAAGCTCTGGCCGTGTTTTGATAAAGCCGCCAACTTCGTGAGCAGCATCGGTCATCGGGCCGTTGGAGAGCAGGAAATAGCGCAAGACCGAGGCGATCAGACCAAGCCCTTGTAAGCTCTGGTTGGAACTATGCCCACTTACTCGCCAGTCCATCGCCATATAGCGATGCTCGCGCAGGTTTTCGCCAACCAGCGGGCTGTGGTACAGCGGCTCTATACCCAATGCCTTCAGGCGTTCGCTGTCACCGATCCCGGACAGTTCGAGCAGTTTGGGCGATTCGACGGCGCCGGCGCTGAGGATCACTTCGCCCCGGCAGAGGGCAGTGCGGTCCGCCAGTTGCACGCCGCTGGCCCGCTTGCCGTCGAACAGGATCTTTTCGGCGCGAACTCCGGTGAGGATATCCAGATTGGGTCGGCTGCGCACCGGATCGAGGAAGGCGCGGGCGGCGGAAAAGCGCTTGCCCTTGAAGGTGGTGATCGTCTGGTATCCCATGCCCTGATCGGCGACGACATCGATGTGGTTGATATCCTCAACCTCAGGCACACCCAGTTCACCCGCCGCATCAAGGATCGCCTGGCACAGCGGATTGCCCATGGGCATGCGTGAGATTTTGAGAGGACCGCCAGTGCCGCGCCATTCATCGGCACCCAGCACGTGATCTTCCAGCTTCACATAGTGCGCGCCGATCCGGTCCCAGCCCCAACCAGTGCAACCAGCCTTGGACCAATCGTCATAGTCCTGCGGGCTCCCGCGCATATAGACCATGCCGTTGATCGAGCTGGATCCGCCGACAGTGCGCCCCTTCAGCCATAGCTCCTGCGGCTGGTTGCCCGCTGGCGTTACCGGATAGGCAAAGACGTGCGGATTATTTGGATCGAGCAATTTACCGACGCCGCGCGGCATGCGGATCAGCGGGCTTTTGTCATCGGGGCCACTTTCCAGCAGCAGAACGCGGGTTTTCGGGTTTTCGGACAAGCGGTTGGCCAGCACGCATCCCGAAGAGCCTGCTCCGACAATGATGTAATCATAGATTTCCGGCACGGTGTCGCCCCTAACCGATCAGGTGTCCGCCATCGGCAATCAGCGTCTGGCCGGTGATATAACTTGCTGCGTCGGATGCGAGGAACAGCACGGCGGCGGCGATTTCATCGGGCCTGCCGGGGCGGCCGAGTGGTGGCATGAATTTGGCGATTACTTCGGGCGGGAAGCCCGGTCCGCTGGCGGTGCCTTGGCCCGGGGTGGTGGTGTTTCCGGGGCAAACAGCGTTCACGCGGATGCCGCCCTTGGCCACTTCCATCGCCGCCGATCGCGTGATGGAGACAACGCCCGCCTTGCTCGCTGCATAGGCCATCAGGCTGGGGGCCATCGGATGAAACGCACTGTTCGAGGCGATATTAACGATTGCCCCCTTGGTGCCATCCGCCCGCATTACCGCCACCGCTTCACGCATGGCCAACATCACCCCGCGCAGGTTGATGTCGAGTGTCTGGTCCCAATAGGCCAGATCGGTATCTTCCAGCATCCGGCGGTGCTGCACGCCCGCATTGTTGACCAGAATATCGAGCCGCCCGAATTTTGCGCGCGCTGCCTTCACCAGTTCGATGATACTGGCCTCGTCGGCCATAATGACCGTCATGGCCGCAGCATCGCCGCCAATGTCCTGTGCCACCGCTGCAACCTGATCGCCGCTGATGTCCGCCAGCATCACCTTCGCGCCCGCACCGGCAAAGGCGCGCGCCATGGCCTCGCCCATTCCCTGAGCAGCTCCGGTGACGATCACGGCCTTGCCGCGCAGATTATAGACTTGGTTCAGATCGAGCTTCATTGCCAGTTCTCCCAGCCATGATGAATTGCCGCGCCATACAGTGTCCGCCCCTATCCCAAGACGGGTGAGGCGGCTTTTTGCAGGCCTAGCCTTGGGGCATGATTACAGCAGAAATTATGCTCGCCGAAGCGGGCCTGACTGGCGAAATCGCCGCAAGTACATACCCCGGTCTCTCAGCCGCCCTGACCGCGCTGGAAGCGGAAACGGGCTTGACCAGCGATGGCAGGGAGCGTGCGCTGGCACAGTTTCGTGACAACCTTTCGCGACTGGCGGCTATCGTTGCGGACCGCGCCAAGTATCCTGAGATTGCCGAGGTCAAGATCGAACGACCTGTGTTCATCCTTGGTCTGCCGCGCTGCGGAACATCGATCCTGCACTCCTTGATCGGTGCCGACGCGAAGGTGCGCACGCCGCTGCAATGGGAAGTGGCGGCACCATCACCGCCGCCTGATGCCGCAACCTTCGATACCGACCCGCGCGCCGATGGTTTCGATGCCTATGTCGCTGCGAACTTCACCGGGGCATGGGCTGATGTGCTGAAGGCGCACCCGATCGGCGCGCGCATTCCGCAGGAGTGCGGCATGATTTTGGAAACCGCGTTTCAGGGGATTAACCCGACGATGCTGTTCAGTCTGCCGGGCTATTATGAATGGTATAGGCAGGCTGACACGCGTTTCGGCTATCAGGTTCACAAGATGTGGCTCCAGCACCTGTCATGGAAGAACCCGCGCTCGCGCTGGGTGCTGAAAGTTCAGGAACACGCTTATCATCTGCCCGAGCTGTTCAGTGCCTATCCCGATGCAGTGCTGGTTCAGCCGCACCGCGATCCGGTAACGGTGATGGCCTCTATCTCTCGCCTGATCGAGGTTATCCGCTGCATCAGCTTCAAGGCGATTGATCGCGCTGCACTGGGGCAGGAATTGCTGCATCTGTGGCATGATGGGCAAGTGGCATCGATGGCATGGCGCAAGGCCAATCCTCAGGTGAAAGTGCTTGATCTGCGGTTCAAGGACATTGTCGCCGATCCGGTCGCTGCAGTGCGGCAGGTTTATGCCCACGCGGACATGGATTTCAGCGCCGAAACCCAAGCCGCCGTCAGCAACTGGTGGGCGGCGAACCCTTCGGACAAGCATGGCCAGCATAAATATGAGCTGTCGGATTATGGCCTGACGCGTGAGCAGGTGGAGTCAGTTTATGCTGATTACATAGAAACCTACGGCGATTTCATATGAGCGGCTGGCCAAAAAGCTCTTGGGAAGAGCGGATCGCCTCGTTCAGCGGCACGTCTGACCTGCTGGGCCTGCTGGCCGATCCCGCCGATCCGCAAGCCGCAGCAGAAGCAGAGCGGCTGTTCTGGATGACTCTGGCATCGGGCTGGTTTACCGCCTTTGCCGATGCCGATTTCCCCGATTTCGTTCCCGCCGTCAGCACTCATCTGCACTGCGTCGGCACCAACCCCGATTTCATCTATGGCACGGCGACGATTGATGGCACCGGCAGCTATCTCCTGACTGGTGAACGCGGCGAAGGGCTGTTCCTGCTGATGGACATTACCGCGGGCGGGCTGGGGGTGATGGATACACCGGGGCCGTCGCTTGGCCTGCTGGATTTCGACACTTTGAAGCTGGACGTTCAGGGGCGCTTCTCGCTGCTGCTCAGCGCCGAAAAGCCTGTGGACTGGTCTGGCGACTGGCACCGCCTCGATCCTTCCGCCCGCTCGCTGTCGCTGCGGCAGGCGAGTTATGACTGGGGAGCCGGCCGCGAGGCGCGCATTGCCATCGAGCGGATCGACAAGGCCCATAGCCCACGCCGCCGGTCTGCTGCCGAAATCACCGAGCGCCTCGCTGCGCTGGCGGCTTATCCCAAGCGATTGTCCGGCATGGCGCTGGGTTTTATCGCGGCGCAGCGCAAGAAAGAACTTTGGAACCGGCTTGAGCACGATGACTGGGCCGGGCAGGGCGGCGTGCAGGGCCAGCATTATTATCAGGGGCTGTTCCGGCTGGTGCCGGGCAAGGTTCTGCTGCTGGAATCCGAACTGCCGGATCAGGTTCGCTACTGGAACGTTCAGCTATCCGACATGCTGTGGAACAGCGTGGACTGGATGAACCGCCAGTCCAGCCTGAACGGTGGGCAGGCGCGGATCGACAGCGATGGGCGTTTCCGTGCGGTAATCGCGCTGGAAGATCCCGGTGTGCCCAACTGGCTCGATCCCGGCGGTAACAGTGAAGGCGCCATCATGCTGCGCTGGACCGAGGCGAGCAGCGGGCCAGCACCAGTGCTCAGACCGGTCGCTCTGGCTGATCTGCGCGCGCAGCTTCCAGCCGACACACCTGAAGTGTCACCTGACTTGCGCGAAAACCAGTTACGTGCGCGGCGGCGCGGGGTGCAACTGCGGCGGCGCTGGTAGCATGGCCAATATCACGGCGCGGCTTTGCCGAATTGCTGCCACCACTCCATCAGCGATTTTATCGTTGGCTCCAGCGCCTTGGTTGCCTCGGTCATACTGTATTCGACGCGCGGCGGGACTTCGGCAAAGACTTTGCGCGTCACCAGCCCATCGGCTTCCAGCTCGCGCAATTGGCGGGTCAGCATATGCTGCGTCACGCCAGGAATTGTGCGCAGCAATTCACCGAAGCGATGGGTGCGGTGATAGAGCAGCCAGAGAATTTCCAGTTTCCACTTCCCGGCAATCATCGTCAAAGCCTTGCGCAAATCTGCGTATTCGCCGGCTTTGACTTCGCGGTTTTTCACAATAGTCATCTTAAACATACTAACCCACCAAATTTCATTCTACTTGTTGAAAATCATGTTAGCCGATAATTGATGCAAATGAAAGTCGGCAGGCTTGGAAGTGATCGTCAATCGCTATCCAAACCCGCAGGTCATGATCACGAAATTCATGGAGTAGGGCGATGCAGATTCAGTTTCCCGAACCGGTGATCCCGGATCATGTTCCGCCAGCTCTGGTTCGCCCGTTCCCTTACGTTTTCGGTATGACGACGCGTGAGGATCCCTTCGCCCAGTGGGCACCTGCCATCCACGAAGGCCCAGGCATCTTTTATGCCCCCCATGCCTATCCGGGCGGTTCCCCGGCCTGGATCGTCCGCCGGGTAGAAGATCTGCGGAAGATCTATTTTGATACCGAAACCTTCTCCAGCAAGGACTTTTCACCTTTTTCCAAGCTGGTTGGCGAAACCTGGACCAACCTGCCGGTAGAGATCGATCCGCCCGAGCACGCCAAGTATCGCGCCTTCATCAACCCGCTGTTCACGCCATCGGCCATGGCCAAGCTGGAAGTCCGTATCCGCAACTATGCCGTTGAATATATCGAGACCTTCCGGGAACGCGGCGCTTGCGAATTCATGGCCGATTTTGCCTTCGAATTCCCGATCAAGGTTTTCCTTGAACTGATGGATTTCCCGCTGAGCAACACCAAGCAATTCCTCGAATGGGAATATGGTTTGCTGCACGAAATGGATATGTGGAAAATCGCGGATGCCACCCGCAATGTGGTTGGTTTCCTGCGCGAACAGATCGAAGACCGCCGCAAGAATCCGCGCGGTGACATTATCAGCTATGCGCTTGGCGTCGAAGTTGATGGGCGCAAGCTCAATGATGATGAGCTGGTGGGCTTCACCTTCAACCTGTTCATCGGTGGGCTCGATACGGTGTCCACCAACATGGGAAACCAGTTCGTCCATCTCGCCCGCAATCCGCAGGACCAGCAATACCTCAAGGACAATCCCAAGCAAATTCCGCACGCGATTGACGAGATGATGCGCGCCTATGCAGCAGTCACCACGTTTCGCACTTGCACAAAGGAAACCGAATTCGGCGGCGTCAGGATGATGCCGGGTGACAAGGTGGCGGTACACACCACACTGGCGGGCCGCGATCCCGAGGAGTTTGCCGAGCCGGGCCAGATCCGGTTTGATCGCAATCCCCGCCATGTGTCATTCGGCTTCGGCCCGCACATGTGCGTGGGAATGCACCTTGCCCGCCGCGAGATGCGCATTGCCATCGAGGAATTCGTAAGCCGGATCTCCCAGTTTGGCGTCAAACCGGATCACGAGATTGAATACCATCTCGGTATGATCCAGCCGGTCAGCCTGCCGCTGGTGTGGTAGCAGGCCCGATCAGGCAGCGCCGAGCTTTTCAGTGCCGGATGTCAGCACACGGTCACCCATGCGCAGACGCGCGGCTTCTTCGGCAGCAAGTCCGGCCGACGAGGGGTTCTGCACCGCGTCCTTGGTAAGCATGTCCGTCAGCCAGTCCCAATGCGTGACGCGCAGGCTTGCCTGATCGACGCAAGGTGCATCTGCCAGAGCCGAGCTTGCTTGCCATGCCTGCCAGGCGGCGGGGTCATTGATCTTGTAGATGCCAACATAATTGTGGCCGGGCGTGGTCGGGATCATCTGGCCGTGGCTGCGGAACATGGCGAAACCTGCCGATTTCACGCCGGGACGGCGCGCGGTTTGCGGTAAATATTCATCGACATACCATTCGCGGAACGCGGCGTCCTGACCCGGCGTGGCGTTCAACTGCTCAAGGATTACGCCGCCTGAATGCGGCGTGCCCGGATCGTTGTCGCGGAAGGCGAGGGGGTAGTAATGATAATCCTCCAGCACGGTATCATCGATGGCGTCTGTCACCATCATCCGGCTGGTCAGGGCATTGTCCCAATGCTCGCGCGAGAATCGTTCCGCATCGAACACGTCGTAAAGCGCCAGGCACTGCCAGTCGAAGCTGGCGGGAAGCGGCATCGGCTGATCGGAACTGCGGCTGAAACGCTGCGCGGTGATCGATCCGCGAAAGCGCAAGGCGTCGCGAATGTGAATGTTGGTGTACCAGTCATCAAGATCGGCCTCGCGGCCGGGCAGCGCTTTGGTCAGAACGACGAGAACAGCTTCGATCATGCGGCTTGCCCTCCGGCTGGCGTGAAGGGTTTGGCCGGTGCGCCCATGTTGGCGCGGTAGGAGATCGGCTGCTTGCCGTCGGTATCCTTTATCTCGTAACGCTCGCCCAGTTCCGCACCGATCAGCGCCTCTCCGCTGAGCGCCATCAGGCCGGGATCGCGATAGAGCGCCTCAATGACGAGCCCGGTAAACTCCGGCGTTTCCCAGAGCGGCAGCATCGCGAGCAGATCGTCAGGAATGTGTTCGGGTGGCATGGCGCGCACGGCATCGGTCAGGATGAAGCCGGGCCACAGTGCAACGGCGGCGACACCGTGCGGGGCAAGGTCCACGGCCATATCGGCCATCATCTTGTCAGTGCCGGCCTTGGCCGCGCCATAGGCCGCGCCGTGGAAATAAGAGACCGCACCGTAGAACGATATGCTGACGATCAGGCCTTTGCCCGCCGCGATCATCAGTGGAGCCGCGTGCCATGCCGCGACATAGTTGGACCGCAAACCGACATCGATCATGTCGACCATCTTCAGCGGCTTTTCCCAGAATCCTCCCGGCGCGATCAGCAATTCGGGGTAAACCGCAGCGGCGTTGTTCACCAGAATATCCAGTCCACCCAAGTCTCGCTTCACTTGCGCAAACACGGCGGCAACCTGTTCATCGTCGGTATGATCGCAAGCAATCGCCAGCGCCTTGCCGCCCGCCGCTGCGATCTCTTCAGACACGGCGGCAAGTTCTGCCGTGTTACGTCCGGTGACGCAGACGGTTGCTCCTTTGGAGGCCAGCCCGCGCGCGATTCCACGACCCAGACCGCGCGTGGCTCCGGTGACGACGGCAACAGTGCTCATGAATTGCGTTCCTTATTTTTGTGGCAGGGCATAGGCGATCAGCTTGTCGCTGTAGCCCGAGAGGATGCCGCCATGTCCGCCAGCGGCGATAACGACGAACTGGCGGCCTGATTTGTCAGACCAGTAACTCATCGGATTGGCATTGCCGCCAGCGGGCAACCGGCCCTTCCAAAGCTCACGCCCGGTGCGCAGATCGTAAGCGCGGAACATGTGTTCCTGTGTCGCGCCGATGAAGGCGAGGCCCGATGCCGTCACAACGCCGCCGCCGATATTGGGCACGCCCATCGGGATTGGCAGGCCGGTGCTCAGCAGCAAGGGGCCGCTGTCACGCATCGTGCCAAAGGGCTTCTGCCACAACAGCTTGCGGGTATTGAGATCGATCGCGCTGATCATGCCATAGGGCGGCTGGGTGCAGGGCGCGACCAGTGGCGACAGGAACGGTGCAACCGACACAGCATAAGGCGTGCCCGCTTGCGCTACCGGCCCGGCCACGTTCTCGAAACTTGGTTTGGCAACCGGCTTCAGACCCATTTCGTCTGCCACTTTGCGCGGGATCAGACGGCTATAGGTGACGACGTGCGATGAATTGACCAGAGCGATCCGGTTAACCGGATCAACGGCAATGCTGCCCCAGTTGTGCCCGCCCAATGAGCCGGGCCAGGTAATCGTCGGCCTGTCAGCCTCAACCGGGGTCAACGGACCGTCAAACCGCGCCTGCTTGAAGCGCAACCGGCACCATGCCTGATCGACCATGGCCAGACCCCACATGGTCTTTTCGCTGGGCATGGTTCCCCGGAAACTGGGCATGCCGGTGGAAAACGGCTGGGTGGGAGAAGAACGCTCACCCACGGCGTTGCTGACCGGCACTTTCTGTTCGGTCACTTCGGCGATCGGTACTCCGGTGCGGCGATCCAGCATGAACAGCTCGCCGCGCTTGGTGGGCTGGAGCAGGGCTGGGCGTCCATCGGCGAGGTCCAGTAGCACCGGCTGTGAGGCAACATCATAGTCCCACAAGTCATGATGCGTTGTCTGGAAGTGCCAGCGGGGTTTGCCACTCGCCACATCGAGCGCGACGACGGCGCTGGAATACTTGTCCATTTCAGCGGTGCGGTGGCCGCCATAATAGTCCGGCGTGGCATTGCCCATGGGTACATAGACCAGCCCGAGCGCGGGGTCGGCGCTCATCAGGCTCCAGCTGTTTGGTGTGCCGGGGGTATAGGTTTCCCCCTGAGAGGGCTCGCCAGAGCGGTCAGGCCGGCCAATGTCCCATGCCCATGCCAGCTTGCCGGTGACGGCATCATAGGCGCGGATGACCCCCGATGGCTCACCGGTGGTTTGGCCATCCGTTACCCAGCCGCCGAGCACCAGCTTGCCAGCGATGAGAGCAGGCGGGGAGCTGACATGGTAATAGCCCTGAGGCGCTGCGCTCATGCCCTTTAGCAGATCGACCGAGCCACCTTGGCCAAAGCTGGTGCAAGCCTTGCCTGACTCTGCGTCCACCGCCAGCAGGCGGCTGTCGATCGTGGCGGTATAGACCATGGCGGCGCAGGGGGTGCCACTGGGCGCATCGGGAACTGTGTAATAGGTGACGCCGCGGCAGGTCTGGCCAAATATCCCTTCGGTGTTGGCATGGGCAGCATAGCGCCAGAGCTGCTTGCCCGTCTCGGCATCCAGCGCGACGATGTCGTTATAGCCGGTGCAGAAATACAGCTTGTCGCCAATCTTCAAGGGCGTTGCTTCAAACGGCGCGGCTTCGCCATTGGGTTCTTTTCCCAGCGAGTAAGTCCATGCCTCGGTTAGCGCACCAACATTGGCGGGCGTGATCTGCGCCAGCGGGGAGTAACGATTGCCGCCCGCCACATTGCCGTAATTCGCCCATTCCCCAGCTGCAGGATCGACCGGCGCACCGCTTAGCACGGACAGTTCAGTCCCGCCGGTTATCCGGTCATTCCAGAATATCCATGCGGTGCCGCCGATGATCCCGGCCACGGCCAGCCCCAGCAGCACACGGCTGAGCAGGCTGGATTTCGCCACGCCGAGTGAGCGCCTTACCCAGGGGGCTAGCAGCCACAGGCCGATCACAGTCAGCAGGCCCAGCCTGCCCGCCAGCGCCCAGCCGTTCAGACCGCTCTCCCACAGCGCCCATAACAGCGTGGCTGCCCACAGCGCGGCAAAAATCCGAAGCGCCTTGGCATTCTGCAGCCATAACAGCCAAGCCGTGCCTGCCAGCAGCAAGGCGGCCAGCACGTAATAGGGTGAACCACCTGCCAGCAGCAGTTGCCCGCCAATCCAGAACAGGCTGCCCGCAAGCAGCAACAGGACGATCGCCAGCAGCCGATTCAGGAATTTCATACGGTCATTGCCTTCACATGGTCAGGCAGGTTGTGGTTGTAGCATTTCTTTTCGTAGAGGCTGGAAATCCGCCAGCCTTGCGGCGTCCGGCGGAATTGGTGAACGTACCAAAGGCCAAAGAAGATGGCCTGTGGCTGCCCATCATCGCCGGGCACCACCATCGGGTTATGGCAGACAGTGCGGGTTTCCGCCGTATCACCATCAAACTTGTATTGCGTTGTCATCACCGCGTGCTGGGCCATGGGAATCGGGCCGAGGCTGGCGCGGAGGAACGCCTTGATCTCGGTCAGCGACCCTTTGACACCAACCATCTCGCTGTAATCAATCACCGCGTCCTCGGTGAAATACTGGTCCAGAGCGTCAAAATCTTTATCATCGACGGCATAACAGTAGCCGACGAGAAGATCCTGAATCTCGAACCGGTCGGACATTTGCTCAAGTGAAAGCGCCATAAATCTGCCTTTCCGCATCCATTTTTTGTTGATGAAGAGCTATCAGCGGGACGAAATCAAAGGCCTTCCCAATGGTAGGTTGCACTCGGCTCCACAGACAGGAAAAGCGCATCCGAACGCGGTCACACGCTTGTGACCGATAAAGACCATGCCGCTTATCGTCGGCCTAACTTTGGAGATACTTTATGGCCGGACGCCTTCCGCCTTTCACGCTCGAAGATTTCACCCTTTCGCCTGCCAAGCGCGCCGAAATCAACAGCGGGCTGACTGATCGGCAAGCCTTCATGGCCAACCAGTGGATGGACTTGCACGTGGCGCTGAACGCGGGTGATTGGAGCGGTTTCGATCGCTACATGAACACCGAAAAGATGACCTATGATAACCCGAACCGCCCTGATCTGGGCACCTTCGCGGAATGGTCGACCTCGCCCAAGGCGCTCTATAGCACTTTCCCGCCCAGCCTCTATCGCACCCTGAAGGTCTGGGGCAGCGGTGACGATGAAATCTGCGTTCTGTGCCATCACCACGGCAAGCACACCGGCGGCCCCTACATGGGTGTTGAGCCAACCGGCAACCAGCTCGATGTGCTGTGGTTCAGCTGGATCAAGTTCGATGGCGACAAGATCGTCCACATCTATTCAATCTCGGACGTGCTCTCGATGCTGATCGATCTCGAAGTGATCGAAGCGCCGCAGCCGGTCGATCCTTACAAGTAAGAATTTCCAGCTTCTGGAGAGGGGGAAGGGGAGGCCGTTCGGCCTCCCCTTTTTCGCGCTCGGTGCGTTTGAGCGTCAGGCGGTCTTGTGGAAGTAACGGACTTCCAGAACGCCGTCCTGCACCTTGTAGGTTTCGATGCTGGGCAGAGTGACGATGCCGCCATCCTTCTGCAGGTTGTTATGGATCAAGGCTGCCGCTTCGTTGCCGTTGACCAGGAGTTCGACGACATCGGTGGTGCAGGTGCCCGAATATTGCTTCCACATATCAGCAACCGCCGTTTCACCGTCGATGGGATCATTGCCGACATATTCGATAGTGAAGCCACGGGGGCCGAGCGCGCGAAATGCGGCCAGAACGCCTTCGCCGTCTGCATCATTCCAGCGCGTGTAGATGGATCGGATTGTGGCTTCCATATCGGCGTCCTTCACATTCTCAAGAGTTGGTGGCGGCGTAATCAGACCGGCTCGGCATAGGCATAAGCGCCGCCACGCGCGATGGCGCGGTGGAAGCCGGGGCGCGCGTAAAGGCGGCGTTGCCATGCCTCGATCACCGGGTGATCGCCCGCTGCGCCGACGGCACGCGCCAGTTCGGGAATGAAGCTCATCTGGATATCGCTTGCGGTAAACAGATCGCCCATCAGCCAATCATCTTGACCCAGCAGGGTCTCGATATAGTTCAAGGCACATTCAAGCTCAGCCGTCGCAGCCACATCCATCGCGCTGCCAGACAGTTTGAATGCGCTGGCATATACCTTGATCATGATCGGGTTCATACCCGCCGATACGGCAAAATACAGGCATTCCAGAAAGCGTAAATGATCGGGCCCCTCCGGATCAGGGGCGAGCCGGCCACCGCCATATCTCGCCAGCAAATATTGGGTGATGGCACCGGATTCGCTGAGCAATTTCCCGTCATCATCGAGCACCGGTGACTTGCCGAGCGGGTGCAGTGCCTTAAGGGCAGGTGGTCCCATCAGCGTTACCGGATCCCGCTGATAGTTGACCAGCTCGTAAGGCTGCTCCAGCTCTTCCAGCAGCCAGACGATTTTTTGCGAACGAGAATTGTTGAGATGGTGGAGAGTGAGCATCGCCTTACATCGCCGCCGCAAGGTCTTCGGCAGAGATGCCCATCTGCTTCATCACATCGCCCGTGTCCCAATATTCCCGCCAACCGGCAATCTCACCGGCCTCGTTGAATTCAAAAACTGCACAGACGCGCGAACCAACCTTGCGATCACCGGCATGGAGAGTGACGTGATCGGTGCGCTCGGTGAAGACGAAACGTCCCATAGCGGCAGAGGCATGGATCTCGCAGACGCATTCATAATAGGTCTGATATTGCTTTTCGAGCGCGGCGGCGATGGCCTTGCGTCCGGTGATCCGTTCTGTTGCGGGAACCAGCGGCTGATAATAGCCATCAGCTGAAAAATGACTGGCTAATGCGGTAAAATCCGGGGTTCCGGCCACATGAAAGGCATCGAGAAATGCCAGCACGCGCGCATGGTTTGCTTCACTCACAGGCTATATCCTCCATCAACGATCAGTGTTTGCCCGGTAATGTATTTAGCCCGCTCAGAAGCGAGAAAGGCTACCGCATCGCCAATATCCTCGCCCGTACCGAAAGTCTGGAGCGCGATGCGCTTGCGCTGCGCATCCCAGACTTCGGGCGTGTACATATTCTGGAGATAGCTTGCTCCAAGGCCAGCATCGATAATGCCAGGAGCGACCATATTGGCGCGAATGCCGTAGCGCCCCTCTTCCTTGGCGATGGCGCGGCCGAGCGATTCCATGGCCGCCTTGGGGACCGATGAAAGCGCGTCTCCCGGCGGAAAAGCATAGTTGGCGACGGACACCACTATGACGAAATTTCCACCGCCTTGTTCGCGGAAATGTGGCAAGGTGGCTGAAACGATGCGGGTCAGGCCAATCACTTCGGTCTCGAACACTTCGCGCCATTGTGCTTCGCTGATTGTGCTGACGAAGGGCTGGGGGATCGCCACACCAGAAGCAAAAACCATCGTGCCGATCCGGCCGTAACGGGCCTTGGCCCCGGCAATGGCGGCGATGACGGAATCACCGTCGGTCAGATCGCAGTGAACCGGCCAGCCATAGCAAGCCGGTGACAGCTCTGCCGCCAGCTGGGTCGCTTTATCGGCGCTGGAATGATAGCCAATGGCCACACCATCCCATTCGCGTGAGAGGGCCAAAGCACTGGCCCGGCCAAGCCCGCCGGTCGCGCCGACCACGAAGGCCGCTCCCTTGGTCATGCCACAATCCTCTCCGGCACTTTTGACAGCCAATCCAGCAATTCGGCGGCAAAGCCATCATTGCGGTCTGCGGTGAACATATGACCGACACCCATGGCGGTGACCACCTGCATTTGTGGAGCCAGCTTTTGAAACCGGGCAACGCCTTCGTCGGTAAGCAGGTGGCTCAGTTCGGCCCTCACGAGAACAATGGGCGATGTAACCCGCGCCGCAGCGGCCAATATCGCCTCGCCCTCGCTGGGGGGATGCAGGAAGTCTGCATGTCCGGTCGCGGGGTCCCAGCGCCAGTGCCAGCGCCCTGCCGCATCCTGCCGCATCGAGCGGGCGAGACGTGAGGCATCGTCGATCCGTGGCTGATCGAGATGGTGAGCAAGCGAATCTGCGGCCTGATCCAGACTGCCAAAACCTGCCGCTCCCTCGGCAAAGAAGCCGCGGATGCCGTCTATGCCGTGGTCACGCATCAAGGGGGCAACATCGGCGAGCATGATCAGCCTGACGCGATCAGGATGGCGCGAGCCGCCGACCAGCGAAGCCTGTCCGCCGCGCGAAGCGCCGACCAGTGTGACCGGGCGCTCAAACTGCTGAAGCAAGCGCTCCACGTCGCGCCCGTAGGCATCGAGCAGATAATCGCCGTCTGCCGCCCAATCACTTTCGCCATGGCCGCGCAAGTCGAAGGTTACACCGTAGAAACCGGCGTCGCCGACAATCCGCGCTGATCCGCGCCAGGCGCTGCGGCTTTGCCCGCCGCCATGGAAGAAGAGGACGGGTGGAGCTGCCGGATCGCCAAAAGCTTCCCCGACCAGCTCCAACCCGTCCCCCCAAAAGCGAACGATGGTGCCAGACAAATCAGCCCGCCGTGATTGGCACGGTTTCGGCGTGGGAAGGATGCTCGCCGGGGCCCTTGTAGGCGAACTTGTTCGGCGCGTGATGCCACTTGCCGTCGTTGCGGCTTTCATAGGGCGATGCAACTTCGATCAGGCAGCCATGGGTGGATTGCGCGCCGACCCAGGACCACTTCTGCCAGGTCATGTCGGGATCATTGTAGGTTTCGCCCTCGCCGGGCAGGTGGATGCCTTCGGCCTTGAGCTTGGCCATCGCGCCGGGAACGTCATCGGTGGCGAAGCACAGGTGATGGACATGTTCGCCCACCTTGTCGAGGCGGCGGCCCATCGGCGTCCCAGGGGCAGGCTGGATAAACTGGATTTCGGTCGAATATTCGTTGACGAAGGTCGCCCACCGCATGCCGGCGTCATCGCCGCTGGAGAATTCGTCATACTTGACGATGCGCTTCTCGAGGCTCTGCGGATCGAGCACGCGCAGGATTTTGGTCCAGTCCTCGATCGCCTTGTCGAGATCGCGCACAACCATGCACACATGGGCAAAAGGTCCGCTGGGCATCAGTATTCTCCTATGATCAGATTATCAGGGTGGCGGTGCCGCTGTTGACCGTTCCACGGCCAGCGACATCGAGTTTGCATTCGCAGGACACACGATTGCCATCGACTGCTGTCACCGTGCCGGAGGCCGTCAAGTGGTCTCCTTCATAGACGTTGTCGAGGAAGCGCGAATCCATGGCTTCGATGCGGCAGCCGGGAAAGGCAGCCATCAGCATATTCATCATGAAAGCGACGTTCATCGGGCCTTGATTGATCCGTTTGTCGCCCAGTCCCTTGGCTTTCACCACTTCAACATCAAGGTGGATCGGATTGGGATCGGCGAGGAAAACCGCCCAATGCTTCATCGCATCAGGACTGGCGCTGGGAATAACGAAGGGGGGGAGAGCGTCGCCAATTGAGATGCTCATGCCGCAAGTTCCTTACGCGGGAGAACCCAGACATTGTCGGTCTCCAGCAAGGCGTCGCCGCCTGCTGCCGGGTGCAGGCGCAGGCGATAGGTCAGCACGTCCATCACGCCCAGCTTGCGGCTCAGCTTGCGAACCAGACTGAGGATTTCGCCGGTTACCTTGTAGCTTTCGCCCACCATCAGCGGCGCGTTGAAACGCACGCCAGATGACCCCATCATCGGGCCGTCCTCGACATCGAATTCACAGGTTTCGCACACGCCCGCGACGGTCTTGCCCATCGCGACCTGCGTGGCGATGTAGTAATAGATCGGGTGTGCGCTGCCATCGGCGGCAGGCTCCACCCCGGTCGAACGGCACAGCGCGGCATTTTCTTCGGCGCTGATCGTGAAAAGCTTGGTGCCATCAAGCGAAGTGCCGGCAACGGCGGGGGCGGGTGGCAGTTCGTCCATCAGAAAGACCTCGGCAGCCCGAGATTCTCGGCAATGGTATTGCGCACCATTTCGTTCGAGATCGGCGTCATCCGCAAGATGCGGTGATCACGCCAGTAGCGCTGCATATCGGTTTCCGCCGAATAGCCCATGCCGCCCAGAATCTGGATGCCAAGATCTGCCGCCTCAACCGCACGTTCGGTAGCAACCATCTTCAGCATGTTGGCCTCATTGCCGCAGGGCATTCCCTTCGCCTGCATCCATGACACATTGTAGAGCAGCAGTTCCACCAGCTTCTGCGAAGTGGCGATATCCGCGATATAGTGCTGCAGGATCTGGAACTGGCCGATGGGCTTACCAAAGGCATGGCGCTGCATCATGTAGGCCAGCGCGTCTTCCAGAATTCCGTCGATAGCGCCCAGGCACTGTGCGCCAACCATGATGCGTTCGTTGTTCAGGCTGGGGAGCATCGCGCTCCACGCCATATGCGGTTCGCCCAGCACGTCACTATCGGGCACGAAGACTTCGTCGTAGCTGACCGAACAACTGCCCATTGCGCGCATACCCAGCTTGGGCAGCAGCGTGGCGGTGATGCCGGGGGTTTTGGCATCGACGAAGAACGCGGTCAGGCCGTGGTGCTTTTTGGCGGCATTGCGATCAGACCGCGCCAGCACCAGCAACCGATCAGCCACTTTGGCCCCGGTGGTCCACATCTTCGCGCCGTTAATCACCCAGCCGCCGTCAACCTTGTCGGCAAAGGTTTTCATCGCGCCGAGCACATCGGTGCCGCCATCGGGTTCGGTCATGGAGAGCGAAACGCGCAAGTTCCCGGCGGCCATTTCGGGCAGCCATTTCTGGCGCTGTTCTTCGGTTCCGGCGACGGTGAGTGTCTTGGCCCCGCCAAACGAGGTCAGTCCCCAGACCCACAGCAGGCCGCCAGCGGTGCGCGCCATCTCGCGGGCAAAGATCATCTGCATAACGACATCGCCGCCAAGGCCGCCGTATTCCTCAGGAATGCCGATGCCGAAAAAGCCCTGCTCTTTCAGCTTGTCCCAGATGATAAAGGGGTAATTTTCCTCATCGGCCTCAAGCTTGCGCATGAGATCCTTAGGCAGTTCGGCGTCAACCCAGCGGCGCACGATGTCGCGAAAGGCAGACTGCTCTTCGGTGAGATCAAAATCCATGAGATTACCATGCAATGATGCTGATCGCTGGTAACCTATCCAAAGTCAGGCAGCCTAGATGGAAAGCCCGCCTTCTACTGCGATGACCGAGCCGGTGACGTAAGCGCCCGCGCGTGATGAGAGGTAGATTGCCGCACCGGCCACATCCTCGGGCGTGCCAGTCCGTCCACGCGGCACGGCACCTTCAACCATCTTGCGCATGGCATCGTCAGTGATGACTGTCATGTCGCTTTCGAAGAAGCCGGGGGCGATGGCGTTTACCGTAATGTTTTCCGGAGCCAGCTTTTTGGCCAGCGACTTGGTAAGCCAGTGGATCGCGCCCTTGGAGGCCTGATAGCTGTAAACTTCGCGCGGGCCGATCTTGAGCGCGCCAACAGAGCCGATGTTGATCACAGATGATGGTCGCTCGGCAGTTCCTCCAGCGCGCAGCAGCGGCAGGAGCTTCTGGATCAGGAAGAACGGTGATTTCAGATTCAGGTCCAGCACGCTGTCCCATTGATCCTCACTGAAGTCGTCAATCGGTGCGTCTGACAAGGTTCCGGCATTGTTGACCAGAATGTGCAGTGCTGGTTCGCGCGCGGTGATCTCGGCCACGAGCTTACCGATCCCTTCGAGGGTTGAGACATCTCCGGCAATGCCGATCACGTCGCCGCCGATTTCCGCAGCGGCCTTTGCCACCTTTTCGGCACCGCGTGCGCAGATATAGACCCGAGCGCCCGCATCGGCGAGGCCAGTAGCGATCATGCGGCCAATACCCGCGCTGCCGCCAGTTACGAGAGCCACACGGCCCTTCACGGAAAACAGGCCGGGAATATCCATCAACCGGTGATCTTCAGGATGATATCGCAGACGCCTTCGGGATCACCGACATTGAAGGCGTGATCACCCGGATGTTCATGCATGGTCATGCCCAGTGCTCGGGCGCGATCATGCATCATGCCCATGATGGTGTGCTGCGCGGCGACATAGTCTGCCGGATGGGTGATCGCTTCCGCACCCACCGCGATGGCGCAGCTGGTGGCGCGCATCGGCTGGTCGGAGAGGTGATCAAGCAGCCACTTTTCGCGATCCTTGTCCATCATATGCGGATGGGTCTTGGCCATTTCGCGCTGCTGGAGATGGACGCCGGAACCGATCGGGCCTTCACCCGCCTCCAGCATGGCATCTAACCCGGCGGCTTCGGCTTCGCTGGCAAAGCCCATCAGCGAGGCAATGCGTTCGCCACCATGGGCGATGATTGCATCAAGGAAAATCACGCGGGAAACCCGATCTCCCGCCTGGGCCAGCACGCCCGGAGCGACTGTCCCGGCGTAAGAGTGCGCGACCAGAACCACGTCTGTCAGATCCTCGTATTTCAGCACATTGACCACATCGAGCACATGAACGTCATTCCCGGCACTGCGGCTGATCAGATGTTCCCGCTCGCCAAAGCCGGTAAAAGTGGGCGTATAGACCTTGTGGCCTTTGGCTTCGAGGATCTCGCGGCAGAACTTCCAGGTCCAGCCGCCCATGCCGCCGCCGTGCATCAAGACAAATGTCGTCATTGTTCAGGCTCCGGCAGGTTCAGTGTTGTCGATAAAGCCTTCGGGCAGGTTTGGACCCCACAGGTAGAAGCTGTCGCCCGGATCATGATTGGGGTTTGCCGGCCAGTCAAAGTCCGACGGGATATAATCGATATCCGCCGAATATTCGCAGTGGCTCCCCCACGGATCGCTGGCGTAATAGAAATAGTTGGCACCCAGCACATGCCGCCCGACGCCCCAGCCCTTGGTATAACCAGCGCGCATCATCTGCGCTGAGCCCAGCCCGATTTCCTGAACCGAACCGACATCCCAACTGCTGTGATGGAGGCCGCGATGGGTGGAACTGACTAGGGCCAGCAAGTGGTGATCGCTGCCATGCGCGCCGTAGAGGAAAGCGACGACCGGGCCGCTGCCATCTGACAGGCGCAGGCCGAGTGTCCGTTCGTACCAAGCCGTTGCGGCAATCACATCTGAAGTGAAGATCGCGAAATGCGACAGCCGACGCGGGTGGGTTTTGGGGGCGGAGGAATTGAACACCGCACCGCTTTCCCCCGCTGCTACCGAATTGACTGCGAAGCTGCTCTTGTCAGTCGCAGTAACTTTTTCGGTAACGCGGATGTTGAGCGGCAGGCCGTCAAAACCTTCAAACCAGATACCTTCAGAGCTTGCTCCAGCCGGAGCGGAAATCCGCGTGACGCCCAGTTGGTCAAGATGAGCAGCGAATGCGGCTTCATCTTCAGCAAATATACCGAAGCAGATGTAATGCAGTCGCTTTGCAGTGGCGTTGTACAGGCGGCCCCAGCAATGGGAATTGCCATGTGTGTAGAGCGCCAGGCCGCTTGCCTCGTCGCGCACATCAAGGCCGAAAGCATCATAGAAACGGCGCGCTTCGTCCAGATCGGGCACTTCGAGTGCGAAGTGATCGATGGAATGGATGGCCAGAACGTCCGGGCGCTTCATCACTCTCTCCTGCAAACTTGCCGCCCCTTTGGGCAGGGTATTCCGTTGTTATTCAGCGACAATCGGATTGCTGAGCAGACCGATGCCTTCGATTTCCACTTCGCAGACATCGCCATCCTTCATGAAGATTGGCGGCTTGCGGGCAAGGCCGATGCCGCCGGGTGTACCCATCACCAGCACGTCGCCCGCCTCCAGCGTCATGAAGCTGGAGAGCAGCGAAATTGTACTGGCAACGTTGAAAATCAACTCGCCGGTGTTCGAACTTTGCATGACCGCGCCGTTCACGCGGCACTCGATCTTGAGGCCAGCCGCTCCAGCAGGCACTTCGTCCGGCGTGACCAGCCAGGGACCGAATGCGCCGGTATCATCAAAATTCTTGCCCGCCGTCCACTGCGGGGTGCGCGTCTGGTAATCACGGATGGAAGCGTCATTAAAAGCTGAATAACCAGCAACATGGCCCAGCGCGTCGGCCTCGGCGATGTTCTTGCCACCCTTTGATAACACCGCGACAAGTTCGGCCTCCCAATCGAGCTGGCTGGAAACCTTGGGCAGGATGATTGGCGCGCCATGGCCGATCAGACTGGACGGGAACCGGGCGAACAGCACTGGAAACTCCGGAATGCCAAGGCCCGCTTCCTCGGCATGGTCGCGGTAATTGAGGCCCATGCAGATGATCTTGGATGGGTGAACCAGTGGCGGCAGAAATGTGAGGCTGGCCTCATCCACTACTTCACCGGCAGCAGCTTTGGAACCGGCTTCAGCCAGTGTTCCAGCAGCAATGTGTGCATCAAGATCGGCGAGATCAGTTCCATAGGCAATGGTGACTTTGCCACCTGAAAGGGCGGCCAGGCCGATTTTGCCGTCTTTGGTTACTCGTGCGAGGCGCATGGTATTCTCCGTGAAATAAAGGCTTATTTGCTGGCCGCTTGGCCGGTGCCACCACCGGTTGCTGGCATTAAATTATTACTCATGCCGCCATCGACCAGAATATCGATGCCGGTAATATGACCGGCCTGCGGGCTTAGCAGGAAGCGAATTGTGTTGGCGACATCCTCGGCCATGCCCAGCTTGCGCAAAGGGATCATGGCTTCGCGGGCGGCGCGGCGATCCGCATCGGCATAGCCTGCCTGGGTCATCGGCGTATAGGTCGGCCCCGGAGATACTGTGTTGCAGCGGATGCCATCTGGCCCCCACTCAAGCGAAAGCTGGCGAACCAGCATGAGTAACGCGGCCTTGCTGGATGAATAAAAACCCAAGCCAGGCGTCGGCTGGGTAGCAGACATTGATGCGGTCGCAACGAAAGCACCGCGGCTGGCTGCCAGATGCGGATGTGCGGCCTTTGCCAGCAGCCAGGTGGCGCGGGTGTTGATCGCATAGATCCGGTCAAACAGTTCGGTCGTCTGCTCCACCAGAGGCGCGCTAGCAATGATCCCGGCATTGCTGACCACCGCATCGACTCCGCCCATGTGGGCCAGCGCCGCCGCAACGATCACGTCCCCGCAATCCGGGCTGGAAAGATCAGCGACGCAGGTTCCTGCAGACGCGCCAACCGCCGCCGCCACAACGGCCAGACCTTCACCATCCCGGTCAGTCAGCAGCATCTGGTGTGCGCTGCTTTCGGCCACCAGAAGTTCCGCTACCGCACGGCCTATGCCGCTTGCAGCACCGGTGATGATAACACGCATCCGGGCCTCCTCAGTCCGACAGGCCAAGTTCGGCCATCAATTGCTGGCGAAGCTTGAACTTTTGTATCTTGGATGCCGACATGGGCCATTCTTCAATGAAACGCAGGTGCCGAGGAACCTTGAATGAAGCGATCCGTTCCTTGGTGTAAGCGATTAGTTCTTCAGGCGAGACCGATCCATTTCTGAGTTTGATGAATGCCGCCGGAATCTCTTCAAGCCGGGCGTCAGGTATTCCGATCACCTGTGCCAGCTCAACTGCTTCATGCGAATCGAGCACGGCTTCCACCTCGGCGGCGGCAACATTCTCGCCGCCAACCTTGAGCATATCCTTGAATCGTCCGTGAAAGCGCAAGTGGCCGTTGCCATCGACCGAACCGATATCTCCGCTATGATACCAGCCGGAACCGTCGATGGCTTCGGCAGTCTTCACCGGATCGCGATGATAACCATCGAGCATGTTGTAGCCGCGAATCCAAACTTCGCCTCGCTCACCAACCGGCACTTCTTCGCCCGTTTCGAGCGAAGCAATGCGGATGGAAATACCTTTGAGCGGGTAACCAAGCGCCTCGAAACCCAGTTCGGGGTCCATATCGAAGCCACCCGTGGTAACAACGCCGCAGGCTTCCGACATCCCGAATGTGCCCACTTGCAGCGCGCCCGGCATCTTTGCGCGATAGGCATCGCCAACCGATTTGGGCATCTGGCTGAAGCAACTGTTCATCAACCGGACCGAGCTCATATCCGCAGCTTCCCAATCGGGATGAGCGATCATCGCCTGATGAAAGGTGACAAACGGCAGGAATAGCATTGTCGCTTTTTCCGCCTCAATCTGGCGCAGACTTTCGCCCGGATCGAAATGCGGCTGACCGATAAAGGTTCCGCCAACCTCTATGGCACCCAGCATCGCCAGCATGGCGGCGATATGGAACAGAGGCATCGGTGACCAGACGCGCTCATCGGCGGTGAAGGCCCAGCGGTTGCGCGCAAGATTACTGGCCTCACGGCAGATCGCTTCGTTGCTGAGCAGACAGCCCTTGGGCTGTGCCGAGGTGCCCGAAGTGTAAAGGATCATGCAGGTGTCGCGCAGCCGGACGGCAAGGCGTGCTTCGTGTACCTGCGTTTCGCTGGTCGATCCGGCGGCGACGTCAAACAGGGCTTGATCGACAAAGCCGGGAGCGTGCTTGTCGCCGTGCAGCACTAGGCGGCGCAACTTCGGCGCATTGACGAGGGATAGCGCCATTGGATCGCTGCACTGGGCGATGGCCGGAAAAGCCTCAGTCAGCCGCGTCGTGAAATCGACGAAATCGTCGGATTCGCTGTTAGTGATGACCGCCACCAGATCAGCATTTTCGACGACATAGGCAATTTCAGGTGCCCGGTAGCGCGCGTTCATCAACACCGACACGCCGCCCACCATTGAAACGGCAAAAAGCGTTTCGATAAATTCGGTGCCGGATGGCAGCAGGATGCCGATGTGATCGCCGGGTTTGATTCCCAGCCCGATCAGCCCACAGGCACGGCGGATAACCGAACGGGTGATATCATCATAGGTCCGCCGTCCGGACGGAAAAACAATCGCTTCCTTGTTCGGATATTGGTCCCACGATTTCAACAGCATATCGCCCAAAGGGCTGACGCTGATGCGCATCCGGGCAGGATCTTCACTCATCCCTGACAAGGCAGCATTCTCCATCGGCAAGCCGCACAATATGGCTGCTTTGCCAGACTGGCGGTGTCGTGGCCTTGCTGGGCCTTTCCTAGGATAGGTCGAACGAGCACGAGAGACCTCAGCCGCACCCGACCAAGCCGCCATCGACCGGTATTTCCGCCCCGGTGACATAGCTGCCAGCCCGCGATGCGAGGAATACAATTACGCCGGCGATCTCGTCCGCCCGGCCCATGCGACGCATCGGGATATGATCAAGCACCACCGGATCGACATCGTCGTTGTCACGCATATGCGCGGTCATCTTGGTCGGGAAGAAACCTGGCATGACGGCATTCACGTTGATGTTGCGATGCGCCAGATCACCCGCCAGATCACGGCTGAGCATGTGAATGGCCGCTTTGCTTGCCGAATAAGAGTAGGCGCTCAGCCGCTCCGTCACCTTGCCCGCAACCGAGCCGATGTTGATGACGCGTGCCGGATCATCAGGGGTTGCCGTCGCTTCCAGTTCGGGCAAAAGTTCACGGATCAGGGTGAACGGCGCCTGGACGTTGACCATCATCACGCCGGGCCACGCCTTGTCAGGATAGCTGTCCACCGGCCCGCCAAAAGTCTTGCCTGCATTGTTAACGATGACATTCAGCTTGCCGCCAAACGCCGCGCGCACTTGGGCAGCAAGATCGACAGCGGCTTCGGGTGAGGAAAGGTCGCAGGGCAGGGCGATGCACTTGCCGAGCGCAGCCATCTCAGTCGCTGCAGCCTCGCAGATGTCGGCCTTGCGTGAGGTGATCGCCACGGTTGCACCTGCGCGTAGCAAGCCTTCCGCGATCATCCGGCCCAGCCCCTGAGCGCCGCCGGTAACCAGCGCGTACTTGCCGGTCAGATCGAACAGGTCGCTCATACCGTGATCACTACTTTGCCGAACTTGTGCTGCTTCTCAAGATAGAGCAGCGCCTCTCGTGCTTCGGCAAGCGGGAAGGATTTTTCGATCACCGGCTTGATCTGGTGCTTGTCGATAAAGGCCAGCATATCACGGAAATCCTGCGGATCGCCGACCTGGCTGCCGACGATGCTGGCGCTCTTGAGGAAGATGCCGGTGGCAGTAATTTCGAACTTGTCACCCGCCGTCGAGCCATAGATCACGATCCGCGCGCCGGGATTGATCGCGCGGACATAGTTGGCATAGCTGGGGGCAGGCGCACCATCGAGAACGACATCAATGCCGCCAGTCAGCTTGCCAACCTGCTTGCGCCATTCGGGATCGGTGAACAGCAGACCGCCGAGCGCGCCCATTTCCATCGCCCGGTCCAGCACATCCTGACTTTCGCCGGTGACATAGACCTTGGCACCCAAGGCAACGGCGAATGCCAGCCCAAAGGTCGCCACTCCGCCACCGACGCCGCTGATCAACAACGTATCACCGGGCTGGAGCTGCCCCTTGAACATCAGTGCGCGCCAAGCGGTCAGCCCGGTGAGAACTGTGGCTGCGGCCTCTTCCCAGCTCATGCCTTTGGGCTTGGGCGCGATATTGCCCGCCGGAACGCAGACATATTCAGCGATCGTCCCGGGGTGAGGCATACCCAGGAGGCCAAATTCGGCCTGAGGCGCGTGACGGTTCGAACCCCAATCGCGCCCCGGGTAAATCACCACTTCGTCTCCCAGCGCAACACCGGTGACACCTTCGCCGATCATATCAATGACGCCAGCTCCGTCGCAGCCCATCGTCGAGGGCAGCACCATGCCCGGGTAAAGGCCGCGCGCGATCCACATCTCGCGGTGATTCATCGAGGCGGCCTTTACTGCCACGCGCACTTCACCCGCATTGGGCTCTGGCGTTTCGACATCGGCGACGCGGACGGCTTCGGGGCCTTCAGTGGTTTCGAGCAGCAGGGCTTTCATGGGATTGGTTTCCTTGAACTCAAAAAGAACGGGGAAGGCCAAGCGATTCGGCGATGCCGTTCCTGACCATTTCGTTGGTGATGGGGCCGATCCGCCACAGCCGCGAATCGCGCCAATAACGCTGCATGTCGGTTTCCGCCGAATAGCCCATGCCGCCCAGGATCTGGATGCCCATGTCGGCAGCCTTGTTGGCATTTTCCGAGGCAAACAGCTTGAGCATATTGGCATCAGTGCCGACATTCTCGCCGCGTGCCGCTTTTTCAGCACAGGCGTGGAGTAGCAATTCGGTGGTGCGCTGCATTGTGGCAATATCGGCGACATAATGCTGCAATATCTGGAATTGACCGATGACTTTCCCGAAGGCCTTGCGCTGCATCATGTATGCAAGCGCATCTTCCAGAACCCCGTCAATCACACCGAGGCAGAAAGCACCGACCATGATGCGTTCATTGTTCAGTGTCGGCAGCAAAGTGTACCAGGCGCGATTTGGCTCGGCGAGGACGTTTTCATCCGCGACAAAGACCTGATCGTAGACAACGCTGGAACTGCCCATCGAACGCATGCCCAATTTGGGCAGCTGGGTGATCTTCACGCCCTTGCTCTTTGCCGGTACCCAGAACAGCGTCAGTCCCTGATGCTTCTTTTCGACATTGCGATCAGTTCGGGCAAGGACGAGCAGATAGTCAGCAACGTGCGCCGATGATGACCAGATTTTTTCGCCATTCAACACCCAGCCGCCATCAACCTTTTCTGCCGTTGTGGTCAGGCTACCAAGTACGTCGGTGCCGCCCGCAGGTTCGGTGAAGGAGATGGCTGCTTTCAGCTCACCCGCAGCAATCTTGGGCAGGTACTTGGCCTTCTGCTCGGGCGTGCCATAAAGTCCGATCGACTTCGAGCCGGCGAACGAAGTGATCCCCCATATCCATGAGAGGCCACCCAGCGACCGCGCCAATTCGCGGGCGAGCAACATCTGCATCAGCACATCGCCGCCCTGACCGCCGAACTCTTCGGAAATACCAATGCCGTGAAAGCCAGCTTCGCTGAACTTGGTCCAGAGCTCATGCGGATAGTTGTGCTCGTCCGCTTCAAGCTTCCGCGCCCAATCCTTGGGGCATTCGTTATCCACCCAGCGTCGCACAATGTCGCGAAACGCGCGGTGTTCTTCGGGCAGTTCGAAATCCATAAAGGGCAGCACTCTCATCGATGGTCACTTGAGCGATGACCTGGGTCCGATCCTGCCATTGACCTGCCCAGTTGCTCTGGCCACCTATCTGTCGGTAGGAGATGGCGCTTGCGCTTGTGAGATTCCTGTTGAATACGAAGCACAGATCAGATGGCGGTCAATCAGTCCGCCCGGTCCTTGGGTAGAGTTTGATTGATATGGGCGTTGTTCCGACAACCATTGTGCCTCCACGTGCTGCACACAGCTATGTCGTCCGCGAAACCATCGAGCGGTTGGTCGATGAAGTGGGTAAGTCGCGTGTGGTTACGGTCAGCGCCCCGGCTGGATTTGGCAAGACTACAGCCATGCTTCGCTGGGCTGACCTGCTGCAGGAACAAGGCCGCCCGGTGCTATGGCTCGCCGCGCGTGCCGGCATCGATAGTCTTGCATCGTTCGAATTGGCTTTGCGACAGGCACTGATCGCGGCCGGGCTGTCGTCAGTCGATGATTCACTAGCGCAAGATTCCCGTGCCTGGCTTGCCAGCCTATCCTCCACTTCCGGCCCAAAGCCTGTGCTGTTCATCGACGATGCGCAGTTACTTGGGCCAGACAGTCGTGACTTCATCGAGCAGTTAATTGCTAGCGCACGCGATGCCTTGACCACGGTGATCGCCTCTCGCGGGGAATGTGGTATCAATCTGGCGCGGCTGCGCTCACTGGGCTACTTGATGGAAGTACGGGTTCGCCATCTGAGTTTTGATTCCGAAGAAGCCGCGCGGCTGATCCAGCAGCAGGCACAATATCCGGTACCTGCGGCGGAAATCCAGCGGATCGTGGTTGATACACAGGGCTGGGCGGCTGGCCTGATCCTTGCTGCTGGGGCCTGGCAACGAGATATGGTGGAAGGCTATCCGCCCGAAGGTGGGGCCACAGGAATCCGTCACGAATTCGCCAGCTATTTTCATGAAGAAGTGATGGAGGGTCTGCCGCAGGACATCCGTGATTTCATCGTCGGCACATCGATCTTGGGCGAGTTGACCCCTTCTGCCTGCGCCGCTGTGATCAACACTGAAAACGCGCGGACCATGCTTGAGAAAGTGTTCGAGCGTGGGCTGTTTCTGAACGAGCTTGACAGAGAGCTCAGTCGCTATCGTTACTACAAGTTGTTCCGTGACATGGTGTTCGGGCGCCTTATGATGCGAGCGCCAGAACGAGCAACCGAACTGCACCGCCGAGCGAGCCGTTATTTCGCAGAGATCGGCGAACTTCAGCTTGCTCTCGAGCACGCGGTGCAAAGCGGCGACAAGGAATTTCTGGCCGACCAGTTCGAGCTGCTGGCGGATCCGATGATTTATGGCGGCATGCTTAACCGCTTGGACGATCTGGCCAACGAACTTCCATGGGATTTGCTGCAAAGCCGTCCTTCATTGCTGCTGGCCATGTCGTGGCGGCGCAGCAGGCGGCTGGCGTTCAAATCGTCCGAACGGCTGATCGAAGCTGCCGAGCTGGCCATCGCTGCCAAGATCGCAAGCGGAGAATTGGATGATTATGGTGCAGAGCAGTTGGGCCTTCGTGTCCGCCACCGCCGCATCATGCTCGAAGCTGCGCGCGACAACATGGTATATGTCGAGCGGCAGTCCGAGATATTGCTTGATGATCTTGGAGATGATCACGCTTATCTGAGCTGCACTTTACTCGCTCAGCTGCTGTCCGCCCGCCGCGAACTCTATCATTTTCACGATATGCTGCGACTGGAAGCCGAGCTTAGAAAAGCGCTGGGCCGACCGGGTTCCGATTTTGCTTCCATCGCGCTCAAGTCATCAGTCGCGCCAACTCTGGTGGCTCAGGGCAAGACGCAGATGGCCCGTCAGTTCCTCACCGAGGCTCATGCACTGGCAATGGACATGGAAGGTCAGGTTTCCGGTCTTGCGGCGTTGCCAGCTCTGCCACTCGCTGAAATCCATTATGAGTGTGGTGAATTGGAACAGGCCGGGCGGCTGGTTGAAGGCTATTTGCCGTCGATCCGGCAGTGGGGTTTTGTTGATCAGTTGGCCTCTGGCTATCTCGTCCGGGCGCGGCTGGCGGCGGCTGAAGGTGACTATGCTTCTGCGCTATCCGGACTGGAGGAAGCCCATCTCGTCGCCATCGAGTGCGGTCTGGATCGGTTGCGGGCGCTGGTGATTTCCGAACAGATTCGCATGCTCGTGAAACTGGGGCAACTGGAGCAGGCAGAGCAATTGTTCTGGTCCAGCGACCTTAAATTTGATGGCGAGCCGGTGCCGACGCTCAATCCCACCCGGCTCAACGAATGGATGGCAACGGCGTGGCTGCGATTGGAAATGCACCGGTTCAGGTTGGTACGATCGCGCAAGATTGCCAAACGCTGGCTGGAATTTGTCCGCAAGCGCGGTGCGGTTCGTTCGGCGGTGACTTTCGAATTGCTGCTGGCAGAGATCGCAGTCCTGTCAGGCAATCGCTCAGAGGCGCGGCGATCGGTGCGCTCGGCGGTTGAACTGGCCGAGCCGGGCGGCTGGATCCGTCCCTTCATTGATGAAGGGGAGGCTATCGGCGCGCTGTTGGTCGAGGCCTATGGTAACGGGCCGGTGCTCGATACGCCGGTCGACAAATTCGCTGCCAAGCTCGTCTCCGTGCTCAAGGGCACCGCGCAGATGGAAGAAGTCGAGGACGATTACGGTCTGGCCAGTGGACTTTCACTGCGCGAGGTCGAAATCCTCACGCTTGTCAGCGGCGGCCTGCGCAATCGCGAGATCGGTGACCGGCTGGGTCTGACCGAGGGTACGGTCAAATGGTACATGCAGCAGATCTATGACAAGCTGGGTGTCCGCAGGCGTCCGCAAGCGGTTATCCGGGCTCGACAGTACGGCATTTTATCCTGACATCCTATCTTGCGAAAGGCTGTTGCTGAAATTGCGACCTTAGACAGGTATCCTAGTTCACAGGATACATTTGGGAGCGGACATTGGCCAAGGGCAAGGTAATCATCAGCTGCGCAGTGACTGGTGCAATTCATACGCCAAGTATGTCACCGCATCTGCCGATCACGGCGGAAGAAATTGCCGAAGCCGCTATTGGCGCAGCAGAGGCTGGCGCAGCGATCATCCACTTGCACGCGCGAAATCCGGTTGATGGCAGGCCCGACCAGAACCCCGATCTGTTCGAACCGTTCCTCAAGGTGATCAAGCAACGCTCGAACGCGGTGATCAACCTGACCACTGGTGGACACCCGTCGATGACACTGGAAGAACGCCTACGACCGGCAACCCGGTTCCAGCCAGAAGTTGCCAGTCTCAACATGGGAACGATGGGCTTTGGTCTGTTTCCGATGCTTGATCGGTACAAAGACTGGAAGCACGATTGGGAACCGCAGCTGCTCGAAGCTTCGCGCGATCTGGTATTCAAGAACACCTACAAGGACATCGAAGGCCTGCTGGCGCTGCTGACGCCACTGGGCACACGGTTCGAGTTTGAATGCTACGATACCAGCCACCTGTATAATCTCGCGCATTTCCTTGATCGCGGACTGGTGAAGGCTCCACTGTTCATCCAGACCTGCTTCGGCATTCTGGGCGGAATTGGCGGTCATCCTGACGATGTGATGCACATGAAGCGCACCGCAGACCGGCTGTTTGGCGATCAGTATGAATGGTCAGTTCTGGGTGCGGGTGCCCGCCAGATGAGCATTGTTGCCATGGCAGCGTCGATGGGCGGCAATGTCCGCGTCGGACTGGAGGATTCGCTGTGGGCCGGACCGGGCCGTCTGGCAGAAACCAATGCGCAGCAGGTCACCACCGCACGCACGATCATCGAGGGAATGGGGCTTTCTGTGGCTACACCGGATGAGGCGCGTGAAATTCTGGCGCTCAAGGGCGGTGATCGCACCGCGATCTGATTCAGCGTGAGCGTGACGGAGAGGGAAGCGCTATGAAGCTCGGTATCTGCTCGCTGTGGGGCACATCACTCGATCAGTTCCGCAGCGAGGTGCGGCTGGCGTCTGACCTTGGTTATGAGGTGATATCCGTCGGCGATTCACCTGCTGGCTGGCACGAGATGGTCACCTCGATGACACTGGCGGCGCTTGATGCTCCGCACGCGCAGATCGCCTCGCTGGTGACATCACCGTTCATGCGTCATCCGCTGGTGGGGGCGAACGCACTTTGTACGCTCGATGAACTAACCGGGGGCAGGGCAGTACTCGGGCTGGCGACGGGCGGCAGCACCATCCTCGCCATCGGACGTATGCCCGCCACGCAGCAGGAAATCCGGGACGAGATCGCTGCTTACAAGGCGCTGTTCGCCGGACAGGAAATCGAATGGGACGGTCGGCCGGTAAAGTCACTGCGCTTTTCCCGTCCGGTGCCGATCTATTATTCCGCCTTTGGCCCCAAGGCGCTGGAACTTGCCGGTGAGCAGGCAGACGGCGCGATCATCTTTGCCGGAGACCAGCATCCCGAAGTGACCAAGGGCAAGATCGCCGCAATCCGTGATGCCGCTACTCTCGCCGGGCGCGATGCCGACAAGATAGACATCTGGGTGACCAGCTACATTTCGGTCCGGCCTGAACGTCAGCAGGCTATTGACGATCTGAAAGCGTTCATCGCGGTCAACGCCATGGCACTGCGCACGCCTGAGGCTCTGGCCAATGTGCCCGCCAATGTGCGTCCGTTGATCGAGGCTTTCCAGACGCGCTATGATCCGACCGAGCACGTCGTTGTCGGCGGCAAGAATGTGCGCCTGATGGACGATATGGGGCTGACCGAATTTCTGCAGGATTTCGATACGATTGCCGGGCCGGAATCGCACATGACCGAGATGATGCGCCAACTGGAAGCTATGGGGGTCTCCACCCTGATCGCTGCTCTGCCGGGGCATGCTGATCCTCTCGTGACGATCCGCGGCCTCGCTGCGGCGCGGGCGGCGTTGTAAGCACACCTGCCTGTCGTTCGGAAGGTTTCTTCCCGCGTTTCGATGGCAATTCAGCACCAAAGCCGGATGACAGGAGAGCATGGCATGAAGCTCAATATTGGTGTGCCCAACAGCATGAAAGTTGCCGCCATGGTACAGCCTTGGGAAGGCGCGTTGAATGGCGCTGATATTGGCAGATTGATGGCCGCAGCTGACAAGCTGGGCTTCAACAAATGCATGCTGGGTGAGCATTTCATTATTCCGAAGGAGCACATCGCTCTATCGGGTGACTGGTATTTTCACACTGTCGTCGCGCTGGGCTTCATCGGTGGCCAGACCAAGAATCTGCGTCTGTCGTCCTCGGTTTCGATCTTGCCGCTGCAAAACCCGATCGTGCAAGCCAAGGGCTGGTCCACGCTCGACTGGCTGACCGGCGGCCGGGCCGAAGCGCTGTTCGGCGTCGGCTGGCTCAAGGAAGAGTTTGATATGCTGGGCGTTCCATTCGACAAACGCGGGCGCATGGCCGATGAATATCTCGCCGCGATCATTGAACTTTGGACCAAGGACGATCCCGAATTTGAAGGCGAATTCGTCAATTTCCGCAATTGCGGTTTCGGACCCAAGCCCGTGCAGAAGCCAGGTGTTCCGATCTGGTTGGGTGGTGACGCTCAGGCGGTGCAAAAGCGTGTGGCGAAGTTTGGCAACGGCTGGTCGCCCTTCCGCACCCCGCCCGAAACCTTCCCGGATTGCATCGACTTCATCAAGTCGCAGCCCGAATATGACGGTCGCCACCTCGATTTCTTCTTTGCGCTCGAAATGCTCAATGTCGGCGCGCACCACGAGATACTCGACGATCCGCGCGCGCCGGGGACGTCTGACAAGCAGAAGATCCTCGATCAGATTGGCTGGTTGAAGGAACTCGGCATTACCGAAACTATCGTTCCGCTGCC
This sequence comes from Novosphingobium sp. Chol11, assembly GCA_945906105.1. Lineage (GTDB taxonomy): Bacteria > Pseudomonadota > Alphaproteobacteria > Sphingomonadales > Sphingomonadaceae > Novosphingobium. The sequence continues at coordinate 44,624 of CAMDQO010000003.1, read as the reverse complement.
CTCCGGCATTACAGGCGAGCAGGCCTGGATTGATCGCCAGCAATGGGTGTCAGAAGAAATCATGCCGTTAGTTTGAGAATTGCCCGGCCCCGCGACGAGCGGGGCCGGGTCAATTTTTGTTACGCCTGCATCGCCGACATCATGTCCAGCATGTCGGCATAGTGCGGCTGGTGGTGGCAGATGCCGCCATCGACCGAGATGATCTGGCCGGTAACGAACGAGCCAAGGTCCGAAGCCAGCCACAGTACTGCCCCGGCAATGTCGTCCGCCACGCTGTCACGCGGCAGCAGCACATGGCGCTGGATCATGCCTAGCTGCTGTTCGGTCATCTGCGCGCGGGCTACCGGGCTGAGCACCAACCCTGGCAGGATAGCGTTGCAGCGAATATTGGCGCGCCCGAACTGGGTCGCGGTATTGCGAGTGAGGGCATTCACCGCCGCTTTGGAAGCGCTGTAAGCCGGGTTCAACACATCGCCGAGGATCGACACACCTGAACTGGTGTTGATGATCGCACCGCCACCGCCCGTGATCATGTGCGGGGCAACGTGCTTGGTCATCAGCATGGTGCCGCGCGTGTTGATGTCAAAGGCCGCGTCCCACACCTCGGCTTCCATCGCGGCGAGTGAGCCATCCTTCATCATCTGGCTCGCCCCGGTATTGGCAGCATTGTTGTGCAGCACGTCAATCCGGCCGAACCTTGCGACCACTGCTGCAACCATCGCCGCGATACTGGCCTCGTCGCCCAGATCGACTGCGTGTGCCATCGCCGTGCCACCCGCCGCCGCTATCTCGCTGGCGACGCGCCCGGCCCCCGCCAGATTGATGTCGGCCACCACCACGCTGGCACCTTGCGCAGCCAGCATCTTGGCGCAAGCCTCGCCAATGTTGGCACCTGCGCCGGTGATGATCGCAACTTTGCCTTCAACCAATCCCATCATCATTCTCCAAGAAGTTTCCAGGTGCCGTAATCCTCGGCAGCCACAAAAAAGCGTTCGTTCATCGGGATGCCGTTCTGGCCCCAGGCATCAAGATTGGCCACCCAGGCCTGAATGCCATACATAACCCACAGGCGGGTTTCTTCCCAAGCGTCCTCAAAGCTGGGCACACCTTGCGCACCGGTAGCGATCAGATATTCGCGATACTGTTTGACCATGTCCTTGTGGTGGTGGCGGCGTTCATCGATGCTCAGCGCCCCGATGATGAAATAGGTCAGGTCGCGCCATGGACGCCCGCGTCGGACCAACTGCCAATCGAGCCAGAGCCGCTCACCGTTTGGCAGGATATAAGTGTTTCCCTGATGGCAATCGCCCAGCACGATGCAGTGCGGTGTGCTGCGCGAGCGCTCGATTTCACCCAGTCGATCGAAGGCGCGCTCCACCTTGCGCGGATCGGCAAGATAGTGCTTGGGGGCGATAGCGCAGAAACCCGGTTCTTCAAGATTGAGCGCGATCCACTGCCACATGATGCGCACTTGATCGCTATCGACCGGCGTATCCATTTGCGTCTGAAGCCATGGTGCATTGACCGGGCTGATCTTGTCACTCCCCCACAGGCTGCCATGCAATTTGGCCAGTCCATCAAGGTTTTCCATGATCATGTCCACGCCATTGGCATTGGTCGAATGACCGAACCGCCCGCCGCGCTGGACAAGATCTTCCAGCACGATGAAGCCGTGCGCGCTGCCATCATCATCCCAGTCAGCATAAAAGCACGTTGCCGTCGGTACCTTCATTTCGTGGACCATGAAGTGATAGAACCGGGCCTCCAGGGCATGAATATCGACATTGTCGAACGAGCCCGACCAGTTGGCCTTCATGCACAGGTTGGCGGGCAGGCCAGCGGCAATGCCTGCCTCGTTCCAGTCCACCTTGACGCGCCACTTGGTGGTGTGGCTGTTGAGCAGTTCCACTGTTTCCATATTGCTGGCGACCACGCCGGGGTACTTGTTGGCCATCATCGCGCTGAGCCATTCAGCGTTCACATCGTCCATCGAGGTCGGAATGTGGCCGGTTCTCGCCGGGTAGGGGCGGGGCACACAATTGGGATCAACAACTGGGTTATGATATTGCGGTGGTGCGTGAAGGTCCACGTTCAACTCCTTGATATGGCGTGTTCAGAAAATTGATTTGCCTTGATCTGGCGGGCAGCGAGCAACAGGAAAAGCGCACCTGCAATGCAGAACAGCATCGCGACGCCAATGCCCCAAGCGACGCCGTCAGAGCCGCCGACAATGTCGCTGACTTTGCCGATCAGCCAGGCGCCAAGACCAACGCCGATCAGATTGGCGCTCATCTGCACGCCAGAAACTGCAAGACCGCGCAGCTGCGGGCCAGCAATCGTCACGATGACGGCATAGACCGGGCCATTGTAGGATGCGCTCAACAGACCCGCGACCATGAGGAGCCCGACAGAAAGGCCGGTATCATTAACGCTGACGGCCAGCAGTCCGCTGATCGCGGTCAGGAGGGGGATAGCCGACGCCATCAACATGGTATGCCCCGGATCAAACCCGCCGCGCTGCGCATTGATACGGTCCGCACCCCAGCCAGCGGCTAGCCCGCCTATCGACCCCAAAATTCCGTAAGCGATGGCGACAACCAACCCGGCATTGGGGAGCGACATGGCATGGCTATCAACCAGAAACGAAGCGAGCCAGATGCTCATACCATAGATGGCCGTGGCTATGCAGGTAATCGCGGCAATGGCATAGGCGATCCCGGGCTTGGCAAGAAGCAATCGCAAGCGCTGGTATAGTGGGGCATCGCTTGATTCCGGAGCGGCGTCCTGCTGTCCCCGCTTTGGCTCCCGCACCGTGAAGTACAGGACGGGAGCCAGAAGCAGTCCCGGAATGCCTGCCACGATGAAGGCCCAGCGCCAGCCATGCTCGGCCACGACCCAACCACCGACAAAGAAGGCAAGGGCCGTCCCGATGCCCGAGCTGAGATACCAGATGCCGATGGCGGTCGAACGTCTATCGGTGCCGAAATAGTCGGACAGCAGCGACATACCAGTGGGCGATCCGCCTGCTTCTGCCACACCAACCGCTGCCCGCCCGGCCAGCATCGACCAGAAGCCAGTGGCGGCCCCGCACAGCGTCGTGGCAGCGCTCCATGCGGTCAGGACGACAGACATCAGTACCTTGCGGTTATACCGGTCAACGATATGGCCAAAGGGAATGGCCGCCAGCGCGAAAGGGATGCCGTAAGCCACTCCCGCCAACAGACCGAGCTGCGCGCCCGTTAAATGAAATTCCAGCCCAAGGGGCTTAAGTACAAGTCCGATGATTGCTCGATCTACACCGTGGCAGGTCTGAACCAGCGTCAGGATCGCCAGCACGTACCAGCGATAGCGTGTCGAGGCGGATTTGCCCGTATCTGCGGACATGATGGTCACGGCCTCTCCCTTATTTTTTACCTTGCCAGCATTGCAGAGAGGCTGCGCGCGCAACCTGTCCAAGGAAAGGCGCGGGGAGAGTGGTCTGTGCCAGACTCGCTCAAGTGAAGTGGAGGGCGGATGATGGACAGCACTGAAACCAACAAGGCAATCGTGCGCCGCTTTCTGGATGCAGTGGCGGCAGGCGATATCGAAATCATCGAAGAATTGCAGGCTCCTGATTGCACCTGGTGGGTGATCGGACGCGGCGAAGTATCACGTAAATCCTATACCGATGATGTGCGCGGCATGTTGCTGGTGGCCGATCCGCGCAAGGTCGAGATCATCGGTCTGGTAGCTGAAGGCGATACGGTGGCTGCGGAAATCAGGTCCGAATTTCACTTCGGAGACCGTATCTACGCCAATGAGTACCATGACCTGTTTGTGCTGCGCGCCGGACAGATCGTCCATGGCCGCGAATATTTTGACACCGGTAAAGTGGCGGCCTTCTTTGGCCCAATGGAGGGTTGAGATGATGAATGCTGAACTGATCGTGCGCGATTTTCTGGCGCTGTTTCATACCGAGAAGCTGGATGCTGCGGCGCTTCGCGGCTTCCTTGCCGATCAAGCGCGCTATCAGCCCATCGTGCCGATAGCCCCAGTTCGACAAGGCGCGGATGCGATCGTCGAGGAGATGGAGCGGCAATACCAACTCTACGACGAATGCGCCTGTGACACTCTGAATGTGGCGGTTTCCGGCAATACCGTTTTCACCGAGCGCGTCGATACCGTGCGCCAACTGGCCAATGGCCAGCGCACCACCACCCATGTTGTCGGGGTGTTTGATCTGGATGCCAACGGCAAGATCATTTGGTGGCGTGAATACTGGGACGCTCTGGATTGTGCGGGACAGCTTGGCATTGATGACAAAACTATGCGCGCGATCATGTGTGCAGGAGAATAATGCGATGAACTATGACGTTGTAATCATGGGTTCCGGAGCGTCCGGTCTGACGGCTGCACTGGTCGCGGCCAAGGCAGGGCTCAAGGTCGCGGTGCTTGAAAAAGCGGCGCATTTTGGCGGCACCACGGCAATTTCCGGCGGCGGGGTGTGGATTCCCGGCAGTCCTCAGGCTCGTGCGGCTGGGGTGCAGGATACAGCGGATAAGGCGCGCGGCTATGCTCTGGCCGTGGTTGGCAACCGGGCTGAAAAGGCACTGATTGATGCTTACATCGATACTGGACCGGCCATGGTCGAGTGGCTGGCGGCCAACAGCTCGGTAAACTTTCTGCTCTCCCCGCCATCGAGTGACTGGTATCCTGAAGTCCCCGGCGCAGCAGACCATGGCCGCCTGCTGGCCCCGGCTGAATTCGATGGCAAGCAGCTTGGCCAGAACTTCAATCGGCTATCCAAACCGCGCGAGGAATTCAACGCGCCCGGTGGCATGATGATCGATCTGTTCGATCTGCCCTACCTCGCGCGACTGCCTGCTCCCGGTGCTTTGTGGCACATGGCCAAGATCGCCATCCGCTTTGCGCTCGACAAGAAGAAGCTGGGGCGCGGTTCGCGGCTGACCATGGGCACCGCGCTAGCGGGCCGGTTGCTGCATTCAGCGCTGGCAGCCGGGATTGATCTGTTTGAGAATACCCCAGTGGAAGGGCTGGTGGTCAGCCAGGGCCGGGTCACTGGGGTGCGAGCCAAAATCAACGGCGTGGATACCGAAATCGCGGCGGCTAAGGGTGTGGTGCTGGCCTCTGGCGGGTTTTCCGCCAATGCCGAAATGCGCAAGGCTTACATTCCCTTTGCCGAGCATCACGTTTCGATCCTGCCCTATACCAACACCGGCGACGGCATCAATGCGGCGAGTGCAGCAGGGGCGGCGATGGGGGCGGAAAATCACGTTAACGCGGTCTGGACTGTCGCTTCAAAGCGCACGCGCGAAGACGGCTATGTCGAGCGGTTCGCACACCTCATGGATATGTCAAAACCCGGCTGCATCGCGGTGAACAAGCGCGGCGAGCGTTTCGGCAACGAGGCCAGCGTCCACTTTGTCGAGGCGATGCATGCCAGTGGTTCGGTTCCGGCACATATCATCGCCAATGCCAAATTCGTGAAGAAATATGGACTGGGCCTGGTGCTTCCCGGCGGTGGAAAGATCAAGGAAATGGTTGCCTGTGGCTACATGAAAACCGGCACGACGCTGGCTGACCTGGCAGCGCAGATCGGGGTTGATCCGCAGGGTCTGGAAGCGACCGCCGCCAAGGTTGCCGTCGATGCCGTAACCGGCAAGGATACCCAGTTTGGTAAGGGCGAAACGCAGATCGATATCGAGATCGGAGATGCCAAGCACCAGCCCAATGCCTGCTTCGGAGCGCTGGGCGAAGGCCCATACTATGCGGTCGAAATCTTTCCCGGTGATGGTTCCACAACTGTGGGTGTGCGGATTGATGACCAGTGCCGCGTCATCGGCCAGAACGGTGCGCCGGTTGCCGGGCTGTGGGCGGCGGGGCTGGATGCCAATTCGATCTGGCAGGGCAAGTCGCCAGCCCACGGCTGCAATGTCGGCCCGGCCATGGTAACGGGCTTCATTGCGGGCAGAAGCGCGGCGGCGTGAAGACCGCAGTTGTCACCGGGGCGAGTTCAGGCATCGGTCTGGTCGTTGCGCGCGAGCTAGCCAAGACCGGTTGGCGCGTGATTGCCCATGGCCGTGATCCAGGGCGTGCGAAAACGGCCATGGAACAAATCCGCACTGCTGCACCCGATGCACAGGTTGAAATGGTGCTGGCCGATCTGTCAGTGATGGCCGAGGTTGCGCTCTTTGCCGAGAAAGTGGGCGCGCTCACTGATCGGATTGATCTGCTGATCAATAACGCCGGTTTCACTCCCGCCAAACGGGTCGAAACCATTGACGGCTTTGAACAATGTTTCGCCGCCAACCATCTGGCCCCGTTTCTGCTGACCAATTGCTTGTTGCCTCTGATCAAGGCCGCCGGGCAGGGCGCGCAGATCCTCAACACCGCGTCGAGCGCCCACACCTTCATCAAGGATATGAAGTGGGATGATTTGCAGCAGCGCAGGAAATTCAGCGCCAACGACGCCTATACCCAATCGAAACTGGCCAATATCCTGCATTTGCGTGAACTGGCGCGGCGATTGATGGCGGATGGCATTCGCGTCAATGCTGTCCATCCCGGGCTGGTGAAGACCAATTTTGACAGTAATGGCAGTCTCATAGTCAAGTTGATGTATGTGTTCGGCAGACCATTATCCCTCACGCCAGAGCAAGGCGCAGACACGATCCTGTGGCTCGCGCTGGGCGGCGCGCCGGGTGTGACGGGGGAATATTTCGTCAAGCGCGCGATCGCGAAAACCACCTCCGCTGCGCAGAGTGAAGCAGGCGCAGCGCGGCTTTGGCAACTGAGCGAGGCTTTGGTCGCCAGCGCGCAGTTTTAGCGCGTCATGCGCAAAATCTGAACCACACGATCCTCCCCTGGAAGGGGAGGTGGCAGCCCTCTTGGGCTGACGGAGGGGTGACAACGCTGGCGTGGATACCCCTCCGACTGCCTTTCAGGCAGCCACCTCCCCCACAGGGGGAGGATCGAGCTGATTCACAATCCCAGCGACTTGCTCTAACGCGGGCCTATCGAATTGGTGGTCAGCGCTCTCCCGAACGCTGCCCTCGCTGATAGGTTCAGGACGCTGCCTGCCGCCGCTTCGCCTCTGCCACCATGGCATAAAGCCCGCCGTTGTAGCTGGTCAGCTGTTCCATCGACAGGTTGCGATAGGGCGTCATCGGGCAGAGCGAATCCACCACGCCCCAGAACGGCTCAAGCTTATCGAGCACTTCATCGATCGGGCCGCATTTGACAAAGGCCTCGACCATGTCGTCACTGACCTTGTCGATCACGCCAGACGGGTCACCGTGGTCTTCGGCGGCAAGCTGGCAGTCGCGGGCCATATCGCCAAAACCAACGGCATCGAAGAAGCTCTCATATTCCTTGTAGCCGGCATATCCGGCCACGGTGGCGCGGCTGTCATTGATCGCCTGCTGCTTGTCATCGTTGATGGCGATCCACGGCCAGGCGTTGATTTCGACATCGCTGCGCTGGCGGCCAAACCGGGCGAGCTCAGCCTCGATGAAGGCCTTCTTCTGCACGGTGTAATCGACAGTCCACAAGGCGTGGACCATCAGGCCGTCGCTGATTTCCAGTGCCAGGCTGGTCAGCTTGTCCTTCAGCGCCGCAATCCAGATCGGAATTTCCTCACGCACCGGCGGCGCGGTGAGCATCATCTCTGTCCATTCGGCGTTGAAATATTCGCCGTGGACCGGCTCCATGCCCTTATGGGCATTGGCGTTGACGTAGCGCACCACTTTGACCACTTCGCGCAAGTGCGAGAGCAGCTTGCGCTTGGGCTCACCATAGATCCCGCAGATCGCGCTGTGCAGCGATGTGCCGAGGCCCAGGACAAAGCGGCCCTGGCTGATCGTATCAAGCTCCATCGCGGCAAAGGCGGTTTCAACCGGACTGCGGGTTCCCGCCACGGCAATTCCGGTGGAAACCTTCAGTGTGTCGGTCATGGCGGCAACGGCTGCCATCGGGACGAACGGCGGGCCATAAATCTGGAGCGAAAAGCAGCCTTCGAAGCCCACCGCTTCCATCTGTTTGGCAATGCCGCCCATGACTGGGGCGGGCAGGATGGGCATGACGCCCCACCAGCGGCGTTCACCGCCGACCGCGTTAGTAAGTCTGCTCATTTTCCGTCATATCCTATGATTTCGCTGCAATCGGCGCTGACATTAACGTGGTAGGCAAAGTCCCCCCGCGCCTGTCTTTCAGCGAGGGCCAGCATCAGCACGCGGTACTTTTGCCCGGCTTCATCGAGCGGCGAATGCAGATCCTTGCGCTTCTCAGGCTGCATGTAACGCGGGCTTTGCGGGCTGGTCATATAGGAGTCCTGCCGCGAAACTTTGTAGCTGGCTTTAGGCATCAAATAACGAAAAAGATTGGTTTTTTTAACGTTTCTGGTATTTATGGCATAGTCCAGCCGGGTGCGGTCCCGCGTTTCGGGAACGCAGGGGTGGAACAGCTGGACATTGTCTCCGGGGCTGAAGCGGCCATAGGCAATCGCCGCGTGGCTGCGCAGATAGATGCGGATGACTTGCCGCACCTGCTGCACATCGACCTTCACTCCGCCGAACCGCCTCATGATCGGCGCGACCGACTTGTTCACGCAAGTGCGGACCATAGTGATGGTCTCGCTATCGTGGAAGACCTCGACGGTTTCCTTGTCCATCTTCTCATCGCCGACAACATCGGCGTGGAGGAAATCGGCATGGGTCAGGTCGATCAGGTTTTCCAGGCTGAGCGGCGCAGTGCAATCAAAGCGCACGGTGCCCAGCATGTGCAGTGGCAGGCCGCCATCTTCGGGCAGATAAGGCAGGCTGGGAATATGCTCCGGCGCAGCATTGGCCGGATTGCCGAACCAGCACCAGGCATAGCCGTATTTCTCTATCACCGGATAGCGGCCAGCAGCATCGGTGAACTCGCTCTTGCCGCCTTGCAGCCCCTCGGACGGATGGAACTCGGCAGCAACCGCCGTTTTCCCTTCGCGCCACAGGAAATAGGGCTGCGAATAGATCGCCCGCCGGACCGGCTTTTCCGTAATCGCAAAGCTGTGAGCAAGCGGAAACCAGGCATCCTTCAGCACGATATCGTGCGGCACCCAGGCATTGACCTTGGCCGCAAATTCGCGCGGATCAGCGGTGACCGGATCGATATAATCGTCGGTGATTGCAGCATCTTTGACGTCCAGCATGATCGCCTTCTCCTGTTTCTCAAGCTGCGCTGGTCTGCGCCGATCGAGCGGTAATTTCATTCCGCAGTGTTGCCGCATGAATCGATGCGGATGGTTTCAACACACGCAACGCTGCGCCATCAATGGTACTGTGCACGGAAAAAGGTGTTCCGGCACCCAGCAATTTTGCCCGCATTCCGTGCCGATTGTCCTCCAGCGTCGCGCGCCAGCGAATCTGCGTAACCCCTCTTGCGGCAGGCACCGGGGCGAGTGTCGCAAACAGGAGCGGGCGGAAGCCATCGTCACGCAGCAGCAGATCGCATTCGCCGGTGACGGGATCGGTCGCAATGCGCAGGGTGATGGGAAAATCCGAGCTGAACGGCGAAGGCCAGTGGAACCCTGCCCATTGGCATGAGCGTTCAAGGACAAGTTTGCCCTCGTGCTCGGCGAGTTCAGCCAGCAGATAGGGCGTGAAGCGCACGCCTTTTATGGCCAGAACCAGCGAGGGATCATCGAACAGCGCGGCGATGTAATGTTCGTGCTCCAACGCGACATTTACGGTGCCGGACAAAGGCAATGTTTTTGCAACCAGCAAGGGGGCAGGTGCCTTGGCATCAAGGCAAACCCGAACAAATCCGCCACTTTCAGCCACGGCAAAAGGAATGGCCCGGTAGAGTGCAGGGAATTTTACATCGCTTTTCAGGTTGGGAATATCCTTGAGATGGCCGGTTGCGCCATCGTAAGTCCAGCCGTGATAGCCGCACTGGATCATGCCGTTGCCCAGCACACAGCCCAGCGACAGAGGGGTGCGACGGTGCGGGCAGCGGTCTTCGAGCGCGTGAACTGCACCCTGTTGATCTCGCCACAGGACGATCGGCTGATCACCGATATCGACATTGATCGGCTTGGCCGAGGTGACTTCCTCGGATCGGGCCACGGCCCACCATGCTTCAGCCATAAAACAGCTCCGCTATGCGCTGGCGGTATAGTGCCGCCTTGTCTGGTTCGATACCAAATTGCGGCACCACCGGGGTAATGGAATCGGCGTGGGCGGCGCGTTCGGCGACTTGCGCGCGTACCTCGTCAACCGAGCCGAGCACGGTGATCGCGCTGACCATGTCATCCGAGCAGGCTTTGGCCATGGCATCATAATCCTGGCCTGCGAAAGCCGCCTGAATCGCCAGTGCCTCGCTGCCGAAACCGATTTCGGTGAAGTAGCGCAGATATTGCGGTGACTGGGTATAGAAGGCGATGTTGGCGCGGGCATCGGCAATCGCCTCGGCCCGGTTCGGATTGATCACGGTGAAGATCATCAGGTTGATGTCGACATCGCTGCGGCTGCGGCCAGCCTTGTCCAATCCAGCCTTGAGCGATTGGCCGACGCGGTCTTTCAGCCAACCGGTGGTCCACAGCGGGTGACCCAGCAGGCCATCGGCAATGGCACCGGCCTGCTCGCAGGCTTTTTCGAACACTGCCGGGAGGTAAACCGGAATGGCGCTGCGGCGGGCAGGGCGGACGAGGCGGAAGTGCGAGAGGTCCAGCGTGTGATACTCGCCCTCAAGCCGCGTCAGTTCGCCGGTGTGGCCCTTGGCAATCACTTCGCGGACTTGCCCCACCACTTCGCGCATATGGGCGAGTGGTTTGCCATAGGTCATGCCGAAGCTGCCTTCGATCTGGCTTTGCGCACTTGAGCCGAGCCCCAGAACGGCGCGGCCATCGCTGATATGGTCAAGGTCAATCGCGCTGCAGGCAGTTTCCAGCGGGCTGCGCGTGAAGGCGAGGGCAATGCCGGTGCCCAGCTTGATCCGGCTGGTCACTGCCGCGGCTGCGGCCAGTGTGGTGAACGGCGCGCCGAAGATCTGCGGTGCCCAGACGCCTTCCACTCCGGCAGCTTCCCAGCCTTGCACCAGTGGCACCAGTTCACTGGCGGGCAGCACCGGGAGTTCGGCCCAGACTGGTTTGGCGGCGGGCAAGGTCAGATGCCCTTCGCGGTATCAAAATAATCGCGCCAGGCGATGATCTTCGGTCCATCCATCTCGAACACGCCCATCAGCTTGATCGAAACGATGAGGTTGCCGTCCTTGTCGCGGAAATTGTCGGTGCGTTCGGTCAGCACGACATTGCCTACTTCAGCAGCGTAGTGGACGATCACCTCGCCGCTTTCGATCGGCTTCATTTGCGCGAAACCATCCATGAAGGCCTTGGCCTCGGCAAATCCAACCGTTCGCGAAAGTCCGACATTCTCCCAGACTGTCTGATCCGTGAAGCGCTTTTCCATCGACGCGAGCATGTCGGCCAGCCTGGGCTTCCATTCATCGAAGAAGGCCAGAACCTCGGCAAGGGGGCTGCCCATCGTCAGTCTTCCTTGGCGATGGTCACGGTCATGCCGTCCATTTGCGGGGTTATGGCCACCTGACATGAAAGGCGGCTGTTGGCTGTGCGGTGATCGGAGCTGTCGAGCAGGTCATTTTCATCATCGCTCATCTTCGCCAGCCAACCCATGGCAGCGTCGTCGATAACGACATGGCAGGTCGCGCACGAGCAGCAGCCGCCGCACAGTGCCAACAGTTCATCAACGCCCCCATCGCGGATCACTTCCATCAGCGATTGGCCGGGCGTGGCTGCGATAGCCTTGGTACTGCCATCGCGGTTTATCACATTGATTGTCGTCACATCTCGTCTCCTGAGGGGTGCTATTTCACTTCACGTTCGACAGGGAAGTGATTGAAATAAAATTCGAAATCCTTGCGAATATCATCGGCGGTCAAGCCAAAGTCACGCTCCAGATTGAACACGACGCGCCCCTTCACGCCGGGATCGTGATCGGCGTGATATTTATGCAGGGTTGCGAGGGTTTCGTCATCAAGCGCAAGGCCCGCCTTGGCGTAAATCTCGCCAAGGATGGCATCGGGGTTCTTGATCCACTGGTGGAAATAAACGTCGACCGTCTGCTCGGGCGGCAGCACATGATGATCGCGCACGCAGCGCTCCAGCAAGATGCGATAGCGATCAATCCAGTATCCCTTGGGCTCCTCAGGATCGCTTTTTGTGCGCAGGATGCGCGAGGCATAGAGCCACATGGAGAGTGTCGAGCGGATCGAGGCGACAGGATCGCGGTGAGTGATGACAAAGGTCGCATCGGGGAAGGTGGAGCGCAGCACCGGCAGTTGTTCCATGTGCTGCGGGCACTTGATCACCCAGCGATTTGGCCCCTTCAGGAAGGTCAGCACCTGCAGCCCCTTCTTGAGGTAAGCATAGGTGCCGCTCTGGTCATGGCTGAGGTAATAATCCCGCCACTTGGGCACCAGAGCCAGCCATTCGAGCAGGTAGGACGAGAAATCCAGCGCCTGCAACTCGATATCCTCGCTGACATGATCGGGCGAGAATTCGTGCATGTATTTGAACAGCGGCATCATCGCATCCTGCTGATCCCAGCCGGCAGCGGCGCGGGTCCAGCGCGGATTGGGATCAGCGGCTGTGGGTGCGTCGGCCTCAGTCGGGACAGGGGCAGTGGCTTCCCACCATGGCATTGAGCGCAGCCGCTGATCGGCGGAGAGCAGTCCCAGAAGATGGGTCGTCCCCGAACGCGGCGGTCCGGCGACGATGATTGGCCGATCGATGACGATGTCGAGAATTTCGGGGTGACGCTTGCAGATGTCCTCGACTCGCAGCCGGTCAGAGGCATAGCGCAGGAACATGGTCCACAGTGCGGCGTGGCTGATCGGGGTGAGGAAGCTGTCTTCCTTGACGCAAAGGCACCACAGTTCCAGCCGCTCGACAAAGTCCATCGCGCCGAAATCGCTGAGGCCGGTCTGGGCCTGCGCTGCACCGAGGATCGCTTCCACCGAGAAATCAAAGCTGGCTTGCGCGGCCCCGGCAAGGGCTGCCTGTTGCAATTCGGTCAGCACGGGATTGCACATGTCGGTGATGTCGAACACCTCGCCTTTTGCTCCGCCTGCTGCCATCGCGCTCACTCCTTGTCGTGGCGGAACCTAGAGAGGCAGAAAAACGAACCTTGCCCTACCAAAAGATATGCGGCCTTGTTCGGATGGGGGGTTAGCCAGCGCATCAGAACACAAGTCTGCTTGAGGATGCGCGCGCCACATGGCTCAGAATCTTTTCGATCTAACCGGCAAAGTTGCGCTCGTGACCGGAGCAAATTCGGGGCTTGGCTTCGGTTTTGCTGAAGGCTTGGCCCGCGCTGGCAGCGATCTGGTGATCTGGGGGCGCCGCAAGGATGCGAATGAACGCGCAGCGGAAAAGCTGCGCGCCCTCGGGGTAAAGGTTCACGCGCAATCAGTCGATGTCGCGGATGAGGCTTCAATCGTGGCAGGCGTTGCCGAGGCGCTGGCAGTGATGGGCAGGATCGATACGGTGGTCGCCAATGCCGGGATCGCCAGCCAGAAGCCGTTCATTGAGATGGACGCCGAAACCTATCATGGGCTGATCAACGTCAACCAACACGGCGTGGTCTTTACCCTGCGTGAGGTGGCTCGCCACATGGTGGAGCGCGCGCAGGCCGGTGATCCGGGCGGATCGCTGATCCTGTGCGGCAGTGGCTCGATCTTTCAGGGTGTGCCGACGATGACGCATTACGGAGCGGCCAAGGGTGCGCTGAATTCCCTCGCCAAGGGTATTGCGGCCGAGCTTGGCCCGCACGGCATCCGTTGCAATGTGATCGCACCGGGCTTCATCATCACCGAAATGACCATGGCCGATCCCGCCATCGGCGAGATGATCGCCGGGATGGTGGCGGCCAAGGCACCGATCGGTCGGGCGGGGCAACCAGACGATCTGTGGGGCGCGGTGGTCTATCTCGCCAGCGATCTGTCGCGTTATCACACCGGCGATACGCTGATCGTCGATGGCGGAAAAATCGCCAATAACTGAATAATATCAAATGATTTTGGGGGAGATACTGAGATGGAACCGACCAGCATGACCGAAATGCCACCGCCAGTGAACACCTGGATGCTGGAGACGGGCAGTTTCTATCTGTGGCCGCTTATCTTTGTGCTTTGCGCAATCTGGGCGATGCGAACGAAGCGTCTGCCGGTGATGATGCTCTTGCTTCTCGCCGCTTCATCTAGCTTCTGGCAGGAGTTCTTTGGCGATTGGGGTGCCTACCTCTCGTGGAACCCGGCTTTTGCCCGCCTGCCGTTCTGGGGGGAAATGGCCTATACCACGCCGATCAAACCGCTGTTCATTCCGCTTAGCTGGGGCTGGTGGTTCTCGCTGTCGATAACGCCGCTGTTGATGCTGACAATCTGGCTGGCGCGCAAATTCCCCGCGCTTTCGCTTCAGGTCTGGGCATTCATCGCCGTGTTTCCGCTCTATTCAGCCTATGAGCTGTGGGCAGAAGGTAGCGCGGTGGCGCAAAGTTGGTGGTCGTACAATGCCGTCATCGGTCCGCAGTGGACCGCTGCGAATGGCATGGGAATGTCACTGATCTGGCCGGTTATACTTGCGCTTTGGGCGACGTGGATTGTCATCCTGCTGGCGAAAAAGGATGCGAACGGGCTGTGGTGGCACGAACGCAAGCTTGGCATCGCAGCGGGCGGTTCGGGCTGGGGTCATGAGGCCAAGCGGCTCGGCGCGTTCATCGTGATGTTTCAGGTAACGTGCTTGCTCGTCGTTACTCTGCCTCCGATCATCGCGAGGCTGGCGTTCGGCGGGCCGAGCGTACTGGTTCCTTGAGGAGTCGCTGAATGTTCCCTCGTCCCAATGCCCGGCACAGCCAGATTGCCTATGTCACCAACGATCTTGATCGGGCGCTGGCTGTCTGGCGTGATCAATTCGATGTGCCAGCCTTTCATGTCTTTACCAATGACATGCCAGGGCTCGAATCCTCGCATCCGTTCCAGCTCAGGATTGCGCTGGCCAATGTTGGCGGCACCGAGATCGAAGTGATCGAACCGCTGCACGGCTCTGCGCCGCTCCATGCCGAACCGCTTCCTGCGGACGGAAGCTTTGCCATGTGCTTTCATCATGTTGCGATGCGCATCACCGGCACACTGGCTGATTATGACGCGCATATGGCTTCGCTCGATGCGGAACGGCATCCAGTGGTATGGTCGGGCGCATTTGCTGACCTGATGCGCTATGCCTATACCGATGAGCGGAGCACGCTGGGCCACTATGTCGAGCATGTGTGGTTTGATGCTGATTTCTACGCGCAACTGGCCGCAGCAATTCCCGTCTATCCGGCGCGCTGAAAATCATGCCCGCAAACAGTCTCAACTTTCGTGATCTTGGCGGGCTTCCTGCAGCGGATGGCAGCATACGCAGTGGTGTGCTTTTTCGCAGCGAAGGTCCGCGCAACTTTTCGGCTGAACAGCTTGCTTCGCTGCAAGCCATGGGCTTTCGTTCGATCGTCGATTTGCGGTCTGCAAAGGAACGCGTGGAAGCGCCGCATGACTGGCACGGGCCGGATTGCCGCTGGCTGGGGCTGGACGTGAATGCCGATTTGCGAGTCTTCGGCCACGATGGCCGCGAACGCCTGATCCTGGGACCAGAACCTGAAATCGCGATTGCCACCATGGCAGAAACCTATCGCGAGGTCGTCACTGCGCTGTTGCCGCATTGGCCGATCATTGCAGAAGCATTGCTGGCTGGCGATGTGCCAATGCTGCTCAACTGCACCGCTGGCAAGGATCGCACCGGCGTGGCGATTGCCCTGTTGCTGGAACTGGCGGGAGTATCGCGCGAGGTTATCGTTGAGGACTATATGCGCTCTGCTATCTTCGGCGATAACCTGGTCAGGGCGGGTGAAGTCGAGCCGGGTATGATGGCCAGCTTCGGGTTCATGCCAAGCCAAGGGCAGATTGATGCGCTGATCGGCGTGAGAGCGGAATATCTGGAAGCCGCTTGGGACGAGATCGCGCAAGGCTGGTCTGATCTGCCGAACTATTTTGCAGCAGCTGGGCTGGACGGGGCAATGCAGCACCGTCTGCGCTCGATGCTGGTGGGTTGAACGGGCCTCGGCCTGAAAAAAGGAAGCAAGATATGAATACGGGTGGAGTTATCGGTCTTGGCGGTATCGGCGGCGGTGTCGCTCAATGCTTGCAGCGTTCGGGTCAGCTGACGGCGATTTATGATGTGCGTGCTGAAGCCGCGGCAAATGTTCCAGGCGCGCCAGCAATGTCGGCGACACCGCGCGATCTGGCAGTAGCGTCTGATTGCGTGCTGATCGCGGTGCTTAATGGCGCGCAGACCATCGCCGTGCTGGACGGGCCTGACGGAGTTCTGGCGGCGGGCAAGCCGGGGCAGACAGTGATCCTGCTTTCGACCATTGCCATGTCCGATCTGGAGACCGCGCGTAAGCTCTGTGACGATGTTGGCGTAACGCTGATCGATTGCGGCGTTACCAATGGGCCAAAGTCAGGCCAGAACGGCTTGATTTGCATGGCCGGTGGCAGTGATGCCGATCTGGCCAAAGCCAAGCCGATCTTCGATGGCTTTGCCCAGCAGGTGATCCACATGGGCGGTCCGGGCGCTGGCATGGCTGCCAAGATCGCCCGCAACACCACCTATTTTGGCTGCATGCGCGCCGGATATGAAGGTGCGGTCATCGCACGCAATTACGGTGTCAGCCTTGATCAGCTGACTATGGCGTTGGCGGGTGATCCCAATTCAGGCGGCGGTCTGGAAGGCGCTCTGGCGATGGTGAAGCGTCCCGACCCGGCAGGTGATCCGGCAGAAACCAAATTGCGTGAATATTTCCAGATGCTGATGATCAAGGATCTTGAAGTCGCCATCGCCGAGGCCGCCCGTTTTGGCGCGCGCTTGCCGATGGTTGAACTGATCAAGGAAAATGCTCTGTCAACGTCAGGGCTGGAATACCCCCTCGGCCAGCCGATCACAGGCTGACGCAACGAATTCAGGAGAGCTGCAATGAACGAAGAAAATTGGGCTAAAGGCCTTGAGGTATTCGACGCGGTCTATGGTCCCGGCACCTCTGCGATGGTCGAGCCGTTCAAGGCTTCGCCGTTCAATCAGGAAATCGTCGGCAACCAGTTTGCCAACCTGTGGGGCAACGAGGCGTTCACCATTCGCGAAAAACGCCTGATGGTGCTGGGCGCAACGGCGATGCTTGGGCGGCAGGATCTGGTCGAAATCCAGATGACCGGCGCGCTGATCAATGGCGAGTTTACCGATGAACAGCTTGAGCAAATTCCGCTGTTCCTGCTGTTCTATGCCGGCGCGGGCAATTGCACGGCGCTGTTTCGCGGGATTGAGGCGGCCAAGGCGCGCGTCGCGGCGATGAATAAGGACGCCTGACCATGCGTGAACTCGCCCAGCTGCCGCTCGACAAGGCTGCCTTTCGTGAAAAATACGGGCCTTGGGCGGTAATCGCCGGGGCTTCGGAAGGCACGGGCGAGTGCTATGCGCGCGAACTGGCGGAGATGGGGATCAATCTGGTCCTCGTCTCTCGCCGCCAGCCTGCACTGGAATCACTGGGCGAGGCGCTGAAGGCTGAATATGGCATAGACTATCGTGTGCTTGCACAAGACCTGACCGAGGACGGGGCCGGGCTGCGCATTGTTGCAGCGGCGGCTGGGCTTGATATCGGACTCTACATCTCAAACGCCGGGGCCGACGGTTTCGCCAGCTTCTTTGAAGACAGCACCGATGCCGCGCACCGTCTGGTGCGGATGAATATCTCGACACTGATCGATGCAGCCAATGGCTTCGGCAAGGGTTTTCTGGCGCGCTGCCAAAATGGACAAGGTCGCGGCGGGATCATCGTCATGGCATCGGGCGCAGGCCTTGGCGGTCAGCCCAATCTGGTGCTCTATTCCGCGACCAAAGCCTTCGAGATCAACTTCGCGGAATCGCTGTGGGCTGAATACCATGAACGCGGGATCGACGTGATCGGTATCGCTGCGCCCATCATGCGTACACCAACGCTGCTACGCATGGTGCCCGAAGGTTTTGACGTTTCAGACGTCTATGATCCTGCCGACGTCACCCACAATGCGCTGGCGGGGCTGCTGGCGGGTGAGCCGTTGCAGATCATACCCGACGGACCGGGGCAGGAAAAACAGCCACAAGTGCTGGCAGACCGCAAGGAGCGGCTGGTCGGATTCGTCGAATTCAACAAGATGTTTACCGGAGGGTGAAGCAAATGGGCAGACTGTCAGGCAAGGTAGCCATCATCACCGGCGGCGGCGGCGGGATCGGTTCGGCCGTGGCGCGGCGGTTCGTATCCGAAGGTGCGAAAGTGGCGGTCGCCGATGTCTTTGCCGATGCGGCACAGGCCGTTGCCGGATCACTGGGCGATGCGGCACTCGCGGTGCAATTCGATGCTGCCGATCCCGCTTCGGTCGAGGCGCTGGTGGCGAAGACCGTCAGTCATTTCGGGCGGCTGGACATCCTCCACAACAATGCGGCGATGACCGATCCGGTCAAAAGCCCGCTCGACACCGATGCCGTCACCATTCCCATCGAAATCTGGGACGAGATCATCGACATCAACCTGCGTGGCTATATGCTGGGCTGCAAATACGCGATCCCGCATATGATCAAGGGGGGCGGCGGCTCGATCATCAATACGGCTTCGAACAGCGGCACTGCCGGCGATCTGGCCCGCATCGCCTATGGCGCGTCCAAGGGCGCGATCATCACCATGACCAAATATATCGCCACCCAGCACGGACGGCAGAACATCCGCTGTAATTCCGTCGCCCCAGGCGTGGTGCTGACCGAAGCGCTCGCGGCGACAGTGCCGGGGCTGGCCGACATCATCAAACGCCATATTTTGACTCCGGAATTTGGTGTTCCCGATGATATCGCAGCGTTGGTAGCATTTCTGGCTTCGGATGAAAGTCGTTACATAACTGGCGAAAATATCTCGATTTCTGGTGGCGGACTTTCACACCAACCACATTACGCTGATCTGCTTGACCTGATGGAACAGCACCTCTCATGATCGCGCCGCTGACTGTTTCCGGTCTGGAACAAGCAGCGCGCGAAGCAACTGGCCTATCCGATTTCGGCCAGGACACCGGATGGCGCGAGGGATTCGGCCGACTTGTCGCGGCGGTTGAGGCGATGCAGCCAAATGACCAGCTTCGGCACATGGCCTCGCACAACATCGTCGGCCAACTTGCTACACGCTTGCACTTTGTCGAGGATGACAAGCAGCATCCCGAAATCGCCGCGCAGGACGTGGGTGATCCGCTGATCGTGATTGGTCTGCCGCGCACCGGCACAACCATCAGCTATGATCTGCTGTGCCTTGATCCTTTGGCGCGCGCGCCGCGCGAGTGGGAATGGTACGTGCCCTGGCCGCCGCCAGAAATTATCACTTTTGATAGTGATCCGCGCATTGCTCAGGTCACAGCTATGTACGACAACTGGTTGAAACACGCTCCGCAACTGCTTGATATCCAACGCTTCGATTGCACCCAGCCGGGAGAGTGCAACCATGGGATGCAGTATCACTTCGGCAGCACCAACTTTGCCGCTGAACTCGGCGTGCCTGACTTTGCCGAATGGCTGCGCGAGAGCGAGGTGGTGGGGCAATATGTCTCGCACAAGCGGCTTCTGCAGAACTTCCAGTGGAAGGGGCCGAGGGGCCGCTGGACGCTGAAATCGCCGCAGCATCTGTTTGATCTGCCCGCGCTGCTGAAAGCCTATCCGGGTGCCATGCTGGTGTGGACTCATCGCGATCCGGCGCTGACGTTCTCCTCGCTCTCCAGTTTCATTGCCGGGTTTCTGGCGGCGTTTGGTGGCGACAAGGACAAGGCGGCGATTGGCCGCGAAGTAGTGGAAACATGGATTGCGGCAATGAACCGGGGGATGGCCGCGCGCAATGATCCCGCGATTGAGGGACGCATCATCGATCTGGCGCACAAGGATGTTGTCGCCGATCCGATGGGCGCAGTGCAGCGGATTTACGACAAGTTCGGCCTGACTTTCTCCGATGAGCACAAGTTAAAAATCAGCCGCTTCCTAACCGATAACCCTGCCGCCAAGCGCATGGGCAAGCACAAGCATTCGCCCGAAGAATACGGTATCGACAATGCCGAAGTGCGGACCCGCATGGCTGACTATTACGACCGCTTCGGCGATCTTCTGGGCCGACCTGAAACAGGACAATCTGCATGAGTGTGCTCGATCGTTTCCGCCTTGATGGCCGCACTGCGGTCCTTACCGGAGTCGGCCCTGGCGTGGGCGAGCATGTTGCCAAGGCCTATGCCGAACTGGGGGCGAACGTGGTGATTTCCGCTCGTTCGAAGGAGCGGCTGGACTGCATTGCCGCCGAGATCAATGCCAAGTCCGGCGGTCGGGCGCTCGCTGTGGCAGCCGATGCAGGTGAAAAGGCCGATCTGGAAAATCTGGTGATCAAAGCACGCGAAGCCTTCGGGCCGATCCACATCGTGTTCAACAATGCCGCCGCCGGTGTGGTCTATGCGCATGATGGCGGGCTGTGGGCCAACAGCGATGAAGTGTGGAAGACCGCAATGGATGTCAATGTTATGGCGACCTGGCGGCTGACTGAACTGACCGAGGCCGACATGAAGGCGCACGGCAAGGGTTCGATCATTTCGGTCCAGAGTTGTGGCGGTTTCACGCCGATCCCGCCTGCGGTCGCCTATGGGGTGAGCAAGGCCGCGTTGCTGTTTCTCGTTCGTGAACTCGCCAAAAGCCAGGCACCGCACACGCGGATCAACTGTTTGTGTGTCGGCTCGATGAGTCCCGATGGTCAGGAAGCGGAAATCCACAAGGGGCTGGGCTTGGCCGAGCGCAACGCGATCAAGCGGTTCGGTGCGGCGGATGAGGCGGTGGGCGCGGCGATCCTGCTGGCCAGCGATGCCTCCAGTTACACAACCGGCAGCACAGTCTTTACCGAAGGTGGCCGGGTGGGCACGATTTCGTGAGCAACCCGCTTTACACAGCCGATCAGGAAGCGGCGGAAAAGCTGGCGCTGCGGCTGATCGAGCGCGCGGATGTGCGTGCGGCACGCGAGGCTGCGCGGCAGGGCATGCGCAGCGATCCGGCGGCGGCTTTGCAAGATGGCGCGCTCAGCCTCGATCCTGCGCTCGATCAATGGGTGCTGGCGCTGGCGATGCGCGAGGCCAATGGCGATACTGCCGCGCCGAGCGTGGTGTGGAACGTCTCCAACCCGCCGCGCCACTGGTTTGGTCATAGCTATGGCGGGGCGGCTGTGGCGGTGGACAATCCTGACAACTTCAATCGCGAAATCCCCATCGATGGTGCAGGACACTATGCCATCGACATCCGCTTTTCTGCTAACCCGCCACAGTTCAGCGTGGTTATCGAGATGGAGCCAGCGCACCATGCAGGACTGGGGCGCAACATCGGCGCGCTGACCTTGCAGCAGCTTTTGCCGCATTGCGATGCCGATGGGCGGGTGACGGTGACGGTGGGACCGGATGCAGGCGGTCCGCTGCACCTGAAAAGCGAGCCGGGCCGCATCCAGATTTACACGCGCGACAGTCAGGCCGACTGGAACCAGCAGCCTGCCGAAGTCTCGGTGCGCCGGCTCGATCCTCCCGTTGATAGCCAGCCGCGTTCTGAAGACGAGATTGCTGCTGCCGTGGTAGCCGATATGCCCGCGTGGGTCCGCTTCTGGCGCGGGTTCAAGGATGATTTTCTGGGTTTCCCCGCGCCCAATCAACTTGTCGGGCCGAACGGGCGCGACGGCAACTGGGGCTATCTCGCCGGAGGGCGCTTTGCCATTGCCGATGATGAGGCTGTGCTGGTCACGCTCGATCCGGTGGGCAGTTATTACACCGGCTTCCAGATCACAAATCCCTGGACCATCGCGCCCGACCCGATGCACCGCACGGCCAGTCTCAACAAGGCTCAGGTCACGCCGAATGCCGATGGCACGGTGACATATGCGATAGCTCTGGTTGATCCCGGTGTGGCCAACTGGATCGATACCTGCGGGCTGCATAAAGGCTGGATGCTGACACGCTGGCAGGGCGTGCCCTCAAGTCCGCCGCACGACCGCATGATCCGCGAAGTGCGGTTGGTTAAGCTTGATGCCATCCCCGCTGACGTTCCCCGCGTCGGTCTGGACGAAAGACGTCAACAGATAGCCGCGCGGACAAAGGCCTTTGCCCAGCGAACCAGTGCGAAAGGTTGGACCGATGCAGGTTGAAGGATCAATCATCGAACTGTGCCACGTCACCCGCGATCTGGATGCGGCGTTGCTGCACTGGACTCGCGATCTGGGGGCGGGGCCGTTCTTTGTGTTCGATGTGCCGGTGTTGCCCGGCCAGCTTTATTACGGGCAGCCGACCGAGGTTTCGATGCGGGTGGGCTTCGGCTTTTCCGGCGGGGTGCTGATCGAACTGCTCGAGCAGACCAACGACGGCGCTTCACCGTTTCGCGATTTTCTGGAGGCACGCGGCGAGGGGCTGCACCATGTCATGCCGCGCTGCGATTTTGACGCTGGTTACGCGCGGCTGTCTGGTGCCGGGCATCAAGTGGCCTTTGCCGGGTGCATGCCATCGGGCGAACGCTTTTGTTTGTTCGATACCTGCGCCGCGAGCGGAGCCTATGTCGAGCTGATGGAGCTTTCGGACGCGATGCTCGGCTCGCTGAATCTGATGGCAATGGCCCATGCGACATGGGACGGAGTGACCGATCCCGTGCGCCCGATGTCGCGACTGGCAGAATACGCCTCCTAAAGCTTGGCGCTACCCATCTGGGCGAACAGCTTCTGGAAATCGGCATAGCTGGGTTGATGCGCCGTGACGCCGCCGTCGATCGGGATCGCCGCGCCGGTGATGAAGCTGCTTTCATCGCTGGCGAGGAAGGCGACAAGGTTGGCGATATCTTCGGGCTGGCCAAGCTGCGGCGTCAGGTGGTGTGACAGCAGGATGTCCTTGATCACGTCGGGCGTCGATTCCACCGCCAGCTGCGTCAGCACAAAGCCGATGACCATGCAGTTTGAGCGCACGTTCTGCTTGCCATACTGGGTGGCGATCATGCGGTTGAGATGGATCAGCGCCGCCTTGGACGTGCCATAGGCGGTCAGCGTCGCTTCGCCTTGCACGCCAAACCCCGAAGCACTGTGGATGATCGAACCTCCGCCAGCCGCGATCATGTGCGGGATAACATGCTTGCTCATCAGCATCGCACCACGAACATTGACGGCCATCGCCATGTCCCAGGCCGCGACATCAAGGTTGACCACATCGAGGTCTTTCTGGCGCTGGGCATCGTTCTGGATCGCGGCGTTGTTGTGCAGAATGTCGATCCGGCCGAACTGCGCGATGATCGCGTCAGCCAGCGCCTTGACCGAAGCCTCGTCGGTCAGATCCACCGGCATGGAGACGGAACCGGGAATGTTTGCGGAAGCCGCTTTTGCAGCTGCCACATCAATATCGGCGAGCACTACTGTTGCGCCATCAGCAGCGAGGCGACGGGCGGACGCCGCGCCAATGCCTCCGCCTGCGCCTGTTACCAATGCGATTTTTCCGTGAAGCCTGCCAGTCATGCCATGATCCTCTTCTCTGCTGCCTGAGCGCCATAACCTCTGAGCGGCGTGACCTGCCAAAGGGCAGGGCAGGGTTTTTGCGCCAGCCCTAGAAGTGACAGGTTCAAAGGGGAGCTGCCAGTATGTCCGTAACGATACCACCGATGCCGGTGATGCCCGCACCCGAGCCGGCGGGAACGATTTTCCTTGCCGGAACCTGTATCATTCTGGCGGCGATCCTGTTGTGGTGGGCCTTAGGTGGTGAGCGCAAGCGCCGTGGCTGGATCATGCCGCTGGTCTTTGCCGGAACCGCGCTTTCGGCGGTGATGATTGAACCGATCTACGACAACACGCTGCTTTACTGGTATCCGGACGCGAACAATCTGGCTTTCTTCCGGGCCTATGAGCGGACGATCCCGTGGTTTGTCCCGCTGGGCTATGCGTGGTTCTTCGGAAGCTCGGCCTATCTGGTCTGGCGGGTGATCGAAAGCGGGGCATCGGCAGCGCGCATCTGGCAGCTGTTCGCCGCGACGGTATTGGTCGATTGGCTGGCCGTCTCGATCTGCGAATGGCTCGACCTCAGCGCCTTTTACGGCAACCAGCCGTTCCATCTGTTTGGCTCGCCTTTGTGGTTCTCGTTCTGTGACGCGACGGGCGGCTTTGTACTGGGCGCTGCGCTGGCTGTGTTTGTGCCGTACTTGCAGGGGGTAAGGCGGCTGTGGCTGTTGCTGCTGCCAAGCTTCACCTATGCCGCAACGCTTGGTTCAACGACTGCGCCGGTATCGCTGGCGCTCAATTCTGGCTGGTCGACGCTGCTGGTCTGGGCTGGCGGTGCAGCCACCATGGCGATGTGCATGGTGGCCATTCATGTGATAGCACTCATGTCTCAAGGGCGAGGCGGGGCAACTGAATGAAGCGTTTTTCCGGCCGGGACTGGTGGTTCATTCTGCTGCTCGGCGCGATCTACATGGTCAATTTCATTGACCGGATGATCATCTCGGTGGTCGGTGAGCCGATCCGCCGTGAATTTGGTTTGAGTGACCTGCAACTGGGCGTGATGGGCGGCGTTGCGTTTGCGCTGTTCTATGGCAGCATCGGCATTCCCATCGCCCGGCTGGCAGAGCGGGTGAATCGGGTGGGAATTGTCGCGGTGGCGACAGCGGTGTGGTCGGCGATGACCATGCTTTCGGGGGCCGCCACCAGCTATGGAACTCTTCTGTTGGCGCGGATGGGAGTGGGTATCGGCGAGGCTGGCTATACGCCGCCGGTGGTTTCGATGATCGCCGATCGCTTCGATGCCGACAAGCGGGCCACCGTGTTTTCGCTGATTGCTGTTGGTGTTTCGGTCGGCGGCGCGGTGGGTGCATTGGCCGGGGGCTGGATCGCTCAGAACTATGGTTGGCGGATGGCCTTTCTGGTTATGGGCGGACCGGGACTGCTGCTGGCGGCATTGCTGTGGCTGACGATCAAGGAACCAGTGCGGCGCAACGCGGCTGATGCCGCACCGCCACTGCGCGCAGTGTTGCGCCGGGTTGGCGGATCGCCTTCGTTTGTCAGCTTTACCGTCGGTAGCGGCATGGTGGCACTGGTAGGTTTCGGGCTGAACCTGTTCCTGATCCCGCTGCTGATTCGCCGCTTCGGCTTTGATCTCAAATCAGCCGCGCTGACCTTCGCACTGACCTTCAGCATGGCGACCGCTCTGGGCGGAGTGGTTGGCGGGATGTTGGCGGATCGTTACGCCGCGTGTGACCATCGGCGCTATGGCCTGCTGCCGATTGCAAGTTCGGCGCTGGCCTTACCGCTCTATCTGGCGGCGATCTATCAGGACGACTGGCGGATGCTGGCAGGCCTGCTGTTTGCCGCCACGTTCTGTCTCTACGCTTTCCTGCCAACGATCATGACCGTGACGCAGCGGCTGGTCGAGCCGAGAATGCGCGCAACAGCGGCGGCAATTCACGCCTTCGGACAAACGGTGTTTGGCCTCGGACTAGGTTCGGCGTTCCTTGGCTGGATGAGCGACTGGCTGGCCCGGCGCGCCTTTGGGACCGGTTATGCGGAGCTGTGCCTGACCGCGAAGGGGCAGGTGCCCAGCACACTGTGCAGCGCTGCGTCAGGCACCGGACTGCAACAGGCGATGTTGCTGCTTGGCCTTTTCTTGCTCCTGGCCATTGCCAGCTTCTGGATCGCCGCGCGGTCTATTGCGGGTGAGATTTCCGCCATCGAGGGGCCGCAATCATCATAAATTCCGGTCGATCCAGTTATTGAGCTGCGCCCAATGCCTCTCCCGCGTACCGGCGAAGTTCTGGCAGTGGGCAGCACCTTCTAGGATTTGCAGTTCCACCGCCGGTGAAGCGCTGAAATAGCCCGGCTCCTTTTCCGGCGTAGGGCTGGTGTCGATCACGCTTTGCACCACCAGCACCGGCACGGAGATACTGGCGGCAGCTTGGTGAACAATGCCCGGTGTCAGGGCATCGCGGCCCATGGTGACTGGCGTGGTCGAGGCATGGGCCTCATCTGCCTCAATCAGTTCTAGGGGCACGTCATCCCCGTAGAACAGCTTGCGCATTGGCGCGCGCGGGGTGGCGATATAGCCGCTGGGGATCAAGCCTGCCTGCAGGCTGGCAACATCAGTATCGCCCAGCACCATCGGCTCGTTGGCCCAGCCTAGCACCGCGACACGGTTCATTGCCGGGTGAGTTGCGGCCTGCAAACCGGCCTGCGCGATAATCATCATGCCGCCCATCGAATGGCCAAGGCCGGTGACATCGACAGCTGCGCCCCATTGCGCGATAACCTGTCGCAATGCTTCGGCATGGGCAGCAGCTATAATGGCTCCGGAAAGGCTGCTCTCCGGTTCGGGGCGAGTGCTTTCGCCCATGCCCAGCATGTCGATCGCCAGCACCGCCTTGCCCTGATCGGTGAACCATTTGGCAAAGCTGTAGCTGTCATCGGCGAATGGCGGATGCCAGTACATACGGCTGTAACCACCGCCATGCACGGCGAAGATCAGATGGGAAGGCCGGTTGTTCATGTCGTCTGGCAGGTGCAGGGTGGCAGCGATGAAGGTCTGTCCGGTGAGGCCCGTAGCCGAGGTGACGTCGAGCATCATGTCTGTGGATTTCATATCGCGTCGTTCCCTCTTGCGGCTTGCAACATGGGCTGGGGTGCTCGGCGTCCACCTGTCGGGCGGCAGGTTGCGCGGAGCGGAGATTGGCAAGAACGGCGTGAACAGAATTGGAATGCACGATATGGCAGGCGATAACCCAGGATGGGGCCTGGAATGGGAAAAGTTGATCGACGCCCTGCGCCCGCTGGGTGATGCCATGCGCGCCCGCGTGCCTGAGCGGCTGCGAGGCAACCGTCAAATCATGGCGGAATCGATGCGCTTGCTGCTATCCGGAGTGACACGGGCGACCCATGATGCGCTGGTCGGGGATCGGCGCTATCCGCTGTTCGTGCCCGAACTCAACATCAGTCAGAACATCTTCCAGCCTAATGCCGATACGATCTACAAGGCCTGCCTGATCGAAAAGGGTGGCTCTTATGTGATCAAGGGTGATCGCGGGACGGTGCGCATGGTCATTCTGGCGCAGATGGGGCCGGATACACTGCGCACCGGCAAGCACCATCCACTGCTTGGCCAGATTGATTTCGATACGCTGACGCTTGACGGCGAAGGCCGCTTTGAAGTGGTGATCTCGCCCGAGCGACCAGCAGGCCATGTGGGTGATTGGCGGCCGCTTGATCCGCTGTGCGAGAAGTTCATGGTCCGTATCGTTGGCTGTGATTGGGGCGTTGAACGTGAGCCGCACTTTGGCATCGCACGGCTGGATGTGGACGAGTCCAAGGGCCGCCCTTCCGCCGAAACGCTGCACCATGCTTTTGGTGAAATTCCCGGCATTGTCGGCGTCTGTGCGCTCGCCTTTCCCACCCATGTTGAGGAGTTGCGGGCGCAGGGGCATCTCAATGCGCTCAAGATCTTCGATGTCTCGCAGATGTCGGGTCTTGCCGGGCAATTCTATTACGAAGGCGCCTATGAATTGGCCGATGATGAAGCGCTGATCACCGAGGTGAAAGTTCCCGCCAGCTATCGCTACTGGTCGATCATCCTGACCAACGAGCTTTACGAGACGACCGACTGGTACAACAATCAGGCCAGCCTCAATGATACGCAGGGCGTAGTCGATAGCGATGGCACATTCCGCACGGTTATCTCCGCCCGCGATCCCGGCGTCCATAACTGGCTCGACACATCCGGCTATCCTTCCGGTGCCGTCCAGGGCCGGTGGTTCGAGGCAAGCGAAAAGCCGATGCCGTCGATCAAGAAGGTCAAGCTGGTGGACGTCGACCAGCATCTTCCTTCCGATACAAAACGCGTAAACCCGCAGGAGCGCGCCATTGCCTTGCGCAATCGCCGCCTTGCCGCCCAGATGCGCATCATCTGGTAACTGGAGCCAAGTCATGAGCACCGATACCCTTCCGTCCCACGTTCCCGCTGATAAGGCCATGCGCCTGCCCTATTTCGCCCGCGAAGTGGTGAAGGAATGCCCGCAGGAAACCCTGATCCCAGAGATGCACCGCACACTTGGGCCGATCACCTATGTCACCAACATCTTTCCGGGCGACAAACCGGGTTGGCTGCTGACCGGCTATGACGATACCATGGCCATGCTGCGCGATGCCGATAACTATACCAAGAACGGCATGGGGCAGTGGTCACAGTCCATTGGCGAAAGCTGGCTGGTGGTGCCCACCGAAGTCGATCCGCCGATGCATGTTTTCTACCGCAAAGCGCTGAACCCCAGCTTCTCGCCACAGAAAATGGCAGCGATGAAGGATGATCTGCGCCGCCGTGCGACCGACCTGATCGACAAGTTCCGGACCCGCAAGGAATGCGATTTCATCAATGAGTTTTCAGAGCGCTACCCGATCTTCATCGTGCTCGATCTGCTGGGCCTGCCGCAAGACCGGATGGCGGAGTTTCTCGTCTGGGAAAAGGATATGCTCCATTCCAATGACTGGGAAGTGCGCAGCAACGCTGTGCGCAATGCGGTCAATTATCTGAAGTCTGAAATCGCCTCGCGCCGCGAAAATCCGCGCGATGATTATATTACCCGGCTCTTCGATCACGAGGCGGAAGAAGGCCGCAAATGGAACGATGAAGAAGTGCTAGGCCACTGCTTCAACCTGTTCCTTGGCGGGCTGGATACGGTCACAACCATGCTGGGCAATATCTTCACCCATCTCGCGCGCTATCCTGATCAGCAACAGGAACTGCGCGATCATCCTGAACGTATCGTGCTGGCCGTGGAAGAGTTTCTGCGGGTCTATGGCCCGGTAACCGCCTTCCGCATTGCCGTGCGCGAGCTCGAAATCCATGGGCAGAAAATCATGCCGGGCGAATATGTTTCAGTAGCCACGCCTGTGGTCAATCAAGACCCCAAGCTGCATGATAACCCATCAGCAGTGCGGTTTGATCGCAAGGCGGCGCATGTCGCGCTGGGTGGCGGCATTCACAAGTGCCTTGGCATGCATCTGGCGCGGTTTGAACTGCAGACGGCGCTCGAAGAGTTCCTCAAGGCTATCCCGCAATTCCGCCTCAAGGATGGTTTTGAAGTGGGTTATTTCGTAGGCAACATCACCTTTGTTCCGGCGCTGGAATTGCAGTGGGATTGAGCGCTCAAACGGCGTGCATATCCACATGAAAGCGTGACAGGCGCAGGGCGGCGATCTTCCAGACGTCGCCCTCACGCCGATAGGTTTCATGGTATTGGCCATAGCCGGTGATCGAAGCGACGCCGGGGATGGGGGACTTGCCCGGCTGCCAGACGACCCGATCCTGCATGGCCCAGACGCCGGCAGCGGAGTCTTCGTCGTCGAACGAGATTTCGGGCGTGTGGACCTGATGGCTGGTGGCGGCATCATCGACGGCAAAACGCACTTGAGCGACGATTGCCGCAATGCCGGTTATCGGCGGATTGCCCGTGTCCTCGCGCACGTCCATCACTGCATCCTCGGTGAACAGAGCCGCGAATCCTGCCCAGTCCTTGCTATCAAGCAAGCGGCAATAGCGCGCTTTCACCGCGCGGATGTCCTCAATGGCGAGCAGATTATTCAGGGCGTCCATGGTGATCTCCTTGTTCAGGAGTCTGCCTTAGAGTTCATCCTGCGGCACCCTGCCTTCGGGCAGGTTGATTGTTTGTGGCGGGCTTGGATTATGGTGACAATCGCGATTACCGCGCAAGGATGACCCAGATGATGCAAGAGCCAGGCGCGCAGGCCCTGTTTGACAAATTCGGCACCTATATCCTGCCTGGCCGCGTCGATGATCCGCGCCGCGGGATTGATGAAGCGCTGGAAGCAGAACGCATCGGGCTGGGTGCGGTGTGGATTTCAGAACGCTTTGCCCTGAAGGAACCGGCAGTTCTGGCTGGCGCGGTCAGCGAAGCAACTTCGCGCATCCGCATCAACGGCACGTTTTACGCCACCATGCGGCACCCGCTGGTTACTGCCAGCATTGCCAACATGATGCAGGCGATGAGCGACAATCGTTTTGGCGTGATGTTCGCCCGCGCCGTCCCCGCCTATATGAAGATGATGGGCGCGCCTGCCATCACCATGGAGCGGCTGGCGGATTATATCAGTATTTTCCGCCGCCTGTGGGATGGTGAGGAGGTCAGCTATGATGGTCTGCTGGGCAAATTTCCCTCGCTCAAGCTGACAGACTTTCATGATGGCCCAAAGCCGCCGATCATTTTTACCGCCATTGGCCCCAAGAGTCTGGAATTTGCCGGGACACATTGCGATGGTGTGCTGCTGCATCCTTTCGTCTCACCCACCGGTGTGAAAAACAGTGCAAAGATCGTCCGTGATGCCGCTGAAAAGGCAGGGCGCGATCCTATGTCGGTGCGCATTTATCACAACATTATCGTCGCGCCAGATCTGCCCAAGGATGAAGAAGACGCCGTGGTGCGCGGCCGTGCCATCACCTATTTCGAGCTGCCCGGCTTTGGTGATCTGATTGTCTCCATCAACGAGTGGGATACGGGCGTGCTTGATCAGATCCGCGCCCATCCCAAGATCTCTGGCCTTAATGGCAAGCCTGCTGATCAGGCCTATACACGGCAGGAACTGGTTGATGTGGGGGAACTATTGCCGCAGCAATGGATCGATGAAGGCGCAGCTGTCGGCACGGCGGCGCGCTGTGCCGATCAGCTGATGGCCTATCTCGATGCCGGCGCGGATGAAGTGCTGCTTCACGGTGCCGGGCCCAAGGACATGGGGCCGCTAACCACCGAACTGAAGCGGGCCCTGGCGGCAAAGGGGTTCTGATATGGCACTGACTGCGGATGAGGTGCAGGCCCGCCTGCGCGATTGGCTTGAAACAAATGTCGAGGGCTGGAGCAACGTTCGTCTACGACCGCTGGAGGTTTCACTGGGATCGGGATTCTCGGCAGAAATCTTTTTCGTCGATGTTGATTATGACGATGCCGCAGGCGCGCAGACCCGCACGCTGGTGGTGCGCCGCCAACCGACCGATCTCGAAGTTGTGCTGGGCTCCAGCCTTGAATTGCAGGGCCGGATGATGGCCGCGCTTGACCGGCTGAAGCAGGCTCCGGTGCCGGACTGGATCGGCATGGAGCTTGATCCCGCAGTGTTGGGCAATCCGTTCCTGATCATGGGCAGGGTCGAAGGCCAGTCGGCCACGCAGAATCCCAACTATAACAGCACCGGCTGGATTGCCGACATGGCGCCCGCAGAGCGCGGCGTGACTTGGAAAAATGCGATCGAAGCCTTCGCCCAGCTGAGCAAGATTGACTGGCAGGCCGATGGCTTTGCCTTCCTCGCTCGCGCTGAATGGGGCAAGCCGGGGCTTGATCAGTATCTCGGCCATATCGAGGCATGGTATCGCGGTTGCCGCAAAGACCGGGTGATGCCCACTGTCGATGCGGCAATTGCCTACATCCGTGCTCACGAACCAAAGGATACTCCGGTCAACGTGCTGTGGGGCGATAGCACGCCGTCCAACGTCATGTTCCGTGCCGATGGCAGCGTCAGCGGTTTGATCGATTGGGAACTGGCAGCCATGGGGCCGTCCGAACTCGATCTCGCCTGGTGGCTCTATTTCGACGATCTGTTCAGTCGCCGCTTTGGTGTAGCCCGATTGGAAGGCTTGCCGACGCGCGACGAGAGCATCGCCATTTGGGAAACTGCAGTCGGCCGCAAGGCGCAGCATCTTGATTACTATGATGTGGTAGTCGCGCTGCGCATGGCGCTGGTGGTGGTTGGTGCCTTTGACCGCCAAGTCGGCGTCGGCAACATCCCGCCTGAAAACAAATCACTCAACGCCAATTTCATGACGCTTTATCTGGCTGAGCGATTGGGCATGGAACTGCCCGAACTCGGCCAGGATTTCTACGCCTTCATGAGCAACATGACTCCGGTGGATCAGAAGGACGATTGAGCCGCGATTAGGGCCAGCCCGTTATCGATCACACGCACACCGCGCTCAACGGCATCGGCTCGGAACTGAAGGGTTTCTCCATCCTGCCAGATGAATGTGCGAATGGTGTCACCGGGATAGACCGGCGCGGTGAAGCGCAGGCCGATCTCGCAGAGAGGCTGCGTCTGCCCTTGGCAGCAAGCGTGGATCAACGCCCGGGCCACCAGCCCCATGGTGGAAAGGCCGT
This sequence comes from Novosphingobium sp. Chol11, assembly GCA_945906105.1. Classification (GTDB taxonomy): domain Bacteria; phylum Pseudomonadota; class Alphaproteobacteria; order Sphingomonadales; family Sphingomonadaceae; genus Novosphingobium. Next base: position 12,307 of record CAMDQO010000003.1, on the reverse strand, counting down.
GCAGGATAGGTCGCTCATGACCGGCGCTGCGAGCCGTTTCCGGGTCAATGTGCAAGGGGTTGCGATCACCCGACAGGCGATAGGTGGCCGCCTGCGCGCGCGAGGTTGGCAGGGTGATAGCAAAATCGGGATCGCGCTGCGGAATAGGGGGCAAGGCATCACCCGGCAGGTCACGCTGGCCGCCAAAGCCGCCGGCTCCGCGAACAACCCAGACCTCGGTTGCTTCGGCAACTAAAGTGCCGCCTGGCGTCTTCAGCTGCTTGATGGCGCGGATCAGGGCAGCTTTGCCGGGCCCCTTGTCGGCTAGATCGGTGACTGTGGTTTCACCGATCATCGTCCCGAATGGATCGAGTGGCACGTGCAATTTCAGCCGCTGTTCGCCGTGCAGGATGCCCAGCCAGTCCAACCCGCTTTTTGGGTCCATCGGCCAGAATCCTGGCGTTCCCAGCACCAGCGCCATGGTGGGCAAGACCTGCAATTGGCGTTCATAAAGCAGCGTGGTCTCGTCGATCTCGGCGCTTAGCCCCGCGCCGGTGCCCAGAGCGTAGAGGATAGCGTCTCTAGGATCATAATCATCGCGCGCTTGCGGTATGGCATAGGCCATCAATTTTTCAGCATCGAGCGGTAATGTCATCGCGCGAAGGCCCGGCGCAGTGCTGCAAGACTGTCGTGGTTTGCACGCTGGCTTACAGCTGCCTCCTTTGCCAAGCGAAAGCCGTGGAAGCAGCCCGGATAGACCTTGAGTTCGGTTGCAACACCAGCCCGGATGAGGCGGCTTGTATAGGCAAGACATTCATCGACAAACAGATCGAGTGCGCCAACCATGATATAGGCCGGGGGCAAACAGGTGAGGTCAGCAGCTCTTGCCGCAGACGCATAGGGTGAGGCGAAATTCTCCCCAAGATAAGCTGCCCGGCAGTATTCGCTGTTTTCCGCCCTCCAGACGAATTCTCCCGTCGAAGGATTCGGCGGGTTTGGTAATCTGTCATCAAGCCGCGGCATTTCAAGGTGCTGAAAAGCAATGGCATATTCACCGCGATCACGGGCCATCAGGCTCAGGCAAGCCGCCATGGCTCCGCCCGCACTTTCACCGCTGACGGCAATGTTTTGGGGATCAATACCTAATTCAGCCGCCGTCTCATGCAACCAGCGCAAGGCGGCATAGCCATCCTCCATCGGACCGGGAAAGGGTGTTTCCGGGGCAAGTCGATAGTCCACTGACAACACGAAGCAGCCTAGTTCAGCAGCCCATTCCATCAACTGCGGCTGGTTCATTTCCGGTGCGCCGATGACATGCCCGCCGCCGTGAAAATGGAGGATCGCCGGAGCATTCTGCTGCATCGCTCTGGGCTGTATAGCTAGGCATCGGACAGTGCGATCACCCTCACCAGAAGGTATCAGAATTTCACGGCAATCCACCGGCAAATCAGGTAGCGGCTGCGCAGTCAGCATGGCCACCAGGCCGGTGCGCACCATTGGAAGTGCCTCATCCGAGAGGTTCATCGGTGGGAAACTGTCGATTAACGGAAGTAGTTCGGGATCGACGAGATGGCGGGTTGTCATAATGGTGCTCTGGCTCTCATGGCGGACGGCACAGGATTGGCGGGCCGTATGCGGATTATAGCGCTTGCCGTCAGTGCGCCATCATTGCAAGACTGGCATCATGATCTGGGCTGAGACATTTGCTGGCACGGGCGTGTGATGATGGAAAAATCGCGCCACTCCTCTGCCGTGACCCTGGATCGCATTCTGGCGACAGCACGCGATGCCTTTGCCGAGCATGGCTTCGATGGTGCTCGGCTGGATAGCATCGCCAAAGCGGCTGGTGTGACCAAACAGCTGGTCTATCACTATTTCAAGACGAAGGAGGAACTCTACGGCGTGGTGCTGGACCGCGTTTCGGATGAGACCCTCGCCATGCTGAACGGCCCTGATTACGATCAGCTGCCGCCGCAGGATGCCGTCCGCAGCCTGATCGAGCGGATCATTCAGGCCTATGTCGAGCGGCCCTATATTATCGGCATGACTGTCGATCAGGATCTCCACAAAGGCGAGCATATCTCGCGCCGGTCCAAATATATGCCGTCGGTGCGAACCTTTGTGGCGGAACGGGTTGCGCCAATGCTGGAGCGGGGTGTGGCCGAAGGCGTGTTCCGCTCTGGCATTGATCCACGGCTGTTCTATTGGTCGATATTCGCCCTGGCTACGGCTTGCTTCACACAGAACTGGGCCATGTCGCAAAGCACCGGCATCGATTTTGCGCATGAGGACGGGATTGATCTGTGGCGAGATCATGTGACCAGCTTTGCCCTGCAGGCGATCATGCCTCCCGCTTTACCGCGTTAAAAAGTCCGCGCTTCCCGTTATGGCGCCCGTGCCTAACATATCCGTCAAGCCGAAAAGGCATTGATGGAGAGGATAGACATGGCATCTTATATCGTCGGAGTATTGAGCAAGCATAATCTGGAGCGCTACCAGGACTATGCAATGGCCGGATTTCGCTTGATCGATGGCGTGGCTGTGGAAGTGGCGTTGGCCGAACAGCCCGAAGTGCTGGAAGGAAGCTTCCCCGGAACCTCGATCATCATGATGAAATTTGCTGACGATGATGCCGCCCGCAAATGGTATGACAGCGAGGGCTATCAGGAAGTCATCCCGATCCGGCATGAATCGGCTGACACGCACTTCGTCATCACTTTCAAGTCATAAGGGGGCGATCATGGCCCAGTTCAAGCACCTGTTCAGCCCGTTCAAGATCGGTTCGCTGGAACTCCGCAACCGCGTCTTCATGTCACCGCACGGCATGGTCGGGCTGGGTATCGGCACCGATGCACAAGTCGGTTATTTCGAAGCGCGCGCCAAGGGTGGCTGCGGGTTCATGGTGATCGCCAGTTGTCAGGTAGTGCCCGCGCCGCAAGTGCCGCCGGGCTGGTTCATCGAAGCTTACAACCGCGAACACATTCCGGCGATCAAGCGGATCGTCGATGCGGTTCACCAGCATGACAGCAAGATAGTCGTGCAGGGGGTGTGGATGCAGGCCGATCCTGCCACCGGGCAAGCATCGGGCATGGCGCCGCATACCGTTCTCAGCGACAGTCAGCCGCGGTCCATGACCGTGACAGAGATCAAGGCGCTGGTGGAGGCACATATCGTCGCTGCCCAGCACGCCGAAGAGGCCGGGGCCGATGGCTTCGAGTTTCCGATCGGTGGCGGTGCTGGCCTGCAAAGCTTTACCTCGCCGCTCTATAACAAGCGCACCGATGAATATGGCGGCAGTCTGGAAAACCGGATGCGCATGGTGATGGAGATCATCGATGGCATCCGCGCGCGCTGCCGTCCGGATTTCGTCGTGGGTCTTGCGGTCAACGCTGATGACACGACACTGGGCGGTGAAGGGCTGAGCGAAGGGCTGGCGATCTGCAAGTTGCTGTCAGACAGCGGCAAGGTCAATTGGCTGCGGATCACCGCGCGCGGACAGAAGCCGCAGATGACGCATTTCCATTACCCCTCATCCTATATGGGGGAAGGCACGCACGTTTACGCGGCGGCCGAGGTGAAAAAAGTTGTCAATATTCCGGTGGTCAGCGGCGGTCGCATCCTGAATGCAGCTTTTGGCGATCAGTTGATCGACGAGGGCAAGCTGGACATGATCTTCGTCGCGCGTTCTGTCATTGCCGATGCGGAATGGCCTAACAAGTCGCGCGATGGCCAGACGAGCGAAATCCGTGCCTGCATCGGCGATCTGGAAGGCTGCTTCCTGCGCTCTTGCATCGGTCATCCGGTAGGCTGCACGGTCAATCCGGAGATCGGCAGTGAGCATCTACCGCCGCTGTCACCAGTAGCAAAGTCTAAGCGGGTAGTGATTGCCGGTGGTGGTCCGGCGGGGATGCAGGCGGCGCTGGTCGCAGCGCAGCGCGGACATAACGTGACTCTGCTGGAGAAATCTGGCGTGCTGGGCGGGCATGTCACCTTGCAGGCGAAACTGCCCGGTCTCGAAGACCGCAGCGACATTATCCGCTGGCTGCAATTGCAGCTAGGCAAACATGGCGTTGATATCCGCCTTGATACAGAGGCGACGCCTCAATTGATCGCAGAACTGGGTGCCGAGGCGGTGATTGTCGCCACCGGAGCTCGCTATACCCGGAACGGAGTGAGCAAGAACCAACTCGCGCCGATCCCCGGTGCTGATCTGGCGCATGTGCTTACCCCAGAAGACCTGCTGCTGGATCACGCCCGCACCGGCCAGCGCATAGTAGTTTATGACAACACCGCTTATGAAGTAGGGCCGGGGATTGCCGAACTGCTGGCGGATCAGGGCAAGGAAGTGATTTTCGTTACCGCCGATAGCGGTCTGGCCATGTCAGTCACCGAAATCGGCATCAACAAGGTAATCAGCAAGCGGCTGTTGCCCAAGGTGACTTTCGTTCCGCAGACAGTGATCAGCGCGATTGATCCGGCGAATGTGAAGCTGGTGCACCTTTATACCGGCGAAGTTACCGTGCTGGAGAATGTCGACAACACTATTGTTGTGACATCGAAGCCGCCGAATGAGGCGCTATATCACGCTCTTGTTGGTTCTGGCGTCGGCTCCGACCTCGAAGTACATTTGATAGGTGATGCAAGAGAGGCACGGTGGAGCACTTTTGCGACAGACGAGGCTATCAAGGATGGTAGGCGGGTAGGTCTGATCCTGTAATTTTATCAGGAAAATATATAATAATATCAATAATTAAATGGCAGTTTGGCGGTCTATCGCCGCAAATCGACTCCCCTGCCAATAGATAGGTGTGAAGGGGTGCTTGTCGAGAGCAACTGACAATCAAGCAGAGGAGCTGTGCGCAATTGCGCGGGAATCATCTGTGCTGAAACCGCCACGGCAAAGCCAAATTTGCCTGGTCTGACTTACTCGGGAGGTTACTGAATGCATATTCTTCGCACACGCAACGCATTGCTCGCCACGACAATCCTGTCGCTTGGATTTCTGGCCAGCACACCAGCCCTGGCGCAGGAAGCTGCCCCTCAGGAAGAACAGAGCGGCATTGCCGATATCGTCGTCACCGCGCGTAAGTCATCGGAAAATCTGCAGTCGGTTCCGGTTTCGGTTACCGCGCTGAATGCTGAATCGCTGGCGACCAAGCAGGTCTTTGAAGTCACCGATCTGGCCCGCACCGCGCCAAGCCTGACGATCAGCACCGGCGGCACAGGTCCTGCGTCGATCGTCTATCTCGCCATTCGCGGTCAGGCTCAGAACAGCCCTAACTCGCTATCGGATTCTTCGGTCGGCATCTATGTCGACGGTGTCTATGTTGCCCGACCGATGGTCGGCAACCTCGGCTTCCTCGATGCCGCCGGAGCCGAAGTTCTGCGCGGTCCACAGGGTACTCTGTTCGGCCGGAATACGACCGGTGGTGCGCTGAACCTGACCTCCAATCAGCCCAAAAACATCCTTGAAGGCAGCTTCAAGGTCGGTGCTGGCAACTACGACCAGCGTATGATCGAAGGCATTCTTAACGTGCCGCTCGGCGATGAACTGGCTATCCGTTTTGCCGGTCGTTACAGTGAGCATGCAGGCTATTTTCGCAACACGGTGATTGGCTATCCGCAGGGCAGTGTGAATGGCGAATATGTCGCCCGCGCCACCCTGAAATGGGAGCCTAACGCTCTGCCGATCAAGCTGACGATCACTGGCGAATATGTTGATTACAAGGATAATGGCAACGCCACGGCGGTTGCTGCGATCAATCCGGCGGTGCTGACTCAGGCCGGCAATGGTGCTTATATCAACTCCGAATTCGCTTCTTTTGTCACTGCGGCGCAACTGCCATCGTTCACGGCAGCCAATTCCAAATGGACCGATACATTCTCGCAGCCGCGTACCGGTGATCCACAGATTGATCGTTTGCACAACGATAACCGGGTGAAATCCACCGCAGCGACGTTTGAATGGGATATGGGCGAGGTCAATCTCAAGTCGATCACTGCCTATCGGACATCGCATACTGAGGACAGCCTTGATCTCCAGGGCGTGCCTTCAACAGCAGTTGCCGGTAGCCCGCCGATCGCATTCGCACAGGGCTGCCTTGCTAACGTCCCGTCGCTGGTAGCTGCCTGCACAGGCGCATTCACAGCGAACTATGCTTTGGTAATTCCGGGCGCGTTCGGCCCTTATGTACCAGGTCTGGTTGATGCGCGTTCGGCATTCGTCAGTACTTACAATCAGGAGCAGTTCAGCCAGGAACTCCAGCTTTCGGGCAAGATCGGCAGTCTTGATTGGCAGACGGGGGTTTACTACTTCGTTGAAACAGGTGACGAGCAATCACGCTCGTGGGTTTTCGGCGGTCTTGCCCGCGCTCGGACGCTGAGTGATTACCGCTCCAGCTCGTTCGGTGCCTTCGCGCAGCTGAACTACCATGTCACTGACGCCCTGCGGCTGACTGGCGGCTTCCGCTATACCTGGGACAAGCGCAGCATTGATCGGCACAGCACCAACGACTGGTCTCTGCCTGATAGCCTTGAGAAATGCACGGTTGGCGTAAACAGCGGGCTCACTGCCGCTGCGGCCCCTTGCACCGCGCCTTCTTCGGCTAGCTTCAAATATCCGGCATGGACGATTGGCGCAGACTATCGTGTCAACGATCAAGTGTTCCTCTATGCCAAGTCCAGCGGTGCATCGATGTCTGGTGGTTTCAACTCAAGGACTGTGTTTGCGCCGTTCACTCAGCAGTTCCAGCCGGAAACCGTACGGGATATCGAAGTTGGCATGAAGGGCGATTTCCTTGATCGTCGTCTGCGGGTCAACCTTTCGGTGTTCACGGCATGGCAGTCCAATGTTCAGCGCATCGTCAATGCGCTGGTTGGAACGACATTGACGCAGTTTGTCACCAATGCCGGCAAGGTTCGCGCCAGTGGTGGTGAGCTCGAAGTGACTGCACTTCCCTGGGAAGGCATGGAACTGACCGGCTCTGCCGCTTATCTCGATGCCAAATATGTCGCAGGCAGCCGGACTGAGATTGTTGGAACCACCTTTGGAGGAACTAATATCACAGTTGATCGTGCGAATGAACCGGTGACCCAGGCTCCGAAGTGGACGCTGAACTTTGGCGCCACCCAGAAGGTTCCGATGTCCTTTGGCGAACTTTCGTTCCATCTGGACTACGGCTGGACAGCAGAGCGCGCCATGGATGCGGCTTCTGTTCAGACAGTCAGCCAGGCCCTCTCGCGGCTGTCCCCCACGTCGACTGCTGCCCAAATTGCGACCGCCACAGCCACCGCTCAGGCGGCGATTGATAACACGGCGATTGCCAACAAGGCATCCATCATCAAGTCCTACGGACTGCTCAACGGACGGATTGCCCTTAATCTGGAAAACCCCAATATCGAAATCGCGATCTGGGGTCGTAACCTCGCCAACAAGGCTTGGTTCACCAACGTGTTCCAGAACTACTCCGGACTGGGCGCAGTGTTGCAGTTCCAGGGTACCCCGCGTACCTTCGGTGCTACTGTCGCATACAAGTTCTGATAAGTTAAATATCAGATCTTAAAACTAAAAATGGCCGCTCCTCGTTTGGGGCGGCCATTTTTTTGCCTGACGATCATGCGGGCTACACAGACCGGCATGGCGTCTTGTCTGGTGGGCAAATTCCGTTACCGGTCACGGTTGGATTGAACTGGAGAAAACCAATGCCGGCTGGCCCTCTATCCGGAATTCGCCTCATCGAAATGGATGCCATCGGGCCGGTGCCGCTGTGCGGCATGATCCTGTCCGGGCTTGGTGCTGAAATCGTGCGCATCTCGCGTCCGGGTGGGCAGCAGGCATGGAGCGATGTCGGTGAAGCCGTCCTTCTGCGCGGTCGCACAAAGGTGTCTCTCAATCTGAAGGACGAAGCAGACCGGGCCATGCTGCTTGATCTTGTCGAACAGGCTGACGGCCTCATCGAGGGCGCTCGCCCCGGGGTGATGGAACGGCTTGGGCTTGGCCCGGAGGTCTGCCTCGCCCGCAATCCGCGTCTGGTTTACGGCCGGGCAACGGGCTGGGGGCAGGAAGGCCCGCTACGGCTGACCGCCGGGCATGATATCAATTACATCGCCATGACCGGCGCGCTTCATGCGATTGCCCAGCCGGGATTTCCGCCAACGGTTCCGCTCAATCTGATCGGCGACTATGCCGGGGGGACGATGTTTCTGGCACTGGGGATGGTATCCGCCATTCTTTCAGCCAAAACCACCGGCAAGGGGCAAGTGGTCGATGCGGCGATGGTCGATGGCGTCGCCAACCTGCTCAGCCTGTTCCATGCTCTGATTGCTACCGGGACCTGGCAGGATGAGCCAGCCTCGAACCTGCTCGATGGCTCGGCACCGTTCTATCGCTGTTATGTCTGCAAGGACGGCGGCCATGTTGCGGTTGGCGCACTGGAACCGCAGTTTTATGCCCAACTGCTTGCTGGCCTCGAAATTCCCTCTGATCGCTATGACCAGAATGACAGGGCGCAATGGCCTGAAATGCTTTCGGACTTCACCAAGATATTCCTGACGCGAACCCGCGACGATTGGGAGACGACCTTTACTGGCAGCGACGCCTGTGTCTCGCCAGTGCTGTCGATGTCCGAAGCCATGGTCCATCCGGCCAACACCGCGCGCGGCGTATTCATTGAGCCTGGCGGCACGGCACAGGCCGCCCCAGCGCCTCGCTTTTCGGCAACGCCCGGTCAGATCAGTAAAAGTTTGACGATGTCAGCTGCTGATGTGCTGGCAGCATGGGGCGCACAGGTTAGCGGGACTGGCAATAGTCTCTCGTGATGACCGGCCTCGGTCCGTTCCGTGTCCTCACAACATCATCGACCATTGCGGCCAGAGCTGGAACAGGTTCCTAGGGTCAGGACCTATGAACCGTGGCGCACATGACCATCGGATGACGCCAACAGTTGCGTAAGCTCTGGTATTAATTGATTGAAGTCAATGCAATTTACCCTGGCCCCTTGAACAGTGAATACTGTCGGAAATTCACAAGACAAGGGACGATGATGATCGATTCTATTGTTCGTGATACGCCTCGCTTCTGGTCAGGGGCTTTGTTCTATGGACTTGCTGCGGCGGTAATGATGCTGCCGCAAGGTTGTTCCAAAAACTCGGGCAGTGCACCAGCCGCAGTGGCCAATCAGTCGATGGCGTGGCGCGGTGAGGCAGAAACCTTTCGGCTGCTCGGCACAGCGGATTTGTTGCGTGGGCTTCAGGTTTACGGAACGCCAGCCGCCAACCTGCGTTTTGCGGCATTAGGCAACGACATGTTCCCCGGGTCTGACTGGCAGGCCAACTGGCAACTATTCCTCTCCACCTCGCTGACCAATCTGGTTCTGGCGGATAGTAACAAGGCTTTGGTCGGTTATTATCACCCTTGGAGCGACGTGATGTTGTTGACGCACTGGCGAAAGGGCGCTGACGGAAAATCGCAGATTGAGTCGGTGGATGTCTTGCCGGGCAGCGCTGTCAGGGGGGACAATCCGCCCAGTTCGTTTAATCGCAGCTGGCAGTCCGGCGAAACATTCGCGCCTGAAGCTGTAGCCCGCATAACCGTTGAGACCACGCGGGCTTTCGAGTCCCGGTTCGGCAATGCGTCGTCCGATCATCTGGCTCGGCTTGACGAGGAAACGAAGCAGGCGCTGCCGACTATTGCATGGCTGTCATTCGCGGATTTTCGGCTGGAAGTTGCCCGACTGTTTGTTGAGGACAAAAGTAAACCGGTTGTGCTCGGCTACTGGAATGAAGTGCAAGATGCTGCACGCAGTGGTCACACAGGGCGAAGCGGAGCACTTGGTGACGGGATCAAGGCTATCGGCAAGTTAAATTCCAAAATTCGGGAATCTCTTTCCCCGGTGTCCTACCTGTCGACAGAGAAGTCCGAACTGCTGATTTTGGCATCGCAGGTAGAGCCCAACCTTTTTGTCGTTCTGCAAACTGGTGGGCCGGGCGGAAAAGGGGATTTGCGCCGCGTCGATCTGTTGAGTTTCCAGACATTTTACGATGCCACACATAAAGCGGAGGCGAGATGATGCGTCGAAACTACATTGTTGGTGTAGCGCTCCTGGCCGCAAGTATGGCGGTGCTGCCGCTTGCTGCGCAGATTTCGGGCGGCAGCGCATCGATCACGCCGGGGCAAGCTACGGATAATGACATGCTGGTCCATGATGTCACAGAATGGAGCGATAATTTATTCGCCGATCGTAATCAGGCCATATTCAAGGATCTGGCCAAACAGTTTACCAGCGAAGCCAAATCCGATCTCGCTCTGGTGGCGAAGTTACGGGAACTGGCGGCCAATCCAAAGATGTCGCGTGAGCTCAAAAACGAAGGCATCAAGCAGGCGCTTGAAACCTACAAGTCTGCGACCACCAAAGAAAACGCTGCAGCCTTCTCTCAAAAGGTGGCCAAGGTTCTCGAACGCCTGAACTTCGTCGCAACTGCAGCAAAGGCAGCGGGTTATGCGGTGGAAGGAGACTACACCGGTGCCGCTGCTGCAGTCGTGCAGGAAAGTACCAAGAACGTGCTCGCCGGTGGCGGGGCCGTTGCTGTATCGTGGATCCCGGGCGGACAATATGGCGGCGCGATGTTCGGTGAATATGTTCACGAAACATACGTTAAGAAAGCCATTGAGCAGTACGAAAACAGTGTTCGAGACAAGGCCTATGCTGAAAAGTACGCTGGCCGTCCGTGGCTTCGCCCTCAGGTAATCCTTGACCGCGATGGCACTGTTCGCGCGCTGCCGCCTGATCAGTACATGGGCAAGGACGGCGTCATCCGTATTCGGGAGGAGGACGAACAGAAAGCCTATGAGGCTCAGATGCACGTCAACTGGGCGAATAACCAGAAATGGCAGCAGGTGGAAAAGGATTTTGCCGCTGGCAAGGTCAGCCCCAGCCAATATAGCCAGCTGCGTGCGCAATGGACCATGCGCAATCGTAATGATCGATGGAATCCGCTTGGCGCTGGTAACTGTGATGATGCGGCCAAAGATCCCGACGTCAAGGAAATGCTCCAGATCGCCAAGCAGCTCAACGTGATCGCCAAGAGTATCGAGACTGATGTTCAGGGCCGTACCGATTCCGATGCCGCCGATGCAGCAGCCTATCGTTCCGCCGGGAAAGCGAGCGGCTTGATGGCCAAAGCTGATCGCCTGCAGGTGCTCAACAAGCAGGTGGTGGCAAAGTACACCAAGGAATGTCTGCAAGGCATTGCCGTATCGGAGGGGCTGGCCCCCGCGACGCCTACTCCTAGCCCCGTACCAACGGCATCGAACGGGTCAGGCACGGTTTTTAACAAGGACGGATCGCGCGAGGTCATGACCACGGGCAAAGCCGCCGACGGCAAATCAGTAAGGGTTTGGACGACCTACAATAAGGCCGGACGGGTTATATCGACGCGTGTAGAACAATGATCGAGAACATTCCGGTACGCGCTTGAATCGCAGCTTTCGGACCGCAACACCTGAAGGTGGGGCAGCCATAATTGGGCGCGTAGCTGCCATGGCGTGCTATGTAGCCTAGCGGCAGCTATCCGCCATTCGTGATCCAAAACCAGACATTCTGGAATTTACCCAGAATCCGACACTGCGGCTGAATTATGCGCGTCTGATTGAACGCCCACCCATAGACATTAGGCATGAGCCGGCAAACGGCAAGCTAGAGTGTGAAAATCGGTCATTGGCTGCAATGCTTGATTCTAAGCGAATGCTGCCCGCCAGATTGCCATCTGATTACTGAGTAAGCAAAGGGCGCGTCTTCAGCGCAAAGAATGTTTCATAAACCTTTGAAAACACTGGTGCCGGCTACAAGATTCGAACTCGTGACCCCCTGATTACAAATTAGAGGGTCGGGATTAGGCGGCCTGCGGAATGAACCGCAGTATTGCGGGGATAATCCCCGATCTTACTTCCCGCTGTTCCCTTGCTGTTCACGCATATTCCCGCTAGTGTGATTGCTGAAATTAGGGCTAGCAATCACAACATGGCGACAGGGCGGATAAACAAGACCAGCGTTGACGCGGCGGCACCCGGCAGCAAAGATTGGCTGCTATGGGATGACAAGCTGTCCGGCTTCGGTCTGAAGGTGACACCGAAGGGCGCGAAGGTCTTCATCTACCAATATCGGATGGGGGGCCGTGCCTCGCCGGTCCAGCGCTATACCATTGGCAAGTTCGGGGCTGTAACCGCCGACAAGGCTCGAACCGTTGCCGAAGACCTTGCCTTCAAGGTGGCAAAGGGCATCAGCCCTCGCAAAGAGAAGGTGGAAGCGGAACGCGTCTCTATCGATCTAGC
>CAMDQO010000002.1 GCA_945906105.1 Novosphingobium sp. Chol11 | reverse complement strand
ACTCGAAACTTGGTGGACGCACCCCCGCCGAGATCGCAAAACAAGCAGTGCCGGGGCATGCCCCGGCACTGCTTGTCATCCCATCAACCATCAGCCAGACAATGGAAGGACTCTACCTCTGAATGGTAACAATCAGGGGAGCACGTCACACCACATTTGCACGCAGTATTAAGGTCAGTGCTTGCGTTCAGAGAGCAGCGGCAACGCAGCATTGATCCAGTAAAATCATGATTTTACCGCACCAATGCTGCATATGTGCTGCAGCTAATGCTGCGCGGCAATCAGTCCCGCGCCAGCAACAAAGCTGCCGCCAGTGGCCCGCCGCCTGAAGTCGCCACGGCAACCTTCGGGTCACCCGGAATCTGACGTTCGCCCGCCTTGCCGCGCAACTGCGTCACTGCCTCATGGGCAAAGCCGAAGCCATGCAAACGTCCGGCGCCGATCTGGCCGCCAGCCGTATTCAGTGGCAGTTCGCCGTCGCGGGCAATGCGGGTGCCGCCTTCGACAAATTTATGACCTTCGCCCACTTGGCAGAAACCCAGAGCCTCCAGCCAGGTGATCGGGAAGAAGGCGAAGCCATCATAGAACTGGACGGTATCGACATCCTTGGCTGTGTAATCGGTCTTGGCCCAGAGGTCTGGACCAGTGTCATAGCTTGCCATCCATTCGGCCTGATCCCACGAGTGACGATGCACCGCACCGGCGGTCGCGGCGATGCGAACCGGACTGGCGCTTACTTCATCAAGCGCGTCGCCCGCCGAAACGATGATCACTGTCGAACAGTCGGTGAAACGGTCACAATCATGGAGGCAGAACGGTGTCGTTATCAGGCGGCTTTCCATATAGTCATCGATGGTCAGCACTTTTTTGGTGATGGCCCGGGCATTGGGATTGAGCAACGCGTTGCGGTTGGCGTTGAGTGAAATCTGCGCCAGTTGCTCGCGCGTCATGCCATAGCGCTGCATATGCCGGTTGGCATATTGCGCCACCCAGCAGGCGGCTGAAATGGCAAAGAACGGCGCTGTCCACTGCGATGAGCCATCGACAAAATCACGCCGCAGTGGCGGAAACTCATCGGGCCGTGACATGGCGGCGGCTTCATAAACCGTGCGGAAGCAGATGATGTGGCGCGCTTGTCCGGTCTTCACCGCGTTGGCCGCTTCGGCAATCGCTGAGAGCTGAGCGGGAATCTCGCCCGCACCCATGTGCCAGCGGGCCTTGATGCCGCAGACTTCGATGACTTCGTCGACGCCGATCGGCGAAAAGCCGAGATAGCCGTGGGCCTTGCCCGGGTAAGAGGCAACACCGTCGATCTGGTCAAACGTCAGCCCAGCATCATCGAGTGCCTGCCTGATCGCATCCATCGTCAGGCCCATCGGAGAGCGGGTAAGGCGCACGCCAACTTCTGACTGGCCGACGCCGGTGATGTAAGCTTCTTTCATTCCAGCCATGGCTCAGGAAACTTTCTCGAACAGGGGGAACCAGACGCCGTCTTGCTCCTCGAATGTAACCCGAACGCGGTCATCGAAAGCAACCTCATCGACTGCGCAGCCGACAATGTTGGTGGTCAGCACGACGCCGGGTACGCCATCGAGTGCCACGCGGGCGATGACAAACGGTACTTCAAGACCCGGCATCCACGCCTGATGATTGACCGTGAGTGTGTCGATCCTGCCGGTTCCGGGCACCGCCTCTGGCGCGACATTTTCTGACTGGCAATGGCGGCAGAATTGCCGCGGCGGGTGCGTCCATTCGCCGCAGTCGCCGCAATGGGTGATGTAGAGCTTGCCTCCATCATTCTTGGCATCGCCGCCGGTCCAGAACGGGCGGTTATCGGCATCGAGCCGGGGGCGAGGGCGTTTCACACTCATGGTCAGTAACTCCTGTTGCGCTTCAGCACAGCACGTGGACTTTTGTTTCGGTGTTGGATCCGCGCAGTGCGGCCATCATATCGGGCAGGTCAAGCAGCGGTATTTCATTTGTGATCAATGCTTTGGGGTCAACATGGCCCTTGTCCATCTGATCGGCGATAAAGATAAATTCGTCCATCGAATAGCCAACGAGGAATTGCATCGTCACGCATTTATAGGCCGCCAGCGCGGGCATGATTGGATCGGCATGGGTGCAGAAACCCAGGCTGATGATCTTGCCATAAATTTTTGCGTGCATGATCGCCTTGGCCATCATGCCTTCACTGCCAACCGCCTCGTAAACAATATCGGGCGATCCGCCGAGTGCTTCGATTACTTCGCCAACCTCACTTTCGCCAAAGCGAATGAATGCATCGGCCCCCATCGCAAGGCACAGATCCTTGCGCCGTTCAGAGCGTGACATGGCAACGATCCGGCCTGCTCCCATGCGCCGCGCCCAGTAAATCGCGTAAAGCGCCACCGTTCCTCCGCCCAGCACCAGCACCGCGTCACCCGGCCTGATGCCAGATTGCCGCACACCGTAAAGACTGACGGCCAGCGGTTCGATCAGCGCACCATCGGCCATCGACAGGACATCGGGGAGCGGGATGGCGAGACTGGCGGGAAGCCTCGCCAGTTCAGCGAAGCCGCGCATTGCACCCGCGCCGGTGCGGCACATGACATGGTTGCCGCCATCGCAGCCCGCGCAATGCCCGCAAGCGCCCGAGGGCAAGACAGAGATTTTCTGGCCGAGTTTCAGGCCTTCCACGCCCTTGCCAAGGCCAATAATTTTCCCGGCATATTCATGGCCGAACTGCACGCCTGCGCCATAGTCGAAAGCATCACCATTGGTCATCGACAGGTCGGTGCCGCAAATGCCGCAGCGGTGGACCTTGATCAGAATCTCGCCCGCACCGGGTTCTGGGTCGGGCAGATCCTCGATCACGATGGCCTGACCTTTGCCGGGGTAGATAGCCGCCTTCATGCGCGTTTCTCCAGCAGATCGAAACGCGAAACATAGTCGCCAAATCGCTCGCGCACGGCCTCAGCTGTGAGGCCGAAGGTGTCCAGATCATAGCGGTGCGCGCCGTGCGCCAGTTCGGGCTTTGCCGCGATCCGTGACACCATGGCAGCGCGCACATCGTGGCTGAGTGTCAGACCGGCAAATGCATAAATCCGCTCAATCGTTGCCATCGGATCGCGGTGGAAATCGGCGTGGACGACATCAAGCACTTGGCCTTGACGTGCCTGCCGCACCGGCTCGGCGCGGCGCAGGGCACGCGCCCATTTTTCGCTCTCGCGCAGCCCCATCTGCCAGCTGCGCTCGGCCACGCGGCCCTGCTCGAACAGCGCGTGATTGCCGATCAGCAGCGCGCAGAGCGACGGGATTGCTTTGGTCGGATCGCGGTGGGTTTGCACCACCATGGCATCGGGAAAGGCAGCGAACAGCGCATCCAGATTTTCGACATGGCCTGGGTTCTTGAGCAGCCAGCGCTGGTCAGGCTCAGGGGAACCGATCAGCTGCAAAACCCGGTCCAGATGGGCGTAGCAATGAGCCTCGCTTTGCTCTTGCCGCCACAGATCATAGCTCGCGGCGGACCAACCGCAGGTCCACAGGTTGGAAACAAAGCCCTGCCGCAGCACGAGGCAACACTCGTCCACTTCTTCCGCCGTCATGGCATGGGCGGCAAGTGCTGCGGGCTTATCCGTGTGGCGGCGCTCCATCTCGGCGACGGTCTTGCGGAATTGCCGGTTCGCTTCCCACGTTTCGCGCGGCGGGCGGGGTTGCGGCGCGCTGGTCAACCAGGTCTGCAAGCCTTGAAACTGCGGATCGAGCGCCAGC
This sequence comes from Novosphingobium sp. Chol11, assembly GCA_945906105.1. GTDB lineage: Bacteria > Pseudomonadota > Alphaproteobacteria > Sphingomonadales > Sphingomonadaceae > Novosphingobium. Next base: position 174,954 of record CAMDQO010000002.1, on the reverse strand, counting down.
AACTTGTGCAGCGCGGTGGTGCCGGTGCGCGGGATGCCGGTGATGACAATCGGCGCCCGGATCGGCACCGCATCGAAGCCGGGGTTTTGCGCCATCGCCCGGATGGCATGGCCGCGTGCTGCCAGTACGCCGACGAGTCCCGCCCAGCCGCGCGCGCGACCTTCCTTGCTCCAGCGCGGATCGTAATCCATCGAGTGGAGCAGCACTTCCAGCCCGCGCCGATAATCGTCCGCGCCGAAATCATCCCAGCCGTCCAGCAGCGCGGCAGCAGCGGCGTGGAGCTGGTCCTCGCTTGCGGCGAAGCTTGCGGGGGGCATCATCGTGGGCGAGATCGGTTCAGTCATCGGTGTCGATCATGCCCTTCAGTTGCGGGCCGCCGCCGACGATCAGCGTTTCCCCGGTGATATAGCTGGCCGCATCGCTCGCCATGAACAGCACCGCCTGCGCCACTTCCTCAGGCCTGCCGGGGCGGCGCAGCGGGAAGGCGGTGCAGGCCTTGCTGGCGTCAAAGCCGGTCTTGGCCCAGTTGGCCATGGCAAGCGGCGTGGCGATCATCCCGGCGGCGACGGCATTGACGCGCACGCCCTTCGGCCCCCACTCGGCAGCGGCGACGCGGGTCAGCATCTGCAATCCCGCCTTGCCCGCCGAATAGGCACCGCAGCCCATGGTGCCATTGTTCCCTGCCAGCGAAGAGATGTTGACGATAGCGCCCTCGCCACTGGCCTTGAGGTGAGGATAGGCGGCTTGTGAACAGAAGAAGGCGGAATCGAGGTTGAGCGACATATCCTGCCGCCAGGTTTCGAGCGGCATAGTGCGTAGTGCGGCATGGCGCGCACCACCGGCATTGTTGACCAGAACATCGATGCCGCCAAAATGCGCAGCCACGGTTTCGACCATGGCCTGACACTGTTCCAGATCACGCACGTCAGTGGCGACGCAGAGCACTTCGCCGCCGGTTTTCGCACGCATGTTGGCGGCGGCCAGTTCAAGCCGATCAAGCTTGCGGCCAGCGATGGCGACCTTGGCCCCGGCGCGCAGGAATTCAGTGGCCGTCACTTCGCCGATGCCCGAACCACCGCCGGTGACGATCACTATCTTGCCGGTAAAGTTGAAGGTTGCGCCCATGCCCTAGTTCCCCATCCTTCTAATTCCGAGCCACGTTCTGAAAGAATTCAACGCCTGCCGGTTCGGGCATGATATATTCAAGATAGTGGGCAAGTTCTGGCACATCGATAAAACAACTGGTGATGAAACCGGGGTTGACGCTTTTGTGTGGCATCGCCCAACCGGCGCGCGCCGCCTCATCCTCCAGGGCTGCCCACTGCGCCGCATCGTGGATAAAATAGCCGAGGTGGTGGTGCTTCATGGCAAAGCCTTCGCCCTGCGGCAAACGGCCGACATAGATCTCTGATCCGGGCCCGCTGGCGGTGAGCAGTTCGTACATGATCGTCCCGACCCAGGCGAGTTCGACGCGGATCTCACCGCCCGCTGCCAGCGCGCCTCCCAAGGGCGTGAAATTGCGAATGCCCAGACGATCTGACAGCAGTTCCTTGGCGCGTTCGATGTCATTGGTCGCCCAGGCCATCTGGAAATGCTCGGCGCGCAGCAGGCCGTGCGCCGGATTCCAGTCTGACCCCGGTCTGTGCAGCAGCGGCTCTCGTTCGGCCATTTCAGATCCTCTCCGCCCGCAATGTCCCTGCAAGGCGGCGGCAAGGCAACCGTCAAGCGATGATCCATGCGATGCTACCCCCCTCTATCGCCGGGGCGGGGCGGTGCTGGCTTGCCACTGGGGGAGCGGCGGGAAATAGTGCTGCGCAAGAGGAGTGGCCGCACATGGCAGGGGATGACATTCTGGACCTTAAAGGCCGCGCGGCTTTTGTCACCGGGGCTGGGCAGGGCGCAGGGCGAGGAATTGCTTTGGCACTGGCGGGTCACAATGCCGCAGTCGCGGTGAATGACTTCGTGCTGGAGCGCGCCGAAGCGGTCGCGCAGGAAATTCGCGATGCTGGCGGCAAGGCCGTGGCGGTGCAGGCCGATGTGGGGGACTATGCCTCGGTCAAGGCGGCCTTCGATGCCGCCGCAGAAGCACTCGGCCCGATCAGCCTGCTGGTCAATAACGCGGGCAACGCCGGACCCAATTCGCAGATCCGCCTGACCGATGATTTCTGGAGCACCGATATTGCCGACTGGGACCGGTTCTTCCGCACCAACCTTTATGGCGTGATGAATTGCTGTCATGTCGCCTTGCCCGCCATGGTCGCGGCGGGGCAGGGCGGGCGGATCGTTACGATTACGTCTGATTCAGGGCGGGTCGGCGATGCGCGGCTGGCGGCCTATTGCGGCGCGAAAGCCGGCGCGGCGGGGTTCATGCGCGCTCTGGCCCGCGAAACCGGCCGCCACGGCATCACCTGCAACAATGTTTCACTGGCCACGCTCGATCCGCCGATCCCCGAAGATCAGCGCGAAGCCTATTACGCGATGGACCGCACCAAGGCCCAGCTATCGCGCTATACCATCCGCCGTTTCGGCACGCCCGATGATGTTGCGGGCATGGTGCTGTTTCTCTGTTCCGATGCTGCCAGCTGGATTACCGGCCAGACCTATCCGGTCAACGGCGGCTACTCATTTTCGCTTTAGGGAATTTCCATGGACGTCCAGACAATAATCGCCAATGCCAAGGCCGCTACCGGGCTTGAGGACGTGGGCGATCCGTTCGCGCTTGAAGGGCTTGAGGTGCTGGTCCAGGCATCCAACGAGGAAGCCCGTCTCAGTACGCGCGGTGCCGCCATGTGGGAGCAATCGATCACCGATTACCTCGTCAACCGGATGAAACTGGTGGACTATGCCAAGCAGCATCCAGAACTGCTTGAGCGGCCGATTGCCAAGCCGACTTTCGTTTTCGGCCTGCCGCGCACCGGCACGACGATGACCATCAACCTGCTGTCGGCCGATCCGGCGCGGCGCTGCTATACCCGCTGGGAAGCGCTCGATTCGGTGCCGCCCGCCGCTGCCGGGGCTCTGAAGACTGATCCGCGCTATCATGCGCAGGTCGCCAAGGGGGAGATGGCGCTGCAATATATGCCGCACATCGCCGCGATCCACTGGGAAGATGCCGACAGCCCGAGCGAAGACCAATATGCCATGGCGCAGTCCTTCTGTTCGCAGATATTCGATTCGCAGGTCCACATCCCCAGTTATCGCCAGTGGTTCTTTGGCGCCGATTACACACCCGCCTTCCGCTTTCAGAAGCAGATCCTGCAAGTGCTGCAGGAAAACAACGGCGGCCAATGGACGCTCAAGAACCCATGGCACCCGCTCTATCTGAACGAGTTGACCGCAGTCTATCCTGATGCCCAACTGGCGATGACTCACCGCGATCCGGTGGAAGTGCTGGGCTCTGCTTGCAGCCTGCTGAAGGCGGTGCGGCCCATATATTCCGAGCAAGTCGATCCGCGTGATATCGCCCAGTGCCTGCTTGAAACCTTTGACCAGATGATCGCCCGCTCAAACGCCTATCGCGACAAGCACGGCGAGGACTCGATCCATGACATTCTCTATACCGCGCAGATTGCCGACCCCATCGGCACCATGCGCACGCTTTACGAGCGCTTTGACACGCCCTTCACGGCAGAGGCGCAGGCCGGGATGGAGGCGATGATGGCCTATAATCCGCAAGGCAAGCACGGCAAGCACAGCTACACACTGGAGGAATTTGGCCTCAGCGCGCAATGGGTGCGCGACCATTTCAAGGAATATACCGACCGATTTGCCATTCCGGTGAAGGAAGTCTGATCGTGCAGCTATCATCGGCCAATCATGCCTTCATCAGCGGCGGGGCGAGCGGCATCGGCCTTGGCATCGCCGATGCGCTGGCCAAGCGCGGGGTGCGGGTGACAATTGCCGACATCAACGCCGAAGCGCTCGCCGAGGCGCTGACGACACGCGGCAATGCCCTTCGGGGTGTGCTGCTCGATGTGCGTAATCGCGATCAGTGGGCCATGGCAAAGGCAAAGGCCGAGGAAGTCTTTGGCCCGGTTGATCTTCTGGTCAACAATGCCGGTATCGCGCCTGATGGGCTGGAACTGGCGGATTCGCAGCCCGAAAGTTTTGAGCGGATCATCGGCATCAACATGATGGGCGTTTATAACGGGGTGGTTACTTTTGGCGCAGACATCCGGGCGCTGGGGCATGGCCACATTCTCAACGTCGCTTCGATGGCCGGCCTCTCCAGCGAGCGGGCGACAAGCGGGGCTTACAGCGCGAGTAAATACGCCGTGATTTCACTCAGCGAAACGCTGCGCGTTGAAATGGCTCCGCACGGGGTGAGCGTTTCGGTCATGTGTCCGGGACTGGTGATGACCAACCTTCCCGAGAACACCGCGCGGATCGGCGGAAACCTGCGCCCTGGCGGCAAGATGCCAGGCGGGCTCGATCCGGCAGTAGCGGGAGAGATGGCGGTGCGCGGGATCGAGCGCGGCAATTTTTACATCCTTACCGCATTCGATCGCGATGAACCGATCCGCCGCCGCTTCGAGGAGCAGTTGGCGGCTTTTGCCATAGGGCCGGATGCGGATTTGGTCTGACCGGCAGCCCCGCACTTCCGCCTATTCCACCACAACCCTTGCCCGCGCGATGTTTGGCAGCCGCGCAAAGGGGGTTTTATCATTGCCCTGTCGCTGCGAAGTGCCGCGCAGTGCGACGAAATAGGTGCCGGGTTTGTCAAAGGTCCAGCTCATCGAGACCTTGGCCGATTTGGCACGCTTGGGAACGGGCGATGACTTGGCAAACGTGCCCGAACCATCAAAGTCCCATTCCGCGCCGACCACCGATCCCGTCCCCGGCGGCACAGTAATGGTGGCGGTAAAACGCACGGACTGCCCCGCCTTGACCACGGCGCGCGCCCCGCCATTGGCGGCAAGCGTAACGACCGGCTGGATGCCGTGGCGCGCGGCAGCCGTCGGCGCGACGATCACTTGCCCGTCGATCACCTTGTAGCTGGTGCTGGCAGGCGGCGGCGTGCCCTTTTCCACCCAGGCCGAAACATCGCGCAGTGCCTGTTGCAGCAGCGGGATGTAATTGATCACCCGGGTAGGATCTTCGCTGCTCTGCGCTGCGCCATGGAGCGCATTTTCGGTGTAGTAGATCCGGTAACGATTAATCGCATCCTTGCCGTAAATGGCATCGAAACGGCGGCGATACCAATCGGCCTGCCACGGCACCGCCTCACGATCGAGCAGCGAATCGACGGTGATGATCTTGCCGGTGAACTTTCCGGTCGGCACGGTTCCCGCCGCGCCCTTGGCAAACAACGGCCCGAGCAGCAGCTTGCGCTGCGGGTAGAGCGGCTTGCCATCGGCCCCGCGAAACTGGTTGTAAACGGGGTAGGAGGCGTCCGGCACCTGATGGCGGTGGTAGGTCTGCGCAGCGAGGAAGTTTGAATTGTCGACCCGTACTTCGTCCCCTGCCTTGATCTTGGCGACGGTTTTGAGATCGGTTACGCCCAGTGTGACCACATCGCCCTTGAGCATGCGCAGCGCGATGCGCTTACCCTTGGCCTCCCCCGAAAGCACCACGAGATCACCGCCAAGGAAGCCGACTTCGGGTGGTGTTCCGGCCAGCTCGATTGCCACCGTGCGCTTGCTGCCATCGTTGACCGCCAGCTTCCACGCATCCTCGGCGCTACCGCGTGAGGTTCCGGGGATGCGCAGATCGTCCATGCCCTTGGCCGTCGCCTCATCCTCATCGAGCGGTGCCTTGACCGTGGTGACAAATTGCAACCGCGCCCGCTGCAACGATTCCGGCGGATCGAAGCCAAGGTATCCCGGCGTGGTCCAGAATTGCTCGAAAAAGCTGGGATCGACCATGACCATGCCCTGATAAAGCGCGGTGAAGGCGTGGACGCCGAATTTGTCATGGTTGAACCATGCCTTGAGCGGAAAGCCCATGGCGGTTGCTTCCTTCAGAGCCGCGGCCTCTTCCGCGTTCAGTCCCTTGTAGGGATCGCCGCTACCGCCCGCATCGACGGCATCGACGATCTGCGGGAACTTGTCCTTCAGGATGCGCATCGCGTGCATCCGGATGGTGAAGCTGTTGGGCGCGGCCATTGGCGAGCCGAGCACGAAGGGCACCGCGCCGTCCCAGGCGTCGGAGTTTTCCATCGAGCCGAGTGTGCGATAGCCACCGCCCGAACCGCCATAAAGGTAGCCATAGACTTTGCCGGGTCCGTACATGTCATTGGCGAGCTTGCGCGAATAGCGCGCAGCGGCAGCATTGGCGCGGTAAGCGGCGATGGTGGGATCGACGTTGAACGCAGGACCAGCGGTGGCCCCTACGCCGCCGCTGTTGGTTTCGACAAAGTAAGCACCAGAATCGATCGAAAAGCCGATCTTTTCATCGCCCGCTGTCTGGGCGAGGTTTTCGTTGTCAGGCACCGGGGTGACATATTGGAAGAAGCGGCCCTGGTAGAGCTCCTTGGGCGGCAGATAGAGCGAGAACCGCATGTCGGTGCCTTTGAACCCGCCATGGACATAGCGGTGCCGCACCGGCCCATCGCGCCATTCGTCGATATCGACATAGGGCTGGGTAAACAGCGGATCGATCGCCGCAGTGGCAGGTGCGGGCTTGGCAACAACATCCGGGGCGGGTGCGGCAAGGGCTGCCGTGCTGGAGCTGATCAAAAGCGCAAGCGCCCACTCACCGGTTTTCAGCTTCACTGTCTTTCTCCCAAACTTGTTGGTGATCAGCATTGCGCCAAATGTGCCTCAAGGAAAGCGCTTGGCGAGAACCGCAACGAAACCGCTCTGGCGATTGCACTGTGGCGGCCCGCCATGTGTAGTCTGAAGCCAGAACAACCGGGTGAGTGTGGGCTGACATGACAACTTTCGCAGGCAAGACCGCGCTGGTGATCGGCGCAGGGCAGAATATCGGACGACAGGTGGCGCTGGAATTCGTCCGGCGCGGCGCGCGTCTGGCCGTGGCCGACATTTCGCTGGAAGGTGCGGAAGAAACCGCCGCGCTGATCCGCAAGGCTGGCGGCGAGGCTGTGGCGCTTGCCTGCAATGTCACCGATGAAGTGTCGGTACTCGCTGTGATTGACAGTGCAGAGGCTGCGCTCGGCCCGCTCGACATTCTGATGAACAATGCCGGTATCCTCTCGGGCGGCAACCCACAGGACATTCCGCTCAGTGAATGGAGCCGCATGTTCGATGTCAACCTGTTCGGCATGGTGCGCGCCAACAATGTGATGGTGCCGCGCATGATCGAGCGAGGCCGCGGGCACATCGTCAACACCGCCAGCTTTGCCGGGCTTTACCCCTTCGCCGCCAGCCGGGTGCATTATGCTGCCGCCAAGGCCGCCGTGGTTTCGATGTCGGAAAACCTCAGCCTCTATCTGATGCCGCTGGGTATCAAGGTCAGCTGCCTGTGCCCCGGCCCGGTGATGACCACTTCGACCACGGGCATGAAAGAATTCAGCGAAAACTATGTGATGCGCGCGCCCGGCAGTCACCTCATGGTCAAGTCACAGCAGGAAACCGCGCGGATACTGGCCGATGGCATGGCGGCTGGGCGGATCATCATTCCAACGCATGATGAGGTCTGGGAAACGCTGAAGCAACGCGCCGCCGATCCCGATGCCTTCATCGCCAAAAAGAACGCCGAGTATCTCGCGGGCGATCCCGGCAAACCGGGGATTACGCAGGATGTTATCGATTCGATCAGGGACTAAGCGGCATGACCAAAACAAACAGGCTGGGCATAGAACAACTGACCGTTATGGGGATGCCGCCGGTCGAACTGGTCAAGCTGGTTGCGGCCAGTGGCTGTGTCGGAATTTCCGGAGCGCTCGGTCCGATGCCGCTGGCCATGTTCGGTTATCCCGATCTGCACCTTTATGATCACTGGTCGCTGGAGGATGACGCCAGCCTGCGCCGCGAGATGAAGGCGGCGCTGCGCGATACCGGCGTGGTGATTGAACTTGGCGAAGGTTTCCGTGTGCGGCCTGATGGCGATGTGCGTGATCGCGGTGCTGGCCTCGATATCATGGCAGAGCTTGGCGCGGTGCGGATCAATGCCGTGTCGATGGAGCCGAGTCTGGAGCGCACCTATGATCAGCTCGGTCATCTGGCGGACATGGTGATCGAGCGCGGGATGCAGTTCACCCTCGAATTTGCGCCGATGAACACGATCAACAATCTGCAAAGCGCGCTGGATGCCATTGCCCATCTGGGGCAGGGGCGTTGCAAGGTGCTTGTAGATGCGATGCACCTGTTCCGTTCGGGCGGGACGATTGACGATCTGAAGGCGCTCGATCCGGCGCTGATCGGCTATGCCCAGCTCTGCGATGCGCCGATGGTGGCGGCAGTAGGCGTGAGCTATTTTCAGGAGGCAACCTGCGGCCGAATGGTGCCGGGAAGTGGCGAATTTCCTATGGCGGACTGGATTGCTGCGCTGCCTGATGATCTGCCGATAGGCATCGAAGTGCCGATGGTCGATGCCTTCGCCGCCGGGCTCGATCCGCGCGATCACGTCGCCAATGTGGTGCAGGCGGCGCGGGCGCTGGGGGCTTAACCGCGCGCTGCGAACCGTGCGGCGGTCCCTTCAAAATGACGGCGCGGATTGCCGATGAACATCGCGTCGAGATCGGCCTCGCTCACCCCGGCCTCGCGCAGCATGGGCAGCACGTCGTTGTGGATGTGGAGATAGTGGTGGTTCGGCAAGGCGCGGCGGTAATCCTCCACTTGCGGGAAATAGTCCGACCAGCAGCAGCAATCGTGGCTCAGCGTCAGGCTGCCAGCATAACCGCGCCGCACCAGCTCGGCGATGGTTTCGACCCGTTGCTGGGTGGTGATCCCTAAATCGAGGCCGAAACGATCCATGCCCAGGATAGAGCCTTGGTCAGCCAGCTTCATCAGATAGTCGATGTCAGTGCTATCGCCGCAATGCCCGAGCACGACATCCTCAAGATCAACCCCCTCTTCTGACAACACACGCTGAACATCCAGCCCGGTGTGCTTTGCCGGAGCGGTGTGGACGGTGATCGGCGTGCCCGTGATGCGGTTCGCTTGCGCCACGGCGCGCATCACCCGCTCGACACCGGGGGTGAGGCCGGGTGCGTCGATGGCGCATTTAAGCTCGCCCGCTTTGATCGCCGTACCACCCATGCCTTGCGTGATGTCGCGCACGAAATGCTCGATCAGCGGCTCGGGCGCATCATGCAGCAGGCCGGGGCCGTAAAAGCCGAAGGGGCCGGGAACATCGTTGAAAGTGTAAATCCCGGTCGAGGCGATGATGTTAAGCCCGGTCTTCTGCGCCACCGCAATCAGGCTCGGCACATGGCGGCCAAGCCCCAACACGGTCAGATCAATGATCGTATCAATCCCGGCAGCCTTCAGAGCGTTAAGCCGCACCGCCGCCGCATCGATGGTGTCTTTGGTAAAGAAGTCCGGTCGGTAATTGATGGTATATTCCATATCCATCAGGAACACGTGCTCATGGATCAGCACCCGGCCAAGCTGGCTGCTGTCAATCGGGCCGCGTAATGTCTGGATGGTGCTCATATGGCCTTATCGCCATTGACCGGCTTGCTCATCAAGTGATTCCGGATTGGCCTGAGAATATCGCCCATGCGCTTGCACCAATGGAGCAATCCAGCGATCACTCTCACACTGAAGAACGGCGCAGGGCGCGTATAGGAGACAACGGATGGACATCAGCGCCGAACTGCAAGCCATGCTCGACCGCGAGGCGATCCGCAATTGCATTGCGCGGCTGGCGCGCGGGGAAGACCGGCGCGATGCCGAGGTGCTCTCCGCTTGCTATTGGCCGGATTCGAGCTTCGACTATGGCATGTATCAGGGTGCCTTCGCCGATTATCTCGCCTGGGTGGTGCCGGGGGCCGATGCCATTCTCAACACCCAGCATGTGCTGGGCCAGACTGTGATTGAACTTTCGGGCGACACGGCAAAAGCGGAGACTCACGCGATCTCCTATCACCGTGTTGATATGGGCGAGGAAGTTGGTGAGCGCGATACCTGCATCGGCGGGCGCTACCTTGATGAATTCGAGAAACGGGATGGCGTATGGGGCATCAAGCACCGCGCCATGCTTTATGACTGGTTTCAGGACTGGGGCCAATCAGCCGACTGGGCGCAGGGTATCATGGGCTATCCGTTCAACGGTCCGCATTACACCGGCAGCGCCAATGGCGATTTCAGCGAGGTTTTCTTCGGCAAGCGGCCAGAATGATGGAGATGGCATAGTGGGGGCGCTGTCTGGCAAGGTCGCGGTTGTCACCGGGGCGAGCCGGGGGATCGGCAAGGGCACGGCCTGTGCACTGGGTGAACAGGGCGCGACCGTCTATGTCACCGCCCGCACGGTGAGCGCGGGCGGCCATGCGCTGCCCGGATCGATAGAGGAAACCGTGGCGGAGGTTGAACGTCGGGGCGGCAAAGCCATTGGCGTTGCGCTCGATCTGCTGGACGATAAGGCCATCGCCGCGCTGTTTGCGCAGGTGCAGGCCGAACAGGGTCGCCTCGATATTCTGGTCAACAACGCCATGTCGATCCCGGACTCGATGACCAGCCGCGCGCCGTTCTGGGAAAAGCCGCTGGCCGATGAATGGGATATCTGGGACACCGGCCTGCGCGCCGCATTCATCGCCTCGCACCATGCCGCCAAGATTATGGTCCGCCAAGGATCGGGGCTGATCGCCTGTATGTCGGGCTATGTCGGTCGCACCTATACCTATGATGTGATGTTCGGCACGACCAAGGCCGCGACTGACCGCATGGCGCGCGACATGGCGGTGGAACTGAAGTCCTATGGCGTCGCCGCCGTCTCGCTGTGGCAGGGATTTACCTATACCGAACGGGCGGTGGAGAACCTCAAGACCGTGCCCGGCATGGCCAGCCAGCTGAACGCGGCAGTCGGCAGCTCGCCCGAGTATCCGGGCCGGGTGATCGCCGCGCTGGCCGCCGATGCGCAGATCATGGACAAGTCCGGCGGCAGCTGGATCGTCGCCGAACTGGCCGAGGCCTATGGCGTCACCGATGTGGATGGCCGCATGATCCCCAGCCTGCGCGAGGAGCGCGGCGCGCCGATTTTCGGGCCGGTGTGATGGTTTGCCGCCACGCGCCTCCTTCCACCTCACTTCGTCATTGCGAGCGGCAAAGCCGCGCGGCAATCCAGAGCGTTTGTGCTCGGCGCTCTGGATTGCTTCGTCGCGTCGCTCCTCGCAATGACGAGGTTCTGTTCTGAGAGAAAAACAATGAGCACCCGCCGCTTTGATAACCGCGTGGCCGTCATTACCGGCTCAGGCCGAGGGCTGGGCTTCGAATACGCAAAACTCCTCGCCAGCCGGGGTGCGAAGATCGTCATCAATGACAACGGCAGCGCGCTCGATGGTTCTGGCGCAGACACCTCGGTGGCGCAGCAGGCAGCCGATCAGATCACGGCCTTGGGCGGCGAGGCGGTGGCCTGCACCGCCAGCGTCGCCACGCCCGAAGGCGGCAAAGCGATCATCGAGGCGGCGATGGATAGCTGGGGCCGGATCGATGTGCTGATCCACAATGCCGGCAATACGCGCTTCGATAACTTTGCCGAGATCACCCACGATCAGTTCCGTTCTGTGGTCGATGTCCACCTGATGGGCGGGTTCAACGTCACGCACGCCGCCTTCCCGCACATGGTGAAAGCTGGCTATGGCCGGGTGGTGCTGACGGGTTCTATCGGCGGGATTTACTCGATGCCGCAAGTGATCGGCTATGCCGTGGCCAAAAGCGGCATGATCGGCTTGAGCAACATTATCGCCATCGAAGGCGCTGAACACGGCATCAAGAGCAACATCATCCTCCCCGGCGCAGTCACCCGCATGGCCGAGGGCATCGACACCACCCAGTTCCCGCCGATGGGGCCAGAAAAGGTCGCGCCGGTGGTCGGCTATTTGTGCCACGAGGATTGCGCGGTGACCGCCGAAATGCTGGTGGCGGTAGCAGGGCGGGTAGCGCGCGCCTATGTCACCGAAACCCGCGGGCTCTACCGCGCCGAATGGACCATCGACGACGTCGCCGAGAACATCGATGCCATCCGCGACGAGTCCGCCAATTGGACGCTGCATCCAGCAGAAGGTGCGTTCGGCGAGCATCTGGGACGGAGTTTTGGCATGGTGGGCAGCGCAGGCTAACGTTCCACCGTTCCGTCATGGCGATAATTCTAACTGATCAATGAATTGCTGATTGCGCTTGTCCCGTTGCTTGGGAACACTACCCCGCAACAAACGATAAAATCTGGAGAGTTCTGACATGGCGCAGGTCGGCGGTCGCATTGATGAGAATGGGGCAATTCAGCTGGCGGAAGGCTGGACGGTCTCACGTCTCACGCAACCCAGCCGTCTCAGCGGGGCCAATGGCATTCGCACCGGCAAGGACGGGCGCATCTATGTGGCGCAAGTCGCCGGAAGCCGGGTCAGCGCGATTGATGTGGACAGCGGCGTGATCGAAACGATCAGCCAGGTCGGCGGCGGGATTACCGCGCCCGATGATCTGGTATTCGATGATGATGGCAATCTCTATTGCACCGAGATCACCCGCAACCGCGTTTCGGTGTTGGCGCCCAATGGCACCGCGCGGGTGCTTCAGGGCGATATCGATACGGCCAATCCGATTACCTTCCATCACGGCCGCCTGATCGTCGGCGAGCTGACGCTGAACGCCCGGATCATGGAGCTTGACCGAAACGGCGGCGCTCCGCGGGTGATTGCGGCAGGGATTCCGATGGTCAACGCCTTTGATGTGGGGCCGGACGGCAAGCTCTATTTCCCCGCTCAGGGCGCGAATGAGATCTGGCGCGTCGGGCTTGATGGCGGCGAGCCCGAGGCGGTCGCCAAGGATCTGGGCGTGCCCGATTCGGTGAAGTTCCATCCCGATGGCTATATCGTCTCGACGCAGGTCTATTCAGGCCAGGTGCTCAAGATCGATCCGCGCACCGGCGAACAGTCACTGCTCGCCGATATTGGCCCGGGGCTCGACAATGTGACTTTTGTGGGTGGCCGCACCTTCGTTTCGCACATCACCGGTTCGATCCACGAGATTACCGCGCCCGGCGTGGTCAAGCCGCTGGTCGAAAAGGGGCTGCAGTGGCCGCTAGGCCTTGCGGTGGCAGAGGATGGCACACTGTTCATAGCTGACGGCGGCTTTACCTATACCCTCAGCCCCGGCGGCACCCCGCATCTGGCCGGACATCTGTTTTCGCCCGGCTTTCCCGGCTGGGTGCGTGGGGTGGCGGCGGCGGGACCGGGTGAATGGGTGGTTAGCACCGCAGTGGGCGTGGTGGCGAAATGGAACCCGGCGGGCGAAAGCCACGAGGTGCTGGCTTCGGGGCTGGACCTGCTGATGGGCGTCGCCTGCACTGGCAGCGGCGCGGTGATCGCCACCCAAGCTGATCCCGGCCGGGTCGTGCTGATCGAAGGCGGCGAAGTGAGTGAACTGGCGAGCGGACTGGCCGCGCCCAGTTGCGTCGCCGTGGCCAGCGATGGCACGGTCTATGTCTCCGAAAGCGATGGCGGCCGGGTGGTCAAGATTGTTGGCGGACATGCCGAGACGGTGATTGACGGGCTAGGCCAGCCCGAAGGCCTCGCCATTTCGGGGGGCAAGTTGTTCGTCATCGACGTCAAGAACAAGCAGTTGATCCAGACCGACCTTTCAGGTTCTGGCCGGCAGGTGATCGCCAGCGGCCTGCCAGTCGGCCCGCCCGAAGGCCTGATCGCCCCGCGCCTTGGCGGCATCGGCGTGTTTTGCGGGCCGATGTGGACGCTCACCGGACTGGCAGCGGGAGCTGACGGCACACTGTTCATCGCGGGCAACGGCGAAGGCTCGGTCCTCGCGCTGCGTCCGCAATAGGAAACGCGGCCATGGCCAAAATCGAAACGCTGGAGCAACTGGCAAAGATCATCCCCGATCCCAGCCCGCGCGCGGCGGCCAAGCTGCTCGATCACCTGGATGAGCAGGCGCTCGCCTTCATCGCCCGCAGCCAGTTCATGTTCATTGGCACGGAAGGCCCGGCCGGGATCGAGATCAGCCCCAAAGGGGACCGTCCCGGCTTTGTCGAGGTGGTGGATAATCGCACGCTGCTGATCCCCGAGCGGCCCGGCAACCAGCTCAAGATGGGCCTGCAAAACATTCTGGCGAACGGACGCATCGCGCTGATCTTTCTATGCCCGCCGACCGGCGATCTGGTGCGCGTTTCAGGCCATGCCACGCTGCATGACGATGCCGATCTGTGCGAGCGCATGGCCATGGGCGGCAAGTCCGCACTGCTGGTGATGCGCGTTGAAATCGAGCGCGCTTTTTTCCACTGCTCGCGGGCAATCCTGCGTTCGGAAATCTGGAAGTCCGAGACCTGGGGCGATCCGATGAAGATTTCATACGGCAAAATCTACGCCAAGGCGCTCGGCAAGCCCGAGATCGAGGATCTGTTCGATACGATAACCAAAGAGCGCGAAAATGACCTCTGGCACTAAAGGAATCGCGATGTTCAAGCAGATCTGCTTCTTCCGCAAGCGCCCCGATATGACCATGGATCAGTTCATGGACTATTACGAAAACCAGCACTCGCAGCTGTCCAAACGCATGGGCCGCGCGCCTTCACTGCCCGGAGCGCAGCGATATGTGCGGCGCTATATTCAGCCAGAGAAGAACCCGGTGACGGGCGAAGTGATCGATTGCGGCTTTGATTGCATCATGGAAATCTGGTGGAACAGCAGCGATGATTTCGAGAATTCGCAAAGGATCATCAGCGATCCGGCGCGGCTGCCGGCGATCATGGAGGACGAGCTTAATCTGTTCGCCAGCCATGACAATCCGGTCTGCACGGTGATTGAATATGATTCGCCGATGGGGCCGAATGGCGAGGCAACTCACGTGGAACTGCGGCACGAGGGCTGACGCCGGCAAGCATCGCCGGTGCGTCCTCTTTCGCCATTGCGGCGCTTGGGGAACTTGGGCAATTCCGGCACAGACAAATGCAGCAAGATTATACTTAGGGATATCCAGACCATGTACGATGATCAGCCCGCACCGGAAGCCAAGTCTGACTCCAAGGGCATCCCCGTTTACAAGCGTATGCTCGATCTGTTCGAGGCGGAAGGCATCAAGACGCTGTTCGGCATTCCCGATCCGAACTTCGTCCATATGTTCCTTGAAGCCGA
This sequence comes from Novosphingobium sp. Chol11, assembly GCA_945906105.1. Taxonomy (GTDB): domain Bacteria; phylum Pseudomonadota; class Alphaproteobacteria; order Sphingomonadales; family Sphingomonadaceae; genus Novosphingobium. The sequence continues at coordinate 159,752 of CAMDQO010000002.1, read as the reverse complement.
AACGCGCGGCTGGACTGTGGTTTCGCCGCATCACGAAGCCGCTGGCGGGTTCATGGCCGAAGCCGCCTCGCGCATCACCGGCAAGCCCGCCGTCTGCATCGGCACACTCGGACCGGGCATGGCAAACCTGATGCCCGCCATCCAGTGCTGCCTGGTTGAAAATTCACCGGTCATCTTCCTCGGTGGTCAGCGCGCCCGCGTGACCGAGCGCCGTGTGCGCCGCGGCCGCATCCAGTTCGTCCGTCAGGAGCCGCTGATCGAAGCATCGGTGAAGTATTCCGGCTCCATCGAATATGCCGATCAGGTCGATGAGGTCGTCCGCGAAGCGATCCGCCAGTCGATGTCGGGCACGCCGGGACCAAGCTATATCGAATATCCCAGCCACGTGATCCTTGAAGAAGTGGACAACACCCCCGTCCTGCCGCCAGCGAAGTACCGTCTGGTCAATCAGGGCGCTGACATGGATATGCTTCACGAAGCCGTCAGGCTGATCAAGGCGGCCAAGAACCCGATCCTGCTGGTCGGCCATGCTGTCCACACCTCGCGCACCGGTGCGGCGGTGAAGGAACTGGCCGATCTGATGAACTGTCCGGTGATCCAGACCTCGGGCGGCACCAGTTTCATCCCCGGTCTTGAAGACCGCACTTTCCCTTATGGCTTCTCCGAAGTGTCGATCGATGCCGTGGTCGAAAGCGACTTGTGCCTCGCGCTCGGCACCGAACTGGGTGAGCCGAGCCACTATGGCCGCTGGCGTCACTGGGTGGATAACGAAGCCAACCGCAAGTGGATCTATGTCCAGCAGGATCCGACAGCAATCGGCGTCAACCGTTCCTATGACGTGCCGCTGGTCGGCGATCTGCGCGGCGTCGTGCCGCAGCTTGTCCGTCTGCTCAAGGATGCGCCTCGCGCCGCCCACCCGCGCCTTGCCGAATACATCGAACGTGAAGCCCAGCAGCTCAAGGACATCGCCGCCGATTCGGAGACCAAGACCGACGGCACCGGCAATGTCGCGATCCACACTTCGCGCTTCATCGTCGAGGCGACCAAGGCCTTCCCCAAGGACGGCATCATGATCCGTGATGGCGGTGCTTCGGTGATCTTTACCTGGACTTACAATCAGGCCCATCCGCGCGATGTGATCTGGAACCAGAACTATGGTCACATCGGCACCGGCCTGCCCTATGCCACCGGCGCGATGCTGGCGGATCTGGCGCAGACCGGGGTTTCACGTCCCGGCATGTTGCTCACTTCGGATAGCTCATTCCTGTTCCATGTGGCAGAGCTGGAAGTCGCGGTGCGCAAGAACCTGCCGCTGGTCTGCGTTGTCGCGGTGGACAACCAGTGGGGACTTGAGGTTGGCGTTTACAAGCGCACTTTCGGTCAGGGCACGCTGGAAACCGGCACGCACTGGTCCGACAAGGTCCGCATGGACAAGGTTGGCGAAGGCTTCGGCTGCTACGGCGAATATGTCACCAAGGCGGCAGACATCGGCCCCGCCATCGCGCGTGCCTATGCTAATGGCGGCCCGGCGGTGATCCACGTGGTGATCGATCCCAAGGCCAATTCGGAAGAAATGCCCAACTATGGCGAATTCCGCACGTGGTATGCGGAAGGGACGCAGTAAACGGCGGTTCGGCCAGACGATTGAATTCGGTAATTCAGGCCCGCGCCGCGCCAGCTATGGTGCAGCGCGGGCCTTTTCTTTAAGCCCTGATGGGCGATACATTCGGGAGCAGGATATGCGTGACTATCTGAAGTTCTACATCGACGGGGCATGGGTCGATCCGATCACGCCCAAGACCGCCGAAGTGATCAACCCGGCGACCGAAGCTGTCTCAGGCCATATCTCGCTGGGATCGCCTGCCGATGTCGACAAGGCAGTTGCCGCTGCCCGGCGTGCCTTTGCCACTTGGTCCGTGACCAGTATCAAAGAACGCGCCGATTTGCTCGAGGCGATCCTTGCCGAATATCTGCGGCGCGAGCGCGAACTAGGCGAAGCCGTGACCGAAGAAATGGGCGCGCCGCTATCGCTCGGCTGCGGCTTCCACACGATGCTGGGCAAGGGCCACATCTCGACCGCGCTCGAAGTGCTGAAGAACTACAAGTTCGAAGAGCAGCACGGAGCAACCATGATCCGCAAGGAGCCGATTGGCGTTTGCGGGCTGATCACGCCGTGGAACTGGCCGATGAACCAGACCTGCGTGAAGATTGCCCCGGCGCTGGCCACCGGCTGCACGATGATCCTCAAGCCACCACAACTTGCGCCTTATTCAGCACAGATCCTCGCTGAAATCCTGCATGATGCTGGCACCCCGGCGGGCGTGTTCAACATGGTGCAGGGTCAAGGATCGGTGATCGGCACCGCGCTTTCCACGCATCAGGATGTCGACATGATCTCGTTCACCGGCTCCGAGCCGGTTGGCGTGCAGATTACCAAAGACGCTGCCGATACGGTCAAGCGCGTCGGGCTGGAACTGGGCGGCAAGAGCGCCTGGGTGGTGCTTGACGATGCCTCGATGACCACCAATGTCGCGGGTGCGACCGGCGGCATGATGGGCAATTCGGGCCAGACTTGCTCCGCTGGCTCGCGACTGCTGGTCCCCGCCGCGCGCATGGACGAAGCGATTGCGGCGGCTACTGAAGCTGCCAATGGTGTCACTGTCGGCGATCCAACCGGCAACTTCGCCATGGGGCCAGTGGTTTCCAAGGCCCAGTACAACATCATTCAGGACTATATCCAGAAGGGCATTGACGAAGGCGCGACGCTTATCGCGGGCGGGCTTGGCAGTCCCGAAGGCATCGACAAGGGCTGGTTTGTCAGGCCCACAGTGTTCGTTGGCAATAACCAGATGGTGATCGCCCGCGAGGAGATCTTCGGGCCGGTGCTGGTGATGATCGGTTACGCTGACCTTGATGATGCTGTGGCCATCGCCAACGACAGCAATTTCGGTCTTGGCGGCTATGTCAGCGGCGAGGATCTGGAGGCTTCCCGCGATATCTCACGCAGGCTGCGCACCGGAGCGGTCTGGGTCAACGGCGGCTTCGATTTCGGCGCACCCTTCGGTGGCTACAAACGCTCGGGCAATGGCCGAGAATGGGGCGAGCACGGCTTTACCGAATACCTCGAGATCAAGGCGGTGGTCGGCTGGAGCGCTGGTTGATCAGCCACCGAGTTGCTCCGTCACCCCCCGCGCTGCCGCCACTAGCTCTGCCTGTAATGCAGGCAGGCCAGCGCGCTGCAAAGCTGCGGTCAGGCCGATGGCGACCAGCGCATGGCTGGGCTTGCCTTTAGCTTTCCACACCGGCGCGGCCAGCACGGTTACGCCGCCGATGTAATTGCCCTCGTCGATGCCAAAGCCTGCCGTGCGGGTCCGTTCAACCTGCTCCATCCATTCGGTGAAGCTGGGCGGGTCTTCCCAGCGCAGAGTGTTGAACCTGGCTTCCAGCTGAGCCTCGCTGTGGCCGCCAAAGGCCGCGATGCAGCGTCCGGTGGCGCTGATGAGAGCGGGGAAGCGGCTGCCGACCTGAGTTGCCAGCTGGAACCCCCCTCCTGCCTGACTGACCGCTACCGCTATGATATGATCGATGCCGAATATCTCGACACCGAGCATGGTGACATTGAATTTCTGAGCCAAACGATCAAGCGGTGTCTGTGCCACGCTGTTGAACTCGTCACGTCGCAGCCAGCCGCGTGCCAATGTCAGCACGCCCGCCGCCAGCGAATAGCGCTTGGTGTCGGGATCGAAGTTGACCAACTCCTCTGCCGTCAGCGCACGCAGCACATAGAGGCAGGTGCTGGGCACCAGGCCCAGTTCACGGGAGATCGGCTGAAGACCCAGCGGCGCATCGCTCTTGCCTAGCAGGCGCAGCACGGCGGCGGCGCGGCTGATCGCCGGCGCTTTGCTTTCCTTCACCGCCTTGGCGAGTTCGTTTTCGGCGGCGGGGGCTTCCTGTTTGCGCATAATCATTCTGTATATTGAATATCATTCATTATTTGCAATAGCAAGGCGAATGTGCGAATGCCATTCATGACAAGGGCAAGTGACCGATTTCCGTCATTCGCCCGCAACCCAACTCATGGTGAACCATGCCCACGTTAACCGACCTGACGAGCTATGCCGATGCGCAGGCGCACGCCTCCATGGCGGCGCTGTGGGAACTGTTCGATGGTGATAAGCAGCAGCTCAACATCGCGCATGAATGCATCACCCGCCATGCTGATGGATCAGGCCGTGCTGCTGTGCGCATCGCCCATTCGCCAGATACCAACGGCGTCGCTCATGACGAGATCCTGAGCTTCGATCAGATCTCTGCCGGTGCCGCGCAGTTCGCGCACTGGCTTGATGCGCAGGGCATCCAGAAGGGTGATCGCATCGCCTTCATGCTCGAACCGTCACTGCCGTTCTATGTCTGCCTGTTTGGCGCGATGCAGACCGGTGCGATCTCGGTGCCTATGTTCACCCTGTTTGGCCCCGATGCGCTGAAGCTGCGCGTGGGGGATTGCAACCCGGTGATCCTGATCACCAACACCGAAAAGGCCGAGCTGGCGCGCGGCTGCGTCGGAGCAGACGGTTTGCCCCGCGTCGTCGTGGCTGATGATGGCCTGATGGACGTGATCGCGCTCTATCCCGCCACCTATAGCCCCAAATCTGCCGCCAATGACCTTGCGGTGTTCCAGTACACCAGCGGCACCACCCGCGAACTGCCCGAAGCGGTGAAGCACACCCACCGCAGCCTCGTCACGCTGATGTTCGCCGCGCTCTATGGCACCGGCATTCGCCCCGGAGACGAGTTCTTCTGCCCATCATCACCCGCATGGGGTCACGGTTTGTGGCACGGCACGCTGGCACCTCTGGCGCTTGGCGTGACGACTGGCACCTTTGCGGGCCGCTTCGATCCGGTCCGGCTGATGAAGGCGCTGGACGATTACGGCATCACCAATATGTCTGCCGCCGCCACGCATTACCGCATGATGAAAAACAGCGGAAAAGCGGATGATTACAATTTTCACTTCAACAAGCTGTCCTACACCGGTGAGCCGATTGATCCCGCAACGCTGGAGTGGATCGATCAGTACTTCAAGGTTCCCGCTTGCTCGATGTATGGCACAACTGAAATCGGCGTGGTGCTGGTCAACTATCCCGGCGCGACTGATTTTGTGGTGAAACCCGGATCGCTCGGCAAGGTGGTTCCGGGGCAGAAGCTCGAAGTGCAGCGCCCCGATGGCACGCCTTCGCCCGCTGGCGAGATCGGCGAACTGATGCTGTGGCGCCGTGATCAGTGGGAAACCACCAAGGACCGTGCTAAAATCGACGAGGACGGCTATTTCTATCACTGTGGCCGCGCTGATGATGTGATCATCTCGGCTGGCTGGACGATGTCTGCGGTCGAGATCGAGAACACCATGCTCAAGCATGACAATGTGTTGGAATGCGCGGTCATCGGTGCCCCCGATGAACAGCGCGGGATGGTGGTGAAGGCCTTCGTCATCGCGAATTGCGATGGCAGCGATGCGCTGACCAAGGAACTTCAGACCTTCACGCGGCAGAAGCTTGCCCAGCACGAATTCCCGCGCATTGTCGAATATGTCAAAGAATTGCCCAAAACCCCCGCAGGCAAGGTCAACCGCAAGGTGCTTCGTGACCAAGAGGCCGCGAAAGCGGCTGCTGCGGCCTAACCCTTTCTAGGAGAGAACTAAAAATGTCATCGAACAAATTCCCCAAAATCACCGAGGCCGGCCTTGCCGACCTGCGCGCCCGTATCGGCGTCAAGATCACCAACACCATCGAGCCGTGGAACTATGAAGCCACGCGCGATGCCATCCGCCATTATGCGCATGGTATCGGCGATGATAACCCGCTGTGGTGCGATCCCGAATACGCCGAGAAGACCCGCTATGGCTCGCTCCTCGCGCTGCCGAGCTTCCTGTTCTCCACCAGCCGGATCATCTCGGGCTATTGCGGCGGCCTCTCGGGCGTCCATGCGATGTGGGCCGGTTCTGACTGGACTTGGCACAAGCCGGTGTTCCGCAACGACACCATCCGCACCGAAGCGTACCTCAAGGATCTGGTCGAGCATCAGACCAAGTTTGCCGGCCGCTCGTTCCAGCAGATCTACCACGTCGATTTCTTCAACCAGCACAATGAACTGGTTGCCGAAGGTGATAGCTGGGTGTTCCGCACCGACCGCGACGAAGCGCGTGAACGCGGCACCAAGTACACCGAAGCGCGTGGCCGCGTTGTGCCCTTTACCGAAGAGCAGCTGGCCGAATTCTCGGAACTCTATGCCAACGAAGAAGTTCGCGGGAGCATTCCCCGTTACTGGGATGACGTTTCCGAAGGTCAGACTTTGCCGCGCATGATGAAGGGGCCGATGACCGTCACCGGCTTTATCGGTTACGCACAGGGCTGGGGCGGGCTTTACATCCGCGCCAACAAGATGGCGTGGAAGATGCAGCAGGCGCATCCGGGCCTTGCCATCAAGAACCGCTTCAATGTGCCTGATTGCCCCGAGCGCGTTCACTGGGACGAAGAATTCGCTCTCGAAGTCGGCGCTCCCGGCGCCTACGATTACGGACCAGAGCGTTGCTCGTGGCTGACCCATCACATGACCAACTGGATTGGTGATGATGGCTTCCTGAAGTCAAGCAATTGCCAGATCCGCCGCCACAATCCCGATGGCGATGCGATCTTCATCGACGGTGTTGTGAAGCGCAAGTTCGAAGAGAACGGCAAGAAGTTCGTCGAAGTCGAGCAGAAGGCGACGACTCACCGAGGCGAGCTTTCGGCCTTCGGCACTTCGATTGCCGAACTGCCTAGCAAGGGTTGATTGCCAATACCGGTTGCCCGGTGCGCAGATCCATGTGGTTATGCGCGCCGGGCAAGCCGAGTGGGTTCTTGCAATGACGAAAGATTAGTGGTGGAAACTGATCATGGCTGAACTCAGGTTTGATGGGCGTGTCGCGGTGATTACCGGCGGTGGGCGGGGGCTTGGCGCGGCCTATGCCCGGCTGCTCGCTTCACGCGGGGCGAAGATCGTCATCAATGATATCGGCGCCAGCATGTCGGGCGGCCAGACCGGCGAAGACCCGGCCAACGAACTGGTCGACGAGATTCGCCGCTCTGGCGGTGAGGCAGTTTCCAGCACCGATTCGGTCGCCACGCCTGAAGGCGGCAAGGCGATCATTGCCAAGGCCATCGACAGCTTTGGTCGGATCGATATTCTGATCCACAGCGCCGGCAATGTCCGCCGCGCGCCGCTGGGCGCAATGAGCTACGACGATTTTGAAGCCGTGCTGGCGGTTCACCTGCGCGGTGCCTTCCATGTGGTGCGCGAGGCGTTTCCGCTGATGTGCGCGCAGAACTATGGTCGCATCGTGCTGACTGGGTCGATCAACGGTCTTTATGGCAAGGCGGACAATGCCAATTACGCCACTTGCAAAGCCGGGCTGATCGGACTTTCACATACCGCCGCCATCGAAGGCGCAAGCCATGGCGTTACCAGCAATGTTATCATTCCCGCCGCCGTCACCCGGATGTCTGATGGCATCGATACCAGCAAGTTCCCGCCGATGGGGCCGGAACTGGTCGCGCCTGCGGCCTGTTGGCTGGCGCATGAAAGCTGCGATGCCAGCGGCGAAATGCTGGTCGCCATGGGCGGACGGATCGCGCGCGCCTTCACCGCCGAAAGTGCCGGTGTCTATCAGCCGTCATGGACCGTTGAGGAAATCGCAGCCAACAGCGAGGCGATCCGCAGCACCGACAATCCGGTGGTGTTCCCACCGCTGCCCGATGGCCAGCTGGCGCACCTGATGTACGGCTTTGGCATGGCGGCGAAGGGGTAGTCCCTCCCCGAGGGGGGAGGGACTCAGAAATCGTAGTCGAAGAACCCGCCGTCAAAGTTGCCTTGCAAGGTCTTTGTTGCAGCGGCCAGCTTGGCCGGGTCCGCGCCGCCAAGGTAGCCATCAATGATCCGCTGGTAATTGCTGATCAGGCCTTCTTTCTCAAAGCTCAGCCGCATGAAGTCAAAGCCGGTGGCGTGCATGCCCAGTTGCTGGATCGGGATGTTCGAATAGTCCTGACGCGGGATCGGCGGGAAGTCCTGACTGTCATAGGGCAGCATGGTCATTTCCATCGGCACCGGCGGTTCCTCACCCGGCGCGAATGGCGCCAGCGACCACAGTTCGAACAGGCAGGACTCCGGCCCCAGTGGACGGATGCGATAGCTGGACATGCACGAGAACATCGGCAGCAGGAAGTAATGCGGGAAGAGGAATTCCACCGCATTAACCGGGTCATTCACCGCCGCCACATTGAGATCGGGGACTGGTTCGCCCTTGGCGCTCAACTGCTTGTGGACCTGATCGTTGATCATGCCGAAGAACATCATCACTGCTTGCTGAGGATCGTCCGGAAATTCGGCATCGACCAGCGGACGCATGATCTCCAGCTCCTTGGCGTGGACCATGCCCGCCATGCCTTCGCTCAGCAGCTCAAGGTGCTGCATCTGGGCAACGATGTTGTCACGCACGCTCATGCCCGGATCAATCGGCACACCGATGCCGCCCGTGTCATAGCCATACATCGAATTGTAGAGCGCCGGTGCGGTGCGTTGAAGCTGTGGGTGCGTGCGCATCACGTGGTAGCCTTCCATGAAGGCCTCCATGGCGACCTTCCAGTTAGCGGGCAGTACCGTGCCAAACCACCATTCAGAGCGCAGATTGCTCATGCCGTGGGCGTCGAGCGCCTTCAGCACCGGGCCCAGGCTGTCAGCCAGCGAAGGCGCATTATCATCGTGGTTGATGAAGGCGCAGCCACCGGCGACTTCCACCCGGCATGGCCGCAGCGCCAGATCGTCTGTATCCAGCTGGTTTTCGGTGAACAGGTGCTTGCCGTAAACGAAGGTGTTCTCACCATCCATGTTCCAGCGCCAGCCGTGGAACGGGCAGATGAAGCCCTTGCCCTTGCAGTTACCAGTACCTGCCCCGTCATTGAGCGGCACACCGCGGTGGCGGCAGGCGTTGTGAAAGGCTTTCACGCCGTCCTTGGTGCGCACGACGATGACTGACTTGCCAAGGTTGGAATATTCCACCCAGTCACCCACCTCGGGGATCATCTCCAGTCGGCAGGCCATCTGCCAGACGTGCGGCCACAGGTTCTCCACCTCGGCCTTGTAGAAGCCCTCGTCGTAATAGCGCTGCGCCGGAATGCGGTCAGCCTGGGTAATCTTGAACGGAACGGCCTCGGCCATGGGTACTCCCCTCCTGCATTTCAGGTCGAAATTTTTCTATGCTGTCCGAACGTACAGCGCCGCTATCGGTACGCAAGCGCCAAGCTGGGGTGAAATTCGATATCGGTGAGGCGACGCCTAAGCCGATAAATTCCGGTGAGCCCCGGCGATAAGTTCCAGTGAGCGGCAACGTGCGCCGTAATCAAAGGCATCGGTAACGATCATCAGCTCATCAGCCTGTGTTTCGGCGATAAGCGCCGCCACGCCGTCCTGAACGGCCTGCGGCCCGCCGATAATGGCGCGTTCAAAAAAGCTGCGCGACTGCGCCTTTTCCGCTGGCGTCCAATAGGTGTCGATATCGTCGATCGGCGGCTGGCTCAATCCGCGCGCGCCACGGAAAATATCGGCGATGGCCATCTGTGTTGTCGTTGCCAGACGCCGGGCTTCTGCATCGCTGTCTGCGGCGATGATATTGACGCCAACCATGGCATAGGGCCGCGACAGGACGGCAGACGGGCGGAAATAGTGGCGATAGACCTCCAGCGCCTGCAACAGTGCCTTGGGCGCAAAATGTGAGGCAAAAGCGTAGGGCAAGCCAAGCTCTGCCGCCAGCTGCGCCCCGAACGTGCTGGAGCCCAGAATCCACAGCGGCACATTGGTATCGGTGCCGGGCACGGCCTGCACGCGCTGGCCTTGCTGCAACGGCCCGAGCAATGCCTGAAGTTCGAGGACATCCTGGGGAAAGCGATCAGAGCTCGCCGGATCGCGGCGCATGGCGCGCCAGGTCAGCTGGTCGGTTCCCGGTGCCCGTCCCAGCCCGAGATCAATGCGTCCGGGAAACAAGGTTTCCAGAGTGCCGAACTGTTCGGCGATCACCAGTGGCGAATGGTTCGGCAGCATGACACCCCCGGCGCCGACCCGGATCGTCGCTGTGCCCGCCGCAATATGGCCGATCACCACAGAGGTCGCCGCCGAGCCGATTCCCGGCATATTATGGTGCTCGGCCACCCAATAGCGCTCACAGCCGAGTGCTTCGGCATGGCGCGCAAAATCGCGCGCCTGATCGAGCGCAGTGCGAAGATCACTGCCCTGACGAACACGGACAAGATCGAGGATCGAGATTTTGGTCATAGCCGCGTCCTATGGGAGCAATCCCCCGACGTCCACGCCTATTCATCAGCTTAAATGGGGAGACACGGTGCCACCTGAATCTGGCCTACGACTATGCTAGGTAGCCAAACGAGCGCTTGGCTTTTGGGTATATGGTTCAGCAGCTTGAATGCGATCACGCCCAGCCTGCTTGGCTTGATACAGGGCTCGATCGGCGCGCTCAAATGCAGGCCCAATCTCCATTTCGCCAGGCGCGACGTTGGAAATACCGATGCTAACTGTGCAGTTTCGCCCGCCAAGGCAGTCATGCCGTTCCTGCGATATTACCATGCGAATTCGCTCGGCGAGCTTTAGGGCATAGGCAGCCTCTGTTTCTGGCAAGGCGCAAATGAATTCCTCCCCTCCGAACCGTCCAAACAGGTCGGAACGTCTCAATTGCATCTGCGCCAACTGTGCCACCCGCTTGATCACCTTGTCGCCCGCGCTGTGACCGAAGCTGTCGTTGATGGCTTTGAACTGGTCAATATCGAGAATGAAGAAGGAAAGCGCCCTGGAATAGCGCGCAGCGCGCAGTACTTCGGCTTCAGCTAAGTTAAACCATGCGCGCCGACTGAGGGCGCCGGTGAGCGCATCAGCCGATGCGATCTGGCGCAGTTCGAGTTCACCGACGACCAATCTTGCGAAGCTCACCAATATGGCAATTTCATCGGCAGAGAATGTCCTTGTTACGGTGTCGATCACGCAGAGACTGCCGACATTATATCCATCAGCTGTCGTTAGCGGAATACCGGCGTAGCTCCGTATCTTCGGACCACCGGTTACCAGGGGATTATTCGCGAATTGTGGATCTTTCGTCGCGTCACTGATGATGAACGGACCAGTCATCTTGATCGTATGGGTGCAGAATGAGACTTCACGTGCGGTCTCGGCAACCGCAAGTCCTCGCTTCGCTTTGAACCATTGCCTGTCCTTATCCACCAGCGAAATCGCGCAGACCGGCACTCTGATCACTTGCTGGACCAGCGCGACAATGCTTTCGAAAGGTTCTTCGGGTGGCGTATCGAGTACGTCCAGCCGCGCCAGCGCGCTTAAACGACCGCTTTCGTCATGCTTGAGTGCGGTTAGTGAGCAGGCCTTGTCGAGCGGCGACAAGGACTTGTCGTCGCTTGCCGATGACGGGATAAACCTTGGCCATGATGTTGCATCGCAGTCATCGGTGTGTACCGCACCGTCGGTCGTCTTCATGATATCCGTCAACATTGATTTTTCGCGACCTAAACTTGCCAGAAAAATCGCTTAGACTCGAAAGCTTGATGAAAGCTTCATGGAAACTCCGGAAAATCGAGTATTAAGCTTATCCCCCTGTTATCAGCCATTGGGGTGCTGGCGATAGTGGATAGAGCGAAAACCAACCAGATCACCAACGCGGTTACTCTACTCCCGCACCAATTCCGCACAGCGCTTGACTGCGGCAAAATTCCGTAGCCTTTTTTCGCGCAGCCCATCCGCTGATGCCGCCTGCATGACAAATTCATGTCATTGGAGCGATGACACATTTATGGTGTCTGGGGCCGCATTGTCATACGGCCAGGGGGATTGCCATGCAGTTTGGGGAATTGCCTTTGCCACCGGGTGCCGACAAGCCGGAACAGCTGCGCGCGATTGGCCGCCTGCTGCTGGCCTGCATTGCGGTGCAGCTTGGCTTCTGGCTGGTGATCAACCCGATCCTGTTCGATAGCCCGCCGCGCCCGGAGGTGATTGCTGTCAGCAACACGATGATGGCCACGGTGCCAAGCCCCGATCCTGCCGGGTTTGACAGCGCCAAATTCAAGCCGGTTACGCTTCCGGCAAGCGATTGCTGCGGGCCGGGTTATCGGCTGGTAAGAAGCGAGTTCACACTTGATGCGGTTCCCCCTGACGGGCTGGCACTGATCCCGTCGCTTGGCAGTGACAATTATCACATCAGGGTCAATGGCCAATGGACCCGGCAGGACGGGCGGCTGATGTTGCCGAACCCGACTTACCACGGCAATCCCAAGACCATTCTCTACATCTCGCCATCTGTGCTGAAAACGGGTGTGAACCGGCTGGAAACCATCCTGGTCCGCGCGGGCGTCCCCTATTTCGACGTGGGCAAGCCCATGCTCGCGCCATACGCCAAGGCGAGCGAACTGCTGGCGAAGCGCAGTTTCATCCTCAACGAATACAAGGTTATTTCATACAGCTTCGGCCTGCTGGCGGCGGCGCTGGCCTTTTTGCTGATCGTGCGATCCCAGCAAAAGCGGTTCGCCGTCTGGGTGTTCGTGCTGCTGCTGGCGTGGAGCCTGCGCTATCATTATTATTCGTGGGTTGATCCGCCTTTTTCCGGGAGCTGGCGGCTTGTCTATTATTTTGTCCTGACGCTTTGCATTCCGGTGGCCTGGGTCAATCTGATCGATGCCTGGACCGGGCGGCCGTGGAGATGGCTGTCATGGCTGACCTGCCTGATCGGGGTCGGGGCGGCGCTGTCATTCCTCAGCCTGCTGACAGCGAGCGGCTCTGGTGCCTATGATCAGGCGTCAATGCTGACCAATGGCGTTGGCATCGCTCTGGGCCTTGCCGGAATCGTCCGGTTCTTGTGGCATTTCCTGACACAGTCCGATGATCGCACTTGGGAAGCTGCCCTGTTCCTGCTGTGCATCACCTTGATGATGATCGATTTTTATGGCGAATTCAGCAACGGCAGCGCTCGCGGATTTTTGCAGACTTCCATTCCGTTCCTGATCATCGCCTTTCCGGTGGCTTTCATCGCCCGCAATATCCGGCTGTTCCGCTCGATGAACGAGTTCAACGAGATGCTGACCGTTCAACTGCACGAACGCGAGGCGGAGCTGGCGGAAAACTATGCGCGGGCGGCAGAGCTGGCCCGCCGCGAAACGCTGGTCAACGAGCGCCAGCGGCTGATGCGCGATATGCATGACGGGATCGGTGGCCAGTTGATGAGCTTGCTGTTCGCTTCTCGCAAACAGGCAATTCCGCAGGCCGAACTCACCACCTCCCTGCAGCAGGTGATCGACGAACTGCGCCTGATCATTGATTCACTCGATACGGTTGGCGAAACGCTGGGCACGGCGCTCGCCACCTTCCGCGCCCGGATCGAGCCGCGCCTTTCGGCCGCCGGTATCGCGTTGCTCTGGAAAAATTCCCTGCCCGAAAGCGTCGATGGCCTTGGCCCGCGTGAGGTGCTGCAAATCTTTCGCATCGTGCAGGAGGCAGTGACCAATGTCATCAAACACGCCCATTCACCGACCATCGAAATTACCATCGCGCAATCAGGGGAAAATGCGCAGGTCGTTACCATAACCATCGCCGATGCCGGAGAAGGCCGCGCGGCCAATGCAGCTGACGGGCACGGTATCAGCAACATGGTGGCACGGGCACAATCGGTGGGGGGTGCGCTGCATATCGACAGCACATCAGCGGGAACGACGGTGGTGTTGACAGTTCCAGTGCCCGCTGTCCCCGCGCCACCTGCCCCGGTGCTATCCGAGTAACATATTCGCGACATGGCGTTCATCCTGTCATGCAGGGATGGTGCGGCTGGAGAATTTCACGAAATGTCAGATAAAGCGCTTGTTCCGGTGCGGGTGGCCATCATTGAGGACAGCCCGATTGTGCGCGAAACGCTTGCCGAGCAGATCGCGGCGATGGAGGGGCTGTGTCTGGTCGGGACGGCAGATTCGATCAGTGCTGCGGCCGGCCTGATTCGTGCGGGGGCCGATGTTTACCTGCTCGATCTTGGTCTGCCAGATGGCACCGGCACCGCGCTGATCCCGCATATCAAGGCGGCAGGCGATGCCAAGATCATCGTCCTGACCAGCTTTGGTGATCGCGATACGGTGGTGCGCACAATCGAGGCGGGGGCCGATGGCTATCTGCTGAAGGACAGCGCCGCCGGAGACATCGTCGATGCCATCACATCGGCGCTGGAAGGCGGTGCGCCGATCAGCGCAGCGGCGGCCGTCCATCTGCTTGACCGGCTTCGCGCCCAGATGGACGTGCCCGAAACCGATGGCCGCCCTAAACTCTCCCCGCGCGAAACCGAGTTGCTGCAACTTTTCGCCAAAGGCTACAGCTACAAAGAAGCGGCTCGCATTCTGACGATTTCGCCGCTGACCGTGGGCAATCATGTCCGCTCGATTTACCGCAAGCTCGATGTGCATTCGCGCGGTGAGGCGGTTTACGAGGCGATGCGTCTTGGGACGCTGAAGATGAACTGATCGCTGCGCAAAAGCCGCTGATCAAGCATGACATAGCCATGTTATTTTCGCGTGTGGTGAAATCACCGACAAGCATTTCGACACTGAACTTGCTTGGAGATTTCACGTGGCGCTGCGTCATTTTCTTTACTCATCAGCCCTTGCCATAGTTGTTCTGGTAGGCGGTGTCGGTACGGCCTCGGCGCAGTTCGGAATCCCGGGCGAAATTCTCAAGCGCGCCAAGGCTCGCGTGCCGACAGCAGCGGATAAACCAGTGGTCAAATCGCGCAGCGCAGAGGATAGCTCGGCTGCTGCCACACCCGCTTCAGCACCGGCTGCGCTGGGCGTTTCGGGAGCAATGCATCAGGCGCATATGGGGCAGGTGGTGTTTACCCGCACTGATCTTGAACGTGATCGGATATCCGAAGCGGCGCTGGCGAGCAGCTTCAATCTTGGGGATCCGATTTTCTTCCGCGTCTATATGCGCGAACCATCAATCGAGCAGTTTCGCGCCAAGTTACCCGGCAAAAGCAGCTACTGGATTTCCCGTTCCATCCGCTACAAGGCGCGGTTTACGGTTGGCGGCAATGTCGTGGACACGCATTTTCGCATCTGGGGCAAGGCGGGCGATCATGAAACATGGTCAACCTGGCGCGGTGAATTGCTCAGCCGGGCCGAGAAATTCCAGCCCGGTACCGAGGTTTTCCGCGAGTTTCTGTCACGCGCCACCAAGCGCGGGCTGATGGGGCCGGGAACCCACCAGATCAAGCTGGAGTTGATTCCCTATGCGATCAACATTGATGGTGACGTGAACTACAATGGCAGCTCGAACGATCCTCCGGCCGCCATGGGAGATGTGGTGGCGACGGGTAATTTCACGCTCACGGTCAAGCCCGGAGCCTATGCCAAGTCTGATCCGAAGATTTGCGCGCTGCCAGCCGCCCAGTCCAACCCGGCGTTGGAACAGCAGATCCTGTCACGCGCCCGTGCCTTGTGGACCCGTCCCGAAGCGCCGCCATCGCGCGTGGTGCTGACGGATTACACCTGGAACATGAACCGCCACCCGATTTCAGGAGCGGTGCTTGATCGCAATATCGATGCGATGGTTCTATCTCGCGGCAAGGATTACTGCGATTTTCAGGGCTATAATTACATCCAGCCCTATCTCGGGTCGTTCTCGGCAGCCAATGCCAGCTTCGTCTCCGAACCGCACAACTGGCACTTGCCCTGCTCGTGTCTGGATTAAAGGTTTTCCCTTACCAGTTCGGCAAAGTGCATCGCGGCGGTAAAATCCCGCAATCGCCGCGCGCGTAATTCGGCAGCTTCAGCGTCAACGCCCCAGAACTCGGCCTGAAAGTCCTCTTCAAGGTTGGCGGCGTTCCACAGGGTTTCGGCCAACAGGTCGTCCGCATCATGTTCGCCCTCAATCGCCGCCAGCGCGATCACCAGTGAGGCCGCCAGTCCGGCCATGCTACGCAGCGCGGCGAGGGTGAAGGGGTCTTGCGCTTGCAGCACCTTGCTCAACCGCGCCACGGTAGCCTCAGGCTGGGCGTGGTGCAGCACTCCGCTGACACGTTCAAACGCAATGTCCCAACGGTGCTCGGCAGCAGTGAGCAGCGGTTCCCACACGGCGATCTGGCGGGGGTGGATCGGCTCGCCCGGTGCGGCGCGATAGCACAGCGTGTCGGTTTCGGCATAGGGCAGCATGGCCAGAACGGCGGCGGCGGGATCGGGGGTGACAACATCGATGGCATAGTCCGCCATGTCGCGCAGCAGGAAACTGGCGGGCTTGATCTCTTCGCCCTGTGCCGCCCATTCAGCGGCCAGCGCATCGGCCAGCGCCTTTGTCGGGACAAGCTGCGGCTTGCCGCTGACGGTCTTTACCCCGCGTCCGTCGAGTGTAACCTGCCAGCCACTTGCTTGCAGGGTGCCACCTGCTTGCAGTGTTGTTGTAACCTGCTTGTAAAAGCGTTTCATGCGTCGGAGCTTTTCCATCGCTTAGCGAACAGCGCGGGAATCAGAAAGGCGTCGATTACGCCGAATACGATCAGCATCACGCCGATCAGCCGGGCTGAGGGTATATCGATCCGGTCAAGCGCGCAGGCGAGCCCTACCATAATCAGCACGATGCCGCTCAGGCGGATCAGCGAGAGGGCCAGGAAGCGCTTTTTCGCCAGTGATTCAGCGGCGGTTGGTTCGCTCATCGTAACAGATACTCCCCCAGTTGCTGCGGGCTGGTGGCGACAAATTCCGCCCCCGCTGCGATCAGTTCACTCGGCTCGTGATAACCCCAATCGACGCCAATGGCACGCACGCCTGCGCTGATGGCCATGGCCATGTCATAGGCTGTATCACCGATCATCACCGCAGCTTGCGGCGCGGCAAGCGCATCACCTAGCGCCGCTTCCAACATCGCCGGATGCGGCTTTGACGGGTGGCGATCAGCAGTTTGCAGGGTCACGAAATGATCCGTGAGGCCATGGGTGGCAAGGCAGTGGGTCAGGCCGCGGTCAGACTTGCCGGTGGCGACACCCAGCAGCCAGCCTGCACCGCGCAATGTATCGAGCAGCGACGTGATGCCATCGAACAGCGGCTCGGCCAGATCGCCAGAGGCGCGCGCGGCACGGTAGGCGCTCTTGTAGGCATCGACCACAGAGGCGACGGTCCGGTCATCGGCGTCTGGTGCCAGCTGGCCCACTGCATGGGGCAAGCTGAGGCCGACGATACGGCGGATGAGATGGCGTTCGGGAGCTGGCAGGCCGCCATGGGCAAAGGCTGCTTCCATCGCCTTGCAGATCGACCCCTGGCCATCGACTAGTGTGCCATCGCAATCGAACACGGCGAGACGGACACTCGTATCGCTCATGGCACTCACGACGCAAATGCTCGCATGAGCTGGGCAATCGCGGGCGATCCCTGCGCCTCCAGCCCAGCCGCCAGCCGCTCGCGTTCGTCAGCGGGCTTGTTCTGGCTAAGCTTTATGGTCGGCCGCCAAGCCTGAACTTCCATTTCAAATCCGACAATTCCGCCCATCATCTGGCGGACTTCACCAGCGGGCATCTTGTCCATGGTCCATGGTTTTCCGAGGGTGACGCGGGCTTCCTGACGTGCGGTGAGCGCTTCCAGATCTGCCAGCAGTCCGTCGGAGTCTATCCGGCGAACCCGCCCTTCCATCTCAAGCGTGATATAGTTCCATGTCGGCACTTGCTGCTGATCTTCATACCAGCGAGGGCTGATATAGGCGTCCGGGCCATTGACTACCGCCAGCACAGTCATGCCGTCGATATGCCGGGTCAGCGCATTACCCCTCGCAAGATGGAATCGCAGCGTGCCGCTCTGTGTCCACAGCAGCGGCACATGTGCAACGCGCGGACCATCGGGAGTGGCGGCGAAGACCATGCCGAAGCCGATTTCCTCGATCAGAGCTTCGAGTATGGCGCGGTCTTCGTGGCGAAAGGCGGCGTTGGGGTGCATCAGATCTTGCGAGGTTTTGGTGACGCTTTGGGTGCGGGTGCGCGGCCAGCTGCGGGTTTGCGAGCGGGGGCGGGTTTTCCGGCCGGCCGTTCGCCGGGTTTGCCAAAGGATTTGCCGCCTGGCTTAGCGCCTGGCTTTCCAGCAGCCTTGCTCCCGGTCTTGCCAGCGCCTTTGCCTCCTGTTTTAACAGCGGGCTTGCCCACAGCATGGCCTGCGGGACTGCGCTCGCCAGCTTTGCGCCCGCGCCGCTCGCCACGCCGTTCCTTGCGGTATTGCTTGGCGTGGGCTTTGGCCGCGGTCTTGGTCACTTCACGCGGATCAGCCTTGGCGGCTTCCAATGGCAGATCGCCGTTCTCCATGTCAAAGCCGAGTTGTTCCATGCTGGCGGCGAAATGGCTGGGCAGCGGGGCGGTGACATCGAGCGGCGTGCCATCGGGGTGATCGATGATCAGCCGCCGCGCATGGAGGTGCATCTTGCGGCTGATCGAGCCGGTAAGAAAAGCCTCAGGTCCGCCATATTTGCCATCACCGATGATCGGATGGCCAATCGCCGCCATGTGGACGCGCAACTGGTGCGTGCGGCCGGTGAACGGCTGCAATTCGACCCAGGCGGTGCTATTGCCCGCGCGCTCGATCACCCGGTAGCGGGTCTTGGCCGGCATCCCCTGATCCGATTGATCGACCATCATCTTTTCGCCGCCGCTGCCCGGCTGCTTGGCCAGCGGCAGTTCGATCACGCCGTCGTAGATATCAGGAACGCCCGCTACCAAAGCCCAATAGATCTTGCGCGCTGAGCGGCCCGAAAAACGCTTGGAGAAATAGGCGGCACTACCCGGTGTCGCGGCGATCAGCAGGACACCAGACGTATCCTTGTCGAGCCGGTGGACCAGCCGCGGGCGCGGACCGGTCGGTGAAAAGGCATCGAGCAGCTGGTCGACGTGCTCGTGGGTGCCGGTGCCGCCCTGCGTAGCGAGGCCCGGTTCCTTGTTGAGAACGATGGCCGCGCGGTCCCGGTGGATCACCATGGCTTCGGCGCGGTCAATCTGTTCCTCGGTCAATTCCTTGCGCGGCGCGGGGCCAGTGCGCTCGGGCGTGATGCCGCCGGGAGGGACGCGCAGCACTTGCCCCGTCACCAGCCGGTCAGCCGGATCGGCGCGCTTGCCATCAATGCGGATCTGCCCGGTGCGCGCCCAGCGCGAAATGGTGGCGAAACCGATCTGCGGCAGGTGGCGCTTGAACCAGCGATCAAGCCGCACATCGTTATCGTCCTTCTGGACGGTGAACTGGCGGACCTTATCTGGCACTGAGTCCTTGGGGGCCGAAGTTTCGCTCATCCGACTGCTCGCATTACACAAAGTCCAAAAATCAGGCCCAGCACGCCGCCCAGCACCGAAATCAACGCATAGGAAGCGGCCAGACCCAGGGTGCCGCGCTGGATCATCAGCACTAGCTCAAGGCTGAAGGCGGAGAAGGTGGTGAAGCCGCCGAGCAGGCCGACGCCGAGCAGCAAGCGCCAAGTCTCCCCGCCCAGATTGCCTGTGCTTCCATGTCTAGCCAGCCAACCAGCCAACAGCCCCATGGCAAAACTGCCCAGCACATTGATGGTCAGCGTCGCATAGGGGAAGTCTGTTGGCCCGATCAATCGCCCCATCGCATAGCGCGCCCATGCGCCAATGCCGCCGCCAAGGGCGACGAATGCGGAAGCGGTGAGGAAAGTTGGCGGGTTCATAGCTGTGCGCCTTAGACGGGTAAGGCTTGCCGGGAAAGCTCTGCTTCCCTTAGCCTACAAACTCGTCAGATATTTGGCGGAAGCCGCTTCAAAACTCATGACGGGAGCGAGGATAGTCCCATCCCTCATTCGTCGTCCTCCAAGGGGGTCAATGGCCGCGATGTCAAAGTCTGGCTGCTTTGGGTCCAGCCCGGAAATAATGACGTCAAAGGTTCTAGCGGGGCCACCTTTGGGCACAAACCAGTGAATATTATCACGGGCCGAAGACATGGCGGAAAGCGTGCCGGTAGAAGCAACGAAATCGCGCGTCGGGCGGATCACCATGCCATTACCTTCGTCGCGCAATCGGTCAAAATTGCGGACTCTAAATTTTCCGTTGGTCACGAGGTGGGCCGAAACCATGTTCTTGTGACCGTGCGGCGTGATGACATTGCTTGGCGCAAAATCGAATAGCGCCGCAGCATAGGCAAGGCGGCGCGGGGTGCCACTCGCATCGATGAACCGCACACTGCGCTTGCTTGGGTCGTTTGTGGGTGGCTTTGATGCAGCTGAGAGTTTGGACTGATTCACATCTGCCATCAACTCGGCAATGTCGATTTCTCGGGCCAATCGTTCAACCTCTGTCATCCAGCTACGGGCCGAAACTTGACCCTGTTTCAACGCGCGGGCCAGCTCGTTATGTCTGTCGATCCAGTCTCGTGCTGTCATTCGTGGATTTGGACGGGCGCAGGAAACTTCGCTGAGCAGTGCGAAACTGACAAAAGCGCCGAACAAACCGGTCAACTGTGATCGCCGGGTCAGACCAAGATCATCGGGGTGGGCTGATCTTGGGGTGTCAGAGGTCAGCGCCATGTGAATGCTCCGCCGTTGGTCGTCTATTGTTTTACCATATCACCTCGCGGATGACAGGGTAAGTTCCTTGGCAGATTTGCCGCTCGCCAAGGCGCAAGTCCCCGCTGCCACCAGCGTCCCCAGCACCAGCTGCCACGGGAAGGCGATGCCCTTCATTGCCACTGGCAGTCCAAGCGCATCGATAACATAGGGCTGAAAGGCGAGCACGGTGAGAAATCCCGTCGCCAGTGCCGCTATCACAGAGATCGAAGTTCCGCGCCGGGTGAACATGGCCACGGCATAGACGCCGAGCAGCCCCGAATAGGCAAAAGCCATCACCCCCAGCACGAAATCGAGCAGTGCCGCGCCGGTATAGCGCTGCCAGTAATAGGAAAGGATCGACATGGCGAACAGCGCGAGGCCCAGAATCACGCTGGCGAGACGCCCGGCGCGGACGAAGTGCCTTTCACTGCGCCCCTTGGCCAAGGGGCGGTAGAGATCGTTGACCAGCACCGCCGACATCGAGATCAGCCCCGAATTGATCGCCGCCGCCGCGATCACGCCGACAGTGACTAGCCCGCGCAAGCCGGGAGGTATCTCGCTGAGGATGAAATGCATGAACACGGTGACTTTTTCGCCATGGAAGGTCGGCATTATGGTTCCGCCCGCCGCTGCCATGATTTCCGGCCGCTCGTAGAAGATGTGCAGCAGCGCGCCGATCATCAGAAACAGCAGGATCACCGGAAGCGAGACGATCACAGAGGCATAAAGCGCACGGTTGCCGTGCCGCGCATCTTTACAGGCTAGCAGCCGCTGGGTGATATCCTGATCGAGGCCCGAACTCGCCAGATTGAGCAGCATCACACCGGTCAACACCGCGAAGATTCCCCATGGTGCGGACAGATCAAAGGTGAAATCGATCAGCGCCAGCTTGTTCTGGCCGCCGGGAGATTGGGCCGGAGCATGGGTCAGCGCATGGACTGTCTCGGGCAGGGTCAGCGGGATCTTCGACCACAGGAACAGCAGCACCATCAGCGCCGCGCCAACATAAAGCACCACCTGGATAAGGTCGCTCCAGATGATCGAATTGAGCCCGCCCATGAAGGTAAAGACAAGCCCGAAGACAAGCAGCACAAAGCTGGCGATAACGATGTGCTGCGGTGAAACATCAAGGAACATGATCATCGAGACGGCAATCGCCGCCAGATAAAGCCGCGCTCCGCTGGCAAGGATGCGCCCGACCAGATACATCGCCCCGGCCGCGCGCCTTGCCCGCACATCGAAGCGGCTTTCGAGCAGCTCGTAAACCGTCGTCACCTTCAGCGCATAGAATCTTGGGATCAGCACATGGGCGACGATCCATGCGGCGATAAGTGCGGCCAGCACGCCGCCGATATAGGTGAAATTGCCGCGAAAGCTCGAATCGGGCACGCCGAGGAAGGTCGCCGCCGATTGCACGGTCGAGAGGACCGAGACGGCCACCAGCCAGGTCGGCGCGTGATGGCTGGCGAGGAAATAATCTTCCGAATTCATCCCGCGCCGGGTCGTCAGCCAGCCGGCAAGGGTGAGCAGCAGCACATAGCCGCCCAGCACGGCCCAGTCGGCAAGGGCAAAGGATGTCGGCATTATGGTCTGCGGCCCCTGTTGGTCTTGCAGGTGAGACCATATTGCTGTCTTGAGTGCAAATGCTGCTCGGCAGAGCTATCTTTTGCTGTCGTTTGACCGGCAGAAATTGCCATCGGTGCTTGCCATAGCCCCTACACTTTGCTAGCCGCCCGCCGGTTCGAGCCGTTCCTTCAAGGATTCGGCCCAGTTTTCTGTTTCTGATTCGAGGTGCTCCCCCGCACATAAAACGGCGGGGTTCTGGCCTTTTGATCCTGAGGTGTTTCGGTTTATGCAAATTCTCGTCCGCGACAACAATGTTGACCAGGCTCTTCGCGCGCTCAAAAAGAAGCTGCAGCGCGAAGGCGTCTATCGCGAGATGAAGCTTCGCCGTCACTTCGAGAAGCCGTCTGAAAAGCGCGCCCGTGAAAAGGCCGCTGCTGTGCGCCGCGCCCGGAAGATGGAGCGCAAGCGCGTGGAACGCGACGGCGGGAAATAGGCCATTCTAGCGGCTGGACGGGCTTGCCCCGCCCGCCCGCTTGAGCCATGAGGGCGCGGACGAATCCGCGCCCTTTTTGCTGCCTGAGTTTAAGGAAGCCTGATGACTGAAGTGACCCGCGTTCCGCTCCAGCCGATTGCCAAGGGATCGCTCGGCAAGCTGTGGCTGGGTGTTGCCGCTGCCGCTGCAGCGGCCGGCGGTCTTGCCTGGGCGACGATGCCCGCAATGGTCAGCGTCAAGACCGTTACCGCGGGTGAAGGGCCTTCACCAACGATGAGCGATGTGGCGATGGTCAAGCTCAAGGGGCAGCTCAAGGACGGCACGGTGTTCCAGCCAGAGGCGCAGGGTGCGCTTCCGGTCAGCGGCATGATTCCCGGCTTCACCAAGGCGCTGCTGCAGATGCAGAAGGGCGGCAAGTATCACATCACTATCCCGGCAGCGCTCGGTTATGGCGATAAGCCCGCCGGGCAAGCGGGCGAAATTCCGGCAAACAGCGATCTCTACTTCGATGTCGAGCTGGTTGATTTCATGACTCAGGAGCAGATGCAGCAACGTCAGGCGATGATGGAGCAGATGCGCCAGATGCAGCAGCAACAAGGAAAAGGCGGGCCCGGCGAAAGAACGCCCGGAGCACCGCCACCAATGCCTGGTGGCGAAGCGCCGCCGCAATAATCTGTTCCGACGCGTTTCTTTCGAAACCCGGCCAACCCAGACAAGAGGTTCACAACAATGTCGGTCGATACCGCCACCGTGGCCAAAATCGCCGCGCTGGCCCGCATCAAGCTCACCGAAGCCGAGGTTGCGGGCATGGTGCCCGAACTGAACGGCATCCTCGCTTGGGTTGAACAGCTCGGCGAAGTCGATGTTACCGGTGTTGAGCCGATGACGGCGGTGATCGCCAATACGCTGCGCCTGCGCGAAGACGTGGTGAACGCCGATCCGCTCACTGGCGGCGGGATGCGCGATGCCGTTCTGGCCAATGCGCCGGCAGCAGAACATGGCTTCTTTGGCGTGCCCAAGGTGATCGAATAATGAGTGATGTAACCGAACTCGGCGTTGCCGCGATCCGCGATGGTGTGGCCAAGGGTGAATTCACCGCCGTTGAAGTGGCGCAGGGCTTCAACGCCAATGTTGCCGCAGCACAGATCGCACTCAACGCCTTTATCGTCGCTACACCGGAGGCGGCGCTGGGTGCTGCCCAAAAGGTCGATGAGGCTCGCGCTGCTGGTCAGCCGCTCGGGAAAATGGCTGGTGTGCCGATTGGCATGAAAGATCTGTTCGCCACCAAGGGCGTCCAGACCACGGCAGCCAGCCACATCCTCGAAGGCTTTACTCCGCAGTACGAAAGCAGCGTAAGCCAGAAGTTGTGGGATGCTGGCGCTGGCATGCTGGGCAAGCTCAACCTTGATCAGTTCGCCATGGGCTCGTCGAACGAGACGAGCTATTTCGGCAATGTCATTTCCCCGTGGAAGCGCAAGGATGGCGGTAACGCAGCCATGGCTCCCGGCGGCTCCTCTGGCGGCAGTTCAGCAGCGGTTGCCGCGCGGCTCTGCCCGGCGGCAACCGGCACCGATACCGGCGGTTCGATTCGTCAGCCTGCGGCCTTCACCGGCATCTCGGGGATCAAGCCGACCTATGGGCGCTGCTCGCGCTGGGGCATTGTCGCCTTCGCAAGTTCGCTCGATCAGGCAGGCCCGATGGCGCGTGATGTGCGCGACTGCGCGATCATGCTTGAGGTGATGTCAGGTTTCGATCCCAAGGATTCGACCAGCCTCGATCTGCCGGTACCCGCATGGGAAGCGGCACTTTCAGGCGATATGCGCGGCAAGAAAGTCGGCATTCCGCGCGAATACCGCGTCGATGGGCTTGACGGTGATGTCGCCAAGAGCTGGGATCAGGGCATCGCCTGGCTCAAGGATGCCGGGGCCGAGATCGTCGATATCAGCCTGCCGCACACCAAATATGCGCTGCCCGCCTATTACATTATCGCCCCAGCCGAAGCTTCGTCCAACCTCGCGCGCTATGATGGCGTGCGCTATGGCTTGCGTGATTTGCCGGATGGTGCGGGGCTTCAGGATATGTACGCCGCCACCCGTTCCGCCGGTTTCGGGGCAGAGGTCAAGCGCCGCATCCTGATCGGCACTTATGTGCTCTCAGCCGGATATTATGACGCCTATTATACCCAGGCGCAGAAGGTCCGCACGCTGATTGCGCGCGATTTCGATGAGGCTTTCCGTCTCTGCGACGTGATCCTCGCGCCAACCACGCCGACCGCCTCGTTCGGGCTGGGCGAGATGGTTTCCGATCCGCTGGCGATGTATCTCAATGATGTTTTCGCCGTGCCTGCTTCGCTGGCCGGCCTGCCCGCCATGTCGGTTCCGGCGGGGCTCAACCGTGAAGGCCTGCCGCTCGGCTTGCAGATCATCGGCAAGGCCTTTGACGAGCAGGGCGTGCTCAATGCTGGCCTCGCGATAGAGTCGCGCGCTGGCTTCACCGCCAAGCCGGAGCGGTGGTGGTAAGCAATCTGACAAGGAACTTGCAGCCATGAACGCGTTGCTTGATTGGCTGGCCTGCGCCTTCGTCGCCCTGTTCGCGCCGGTGCTGAAGCTGCTGGCCAGCCGCCGCCGGACGATGCCGCGTTTTCAGGCCATGTCGGATCGCATCGGCGTGCAACTGCGCACAACGCATTATTACGAGCCGACTTACCGGGCAGCAGACCTGCCTGCCGATACCCAGATTGAGCGCGATCTGCCGGGGATCTGGCTCGATGCCGCACCGCAGCTCGCGCTGATTTCGGCGCTGCGTTATGGCGCAGAACTTGAAGCGTTTCCGCTGACGCCGCCCGGAACCGGGCACTTCGGCTGGCACAACGGCATGTACGAATTTGGCGATGGCGAGATTTACTACAGCCTCGTCCGTCACTTGCGCCCGCGCCGGATCGTCGAGATCGGTTCGGGCAGCTCGACCTTGCTGGCGCTGGCCGCTGTGGCCAAAAACCGCGCCGAAGATGCCTCGGCGCTGACCGAAATCACCTGTATCGAGCCTTACGAGAACGAGTGGCTGGGAGCGAGCGAAGCCAAGCTGGTGGCGAAGCGCGTCGAGGACGTCGATCTGGCATTGTTCGAAGGGCTGGAAGCGGGCGACATGCTGTTTATTGACAGCAGCCACATCATCCGGCCGTTTGGCGATGTTACGTTCGAGATCCTGCAGATCCTGCCGCGCCTGAAACCGGGGGTATGGGTCCATGTCCATGACATTTTCACCCCGCGTGACTATCCCGATAGCTGGCTGCGCAACGAACGCCGCCTGTGGGACGAGCAATATATGCTCGAAGCTTGGCTGAGCGGTAACAGCACGGTCGAGATCACCTGCGCGCTCAACTGGCTAAAGCATAATCACTTCGATGCTCTGGCGGCGGCCTGCCCGATGCTGGCGCGCAATCCGCAGGCCGAGCCGGGTGCTTTCTGGTTCAGGATTGGCGAGAAAGCATAAGCCATGGGCAAATTGAGCCCTTTCCACCCACGCGTAATAATCTTATCGGCACAGACATGAGCACATATCGTATCCAGGGCGCCACCGGCGAATGGGAGGTCGTTATCGGCCTTGAAGTCCATGCGCAGATCACATCCAACGCCAAGCTATTTTCCGGCGCCTCCACCACTTTCGGGGCCGAGCCCAACAGCCAGGTCAGCCTTGTCGATGCGGCGATGCCGGGCATGCTGCCGGTTTTGAACGGTGAATGCATCCGTCAGGCGGTGCGCACCGGCCTGGCGATTGATGCGTCGATCAACAAGTGGTCGCGGTTTGATCGCAAGAACTACTTCTACGCCGATCTGCCGCAGGGCTATCAGATCAGCCAGCTTTACCACCCCTTGGTGGGTGAGGGGCACATCGACATCAGCCTTGATGACAAGAACCCGGAAGCCGATGTGAAGCGCATCGGGGTTGAGCGCATCCATGTCGAGCAGGACGCCGGCAAGCTGATGCACGATCAGCACCCGACTATGTCCTATGTCGATTTGAACCGTTCGGGCGTCGCCCTGATGGAAATCGTCAGCAAACCCGATATGCGCTCGCCCGCAGAGGCCGGGGCCTATGTGCGCAAATTGCGTTCGATCCTGCGCTATGTTGGTTCGTGCGATGGCAACATGGAAGAAGGCTCGATGCGCGCCGACGTCAATGTGTCGGTGCGAAAAGTGGGTGACGAACTGGGCACCCGCACCGAGACCAAGAACGTTAATTCGGTGCGCTTCGTCATGGCGACGATCGAGTATGAGGCGAACCGTCAGGTCGATGTGCTCGAAAGCGGCGGCACAATCGCGCAGGAAACCCGGCTGTTTGATCCCGATACCGGCACCACCCGCTCGATGCGCTCAAAAGAAGATGCGCACGATTATCGCTATTTCCCCGATCCCGATCTGCTGCCCTTGGTGCTCGACGATGCTTTCGTCGAAGCCGCCCGCGCCAGCTTGCCCGAACTGCCCGACGCCAAGCGCCACCGTTATGAAAACGCGCTGGGCCTCTCGCCTTATGCCGCTGGCGTGCTGACCGCTGAGGTGGAGACCGCCCGCTGGTTTGAAACGCTGCTGACCTCGACCGCAAAAGCTGCGGGCAAGGGCGAAAGCGATGTCGCCAAGCAGGCGAGCAACTGGCTGATCTCGGAATTCTTCGGCGCGCTTAACCGGGTGGGCAAATCACTCGACAATTCGCCGATCAGCGCCGATGCGGCGGCTGAATTGCTGGCGCTGATCACCGATGGCACGATCTCCGGCTCGATCGCCAAGCAGGTGCTCGAAAAGATGCTGGAAACCGGAGACAGAGCAGGCACAATCGTGACGCGCGAAGGCCTCAAGCAGACCAGCGATACCGACGCCATCGACGCAGTCATCGCAAAAATCCTCACCGACAACGCCGACAAGGTCGAGCAGTACAAGGGCGGCAAGGAAGCGCTGTTCGGCTTCTTCGTCGGCCAGACAATGAAGGCGATGCAGGGCAAGGCCAACCCGGGGGTTGTGAATGAACTGCTGAAGAAGGCTTTGGGGTGAGTCTTGCCGCTGCACCACTGACCTTGAACAGGTTGCTGGAGGATAGCGGCGTCGATCTCAGGCAAGTTGTTGTTTTCCGACATCGACCGTGGGAGCCAGCACTAAACCGGGTATTCGACTGGATTGTCTCGGAGCGCCGCGATCTGTTTGAATCTTATCAGGACACGCATGGCCCGCGCGCGGAAGGAGCACTATTGAATGCCCGATATGTTGCTTCATTTATCCGCCATGGGCCGAAGAAAGCTTTGTTCGTAGGGCTTTATGAAATTGCCTCGCACCGAACACTGACTGTCGCTGAATACCAGGAGCGGCCCGCGCATCAGGAGCTCATGGCCCACGGGATGGGCGGGGACATGTCAAGCGACGGGCGTGAACATGTGGTCGAATTTAATCTTGTACCTACAGGGTGGCAAGAGGATTGGTCCGAACGGCTAGTTATCGATTGGCCCGGACTCGAGCGGTCATGGTATCGCTGGGCAGACCGGAATGTTTTTTCGGTTGCTGCGATTGCCGAAGAGTCCTGCCTGATCGGGCCGATTCCCGCATGGGATCGGCTGGTACTGGACTGGCATCAGCTCGCATTTTTGCCGACAAATCAGCGCGCCGCGCTTTCCCATTGGCGAGGGATATATCTCATCATCGATCAAAGCGATGGGAAGCAGTATGTTGGCTCGGCCTATGGACGTGAAAATATACTCCAGCGCTGGCTTGAATATGCGCGGACAGGGCATGGAGGAAATAAGGGTCTTCGCCAGCGCGATCCGAAAAATTTCTGCTTTTCGATCCTGCAGCGCACTTCGCCCGATCTCCCAGAGGCTGAAGTTATTGTCCTTGAGTCTGCATGGAAGCTTCGTCTCCGCAGCAAGATACCTCACGGACTCAACGAAAATTAGATGTTGATCAGCAGGCTTCCAGTTTTGGAAGCAAGCCTACCCCACCCGCTTCCCCGTCAGTGGCATTGAGCCAAACACGCCTGCTTTCACATCACCGGTCAGCACATCGCCATCGACCGTGGCGGTGCATTCCAGCGTCATCGGCATGGGCACTTTCATGTCCATCTTCCAGCTGAGCGTGTTGCCCGAAACGGTGCCGCCACTGACGTCCATCGATCCCATGCCGCCGTTCAGTGATCCGCTGAAGCTGTCCCCATCGACCACCACGGTGAAGGTGCCGCCCTGATCACCCATCGGGCTTTTGACATTGACTTCGTAAGTGCCGGCTACGGACATGATACTCTCCTATATTGAGCTTGCTTGCCGGGGAATTGAACCCCTCCTGTGCGCTCTGTCAATCGCCGCTTTTCGGCGCGGCGATGAATTCTACCGGCAGGCCGATGCCCTTGAGCTGCGGCTCAACCACCTTGCGATCACCGACGATAACATAGGTCAGGCCATCAGGCTGCAGCCAGGTTCTGGCCGCAGTGTTGAGTGCCGTAGCGTCGATCGTGCGATAGCGGCTGGGCAGGGTGGCATAGTAATTGTCCGGACGGCCAAGCCGATCATTGCCGATGATCGCGCCAAGCACCTGAGCATTGGTCTGAAAGCGGTTGGGAAGTCCCCGGATATTTCCGTCAGTTACGCGGCCAAGCTCTTCTGCATTGACAGGTTTCTTGCCCGGAAAGGCGGCCATGTCGGCGATTAGCAGGCGAATCGAATCGCCCGTGCGGTCGGCCTGAACCGGCGCACTGATGGTGAAGCTGCGCGGGCCGAGCGGGCTGGGGACGCCTGAACTTACGCCATAGGACCAGCCCTTGTCCTCACGCAGATCAAGGTTGAGACGGCTGAGAAAACCGTTGCCCAGCACCTCATTGGCCAGATCGAGCGCCTCATTGCCCTGATCCTTGCCGGTCAGCGCCAGCACCCGTCCGGCGACGATCACCGATTGCGGCGAACCCGGCCGGTCAATCAGCACGATGCGGGGGTTTGGGGTAGGGACAGCGTTGCCTAGCGCTTTGACCGGCTTCGCGGTGGCGGGTGCTGACCAACTGCCAAAGGCCTTTTCGAGCTGCGGCTTCAGCTGATCCATCGAGATGTCACCGACCACGGTGATCGTCGCCAGATCGGGGCGGAACCATTTGGCATGGGCGGCGCGCAGCGCCTCAGGCGTCAGCACGGTAAGCGACCCGGCATTGCCAAGCCCGTCACCCGGCAGGCCATAGGGATGGCCCGCGCCGAACAGGATCGGTGCGAGATTGCGCGCGGCAAGTGCGCCGGGGGTGGCCTGAACCTGTGCCAGCCGCGATAGCTGTTGCGCTTTCACCCGCGCGACTTCGTCCGCCGCGAAGGCCGGGTTGCGGGTGACATCAGCCATCAAGGTCAGTGAAGGCGCGAGATTGGCGCTGAGCGCATCGAGAATTACGCCGGAGGAATCGAGGCCCGGGCCGATCGACAGGGTGGCACCAAGGCGCTCCTGCGCTTCGGCGATCTGGGTGGAATTGCGGGTGGTCGTGCCTTCGTCAAGCAAGGTCAGCATCAGCGATTGGGTGCCCGGTGTATCGAGCAGATCGGCACTGGTGCCGGCATCGAAATTGAGCGCGACGATGACCTTTGGCACCGCCGTGCGCCGCGCCAGCGCCACCGGAATGCCGTTGGACAGAGTGGTGCGCTCAACCGTCGGAAAAGCGAGATCGCCTACCGGAGCGATGGGGGGCACGGTGCGAGGCGGAGATTTGGCGAGTGCCGAGACGGCCTTCTTCTGATCGCTGGCGCGCGCCGGACTGGTGCCCTCATCGCCCCAGCCACCCATGGTATCGCCCTTTTCCGTGCGCGCACCGGGAACAACATTGATTGCCAGAACCGGACGACCCAGCCACTTTGCCACTGCAGCTTTGACCTGTGCCGGGGTGATCCGCGAAAGTTCCTCAAGATCCTTTTTGTAATGCGCAGGATCGCCCGAATAGAGCTGACCCTCGGCAAGTGTCGTGCCCTTGCCGCCAAACCCGCCAACCGCTTCCAGCTCGCCAATCGAGCCACTGACCAGCCGCGTGGCGGAGCGTCGGACTTCATCATCGCTTGGCCCTTCGGCAAGGAATTTGGTGATTACTTCATCAAAGGCTTTTTCTGCTGTCGCGCGGGGCGTTCCGGGTTTGACGTCCATCGATGCCTGAACGAAACTTACCTGCTCGAACTGCTGGTTGCTGGCGGTAACCTGCACGGCCAGCTGGCTGCCGCGAACCAGCGCATTGTCGAGCCGTGAACTGGAGAGGCCACCGAGAATATCCAGACCAACCTTCAGCGCCACGGCATCGGCATCGTTCAGCCCCGGTCCGCTCCAATTGCGCGTAAGCCGCAGTGTCGGCACGGCATCGGTCATATCGCGTGTTGCGGGGGCGGTGAGCGTGACCGGAGCGGCATCAACGCGCGGTGCTTCTGGGCCACGTTGGATCGCGCTGAAGTATTTTTCGACCAATGGCCGGGCAGTTGCGGCATCAATGTCCCCCGAAAGCGCGAGAACGACATTGTTGGGAGCGTAATTATCCTTGAACCACTGGCGCACGTCAGTCAGCGTAGCGGCACTCAGATCACCCATCGAACCGATAGTCGAATGACGATAGGGATGGCCAATCGGGAACAGGCCGTCACCCACGGCATAATCCATCAGTCCGTAGGGCTGATTGTCACCTTGCCGTTTTTCATTCTGGACCACGCCGCGCTGCTTATCGAGCTTGTCCTGTGTCACCGCGCCGAGCAGATGACCCATGCGGTCACTTTCCAAGAACAGCGCCAGTTCAAGTGCGCCCTTGGGCACGGTTTCGACATAATTGGTGCGGTCATACCAGGTCGAGCCATTGGTCGCGGTCGAGCCTGCGCTTTCGAGTAGCACATCGAAGTTTGTGACATTTTCGGAGCCGCCAAAGAAGATATGCTCGTAAAGGTGGGCAAAGCCGGTCTTGCCTTTGGGCTCGTTCTTCGATCCGACGCGGTAATAGAGCGTGACGCCGACCACCGGGGCTTTGCGATCAGTGTTGACCAGCACGGTCAGGCCGTTGGCCAGGGTGAACTGCTCGAAAGGAATATGCACCGCCTTGACCAGATCGGCGAGCGGCGCGGGCTGCGGCTCAGGAGCAGCCGCGGGGACCGGCGGCGGCGCGCTGGCCATATTCGTCTGCGGCTGGGCGGAGCAAGCAGACAGGGCAAGGGCGAGCGTTGAAACGGTAAGGAAACGGCGCATGGGTGCTCCGGAAATTGAGGTCATGCCAGCACACTAGCGCCGGTGCTGCCAAGAGCCAGACGGCGCTGCCGGTTAATCGACGAAAGGCTTGTCCATTCGGCAAGCGACGCGGCCCGACGTAACCTTTTGCAACAAGCGGTTGAACTGCCACGCGGCTTGTGAAACGATCCAGCTATCTTGGGGGCAGGAGATTGGCTGATGTCGCACACAATCGGAATGTATGAACGCCGCGCTTTCCTCGTCGGGATGGGTGCAACTGCACTTGCCTGGCCATTGGCCGCCCATGCGCAGGCGCTTGGGCTGGGTAGCGGACTTTCCGGTATTCTCGGCAAGGCGTCAGACTCATCGCTCGACAAGCTGTCGGCGCCCGGAGCCTTCTTTAGTGATCCGGCGGTGCGCATCATGTTGCCGCTACTCGGCGGCGGTGGTGGTGGCGCTTTTGGCAAGCTGCTGGGCGGGGCGGGCAAGCTCGGCATTACCGATGGTATCACCCGCAAGCTCAACGATGCGGCAGGCCTCGCCGCAAAAGAGGCCAAGCCGGTATTCCGCGCTTCGATCGACCGGCTGACGCTGAACGATGTTCCCGGCATCATCTCGCAAAAGGACGGCGCAACGCAATATCTGCGCAGCAGCGCGGGCGATGAGCTGCGGCTGAAATTCCGCCCGCTGATCGATGTGGCGCTGGGTAAAGTCGGCGCTTTCACTGCGCTCGACAAGCTGGGCCGGACCTCATCGCTGATTTCGGCAGCGGGCATCAGCCGCGACAAACTGGGCAATTCGGTGACCGATCAGGCGCTGAAAGGCATTTTCAGCTATATCGGTGCCGAAGAAGGCAAGCTGCGCGGCGATCCACTAGGTAAGGCGGGCGGTTTGCTGAAGGGCGTGCTGGGGAATTGATTTTCTCCCCATGACGGAAAGACGCCCCTACTTCTTCTTCAGATCATCACTATCCGCGCTGCGGTAGCTCATCTTGGTTGTGCTGCCCGGCGCCAGGGTCATCGCCCAGACTTTTTTGCCCGGCTTCGATATCAGCTTGCCCGGCAGCGCCTTGAAGGTGCGGTAGCCACCGGTCGGAAACTCCAGCTCGAGCCGCACGGCAAAGGGATTGGCATTGTTGATCGTCACCTCGGTGGTCGCCCATGGGCCTTTGTCAGCGCGGGTATAGTCGCTGTCGATGGAGACGTTGCTGGGTTCGCCAAAGACCAGTTCAACCTCTTCATCCATGGCCTTGTCGCGCATGGTGCTTTCGCCCACCAGCTGGCGGCCCCATTGGCTGTTCTGATAGACCGCAGCGCGGCCAGCGGGCAGCGGATCGCCAAGGCCGTCCAGCTTGCGGTTCTGAAAGCGGAACAGCATCTCAAGATCGCCCGGTTCTTCATCAACCCGCGCGCGATAGACCAGTTCACCCTTCACTTTGCCCGAATTGAGGAAGGCGACCTGCTTTTGCGAATGCGCCGCGACGGTGACGGGCACCGGAATGCGATAAAGCTTGAGATCGCCCAGCGCCTCTGAAACGGCGGTGATGGCGATGGGAACCTCCTGTAAGGCTTCCATGCGCTTGGACGCCGTGACGATGATATCGCTGCCGGCATAGTCCTCCATCGCCATGCTCATCGGCGCAGGGGGTGGAGGCGGCGGCGGATAGCCCGAATCGAGGCCGTCGGTGGTGGTGCCAGAAGGCCAGCAGCTTGCCCACTTGTTGAGGCTCTGTGCCTCCCACAAAGCGTCCCTGCCGGTATCATCGCGGGTTTCGTCAGAGCGGTTGATCTTGCCCGCCACTGCCGATGTCGTCGCATCGATAAAGCTGGTCTCATCGCCGCTGGCCATGGTCAGCCATGAGAGCAGCTGCATCGATTTGCCATCATCGGCCAGCGTGGCGACATAGTTGGCATCCCAATCAAAGCCGGTGGCGATATAGGCCAGTGTGATCGTTACCCGCCCGCCCGGCTGGTCCTTGGTGGTCATGGTCAGCACCGGCTTGGCCGATAGGCCTGCGGGTGCGCCGGGATAGATCAGCGTCTGTTTGAGGCCGGAGCAATAGACCGCTTCTACCCCGCGCGCCGTGGTCAGCACCAGCCGGTCAGCGGCAGAGCGTATTGTCGCGCGTTCTTCAGTAACCTTGCCCGTCGCTGGATCGGTGCGTTTGAGGATCACTGACTGGCCAGTGAAACCATCGACCAGTCCCTTTTGCGAAAGCAGCGCGGCATCGCGGTTGCGCTCTCGCGGATCGGTGCCGAACAGGATCGCCGATTGCGGCACGATGCCGCCTGCGACGCCTTCAAACCGCACTGTCACCACCCCGGGGGGCAGATCGATCGTGCGGGTTTCGGCGATCAGCGCGAAGGAGGAAGGATCATCGCGGTTGATCTCATCCTCGCCGCGATCAGGATCGCGGTAGAGTGTGACCGCGACTTTTCCGGGCGCGGCGGAGGTGATGACCGGCGGGGTAGCCTGAGCGAGTACCAGCGCGGGAAGCAGCAGCGGGATCAGGGCGAGCAGTCGCCGCATCAGACTGTCCTCACCACGGGGTCAGGAAAGTAACCGTCAGTTCGGTCTTGCCATTGGCCGCCACCGGCACTTCCCAGTGGCGCGTGTCAAAGCTGTCCTGCTCGCCGACGATGCTCTCTTGCGTAACGCGCAAATCGCGCCACCACCACCACTGGCCAAGGCCTGCCTGCACCACATCGACCGTTACTGGCACATTGCGGGCATTGGTGACGATGTAGCGCATGCTTGTGCGGTAATAGGTCTTGGGCACCTCGACCAAGGTCTCCTTCACCGTGCCGTCAGGGTAAGTCACCTTCCAGCGCGCGGCTTTTTCCCACTCGTCGAGTGTGATCGTATCGCGCTTGTCGATCACCGACTGCACCTTGACGTCAAAGGCATCGCCGGTGCGGATGGCGAGGTTGGAGCCGCCGGGTGTGTGCGCGATCTGGCTTTCACCGATGAACTGCGCCTGGCCTTTGGTGTCGCGCATATAGACGCGCACAGTGCCTGCGGGCAGCGCCGCGCCAATGCCGCCCGAGCGGGCATTGGAGAACTTGAGGATCGAGGCAGCGCTCACCGCTTCGCTGTTGTTCTGCATCCAGCCGTTGCGGTATTCGTATCCCTTCTTCGCGGGCACCCCCTCGGCATTGAGGAAGCTCACCTGCTTGGTCTGCGAATTGGCGATCGTGGTGCGCCCGGAAATCGGATAAACGTGGAAATCACCCAGTTGATTGCCGCCGCTCTCAGTGCCCGCAGAGTTGCCGCGGGGCACGGTGCGGCCACCGTTGTAACCGCCATATTGCTGCTGCACTTGGCCCACACTGCCCGCGACCAACAGCGTATCGGCATTGGTAAAGGTGGTGCCGGTCTGGTTAGTCAGCGTTATCCAACCCTGGACATCGATCCGGCCAGCCTTCTCGTCAAACAGCGTGACATAGTCCGCCTTCCAGCCAAGGCCGGGGGTCAGGTAGCTTAGCGTCAGCGGGCGCGGGCCGGGGCGGCTGGCCTCAACCGTGACCGATAGTGTGGGGCGGGCGCGCAGATTTGGCGGCACCCCATCGAAGATCACCCGCACCGGCAAGCCATCATCGCGCAGCACTTCGATACGTTCGCCGATCTTGATCACCACGCCGCCATTCGCCGCCATCACCAGCGCCCGCTCGCGGGTTTCCACGCCGGTTGCTGGATTGGTGCGCAGCAGGGTGACAGTCTGGCCGACCGCCTTTTGCATCAGTGCCGAGGGAGACAGCAGATCATAATCGAAGTTCTGCTCGACAATGCCGAAGCCTTCACCCGAAAGCGTTACCGTTTCGGGCCGGATGGAGGCGGAAACATCGGGGAATTCCTGACGCGAGCGGCCATTCGGCAAGCTCATCTGCCGCACATCCTGCACCAGCGCGAGGTTGTTGTTGTAGATGGTGACGGAAACGTCGCCCTGAGAGGAGCGTGGCGCGGTCGCGGGAGCGGTCTGCGCTGAAATGGATGATGGCATAGCCGCAAGGCCAGCGAGAAGTCCAAGCCTGATCAAACGCATAACCATCCCCTCGTTATTCCCGGACGGCGAGGATGCCGTAGCGCGGGGCAATTGACCAGCCTCAATGCAGAGCCACATTTTGGGTGCCATGACCCCTTGTGTTGCACCGATGTCACACTATCTCGAGCGTAACAGGAGGCTGATACACTTATGAACCTCGAAAAATTCACCGACCGCGCCAAGGGCTTTCTTCAGGCCGCCCAAACCGTTGCGATCAGAATCAACCATCAGCGCATCGCGCCTGAACATCTGCTGAAGGCTTTGCTCGAGGATGGCGAAGGCATGGCCTCTGGCCTGATCCAGCGCGCCGGGGGCAATGCTGCGATTGCCTTGGCTGAGGTCGACAAGGCGCTGGGCAAGATTGCTGCGGTATCGGGCAGCGGCGCGCAAACGACGCCGGGGCTGGAAAACGATGTCGTCAAGATCCTTGATCAGGCAGAGCAACTCGCCGCCAAGTCGGGCGATGCCTATGTTACGGTGGAGCGTATCCTGCTGGCGCTGACCTTGGCTACCACCACGGCGGCGGGGCAGGCGCTGAAGGCGGCAAATGTCACCCCGCAGGCGCTGGAAGCGACGATCACCGATCTGCGCGGCGGCAAGAAGGCCGATTCCGCCAATGCCGAAGAGAACTATGAGGCGCTGGAGAAATATGCCCGCGATCTGACTCAGGCGGCGCGCGACGGCAAGCTTGATCCGGTGATCGGCCGCGATGAGGAAATCCGCCGGACGATCCAGATTCTCGCCCGCCGGACCAAGAACAACCCGGCTTTGATCGGCGAACCCGGTGTCGGCAAGACCGCCATCGCCGAGGGGCTCGCGCTGCGTATCGCCAATGGCGACGTGCCTGACAGCCTCAAGGATCGCCGCCTGATGTCGCTCGACATGGGCAGCCTCATTGCCGGTGCCAAATATCGCGGTGAGTTCGAAGAGCGGCTCAAAGCCGTGCTCGACGAGGTCAAAGGCGCGGAGGGTGACATCATCCTGTTCATCGACGAGATGCACACGCTGATCGGCGCAGGCGCCTCCGAAGGCTCGATGGACGCGGGCAATCTGCTCAAGCCAGCCCTGGCGCGCGGCGAATTGCATTGCATCGGTGCAACCACGCTCGATGAGTATCAGAAATATGTCGAGAAAGACCCGGCATTGCAGCGGCGTTTCCAGCCGGTGTTCGTTGGTGAACCGACGGTGGAAGATACCATCTCGATCCTGCGCGGGTTGAAGGATCGCTACGAAGAGCACCACGGGGTGCGGATCACTGATGGCGCGATTGTTGCCGCCGCGACGCTGTCCAACCGCTACATCGCCGACCGCTTCCTGCCCGACAAGGCCATTGATCTGATGGACGAGGCCGCCAGCCGCATCCGCATGGAAGTGGAGTCCAAGCCCGAGGAAATTGAGAACCTCGATCGCCGCATCATCCAGCTCAAGATCGAGGAAATGGCACTCGCCAAAGAGAGCGATCAGCCCTCGAAAGACCGGTTGGCGGCGCTGCGCGAAGAACTGGCCGGGCTCGAAGAACAGTCCGCCGTGCTGACCACGCGCTGGCAGAACGAGCGCGACAAGATTGCGGCGGAAGGCAAGATCAAGGAAGCGCTGGGTGCTGCCCGGATCGAGCTGGAACAGGCGCAGCGGGCGGGCGATCTCGGCCGGGCGGGTGAGCTTTCCTATGGCAAGATTCCCGAGTTGGAAAAACAGCTCGACGAAGCTGTAGGCCAAGCAGAAAACGCCCTGCTGCGCGAGGAAGTTACCGCCGAGGACATCGCTGCCGTCGTCAGCAAGTGGACAGGCGTGCCGGTTGACCGCATGCTGGAAGGTGAGCGCGAAAAGCTGCTCAAGATGGAAGAGATCATCGGCAAGCGGGTGATCGGCCAGAAGGACGCGGTGATCGCGGTTTCCAAGGCTGTCAGGCGCGCTCGGGCGGGCCTGCAAGACCCTAACCGCCCGCTAGGTTCCTTTCTGTTCCTTGGTCCCACGGGTGTGGGCAAGACCGAATTGACCAAAGCCTTGGCCGGATTCCTGTTCGATGATGACAGCGCTATGGTTCGGATTGATATGTCGGAATTCATGGAGAAGCACTCCGTGTCGCGGCTCATCGGCGCCCCTCCGGGCTATGTTGGTTATGATGAAGGCGGGGTTCTAACCGAAGCGGTTCGCAGGCGGCCCTATCAGGTCGTGCTGTTTGATGAGGTCGAGAAGGCGCACAGCGATGTATTTAACGTGCTGTTGCAAGTGCTTGACGACGGCCGCTTGACTGACGGACAGGGCCGCGTCGTCGATTTCACCAATACCCTGATCATCCTGACCTCAAATCTTGGCAGCCAGTACCTCGCCAACCTTGAAGAAGGGCAGGACGTTGAAGTGGTCGAACCGCAGGTCATGGAAGTCGTGCGTGGCCATTTCCGCCCCGAATTCCTCAACCGGCTGGATGAGATCATCCTGTTCCATCGGCTTGGTGTCGAACACATGGCCCCGATCGTCGAGATTCAGGTGTTGCGGGTGGCCAAGCTGCTCAAGGACCGCAAAATTGGTCTTGAACTCAGCGATGCGGCCAAGCGCTGGTTGGGCCGGGTCGGCTATGATCCGGTCTATGGTGCGCGTCCGCTCAAACGCGCAGTCCAGCGTTATGTCCAGGATCCGCTGGCGGAAAAGCTGCTGCGCGGTGAAATTCCCGATGGCTCGACGGCGAAGATCGACGAAGGCGATGGGGCGCTAAGTATCGGCGTCAGCTGAGCGCCTGACTGCTGGCGGGAAACACTGTCGGCGGATCGTCCGGTTGCCATGGCGGCAGCCGGACCATTGCGGCATCGAACAAGGGCGAAGCCAGATGGCGCGCCAGCCAGTTTTGCAGGTGCGGCAGCGGCTGCATATCGAACCACAGGCGGTCGACTGCGGCGAACTGGCGAACGAAGGGCAGTAGCGCCATGTCGGTGATGCCGCGTTCATCCCCGCACAGATTAGTTGCCGTGGTTAGCCGGTCCTCCAGAACCTGCAGCAGCGCCAGCCCCGACGCGCGATGATCTGACGCATCGCTGCCGTGGCGCTCGGGATATTTGTAGTGATCGAGGTGGTGCTTGAACGCGCGGTCATTCACCGCGATCAGCGCGTCATCGTCGCGCATTAGCCAGAGCTCGAGGTCATTCTGACCAAGCGCCCAGCGCATCACATCGATGCTTTCGGCGATCACTTCGCCGTCCGGCAGCACCAGCACGGGAACGGTGCCCTTGGGTGATGCGGCAAGCATGGCTGCCGGTTTGGCCGAAAGTTTCACCTCGCGGATTTCGCAGGTGATGCCGCTCACCAGCAAGGCCAGTCGCGCCCGCATGGCATAGGGGCAGCGGCGGAAAGAGTAGAGGATCGGCTTAGCCAATTTTCTGGCTGGCACCGATATGCAACCCGCCCCGCGCGGCGGCGAGCACTTGCTGCCGCTGGCGTTCGCGATAGCCTGTGCGCTGATCTTCGGTGCGTTCATCGTAACAAGCCGGGCACGAGACACCCTTTTCCCACAGCGGCGAGGCGGTGTCCTCCTCAGTTACCGGGCGGCGGCAAGCGTGGCACAGGACTAAGTCTCCCGGCACCAGTCCATGCCCGACTGAAACGCGAGAATCGAAGACGAAGCATTCGCCCTGCCACAGGCTGTCTTCGGCAGGAATTTCTTCCAGATACTTCAACACGCCGCCCTTGAGGTGATAGACCTCGTCCACCCCCTCGGCTTTCAAAAAAGCGGTCGATTTTTCGCAGCGAATACCGCCGGTGCAGAACATGGCGACTTTGGGCGGGGTCTCGCCGGTGCCAAGCAGGCGTTCGCGTTCCTTTCGGAACCAATCGGGAAAATCGCGGAAAGTCTGGGTCTTGGGGTCGACAGCCCCGGCGAAAGTGCCAATCGCCACCTCATAATCATTGCGCGTGTCGATAACGATGGTGCCGGGATCGGCGAT
This sequence comes from Novosphingobium sp. Chol11, assembly GCA_945906105.1. Lineage (GTDB taxonomy): Bacteria > Pseudomonadota > Alphaproteobacteria > Sphingomonadales > Sphingomonadaceae > Novosphingobium. The sequence goes on along the minus strand of CAMDQO010000002.1, from coordinate 119,870 downwards.
CAGCGCATTCCAATCCTGCGGCGAAACATAATATCCGACGCTGGCCAGCGGGTCTATATCGGGCTGGCCCATGGTGACGATCTCACGCTTGATCCGCACTTTCATGCGGTGGAACGGCAGTGCAGGCGCGCGCGCGAATTTGACCTCCAGCGCCGTGCAACCGGGAAGCGTACGGATGTGAGCCAGCACAGTATCAATGGCTTCGTCCGATCCAGCAATCGTCCCGTTAATCCCCTCGCGCGCCAGCAGCAGCGTGCCTTTCACACTTAGTGAATTGCACAGCAGTGCAAGCGGATCCTGCAGCACCGCCGGGTCTTCAAACCGTGTGAAGTGATAAAGCGCGGCGACGCGGATCGGTTGGTTCGAATCAGACATGACGCGCCAGCCTTACCAGCACTTCATCGAGCGCGGATAAAAACCGTGAGCGGTCTGCCTTGGAGAATGGGGCTGGGCCGCCAAGTCCGGTCAACATGCCTTCACCGCCCGAACGCAGATCCGCCATGATTGCGCGGGTGGCGATGGCCGAGCCGATGGAGCTGAGGGTAAACGGCTTGCCATTGTGCCCCAGAACCGATGCACCTGCCTTCAGGCAGCGATCCGCCAGCAAAATGTCACCGGTGATGATCACGCTGGCCGCGTCGCAATTTTCGGCAATCCAGTCATCGGCGGCGTCGAAGTGGTCGCTGACGATTTCGCGGCTGATCAGCGGATGCTCGGGCAGACGCATCCGGCTGTTGCTGACCACCTTTACCGGAACCGCATGGCGGAAGGCGACCTTGTAAATCTCTTCCTTCACCGGACAGGCATCGGCATCGATCAGTATGCGAAGTGCGCCAGCCATCAGGGACGCGGGCCCTTACCTCCGGGCTTGCCCTTGAAACCGGGCTTGCCGCCGAAGCCGGGCTTGCTCCCGAAACCGGGTTTACCCTTGAAGCCGGGCTTGTCCCCGAAACCTGATTTACCCTTGAACGGCTTGGCCTTGAATGGAGCAGAGCCATCGCCGCCTGCCTTGGGAGCCAGTGTTGCCCGCTTTCCGGCGACAAACGGAGCCTGACCGGTGCGGTTGGCTTCGCCCGGATCGCGGCGGGGTTCAGAGTGGTCGCGTACCGGGCGTTCACTTTGGGGCCGGTCACTTGGGCCATCACGTGGCCCACTACGGGGAGGTCCGCGATCATCTCTGGGGGCATGGCTGCGCGGACTATGATCGCGCTCTGGCCGACCGCGCGGGCGTTCGTCTCGGTCACGCGGACCGCCACGGCTGTTGCTGCGTGCAACATCGCGCGGGGCTTCAGGCGAAACCTCGATATTGATGCCGGCCTCATCCTCGCCGCCGGGGACCGCGGTGCGGGCCAGAGCATCGCGCACCTTGGCCTCGATAGCGCGGGGAACCTGAAAGAAGGTTTCGTTCGCAGCAATGCGGATCGCCCCGATTTCGTTCTTGGTGATGTGCGCGCGGCGGCACAGCAGTGGCAGGATCCAGCGCGGATCAGCGTTCTGGCTGCGACCGATATCCATGCGGAACCAGACGATATCATCGAACCCGGCACGATGATGCAGCTTGTCTTCTCCGCCGACTTCGCGGGCACGCGCGCTCATGTCGATCAGCTCTTCGGGATCGGGCAGGCGACTCGAATGGGCACGGACCAGTGCTATGGCGAGATCTTCGGGACTCTTGGCCGCCAGCAGACGGGTGGCCAGCACCTGCTCATGCTCGCTGGCCTCGATCGGCTCCATCAGCGTGGTGAGCAGGCGTTCCTGATCCTGTTCGCGGATCGCCTCGGGCGTTGGCACCGGAATCCAATCGGCATCGATACGCGCGCCGCGCAGCATCATTTCGACCCGGCGGCGGCGCGGATAGGGGACGATGAGCACGGCAGTGCCCTTCTTGCCCGCGCGCCCTGTACGGCCAGAACGGTGCTGGAGCGCCTCGGCATCGCGCGGCAGCTCGACATGGATCACCAGGCTGAGCGAGGCGACGTCGATCCCGCGTGCGGCCACATCGGTCGCCACGCAAACCCGCGCGCGCTTGTCGCGCAGCGCTTGCAACGCATAGTTGCGCTCATTCTGGCTATGCTCGCCCGATAGCGCCACGGCGGCAAAGCCGCGCTCGACAAGGCTGGCGTGGAGATGGCGGACATTGTCACGCGTGGCGCAAAACAGCATCGCGGTTTCGGCTTCGTGGAAGCGCAGCAGGTTGATCACCGCGTGTTCGATATCCGAAGGGGAAACCGCCATTGCCTGATAGGCAATATCGATGTGGCCCTGCGCATCATCGACCGTGGAAATGCGCAAGGCATCCTGTTGATAGCGCTTGGCCAGCGCGACGATGGGCTTGGGCATGGTCGCCGAAAACAACATGGTGCGGCGCCCAGCGGGGGTGGCGTCGAGGATTTCCTCAAGATCGTCACGAAAGCCCATGTCGAGCATTTCGTCCGCCTCATCGAGCACGGCAAATTGCAGTGCCGACAGGTCAAGCGCGCCGCGCTCAAGGTGGTCGCGCAGGCGGCCCGGGGTGCCGACAATGATATGCGAACCCAGATAAAGGGCGCGGCGTTCCTTCGATGGGTCCATGCCGCCAACGCAGGTTGTGATGCGTGCATGAAGCGGGGCGAACAGCCACTCAAGCTCACGACTGACTTGCAGCGCCAGTTCGCGCGTTGGGGCGATGACCAGCGCCAGCGGCGCACCGGGAGCGGGCAGTGCTTCGGCTTCGGACAGTAGTTTGACGCCAATGGCGAGGCCAAAGGCAATCGTCTTGCCAGAGCCAGTGCGCGCTGAAACGATGAGATCGCGGTTCAGCGCTTCGGGCTGGATCACCGCTGCCTGAACAGAGGTTGGCTCGGTATAACCCTTGGCGGTAATGGCCTGGGCGAGCGGGGCGGGGAGTGCAGAAAAAGGCATTGAAATCAACTTGGTTGCCGCTGGCGGTGCAGTGGTAGAATTGGATATGGCAACTTTCGGCCCATAGACCATAGACGCGCTACCATCGGACCTGTGCTGGTCTGCTGCGCGCCCCTTAGCGCTTTAGGTCTGAAATCACCAGCCGAAAGCCATTTGCCCATTTCGGGCAGCCTTGATCGCTTAATTTTAGCGGCGAGTCCCACTCCATCTTGGTGATTTATGATCCAAAAAATCAGGGATGGTTCTAAAGCTGGACAAGCCCGACAACTTTACGCCAAAGCGCCCTCGGAAGAGAAATACTCCCGGTGGGGTGCCCGGACTTCAAACCCGGCGGGAGGCGCCAAGCGTCTCCGGTGGGTTCGACTCCCACCTCTTCCGCCAGAGCCCATGCTTCAGTGCTGTGCCACTGTCGGTCCCCCGGTTTCATGTCCGGATTCAATGTTAGAGCCTGATGAAACAATTCGGCTGGTGTTATCCACCTGAGCGAGGCGTGAGGAGGCACGCATTATAGTCCCGTCGCCACGCCGACCTGCGCCAGCAATTATGGCAGTGGCCGATGCTTGGCATTGCGTATTGCCGATACGTCATCCCGAAATTGCCTAGCGCAAGCGCAGCCCCTCGACATCGGCGATCAGTTGCAGGCCATCGACTGGTGCCACAAGCCTGCCTTCGGGCGAACCACCTGCCCGCGCATCGAAGGGCCAAATGCCGTGATCTTCCTCGCCCACTAAGAGGGTTTGGGTGCGCGGATCTCGGTATCCTTCATTTTGAGGTTGCGGCCAGAGCTGAAAAATTCAGTCCCATCACTGTCAAGCTCGCACAAGGTCACATCGAACCCGGTTTCAAGCGTGAGAACATGCGCCCGCGTCCATAGGATCGGGCTTCGGCGATTCCCGCCGTTTCCCTTTACTTCCCTTGCATGGTGGTTGCTAGAGCGCACTCAAAGCGCAAAGAAAATGATATAAGTTATTGAAAACGTGGTGAGCCCTGCTGGGTTCGAACCAGCGACCTACTGATTAAAAGTCAGTTGCTCTACCGACTGAGCTAAGGGCCCTCACCACGCGGGCTGCCCTAGGGGAGGCGATGGGGGATGGTCAAGCGCCGGGTCAACCGGAAATGTAGTTGGCGCAGCTTTAATCCTGTGATGGGATCACGCCAGGCGGGGGCAACATCCAATGCCGGGGTCAGTACGAAGCTGCGTCTGCGGAATTCAGGATGCGGAATGATCAGGTCTGGCGAGGCGAAAGCGCCCTCGCTCCACAGCACGATGTCGAGGTCCAGTACACGTGGCCCCCAGCGCTGCCCACGCCGGTTGCGGCCAAATTTGTCCTCGATGTGCTGAAGCTGGCTCAGCAGATCATCCGGTGAAAGTCTGGTTTTCACCAGCACTGCGGCATTGGCGTAGCGGCGGCTCGAGGGGCCGAGCGGAGCGCTTTCGATCACGGAAGAGGCGCTGAGCAGTTTCACAGACTTGCAGTCAAGCTGCTGCAAGGTCGCAGCCAGAACCTGGCGTGGGTTGCCATAGCGGTGATGCGGTTGGTTGGAACCCAGTGCGATTAAATAGCGGTATTTCACGCGGCTCAAATGTCCTGACAGAGGCGTGAATAAAGCTGCGGACGGCGATCTCGGAAAAAGCCCATTCCGGCGCGGTGCCTTGCCGCTACCGCGAGATTGATGGTGGTGGTCAGCGCGCCGGTTTCCTCTGCCCCAAACGCACAAACCAGATCGCCCCATTCATCAGCGATGAAACTGTGTCCATAGAAGCTCTGGTCGCCCTCTTTGCCGATGCGGTTGGCGGCGATCACCGGCATGCAGTTCGATACCGCATGGCCCTGCATCGCGCGTTGCCACATGCGGCTGGTGTCAAGACCATCGTCATAGGGTTCGCTGCCGATGGCGGTGGGATAGAACAGCACCTCCGCTCCCATCAGGGCCATGGCCCGCGCACATTCGGGGTACCACTGATCCCAGCAGATGCCGACGCCGATCCGCGTTCCAGCGACATCCCACACTTTGAAGCCATCATTGCCAGGGCGGAAATAGTATTTTTCCTCATAGCCCGGTCCATCGGGAATATGACTTTTGCGGTAGGTGCCGAGAATTTCGCCGCCAGCATCGATCATCGCGACAGTGTTGTAATAGTGGTGCCCGTCGCGCTCAAAGAAGCTCGTCGGGATCGCGACCTTGAGCGTGGCGGCGAGCGCCTGCATGGCGATCACGGAGGGGTGCTCGGTGGTGGGCCGGGCAAGGGCAAACAGCGCCTCGTCCTCAGTGCGGCAAAAGTAGGGGCCGGAGAAAAGCTCTGGCGGGAGGATTACTTGTGCGCCTTGGCCTGCCGCCTGCTCGACCAGCGCGGAGACGGCGGCAATGTTCTCACCTTCATCGGACAAGCCCAGCGGCAATTGCAGGGCGGCGACGGTCAGAGACTTTTGGGGTAGCGTGCTCATGACGCCGCCCTTATCAGGGCCGCTTGCGGAACAGAAGCGTCATCCGGTCACTCTCGCCAATGGCAAGATATTTTGCCTTGTCCTGATCCTTCAGTTGTAAGCTGGGCGGCAGGGTCCACACACCCTCGGGCCAATTGGCGCTGTCCTTGCGGTTGGCATTAATTTCGGACCTTCGGACCAATTCAAACCCGTTCACTTCCATGAATCGGATCACGTCCGCTTCGCGCAGATAGCCCTTGTTGCCATCTGTGTAGGCGAACGGCGCATTCCGTTTGGCACGATGCTGGACGATGCCGATCATACCATCGGGTTTGAGCAGACTGCGCATGGCCTTGATCTCGCTGTCGGCGATGCTCCAATTCAAAAGACTGTGCATTGTGCGGATGATCAGAATCCGATCGAAGGTGCCCTTATCGCCAACTGGAATGCTGCCAAGTGGATAGGCGGAAAACCGCTCCGCTGGCAGGCCTGACCAACCGGCGACATCGGCCGGGAACTTGGCTGCGCCATCACGGATACCTTGCTTGGCCTTGTCGGAAAAGTTGTTGTGTGTGGGATCAAAGAACAGACCGGTCAACTTGCCTTTTGGCCCAAGATAAAGCCCCAGCAACCGCGAATACCAGCCGCCGCCGGGAGCATATTCACCGACCTTCATCTCCGGAGTTACGCCAAAGAAGGTCAGCGTTTGAGCGGGGTGGCGATGGATATCTCTCGCGCGATCATTATCACGGCGCGGATCAGCGATAGCCGCTGCGAGTGACGGATTGGCGGCAGCGCTCTGCCTGGCGGTTTCAGCTAGACTTGGACCGGGATTTGTCAGGGCAAAAAAAGCGGCAAGTGCAATCAGATGACGCATTTTCAAGGCTCTCCCATTTGTTGGCGATGACAAGCGCTCTTCCAGTTCCTATCTCATCAGCCAAAGGAGTATCGGACAAATGGCTGGAACTGCAACGGCAATATTAGCGGGAGGATGCTTCTGGTGTACCGAAGCGGTGTTTCGTGATGTGGTCGGCGTCAGTGAAGTGGAGAGCGGCTATATCGGCGGTGCGGTGCCCGATCCCACTTACAAGGCGGTCTGTTCGGGAAGCACCGGCCATGCAGAGGCGATACGGGTTACTTTCAATCCGGATGCACTGGCGCTGGGCGATCTGCTCGATGTGTTCATGGCGACACATGATCCAACGCAACTGAATCGGCAGGGCAATGATGTGGGCACCCAGTATCGCTCGGCGATTTTCCCGCTGGATGACGCGCAGCGCGGCGAAGCTGAAGCGGCGATAGTCCGCGCGCAAGCAGAGCATGATGCACCGGTTGTGACCACTATCGAAGGCCCAGCAATCTGGTATCCAGCCGAGGACTATCATCAGGAATACTGGCTAGGCGAAGGTCAACGCAACCCCTATTGCCTCGCTGTAATCCCGCCCAAGCTGCAGAAATTACGTAAGAGTTTTGCGAGCCGGGTAAAAAGTTAGGCCCGCCACCGCGCCACAAAGAACCCGTCGAGCCCGCCTGACCATTTCAGCATTCCGGGATCGGTGCGCAGCCATCCTTCGGGCGTGGGACCAATGCCTGCTGGCAGTTCATCTGCGGTAATCGGGTAAGGCGTCAGCGTCACCTTGCGCGCCTGATCTTCGCCTTCCTCATGCTCCTGCGAGCAGACTGCATAGACCAGCTGCCCACCCGGCTTCAGCCATCCGGCGGCACGCTCCAGCAGGGTGCTCTGCAGTTCTGCCATCTCGGTTATATGCCGCGCGCCGATGCGGTGGAGCACATCGGGGTGGCGGCGGCAGGTGCCGGTGGCGGAGCAGGGCGCATCAAGTAGCACGGCATCGAAGGGGGCGTCGGGTGCCCATTCGAGCATATCCGCTTCGACCAGTGTGGCTGACAGCTGCGTACGAGCGAGGTTTTCCGCCAGACGCTCAAGCCTTTTCGCGCTCATATCGAGCCCTGTCACCTGCCAGCCAGCCGCAGCCAGTTGCAGCGTCTTGCCGCCCGGCGCGGCGCAGAGGTCGAGCACAGTCCGCCCGTCTCCTGCTCCCAGCAAATGCGCGGGAATGCTGGCTGCAAGATCTTGCACCCACCAGGCACCCTCGTTGAAACCAGCAAGATTTTCGATGGCATCGCCGCGTGGCAAGCGGACATGGCCGGGAATCAGCGAAACTCCGCCGAGCTTTTCAGCCCATTCGTCAGTGGTCGCCGGATCGCGCAAACTGAGGTCAAGCGGCGGCGGCACGGTGAGCCCGGCGGCGATGGCGGTAGCGCTTTCGCCCCAGCGTGCCACCACCTCTGCTGGCAGTGTCGGCACCTTGGGCAGTTTCACATCCTGCTTGACCAGTGTGGAGAACACGCCATGCGCCAGCCGCTTTGGACCGCCGATAAGCAGCGGCAAGGCAGTGGCAATCACCGCGTGCGGCGGGGTATCAAGCCGCAACCAGCCCGCCAGCATCAGCCGCAGCACTGAGCGCACTTTGGCATCATCTGCCAGAGGCAGCCGCATGGCGGCATCGATCAGCCCATCAAGATCGGTCATCCAGCGCAGCGCTTCCGCCGCCAGCGCCCGCGCCAAGGCCCGGTCTGGCCCGCCGACGATCCCCTGACAGGCATTGTGCGCCGCAGAATCGAGCGTTTCGCCCCGGTGCAATACGGCATCAAGCAGGCGCAGCGCGGCGCGGCGGGCGGGTAAGCCGGGAATATCCATGGGTGGCCCCTAAAGGCAAAGTGCCGCCTGCGTAAGCCCCTCCTCATCAGGCGTATCTCAGCTCGACCGTCCCCCAGACGGTTGTCTGCGATAAATTTGCTTCGGGTCGCCCTATTTTGAAACAGGACAGGGCGGACACCCCTGTCCGGGTAGATTATTCTGTGAAATCAGTAATTTATGCCAAAAAAAGTGACATATGCAGTATTTTCACTGCGAATTGATCTTCAGCTTGTCAAAGAACCTGCGGATCATGCTGATTCCTGGGCCTGTAGGACAGCACTATATGTGAGCAGAACTCCCCGAAGAGGAGGGGAGTTTCGCGGGCTATCAATCTGGGCTAAGCTCTGCCGCATGACCCAACGCGCCACCAAACGCCCCCAGCCTTTCACCAAGCCCGCGCACTGGACCAACGATCCTGCGCCCGAACCGCAAGCGTCCAAGGCTGAGGAAGATCCGGCTGGCCTCTCCCCGACGCGCTATGGTGATTGGGTGAAAGACGGGATTGCCGTGGATTTCTGAGCGCGTTTTACCGGCAAGTTTTATTGCGCCGCCAGCAGATCTTCCGCCCCGCCAAGGTCGACGCTCACCAGCCGCGAGACGCCTTGTTCGACCATGGTCACGCCAAACAGGCGGTGCATCCGGCTCATGGTCACGGCATTATGGGTGACGATGAGGTAGCGCGTGTCAGTTTCGGCCACCATGGCGTCGAGCAGATCGCAGAATCGCTCGATATTGGCATCATCGAGCGGCGCATCGACTTCGTCGAGCACGCAGATTGGCGCAGGGTTGGTGAGAAACAGGCCGAAGATCAGCGCAATAGCGGTCAGCGCCTGCTCGCCGCCTGACAGCAATGTCAGCGACTGCAACCGCTTGCCGGGAGGCTGGGCATAGATCTCAAGCCCGGCTTCCAATGGATCGTCTGAATCGACCAGCGCCAGATGCGCCTGTCCGCCCTGAAACAACCGGCTGAACAGCTGGCGGAAGTGGCCGTCCACCGCCTCGAAGGCGGCGCGAAGGCGTTCGCGGCCTTCGCGGTTGAGGTTGCCGATAGAGCCGCGCAGGCGATTGACCGCCTCGGCCAATTCGGCCTGTTCGGCAATGCTGGTGCCGTGCTTTACCTCGGCAAGGGTGAGTTCCTCGGCGGCGACGAGGTTGACCGGGCCAAGCCGTTCACGCTCGGCGGTCAGCCGGTCCATCATGGCCGATTCTTCGGCGCTAGGCCCGACAGAGTCACTGTCGAAGGCGAAACGCTCAGGCAATACCGGCGGCGGACACTGGAAGCGTTCGCCCGAGATGCGGCCCATTTCGGCGCGGCGCTCTTCTTCGTTTTCGGCGCGGGCGGTGGCACCGGCACGCGATTCGCGCGCCGAAGCCAGCACTTCGTTGGCCGTGGCGAATTCGGCATCAGCCTTACGCGCGGCTTCGCTGATTTCCGTAACGGCTCTTTCGGCGGCGGCGAGTTCGGCGGTGAGGCGCGCTCGGATGCCATCGCCTTCCTCGATCTCGCGGATCAGCGAGGGTGGTTTGGCGGCAACCACGGCGCGCTCACCCTCGATCTCTTCGAAACGGCGGGTCATTGCGGCAAGGCGGCTGGCGGCGTCCCCGGCGCGCGCCTGCCAGCCGGAAATGTCGGATCGCTGGGCATTGGTTCGTTCGCGCGAGACGGCGAGTGCCTGATCGTGTGCGGCAAGCCCGGCGGTGGCAGATTGATGCGCGGCGCGCGCGGCATCGTGCTTGGCCTGCGCGGCGGTAAGCTGAGCGCGGCCGCTTTCGGGATCGGGCAGGGCGGCGCGGCGATGGACCGCATTATCCCGCTCGGTTTCGGCCTGACGGCGCTGATCGGCAAGGTCGAGCGCGGCGGCGGCCAGTTCCCCGCGCCGCACTTCCAGTCGCGCCTTGGCGGCCTCAGCCTGATCGAGCGCGCGCAGTGCAGTGCGTTCGGCTTCGGCAGCGGCGGCGACGCTGCGTTCAGCGGCGATTACGGATAATTGCAACGCGCTGAGTTCGGTCTGTACAGCCTGCGCGGCGGCTTCAGCCTCACTGGCGGTAGCGCGTTTTGCCGGCAGTTCCGCCTCAAGCGCGGCAAAGCGGTTTTCCGCTTCCAGCCGTGCCGCTTCGGCTGCCCCTTCGCCGCGCGCGACAAAGCCGTCCCAGCGGCGCAGTGCCCCGGCGCGCGTGACCAGCCATTCGCCGGGAGCCAGCGCGCGGCCATCGTCGGCATTGACCACATGGACCAGCGCCAGCCGCGCGGCGAGCTGCGGCGGGCAGGTGGGGACATGGGCGGCGAGATTGTCTTTCACCGGCACGGGAGCCTTGGCCCCAGACCAGAAGCGGCCCTCCATATTGCCGGGTGCTTCGCCCAGCGGTGATTTGGCATCACGGCCGAGCACTGCGGCGAGCGCGCGTTCATAGCCCGGTTCAGCGCGCAATTTGTCGAGCGCCTGCGGCAGGCCATGCGAACCCTTGGCTTGCCGCGCGCGCGCCTCGCGGTCACGCAGCAGCGCGCCGTGCTCGCGTTCGATCCCGGCCAGTTCGGCCTTCGCCGTCGCCAATGTGCTGGAAGCGGTATCGCGCAGCACTTGCAGTTCGGCCTTGCGCGCCTGCTGCTTTTCGAGTGCGACGCGCGCGTCACTCAGCGCTGCCTCAGCCGATTTGCGTGCTGCATTGGCGCGCTTCAGGGCGAGATCGGGATCCCCTTCGCGGGTGAGGGCGGCACGCTGATCGTTTTGCCTGGCCACCTCATTCGCGAGACGAGCAAGGCGCTGTTCGGTGCCAGCGAGTTCGGCTTCGGCGACACGCCACTCTGCCTCGACCCCGGCCTGCGCAGCGGTAGCCTGTGCCAAAGCCAGCTCGGCCGTACGTGCGGCGCGATCGGCATTATCGAGCAAGTTAGCGATGTCTGGCCGCCGTGCCTCATCACGCGCGAGCGCCGCCTGCCCTTCGGCAAGATCCTTCTCCAAGCGTGCGAGCGCATCGGCGGCATCGCGGGTCAGCCGGTCAGCATCGCCGCGATCCTCTTCCAGTCGGGTTCGCTGACGGTCGAGATCTTTCAGGCGTTCTTCCGCCGCTTCAAGCTGGCTGGAAAGAGCTGCCTGACGGTGGCCATGGGCAGAGGCATCATCGCGGCGGTCAGCCAGTTCATCGCGCGCATCGACCAGCTTCTGCGCCAGCGTGCCATGCGCTTCCTGCGCAACCTTCATCACAGCTTGAGCATCGGCCACCCGCGCTTCGGCACCTTGCGCTTCGGCCCTTGCGGCATCGGCAGCGGCAGCGGCATCGCGCCAGCGGGCATAGACCAGCCGCGCCTCGGCCAGACGAATTTTGTCAGATACCGCAATATAACGCTCGGCAGCCCGTGCCTGCCTGCGCAGCGCACTGATCTGCTGATCGAGCTGGCCCATGATGTCTTCCAACCGCGCAAGGTTGGTTTCGGTTGCGCGGAGCTTTTGCTCGGCATCCTTGCGGCGCACATGCAGCCCGGCAATGCCTGCCGCTTCTTCAAGCATTTGTCTGCGTTCGGCCGGCTTGGCGGCGATGACGGCGGCGATCTTGCCCTGGCTGACCAGTGCCGGGCTGTGCGCGCCGGTGGCGGCATCGGCGAATACCAGCGAGACATCCTTGGCGCGGACATCGCGGCCATTGACGCGGTAAGCGCTGCCCGCACCGCGCTCAATCCGGCGGACGACTTCCAGTTCCTCACCCTCGCCGTCTTCGGCGTGAAGCACCACCTCGGCAAAGTCGCGCGCCGGGCGCTGCACGGTGCCGGCAAAGATGACATCGTCCATGCCGCCACTGCGCAGGCTTTTGGGCGAGTTCTCACCCATGACCCAGCGGATCGCTTCCAGCAGGTTCGATTTGCCGCAACCGTTGGGGCCGACAACTCCGGTCAGCCCAGTTTCGATACGCAAGTCAGCAGGCTCGACAAAACTCTTGAATCCCGTGAGCTTGAGCCGCTTGATGCGCATCGACTGGTCCGTGTGCCTCCCTAGCGTTGGCTTTAATCGCGTACGCCCGCGCGCTGCAGTGCTGCGTTAAGTTCAGGCCATGTTGTTGTTTCGAGTTTGCTGCCGTTGATGAACAGTGTCGGCGTCGAGGATATGCCCTTGTTGCCATAATCGTCGGCGAATTTGGCGATGGCGTTGGCCTTATCAAAATTGGCGAGGCAGGCATTGGCCTGATCAACCGAAATTCCGCGCTGGGCGAAGAATTCGGTCAGCCCCTGTTCGCGTGCAGCGACTACAAAACGCTCCTTCTCGGGCAGGGTCATGGCGTTCTGCGATTTCTGGATGGCCTCGGGGCTTTGTGCCTTGGTCATCACCGCTTCGAAGTTGCCATAGACCTGCTCAACCAGCGGGATGAAGCTCTGCTTGTCACCGCATTGCGCCAGCATGGTCAGCGGCACATCGATGCCGTGAATGGCAAAGCTGCGAAACTCCAGCGAGACGCGGCCACTGGCGACATAATTGTTGATCAGTGTACTGAACCCGGCTTGGCCTAGTGCCGCGCAAGCCGGACATGAGAGCGAGCCATATTCCAGCACCTTGACCGGTGCATTGGGATTGCCAAGGACATAACCGCCTTCGGTATTGGTTTCGACCACATCGATCCAAGCCTTGCCCGCTGGCGCTGCCACTTTGGCGAGCGGGGTGGAGGAAGCGCTGGGCGCAGCCTCTCCGTCTTCCTTTTTACAAGCGGCAAGGCCTAGCATCAGCGGGGCGAGGGCGGCGGCAAGAAGGAAACGCTGTGAGAATCGCTTGGCCATAAGGTGGCTCCTTTCGGATATAAGGGTCAAAAACTAGCGAGTGTGCAGGCTGGCGGGAAGGGCCAGCGCGCGCCAACCCCCAAACATCTCCACAGTATTGCTATCTTGTCAGGGCCATCAGCAAAGGCCGCAGTTCTGCCCAACCATGAACGTCCAGCAGAGCGCCATTGAGCAAGAAGCTGGGAGTGCCTGTTACTCCGATTACCTCGGTGGCGGTCTTGTTCTCATCGGCAATCTGCTGCGCAAGTTGCTGGTCAGCCAGACAACGATCCAGATCGACGCGTCGGTAACCGCGCGCTTCAAACAGTGGGTAGAGCTTCATGTCGCCAGCAATGAAGCGCATCCGGGTGCCAAAATCACCCACGTTCCAGCGCTTTTGCTGGGCTTCGCTGGGATCGATCAGCCATTTTGTTTGCGCGCGCAACACAGCTGAATGATTTCCCTGAAACTTCGTGGGCGGACCGCAATTGACCAGCAATGTGGCGGCAACATCGATGATATTGCGCATGAAAGGACGATATTCGATCGCGCCCTTGCCGGGTTTGATAAAGCCCAGGGTCAGCTCGCCCTTGCTCTCGATCTCGAACTCCGCGCAATGTGAGCAGGTGTAGCTGACATATTCGACCAACTTCACACCCGCATCGGGATTGCCGATGATATGGCCGCCAGTGGGGGTGGCGGCCACGGCGATCATCCAGTTTGCCTTAGGTGCAGGAGGAGCGGGCTTGGTTGCCCCGATTGAAAGCAGCGCGGCGACCGACAAGGTGAAGGTCCGGGAAAGCGAGGTCATTTAAGGTTTTCCGTTGTTGGAATTGGCATCAAGACTTCTGGCGAGTGATTCGAGCACGGTGCGCAGTTCGCCATCGCCGATATCGCGCAGACTTTCGCCCAGCTCGATAGGGATCGGGCGCAGGCTTGGCGGCGTAGCGGCGGACTTTTCAGCAGAAGGCGGCTTAACCGCACCTTGCCGGATTTTTACTCGGGCCACCGCGCTATAACCGAAAAACCGGTTCACCCGCTCGATGATCTCGGGGATCACGTGCTGGATCATCGGTGCATGGGCGGGTACCACCACCAGATCGAGGATGCCGTCGGCCTTGGCCCCCGGCGCAAAGCGGATCGCCTCGGGCGCGCAGATGCGGGCATGGCGTTCACCAACAATCTCTGGCCAGCGGGTGACAACGCTTGACTGGACAAAGCCGAAGCGGCGGAAGGCGGTGCGGCCAACATCGGGCATGAGATCGGATATCGCGCGCGCTTGACCGCCGCGCGACCGCTCATAGCGGCGAGGCTCTTTCGGCTTGTTTTTGGTGTCCCGTTCCATTGCGGTGCCCATTTCATTCTTTGGGGGGCAATGCCATAGCACGGTGATGGATGCCAGCACCGAGACAGTGAGCACCCGATTGCTCAGCTGGTATGACCAGAACGCAAGGGCTTTACCTTGGCGCGCGCCGCCGGGATCGCTGCCGCCAAAGTCCGATAAGAACTGGCCATATCGTGTGTGGCTTTCCGAGGTCATGCTCCAGCAGACGACCACTGCCGCCGTTGCTCCCTATTTTGCGCGCTTCACCACCCGCTGGCCGAGTGTTGAAGCATTGGCCGCCGCTGATGAGGGGGAGGTGATGGCGGCATGGGCGGGGCTGGGATACTATGCCCGCGCGCGCAACCTGATCGCCTGTGCAAGAGCAGTGGCCGCACGTGGGGGAGAGTTCCCGCAGACCGAGGCGGCCTTGCGAGACCTTCCCGGCCTAGGCGCTTACACTGCCGCTGCCGTGGCAGCGATTGCCTTTGGCCGCCGTGCGGTGGTGGTCGATGCCAATGTCGAGCGCGTGGTGGCTCGGCTGTTCGCCATTGCCGAACCGCTGCCGGGTGCCAGAAGGATGATCCGTGAACGGGCGGATGAGATCACACCGGATGAGCGGTCGGGTGATTTTGCCCAGGCAATGATGGACCTCGGTGCCACTATCTGCACCACGCGCAGTCCGCGCTGCCTGCTTTGCCCACTCACCCAGCAATGCGCCGCACGCACCACTGGGGAGCCTGAACGCTTCCCTGCCAAGGCGGCTAGGCAGCCTAAGCCCGCGCGCACCGGCACTGCCTTCTGGATCGAGCGCGATGGCGCAGTCTGGCTGGTGCGCCGCGAGGGCAAGGGCATGCTCGGCGGCATGCTGGCCTTGCCAGATGATCGCTGGTCAGCGCGCAATGATGGCACAGGCATCCCGCCAATTGCCGAAAACTGGCGCAGCCTTGGCTCGGTTGCCCATGTTTTCACGCACTTTTCCCTGCAGTTGCAACTCATGCTGTATTCCGGCGCGGACTGCGATAGGTTGCCCGGTGATGAGGGCCAATGGTGGCCGCTTGACCGACTTGACGAGGCAGGGCTGCCCAGCCTGTTTGCCAAGGCGGCGCGGTTGGCGATGACTGAACGGGGAGATTTATGAATCAACTAGGCGAAACGCCGTTCACCCGGCGCGCGCTGCTGCGCGGGTCGCTTGGCGCAGGAGCGGGTGCCTGGCTGGCGCTCAACCCGGCGCTGGCATGGGCGGCTGGTGCGAGTGCAACGCTGGCATCTGATGCAGAGGCTGACTGGCCCGCCACCGCCGCGCTGATGCACCGCTATGTCGATGGCAAAATGCTGGCTGGGATTGTCAGCACTTTCGGCTGGGGCGCGGCACCGGCCAAGGTGCTGACGCTCGGCAGCGCGGCGCTAGACAAGAAGCAGGCGCTGGACGCTGGCAGTCTGTTTCGCATCTATTCGATGACCAAGCCGATCACCGGCCTGCTCACCGCCATGCTGATCGATGAGGGCAAGCTTTCGCTAGAAACGAAGCTGGCCGATATCTGTCCCGAATTTACCGCGATGCAGGTGGCGATTGACCCGGCACTTGGGCTGGAATCGCGCCCCGCGACTGTGCCGATCACCATCCGCCACTTGCTCACCCACACTGCAGGGTTCGGCTATGCCGCTGTCGGCAAGGAAAAGGTGAGCCCCGAGCTGTTGCGGCGCGGTCTGGCTCCCGGAGCGATTACGCGGCGCAGGATTGCCGGTGTCACCTCGCTGGTGCCGATCCCCGCGCCTGACGATTTTCTGCGTGAGGTGGCCAAGGTGCCGCTGGTGGCTGAACCCGGCACCTCCTGGCGTTATTCGATGAGTTTCGACATTCTGGGCCTTGCGCTTGAACGACATCAGGGGCGCGGGCTGGGCGAAATGCTGACGGAACGCCTGTTTGCTCCTGCCGGGATGACCAGCACCTACTTCCGGCTTCCTGCGACCGAAATTCCTCGTTTCACCACCAATTACGCCATCTTTCGTGGAAAACCGTTTGCGCTCGACAAGCCCAAAGGTTCGGTATTCCTTGATAGGCCGCCATTTGAATTCGGCGGGGCCGGGCTGGTGACGAGCCCACGTGATTTTGATCGCTTCATGGCACTGATGCTGGGTGAGGGCATGCTGGACGGCAAGCAGCTTATCAGCGCTTCGGCGGTGCGGCTGGCCATGTCCAACCTGTTGCCCCCCGGCCCTGTGACCAAAGGCACCCGCATGGAAGGCGCAGGCTATGGCGCGGGTGGGCGTGTCGGGCTGGGGGCTGATGAAGGCTCGTTCGGCTGGTCTGGCGCGGCGGGAACGATATTTTTTATCCAGCGCCGCATCGGTTTGCGCGCTGCGCTATTTACCCAGTTCATGCCGACGGAGGTCTATCCTTTGCAGAAGGAATTCATGGCCGCCGCGCGGACTGATGCTTTGGCAGGGCTGAAACGATGATTGCTCTGAACATTGCCTTTTCGGGCAGCCCGATTGACCGGGCAGACCACTTGCGCGGCGATGCGGCGGCGCTGGCGGGCCTGATGGACCACCGTGCCCGGCTGCTGTTGATGCAGGGGCTTGATCCGCTGATCAGCGATGATGGCGGCCTGATCTGGGGATCGCTTGCCGATGCCGCGCCAGATACTGAGCTGGTGTTTCTGGGCCTGAAGGATGGCCGCGCCCACTTTGCACCGGTGCCGGGGGGCAGCGATGTCGGCCCGCCTAATCCGCGGCTGTGGCAGGCGATGTCCTCGCTCAGCAGCGCAGAGCTGGCCGCTTACGGCACAGCCCGCGCGCTGGTCGGCTGGCACGCCCGTCACCGCTTCTGTGCCCAGTGCGGTGCGGCGACGGTGCTCACCAAGGGCGGCTGGCAGCGCAACTGCACAGCTTGCCCTGCCGAACATTTCCCGCGCACCGATCCGGTGACGATCATGCTGGTCGAGCATCAGGGCAACCTGCTCTTGGGCCGCCAGCCCCGCTTCCCCGAACGCCGCTTTTCCGCGCTCGCCGGGTTCGTCGAGCCGGGCGAAACCATCGAGGAAGCCGTGGCGCGCGAGGTGCTGGAAGAGGCCGGGATCACCACGCGCGATGTTACCTATGTCGCCAGCCAGCCCTGGCCGTTCCCTAGTTCGCTGATGATCGGCTGCCACGCCTATACCGACGATCCGGCAATCACCCTTGATCGCAACGAACTGGAAGACGCCCGCTGGTTCACGAGGGCTGAGGTGGAAGCGGCGATGGCGGGGGATGAGGATGCGCCGTTCATCGCCCCACCGGTGACGGCAATTGCGCATCAGCTGGTGCGGTGGTGGTTGGGGCGGGGGTGAATTTTGTTCCCTAAACCAGCCCCAGCCTTGCCAATTCCCCCGCCAGCCCCACCGGCATTACATCGCCCGCGCTCTCGCCCGCACACAGATCAACCGGGGCGTCCTCGTCGCTGAGATAGCGCCAGCCTTGGTGCGCGCGTTTGGGCCGGGGGTGGACGTCGATCAGTGCGGTTGAAATGACGATGTGGGTCTTGCCGAGCTCGGCCTCTGTGAAGCGCAGGATCGGGGAGCGGGCGACGAGTTGGTGTTTGTAGATCCAGAACAGCGAGCCGCCCGGGTTGCCCTCGCTCGGTACGATTTCCTCATGCCGTTTGGGCAGATAGCGCGTGGTCAGCAGCGCCTCGTCACCGCGCCCCGCGAACCAAGTGTGCATCTCTTCCATCGACTGCGCGCCGAAGGCCACTTTTGTCAGGTGGAGGGGCATGGTTTAGCCCACCAGCCCGCTCAACACCGCCAGCCCTAGAAAGGCAAAAAAGCCCATCGAATCGGTGATCATGGTGACGAATACCGAACTGGCCACAGCGGGGTCCTGATCAAGCCGGTCAAACACCACCGGCACCAGCACGCCCGCCAGTCCTGCGGTGATGATGTTGATCATCACAGCCGTGCCGATCACCGTGCCGAGCAGCGGGTTCTGGAAGACCAGTGCGGTGGCAACACCGATCAGCGTGGCGACGGTGCTGCCGTTGAGCAGGGCGACGCGGAATTCGCGCATCAGGATGCGGGCAGTGTTGGCGCGGGTCAGCTGGTTGGTGGCCAGCGCGCGCACGGTGACGGCCATGGTCTGCGTCCCCGCATTGCCACCGATCGAGGCGACCATCGGGGTCAAGGCGGCGAGCGCCACTAGCTTTTCGATTGCCCCGCCAAACGCGGTGATGATCGTTGCGCCAAGCAGCGCGGTGATCAGGTTGGCTATCAGCCAGCGCACACGGCTGAAATAGCTGTCACGGATCGGTTCGTTGATATCGCCATCGCCCGCGCCCGAGAGCAGCAGCACGTCTTCGCCGGCTTCTTCCTGAATGATGTGGACGACGTCATCGACGGTGATCTGGCCGACCAGCCGCCCCGATTCATCAACCACGGCGGCGGAAATCAGCGCGTATTTCTGAAAGCGCAGCGCCACTTCTTCCTGATCCATACCGACCGGAATCAGTGTCTGATCGCGCGTCATGACATCGGCGAGCGCCACGCCGCGCGGGGTTCGCAAGACCCAGCTGAGCGCGCAGGTGCCGATGGGATGATGGCTGGTGTCAACGACAAAAATTTCCCAGAACTCTGTGGAAAGATCGGGATTTTCGCGCAGGTAATCGATCAGGCTGCCGACGCTCATATGTTCGGGCACCGCGATGAAATCGCGGCTCATCAGGCGGCCCGCGCTCTCTTCGGGATAGGCCAGCGCCGATTCGATGGCAGCGCGGTCTTCGGGCTCCATCTCGGCGAGGACGGCTTCACGATCCTCGTCGTCAAGATCCTCGATCATCGCGACGGCGTCATCGGTATCGAGCTGTTCGGCGATGTCGGCAACGGTTCCGGCGGGGAGCGATTCGACGATCAGTTCGCGGACATGGTCATTCAGTTCGGCAAAAACTTCCGGCCCCATCAGGTCGGTGATCGCGCGGGCAAGTTCCGGGCGCTCATCGGCGTTCAGCAGCTCGAACAGATCGGCGATATCGGCGTGGTGCAGCGGTTCGACCAGATCATAAACCGCGTCACGCTCGCCCGCTTCGAGCGCATCGCGCACCCGACGCACAAATTCGGGCTTGAGGGTGTTTTCCTCGTCGAGGCTTTCGGACTCGCGCGCGTCGGCCACCGCATCAGCGGCCTCATGCAGCAGCGTGTTATCGTGATCCTCGGGGTTCATGGCGCCCGGTCTAGGCTGGGATTTCGCAATTGCAACCTAGCCAATAGAGACGGGGGGCTCAAAGCCAATGCGTGACTTTATTTGCCGCCGTCTTATAGGAAGCGCAAAATAACAGGAGATTCCCCATGGCTGACGAATATCTGAACCTTTCCCTGAGCTCTGGCGGCGACGTCAAAATCAAGCTTCGCCCCGATCTGGCCCCCGGCCATGTCGCGCGGATCAAGGAGCTGGCGGGCGAGGGCTTTTACGACGGAGTAAAGTTCCACCGCGTGATCCCCGGCTTCATGGCGCAGGGCGGCTGCCCCGATGGCACCGGCATGGGCGGCTCTTCCAAGCCCGATCTGCAAGCCGAATTCAACGCTGAACCACATGTCCGCGGCGTCTGCTCGATGGCCCGCTCCAGCGCGCCGAACTCTGCCAACAGCCAGTTCTTCATCTGCTTTGACGATGCCCGCTTCCTCGACAGGCAGTACACTGCCTGGGGCGTGGTTGAAGAAGGCATGGAGCACGTTGACGCGCTGCCCAAGGGCGAGCCACCGCGCGAGCCGGGCAAGATCGTCAAGGCGAGCGTCAGCGCGGGCTGATCCGTCAGGCCGGGAGCAGCTGGCACCATGCCATCGGACAGCAGCATAGCCGGGGTCTTGCGAGGCCACGGCTGGCTGCTGGTGCCGGTGCTGCTGGTCTGGCTGCTGCTGCTGCGGCCGGTCAATGATGTTGATATATTCTGGCAGCTGCGGCTGGGTGATCTGATGCTCGATAGCGGGTGGCTCATCACCCGCGAGCCGTTTGCTGCCACGCATTTGAATGAACCACTGCCGCAGCTTTCCGTGCTGGCACAGCTTCTGCTGGCGCTGATGCGGCGGATTGCTGGCTGGCGCGGGGTGCAGCTGATCGATGCCCTGGCCTGGAGCGGCGGCTTTGTCGCGGCGGGGCTGGCGGCCCGGCGGCGTGGGGCCGGCAACCTCGCACTGGGTCTGGCGCTGGTGGTCTGTATTGCTGTGGCTTTCCCGTTTTCCGGCCTGCGTCCGCAGAGCTTTGCCGTGCTGGGTTTTGGTCTGCTGTTGTTGCTCGTGCAGCACCAGACTCTGCGTTTCGGCACATGGCTCGGGTTGGGGGCGGCGCTGCTGGTGCTATGGCAAAACCTTCACCCCTCGGTCAGCGTTGCGGCGATCTATCTTGCGGCGCGCGGCGGACCGGGCTGGCTGGCATGGCTCGGCTGGCTTGGGCCAGAACGCCGCGCCGCGCCACCATGGCACGAGACGGCGCTGTGCCTGATCGCTGCGCTGGCCACATTCGCCACCCCGGCGGGCTTCGGAGTGCTGGCGGTTTCGCTCGCCAATGCGCAGCAGAGCGTCGCCATGGGTGCGACCGAGTGGCTATCACTGCTTGATCCGGCAAGCCGTGATTTTTTGCCGTGGTTTGCTGTTCTCCATGCCGTGATTGGCGTGCTGGTGTTTCAGCACCGCCGCTCCCTTGATTTGGCAGACATTGCTGGCGCGGTAGTGTTTCTGGTCATGGCGCTGGTTTCGGCGCGGTTCATGCTGTTCTGGGCACTCGCACTGGTGCCATTGGCTGCGGGACGCGAACCGGGAAGCAAGAAAGCGGCAGGCAGCCGTGCCGCACTGCTGCTTTACCCTGCCGGAGCTTTGCTGGCGCTGCTGCTGGTGATCCTGCGCGGGCCAGTCACCATGGATAGCGGAATCCCGGTGCAGGGCATCGAGCGGCTCAAGGCAGCGGGCATCAAGGGCACCATATTTTGTGGATTCGCATTTGGCGGGCCGGTGATCGACGCTGGCTGGCCGGATTGGCAGGTGGGTTTTGACGGGCGTTACTGGCGTTATAGCGATGCCGAGTGGAGCCTTTATCGCGATATTCTTGCGGGCAAGGCAGACCTTGCCGCGATCACAACGCGCTATCGTCCCTCTGCCTGGTTGCTTTCGACCGTCACTGACCCGGCGCTCATCGCGGCGTTGCGTGCAGATACCAGCCACTGGCGTGAGATTCAGGCGGACGCCACCAGTGTGACCTTTATACCTCGGCCTTGAGCAGCCAATCGTGAAACAGCCGCACCGGCCGGGTCTGCAAGGCGCGCGGGCGGCAGACGAACCAGTAGCTGTAGGGGCTCTCGACAGTCACATCATAAAGCCGCGCCAGTCGGGCATCGCCGGACCGGGTGAAGTGATCGTCATGCATGATCGCAATGCCAAGCCCTTGGGCGGCGGCCTCAAGGATCAACTGACCTGAATCGAAATGGTCAATTGCCGCCGGTTCCAGCGCTTCAAGCTGCATCGCTTGCTTCCAGGCGGCAAAGCTTTCAGGCAGATCGTGATGAATCAGGAAAGTCTGCTTTGACAGCTTCTTGATGTCTGGCTCATTACCTAACTCGGCAGCCAGCGCCTTGGAGGTGATGGCATAGACACGGTTGTGATCAAGCTGGAAGGAATAGAGCGCCTCATCCGGTGCGCGGGCCAGCACGATGGCGGCATCGAGCGTATCACCCAGCCGATTATCGAGATGCGGACCCGTGTCGACATCGATATGCAGGCGCGGGTGGAGCTTGCGCAGCGCCAGCAGGTGCGGGAACAAGCGTTGCTCGCCGAACAGCGATGGCACACCCAGATGCAGGCGCAGAACCTGGCCGTTCTCCACTTGCGATTCGACAGCCTCGGCCAGTTCCTCAAGACTGGGATTGACCGCATCATAAAAAGCCTGACCATCCTCGGTCAGCTTCAGTGATTGATGCTGGCGCAGGAACAGCTTTTTGCCGACGAAGTCTTCAAGGCTTTGCAAGCGGCGGGACAGGGCAGACGGGCTCAGGCCAAGTTCGCTTGCAGCGGCCTTGGCGGAACCTGAACGGACGACACGGACAAAGGCTTCGAGCGCGCGAAGCGGTGGGAGGCGGCGCATCTGTGGTTACTCGTCCGAAGTTTCGTGTTGCTGCGGGGGGTGCAGCCGCAGCCGGGTGACGTGGCGCTGATTGCCGGCGGTGACTTCCAGTCTCCAGCCGCTGTCATGCAGCAGCATGGCCCCGACTGGCGGCACCTGTTCGGCCAGCAGCGAGGCAAGGCCGCCCAGTGTGTCGACATCCTCATCCACCTGGCCAAGGCGCGGGTCGATGCGGGCACCGACATCTTCCAGCTCGGCGCGGGCATCGGCATCCCACATGCCGTCTTCGATCAGCACCAGCAGTTCCTCTGGTGCATCGTCATGCTCATCCTCGATATCGCCAACGATTTCCTCGACCAGATCCTCGATGGTGACGAGGCCTTCGGTGCCCGAATATTCGTCAAACACCATGGCAAGGTGCATCCGGCTGGCGCGCATATCGGCGAGCACATCAAGCGCAGAGCGTGATTGCGGCACGAACAGCGGCTGGCGCATCAGCACGGTCCAGTCCTTCGGCGGGGGTTTGCCAGTCGCCAGAAACGGGAACACATCCTTGATGTGGATCATGCCTTTGATCTCATCAAGGCTCTCACCATAAACCGGCATGCGGGTGTGACCATGTTCGGCAAAGGCGCAGACCACCTCGTCCCAGCTTGATGTGGCAGGTACGGCGATGATTTCGCGGCGCGGGATCGAAACATCATCGACATCGGTTTCGCTGAAATGCAGCAGGTTGCGCAGCATCTGACGCTCAAGCGGGGAAAGATCGCCGACCGGACCGGGGCTGGAATCTTCCTCATGCTCGTCAATCGCTTCTTCAAGCTGTGCGCGCAGGCTCTGATCGTGGCCATAGCCCAGCAGGCTGCGGAGTGTTCCCCACAGCGTTGCCCTACTATCCGAGTCTCCAGTTCCGCCTTCAGCCATCGAAATCGTCAGTCCCTTTAAGCAACGCGCAGTTGCAATTGTCTCAATCGCTATATGGGTTGGCGATCCCCATGCTGGCAAGCGCCTTTATTTCCAATGCTTCCATGGCTTCGGCGTGTTGCGGTGATATTTCATGGTCAAATCCGGCAAGGTGGAGCAGGCCGTGAACAATCAGGTGCGTGGCATGATGTTCAAGGCTGATGCCCTTTTCCTCAGCCTCTCGCGTGCAGGTTTCCAGCGCCATGGCAATATCACCCAGCAGTTCGGGCGGGCCATCTGGGCTGAGGGCCAGCAATTCCACGCGCTCCAGCATCGGGAAGGACAGCACATTGGTCGGCTTGTCTTTCGCCCGCCATTGCCGGTTCAGCGCGTGAACCTCGGCATCATCGGCAAACAGCAGGCTGGCGGAAAGCCGTGCATTGGCAAGTTCAGGCGCGACAGTGCTGGCTGCCTCGGTTGCGACGACAGCAAGGTCCGCCCAGTCGATGGCGGGAGGCCAAGGGGATTCGATGGCGATTTCGAGGGAGATCATGATCTTGGGCTAGGGTAGCGCGCGCGCTTCTTCAACCCCGTCTGCAAAACCGCAGGCTACGCCTCCTTCCCTTCATAAGCCTCGACAATCCGCCCGACGATCGGGTGGCGCACGACATCGGCAACACTAAACCGCGTCACCGCAATGCCATCCACCCCTTCCAGCCGCTTGACCGCATCGGCCAGACCCGAATGCTCGACCCCGCCAGGAATATCGACCTGTTTGGGATCGCCGCAGACCACCATGCGGCTGTTCTGGCCGAAGCGGGTGAGGAACATTTTCATCTGCGCCGGTGTGGTGTTCTGCGCTTCATCAAGGATGACGAAGGCATCGGCCAATGTCCGCCCGCGCATGAAGGCGATCGGCGCGATCTCGATCTCGCCATTAGCCAGCCGCCGCTCAACCTGTTCGGGCGGCATGCAATCATAGAGCGCATCATACAGCGGGCGCAGATAGGGATCGACCTTTTCCTTCATGTCGCCGGGCAGGAAGCCCAGCCGCTCGCCTGCTTCCACCGCCGGGCGGGACAGGATCAGCCGCTGGACCGAGCCGTTCATTAACTGGCTGACCGCCTGCGCCACCGCGACATAGGTTTTGCCGGTGCCTGCTGGCCCCAGTGCGAAGATGATATCTTCCCGTGCCAGCGCCTTCATATATTCGATCTGCATGGCAGAGCGCGGCAGGATCACTTTCTTGCGGGTGCGGATCATCACCGATGGCGAGCCGAGATCGCCGGTGACGATGCCTTCGAGTGTCGGCTCATTCGACATGGCGATCAGCGCTTCAACCGCGCCGACATCGAGTTCATGGCCTTGGAGCAGGCGCTGGTGCATGGTTTTGAGCACTTCGCGGGCGCGGGCGACAGCATCAGGGCTGCCTTCGATCTGGATGCGATTGCCGCGGGCCGCGATATAGACGCTCAGCCGGTTTTCCAGCAGGATCAGATTGGCATCAAACTGTCCGAATAACGCGCCGAGCACGGCGGGTTCATCGAATTCAAGTTCAGCCCGGGCACGCTTGGGTGGTTCGGGTTTGAGATGCGTCACGTTCTGGACGCGAGCGGTTTTGCGGGTCATGCGCTCCTTTCAATCAGGGCTGCGGGGTCGCAGCCCACGAAGCCAAGATAGGCGCGTGTTTGTTACAGGCAAGCGTCAGGCGTGACAGGACTGTGGAATATATTCAGGCGTGTGCGCTGAGCAACATTTTTGGTTCACGCAAAGGCGCAAAGGCGCAAAGAGGTTGTGCTGTGCCGCAGGCATTCTCAAATAATGAACGATGCGGATAACGGAACGAACGAGCTTGAAGGAGGCTCCGCCTCAGGCGCAACCTCTTTGCGCCTTTGCGCCTTTGCGCCTTTGCGCCTTTGCGTGAAATAATTATAATGTTACCGAGCGATCAGGCGGCCGGCGAGCGAATTCGGCCCTGCCTCGGTCAGCTCCACGCTCACCACATCGCCAATCGCTGCCTCACCCATAAAATGCACCGATTGCAGCCAGGGCGACTTACCGAGCCACTGCCCCTCGCGCCGCCCGAGCCGGTCAACCAGCACTTCGCAAGTCCGCCCGACTGAGGTCTGGTTGAACGCCAGACTGCTCTTCTGCAGCGCGGCTTGCAGGCGTTGCAGGCGCTCGTCCATTACCTCCAGCGCGATCTGGCTGTCCATGGTTGCTGCCGGAGTTCCGGGGCGGGGGCTGTATTTGAAGCTGAAACATTGCGCATAGCCGACCTGTTCGACCAGCGCGATTGTCTCGGCAAATTCGGCCTCGGTCTCACCGGGGAAGCCGACGATGAAATCGCCTGACAGCGCGATATCGGGGCGGATCGCGCGGGCGCGGCCCAGCACCTTGAGGTAGCTTGCCACCGAATGGCTGCGGTTCATCGCCTTCAGCACCCGGTCGCTGCCCGATTGCACCGGCAGGTGGAGGAACGGCATCAGCTTTTCGACCTCGGCATGGGCGATCAGCAAGCCTTCGGTCATGTCATTGGGGTGGCTGGTGGTATAGCGGATGCGGCGCAGATCGGCGATCTGGGCAAGGCTGCGGATCAGGCCATCGAGGCCCACGCCGCGCCCCTTGGCATCTTCACCCGTCCACGCATTCACATTCTGGCCGAGCAGCGTGATCTCCTTGGCCCCGGCCCCCACCAGCCGCTCCGCCTCGGCGATCAGATCGGCAAAGGGGCGCGAGATTTCGCTCCCTCGCGTATAGGGCACCACACAGTAAGTGCAGAACTTGTCGCAACCTTCCTGAACGGTGAGGAAGGCGGAAGCCGCCACCTTGCGCCGCGCGGGCAGCACATCGAACTTGGTTGCGGCCGGCATATCGGTATCGACCGAGCGCCGCCCCGCCACCGCCTCGTCCAACATCCCCGGCAAGCGGTGATAAGCCTGCGGGCCGACCACCATGGAGACAGCAGGCACCCGCCGCATGATCTCATCACCCTCAGCCTGCGCGACGCAGCCAGCAACGGCGATCAGCGGCGATGAGCCATCGTCACGCCTCAACCGGCCGATATCCGAATAGACCCGGTCGACCGCCTTCTCGCGAATGTGGCAGGTGTTGAGCACCACCAGATCAGCGTCGTCGCCGTCCGCCGCCGGAACAATCCCCTGCGCATCAAGCAGCTCGGCCATGCGCTCGCCATCATAGACGTTCATCTGGCAGCCGAAGCTTTTGACCCGGTAGGTCTTGGGGGGAGAGGTTGGGCGCATGGTTTGGGCGCGTTAGGGCAATTGCGGCGGGGAGTGAAGGGGGTGGTTATATGACGCCACTCGGGGGACATGCTATTGCGTGTCCTCGTCCGGCGGTGCAGTTATATTCGAAAGGCCGATGGGCACCGTAATGCCCGTAACGTCTTGTGTTGCTCGAAACTCTGCGATTGCGGCGCGCTGTGAGGTTCAATATCTAACTATGTCAGACGAAGATTGGGACGACACGGAAAACGATCTGATGGTCGCCGATTATTTCGCAATGCTGACAGACGAACTTTTAGGTCGTTACTACAATAAATCAGAGCATCGCAGGCATTTGCTCGACCTTCTTCCAAAGCGCAACAATTCGGCTTTAGAGTTCAAACATCGCAATATCAGCGCTGTCATGGATTTTTTGGGCCAGCAAAAAATCAACGGCTACAAGTCGCTTTACAGCTATCAAGGTTCGTTGGTCGATGCTGTGATACGCTGGCTTGAAGCGAACCCTGACTGGACAGTCGTAAAGCACAATGAAGTTGAGGAACGGATCGGTAGCTCACTAAAAGATGGATCGGATGCAATCCTCTGGATCGGCCCCGCTCCCACTTTCTCCAACGAGTTGCCACCAGTCGATCCCAAGTTTGCGGCAGCTGTTGCGAGAAAATACGATGTAGCTCAACGAGATGCCCGAAATCGCGCACTCGGCAAAGCCGGCGAACAGCGAGTCCTGCTCCACGAGAAGGCAGTTCTGCAAAGTGCTCGTAGGGGAGATCTTGCCGACAAAGTTCGCTGGACAGCGATCGAAGAAGGCGACGGTGCAGGCTATGACATTTTTAGTTTCGAGCCGGATGGACAGGAACGTCTGATCGAGGTCAAGACAACGAATGGTTGGGATAGGACTCCATTCCATATCACGCGAAATGAGATTGCTGTCGCTGAAGCTAACCGCGACACTTGGCACCTCGTCCGGCTTTGGAACTTTGCGCGCGAGCCGCGAGCTTTTTCAATCCGCCCGCCGCTTGATGCACATGTGATGTTGACCCCTACCAGCTTCCTCGCTTCCCTCCATTAATGGTGAGAGTGTTTGGCATCGCCCCCAGCAACGCCGCCCGCCCCGCCGCCGCCATTGCCTTTCGATCCTTCACATCATCCCCCGTCAGTGCCGCCAAAAACCGCACCGTCACCACCACCGGCCTTCCGCGCGCCAAAATGCGCTTGAAATTATCGACGCCATGCTCGGTCCCCACCCATGCCACATCCGCCGCCTCGGCCCCGTAATCGAGCAGCACCGGCACCACGCTTACCCCTTCGGGCAGCGGCTCCAGCGCGGATAGCAGCGATGATTTGAACGGCAGCAGGCCGGTGCCGTCGCTGGTTGTGCCTTCGGGGAAGATGGTCAGCGCGCCGGTATCACGGATGGCGATGCGGACTTGCTCGACCTGCGCGGCGACGCTTTTGCGGTCATGCCGGGCGACGAACACCGTGTCGCTGATCCGGCACAGCCAGCCAATCACTGGTGTTTCCGCCAGGCCATCGTGGCCGACAAAGGCTGTCCCGCAGGCATGGGCAAGCGCGGGGATATCAATCCAGCTGACGTGGTTAGCGAGGATGAAGGCACCGCCTGCCGGTTTTTCGCCCACAACGCGCACATCGATGCCCGCGATCCACGCCACGCCGCTCAGAAACACGCGCGGCCAGGGATTGTGGCGGCGGAACAGGTGGAAGAGATAATAGAGCGCCACGCAGGCCAGCAACAGCAGCAGCATGGCGGCGGTGCGAACCACGATGCGTAGCCAGCCGAGTGCGCCGATCCTCGGCTCGTGAGCCTCGGCGACTACGGCGCTCATTCCTGCGGCCCGGTTCCCTTGGGGCTGGCATCACGATCAATCCGCACGCCGAACAGTTCCATGCGGTGATCGACCAGACGATAGCCCAGCCGCTCGGCAATCTGGCGTTGCAGCGCCTCCAGTTCGGGATCGACGAATTCGATGACCTTGCCGCTTTCCACATCGATCATGTGATCGTGGTGCGCCTCGGGGCTGGCTTCATAGCGCGCACGGCCATCGCCAAAATCGTGACGATCAAGGATGCCCGCCTCTTCGAACAGCCGCACCGTGCGATAGACTGTGGCGATCGAGATCCCCGAATCGATCGCGGATGCCCGCGCGTGCAGCTTGTCGACATCGGGGTGGTCATCGCTTTCGGACAGGACGCGGGCGATCACCCGGCGCTGATCGGTGATCCTGAGGCCGCGTTCTGCGCAGAGCGCTTCGATGTCGATAGGTTGGTGCACAACGGTCCTGCAAATGAAAAGCCCCGCCGATATTAGACCGACGGGGCTATTCTGCAACTAGAGTTCGGTAGCTAAATCTAAGGCCTAGGCCTCGGGCGGACGACCGCGGCGGGCGGGCACCTTGGCGGGAGCAGCTTTCTTGACCAGCTTGGTGCCAAGCTTGCGGCCCAGACCGATCTTCTTGGCCAGCTCGCGGCGCTTTTCGGCATAGTTGGGAGCGACCATCGGATAGTCAGCCGACAGGCCCCAGCGGGCGCGGTACTGATCAGGAGTGAGATTGTAATGCGTCATCAAGTGCCGCTTGAGCATCTTCAGCTTCTTGCCGTCTTCCAGACACACGATGTAGTCTGGCTTGATTGAGGCGCGGATCGTAACGGCGGGCTCAGGTGCGACTTCGGGAGCCACAACAACCTGACCAAGTCCGGCCAGTGCGTTAAAGACATTGCCGATCAAGGCCGAAACATCTTCCACCGCGACATTGTTGTTGCTGACATGAGCAGCGACAATGTCTGAAGTCAGCGTGATAAGCATTTCGTTTGTATCGCTAAGCGCGGTATCCATAGAAAATTCCTTGTTTGTTGCGACCGCACGCTTGAATGCGTGTCTATCTAAACATTAACTGACGGCAATTCCGTCCGCTGAGCGCGCATTGAACTTGTTCTTGGCTACTGACAAGAGTGAAAATTGCGATACTCTGCGATATTTCACATGATTTTATAAGTTGCTCAGTATTTGATAGAATTCAGGAAATCAGCAGTCACAAGCAAAGGTTATCGCGTCCAGTCTGGGTCCTGATCTGGAACGGTAATAGTTCAGCCTTTCGCCAATCTGCACGAAACCATGGGCGCGATAGAGCGATTCGGCGGAGTTGCCACGCCGCATCTCCAGTAGCAGGCGCCGCGCCCCACGCTCTTTCGCAGCGGCAGCAAAGCGGGCCAGAAGTTGCTGGCCAACGCCGCGACGCCGGAACTGGGGGGCGACCGCGAACAGCAGCAGCTCCTCTTCCTCATAGCCGGTGCGGGATAGCGAGAAACCGGCGATCGGTTCCCCGGCCAGCGCCTCTGCGCCAGCTTCGCCAGCCAGCAGATAGTGACAATTACCGATCAGCAGCGCGTCCTCGATCTGGCGGCGGTTCCATGCCTCGCCATATTCGGGATCGAAAGCCACGGCCATGATGGCCATGATCCGGTCAATATCATCGATCTTCTGGCTCACTGCGCCACCCCCGGCAGGCGGGCAACAGGTAGGCGGGCATCAGGAGCGCGGCCATAGATGGGTGAGGTCTCAGAAGTCAGTGCGGCGGCGAGCAGTGCTGTAAAGGCGCGGGCATCCGGCCACAAAGGCAGGGCTGTGCCAGATCCGCGCGCCGCGACCAGCGCTTCGGCCTGGCTTCCGGCGATCAGGGCGGATATTGCCGCATTCGCCGCAGCTTCTGGGGAGCGTGATGCCAGCGCGCTCGCCGCCATGCCATCGGCAGCAAAGTCCTGCACAAACCATTCACCGTGCCCGCCGGTCATCGCCACAGTAACGGCTTGTGCGCCCAGCTCTGTCCGCGCCTGGGCTGCGATCAGCGCCAGTGTCGGATAGCCGAGCAGCTCTGCCTTCCACGCCAGCGCCAGCGCCTTGGCCGCAGCAAGGCCGACGCGCACGCCGGTAAAGCTGCCGGGGCCAAGCGAGACGACAATTCGCTCCGCCCGGCCTTTGTCAGGCAAGGCGGCGATCATCGGCACCAGTTGTTCGGCATGGCCGCGCCCGAGTAAGCGGAGTTCTCCCGATAACAGCACGCCTTCATCAAACAGAGCAACCGAGCAGGCCTCGGTCGCGCAGTCGATCACCAGCGTGCGCATCAGCTCAGGCGATGGCGTTGAAGCGGTCAAAATCGGGGCGGGGGCTGCGATCAAAGATTGTCGCAGGATCACCATAGCCCAGAGTCGAGATGAAGTTGGACTTCACTTTCGGCGTATCAGCAAAGAAGGCAGCATCAACGGCGGCGTTATCAAAGCCGGACATCGGCCCGGTATCTAGGCCGAGCGCGCGCGCTGCCATGATGAAATAAGCGCCCTGCAGCGAGGAATTACGCAGCGCCATCACTTCGCGCACTGGTTCAGGCAGGCTGCCGATGATGTCCTGCATCGCCGGGTAATGCGGCAACAGCGTGGCCAGTTGCTCGTGAAAATCCACGTCCATGCCGATGATCACCGTGACCGGCGCAGCGCGGATCTTGTCAGCATTGGTGCCGCTGGACAGCGCCGCCAGCTTTTCCTTGGCCGCATCGCTGGAGCACCAAATCAGCCGCGCGGGCAGAGAATTGGCCGATGTCGGGCCAAACTTCATCAGTTCCCAGATGGCATCGATCTGTTCAGGTGTTACCGCCTTGTCGAAATAGCCGTTAAAAGTACGCGCGGTGCGGAACAGCTGGTCGAGCGCGGCTTCGTTGATGGGCTGGGCCATGGGAACTCCGAAAAACAGGAAGGCAGGTGTCAGGCGGCGCGCACTTCGGTGACTTCGGGGACATAGTGCTTGAGCAGGCTCTCGATGCCGTTCTTCAGTGTCGCGGTGGAACTGGGGCAGCCCGCACAGGCGCCCTGCATGGTGAGGTACACCACACCTTCGCGGAACCCCTTGTAGATGATGTCACCGCCATCATTGGCGACGGCTGGCCGCACACGGGTTTCGATCAATTCCTTGATCTGTTCGATGATATCGGCATGTTCAGGAGCATCGCCGAAATCTTCATCCTCTGCCGGAACGACAATTCCGCTGGCATCCGGGCCAGAAAACAACGGTGCTTCGCTAACGAAGTGATCGAGCAGCATGGCGACGACTTGCGGCTTGAGATCGTTCCACGACACGCCTTCGCCCGCCGTCACCGAAATGAAATCGCGGCCAAAAAACACGCCCGAAACATCACCAAGGCTGAACAGCGCCTCAGCCAGCGGCGAAGCTGCAGCGTCTTCCTCCTGCGCAAAGTCACGGGTTCCGCCCGCCATAACCTCACGGCCGGGAAGGAACTTCAGAACTGCCGGGTTCGGCGTGGTTTCGGTCTCGATATACATGACTTGGCATGTAGGCGGGATGCGGGCAGGGTCAAGGGGCGGCTACCCGCGAAAAGGATCAATAGCGCTTGAACATACCCGCATTCATCGCTGCTCACTGGTATGCGGCCAAGACTTTCATTGAGCATTCCATCGCCTTCAGTGACGATGCGCTGCATGTCATGCTCGGCATGGTGTTGCTGCTGATCGCGGCACTCGTCACCCGGCGGCCTATCGCGCGCTGGTTGCCATGGCTGATTGTCCTTGCGCTCGAACTGGCGAATGAAGTGGTCGATCTGTGGGTTGAGCGTTGGCCTGTGCCCGCCGAGCAATATGGTGAGGGGATGAAGGACGTGATGCTCACCATGGTTCTACCCACATTACTGTTGCTGGCAGCACGGATGAGGCCGCAGTTGTTTCGTTCCAGATAAGCTGGTGAGGAGTAACAGTTCTATTCACTAGCCCTTCATGCGCGGCCTTCCTATAGAACGGCCATGCAGTCTTCCCCCCGCGCCGCATGGCGTATCGCCGCCTGTCTTCCGCTTGCCGCGCTGCTGCTTGCAGCCGCGATTGAGGCCAAGGCACCGGTGGAGAATTCTGCTAAGCCAGCGGCTACTGCGCCTGTTCCCGCCGCCGCGCCTGCTGCGCCCGATAATACACCCTGGCTCTATCGCGGCAGTGATGTGCCGCAGGACAAGGCCTGGGTGTTTGGCGAACTGCCCAATGGTCTGCGCTATGCAGTGCGCAAGAATGGGGTTCCGCCGGGGCAGGTTTCGATCCGCGTGCGCATCGATGCAGGCTCGCTCAACGAGCGTGAGGATGAGCGCGGCTTTGCCCATTTCATCGAGCATCTGGTGTTCCGGCAGTCAAAGTATCTGGGCGAAGCGCAGGCGATTCCCACCTGGCAGCGGCTGGGGGCAAGCTTTGGTTCGGACACCAATGCTGAAACCACGCCAACTGGGACGATGTACAAGCTCGACCTGCCCGAAGCGACGCCTGCCGGCCTTGATGAAAGCTTCAAGCTGCTATCGGGCATGATGATCGCGCCGACCCTGAGCGAGGCCAATATCAAGGCCGAACTGCCCATCGTGCTTGCTGAAAAGCGCGAGCGTGGCGGCGCTGAAGAGCGGGTGCAGGATGGCATGCGCAAAGTGATCTACGCCGGTCAGCCGCTCGCCACCCGCGCGCCCATTGGCACCGCACTCACGTTGTTTGGTGCCAATCAGGCATCTGTCCGCGCCTTCCACTCGCGCTGGTACCGGCCCGAAAACACCGTGGTTATCGTGGCTGGTGATGCTGATCCGGAAGTCTTTGCCGAACTGGTCAAAAAGTGGTTCGCTGATTGGCCGACCCCCGGTGCATCAGTGCCAGCACCCAGCTTTGGCGATCCGGTTGCCCCGCCCAAAGCGGTAAAGATCAAGCTGCCCGTGCCCACTGCCATCGGTGAATCCCAGGTGCTGGTTGAGCCCGATCTGCCGCGTTCGGTGACATGGGCGGTGCTGCGTCCGTGGCGCAAGGTCAACGATACGATTGTCTATAATCAAGGCCTGATGACCGACGCTTTGGCGCAGGCCGTAATCAACCGCCGGCTAGAGGCGCGCGCGCGCGCTGGCGGCTCCTATCTGGTGGCGCAGGTCAATCAGCAGGATGTCAGCCGCTCGGTCGATGGCACTTTCGTCGCCGTCACCCCGCTTGGCCCCGATTGGCAGGCGGCGATCAAGGACGTGCGCGCCGTTATCGCCGATGCTCTGGCCATCCCGCCAAGTCAGGAGGAGATTGACCGCGAAGTGGCAGAGATGCGCGTGGCCTTTGCCAGCAGCGCCGAGCAGCGCGATCTGCTGGCAGGCTCGAAGGTCGCCGATGACCTCGCCACCGCAATCGACATTCGTGAGACAGTCGCCGCGCCGCTGGCGGTGAAGGAGATTTTTGAACAGACAGTGCCGCGCTTCACCCCCAAGGCGGTGTTTGAACACACCCGCTCGCTGTTCACCGGGCCGGTGACGCGGATTGTCATGATGACGCCCAAACTGGGTGAAGCGGATGCTGCGGCGCTGAGACAAGCCTTGGTCACTCCGGTGGCGGGTGATGGCGGATCGCGGCTGGCCTACAAGCCGATCAGCTTTGCCGATCTGCCGGTCATCGGCAGCCCTGGCAAAGCCGTTGTCGCCGCGCCGACCGGCCTGCCCGGGATTGAGCAGATCGATTTTGCCAATGGTGTCAAAGCCATGCTCTGGCCAAGCGCGGATGAACCGGGCCGGGTGACCGTGAAGGTGCGTTTTGGTGCAGGCTATCGTTCCATCGGCCAGAGTGACGCTGCTTATGCGACGCTGGGTGAAATGGCGCTGGTTGGTTCTGGCGTCGGTTCGCTGGGGCAGGAAGAGCTTGATCGCATTTCAACAGGCCGAAAAATGGGCTTCGATTTCAAGATCGAGGATGCCGACTTCACCTTCTCCGCCGATACGCGCCGCGATGATCTGGCCGATCAGCTGTACCTTTTCGCCGCCAAACTCGCCACACCGCGCTGGGATGTGAACCCGCTGCTGCGCGCCAAGGCTGCAGCCAAGCTGCAATACGAGGCGCTGGCCTCTTCGCCGCAAGGTGTGTTGCAACGCGATATGAAGTGGCTCGAACGGGATCGCGACGGCCGTTACCACACGCCCACACCGGCGGAAATTGACACCTCCACGCCCGAAGGGTTCCGCGCGTTGTGGGAGCCGATCTTGTTGAGCGGCCCGGTGGAAGTGCAGGTTTTTGGTGATATCGATCACGATCAGACGGTCACGGCGCTGGAGAAGACCTTCGGTGCGCTGAAACAGCGTGCGCCGCTTGCCGACAGTACCAGTGCCGCCAGCGTCAAGGTGCCCGCAGGCGGCGGTGTGCCGGTAGTTCTCCCGCATCACGGCGATGCCAATCAGGCGGCTGCTAT
Organism: Novosphingobium sp. Chol11; assembly: GCA_945906105.1. GTDB lineage: Bacteria > Pseudomonadota > Alphaproteobacteria > Sphingomonadales > Sphingomonadaceae > Novosphingobium. The sequence goes on along the minus strand of CAMDQO010000002.1, from coordinate 85,284 downwards.
CGTTTACTGGCCAACCGGAGGTGGCATCGCCGGGGTGCGTGAAAGCCGTCAACTGCAGATCCTCACCGAGCTGTTCAGCAATCGTCTGATGGACCGGATGCGCGAAAAACTGGGGGCCAGCTATGCCCCGCAGGTGGTGGCGGATTGGCCGATGGACCTGACCAATGGTGGTTCGCTTAAGGCGCTCGCTCAACTTCAGCCCAAGGATGTATCGGCCTTCTTTGCCGTGGCAGACGAGATTGCCGCCGATCTGGTTGCGCGGCCGGTTAGCGATGATGAGCTTGCCCGCGTGATCGAGCCGCTGCGCCAACAGGTGAGCCGCGCCTCCACCAGCTCTGCCTATTTCATGTACCAGCTGGAAGGCGCGACTGCTGATCCGCTCCGCTACCGATCCATTCGTACTCTGCTGCCCGATCTGACTGTGACCACGCCCGCAGCGATGCAGGCGCTGGCCGCCAAATATCTGCGGCGCGATGCCTCATGGCGTCTCGCTGTCGTGCCGCAGGCGTTGGTCGCGGCGGGGCCGGGAGTTGGAGCGCCAACAGGGCGCTGATTCCAACCAAAAATCTTCGTCATTGCGAGCGAAGCGCGGCAATCCAGGGCGTTAGCGCGTGACGCTCTGGATTGCCGCGTCGCTTCGCTCCTCGCAATGACGAAGTCTGTGGTTTGACTGTTGGAGTAGATCAATCCGCTTGGCGCCCTTTGCAATCCACCCCTCACGGGTCTAAGGGCGCTCCCCGCAAAGGAGCAGATTACCGTGGCAAGCAACTGGAATCCCGATAGCTGGAAATCCGCACAGGCAAAGCACCTGCCTGACTATGCTGACGCCGAGGCGCTGAGCCGCGTCGAAGCCACGCTGACGAACTTTCCGCCGCTGGTTTTTGCCGGGGAAGCGCGCGCGCTGAAGGCTGATCTGGCCGAGGTTGCCGAAGGACGGGGCTTTCTGCTCCAAGGCGGCGATTGCGCTGAAAGCTTTGCCGAGTTTCACCCGGACAATATCCGCGATACCTTCCGCGTGTTGCTGCAAATGGCAGTGGTGTTGACCTTTGCCAGCAAGCAGCCGGTGGTCAAGGTTGGCCGCATGGCCGGGCAATTCGCCAAGCCGCGCTCGGCGCAGACCGAGACTATCAATGGCCAGGAATTGCCGAGCTATTTCGGTGATATCATCAACGGCCCTGAATTTGAGCCGGAAACCCGTCGTAACAATCCTGACCGGATGATTCAGGCCTATAGCCAGTCCGCCTCGACGCTCAATCTGCTGCGCGCCTTCTCGACCGGCGGCTATGCCAATCTGCGACAGGTCCACAAGTGGACGCTCGACCATATCGGTCGCAGCCCCTGGGCCGCCAAGTTCTCCGAAACCGCCGACCGTATCGGTGAGGCGCTCGATTTCATGCAGGCTTGTGGCATCGATCCGATGACCGTGCCGCAACTGCAGGGCACCAGTTTCTTCACCAGCCATGAGGCGCTGCTGCTGCCCTATGAGCAGGCGCTGACCCGCCGCGATTCGCTGACCGGCGACTGGTACGATTGTTCGGCCCACATGCTGTGGATCGGGGATCGGACGCGCTTCGATGATTCGGCGCATGTCGAATTCCTGCGCGGTGTGGGTAATCCGATTGGCATGAAATGCGGCCCCAGCCTTGAGCCGGACGCGCTGCTGCGGATGCTCGATGTGCTCAACCCGGCGCGCGAAGCCGGGCGCATGACGCTGATCAGCCGTTTCGGCCATGACAAGGTGGAAGCCGGTCTGCCACCACTGGTGCGCGCGGTTGAGCGTGAGGGCCACAAAGTGGTGTGGAGCTGCGATCCGATGCATGGCAACGTCATCAAGGCAGCCAGCGGCTACAAGACCCGGCCATTCGAGCGCATTCTTGCCGAAGTGCGCGGCTTCTTCGCCGTTCACCGCGCCGAGGGCACCCATGCCGGCGGCGTGCATATCGAGATGACCGGGCAAAATGTCACTGAATGCACCGGCGGCGCGATTGCCATCACCGACGAGGCTCTGGCCGATCGCTATCACACCCATTGCGACCCCCGGCTTAATGCCGCGCAATCGCTGGAGCTGGCGTTCCTGCTGGCCGAAATGCTCAATCTTGAAGCACAGGACCGGGCCAAGGCAGCGGCATGAGCGGGCCATTTGACCTGACGGGCCGGGTCGCGCTCGTCACCGGCGGGGCCAGTGGCATCGGCGTTGGCATGGTGCGGATGCTGGCCGAGGCGGGTGCGACTGTTGCCGTGGCGGACCGTGATTATGGCGGGGCAGAACGTGTCGCGGCTGGGCTGCGCGCCGAGGGTTTGCAGGCCCACGCCTTCGCGGTTGAACTGGCCGACGAAGCCTCGATTGTCGAGATGGTCGCTGCGATCACCGGCTGGCTGGGCGCGCCCTGGATTCTGGTCAACAACGCCGGGGTGCAGGATCGGCAACTGCTGCTTGAGGGCACGGCGGAAGAATGGGACCGCAACAATGCGATCAATGCCCGCGCGCCGTTCCTGCTGACGCGTGAGTGCGCGCGCGGCATGATTGCCAGCGGAAATGGGGGGCGGATTATCAATGTCGCCTCGTGCAGTCTGCGCGGTCAGGCGATCAAGGGGCTGGCGAGCTACATGGGCTCCAAAGGCGCTCTGGCGGCACTGACTAAGGCCTCTGCGCTGGAGCTGGCCGAACATGGCATTACGGTCAACACCGTGTTGCCGGGCGGAGTTGCCTCACCCGGCGCGATCAATGCCAAAGGGCCGGAAGCGGTGGGACCAGCGCGGCGAATGCCTGCGCTTGGCATGTGCGAACCATCGGACATTGCCGGAGCGGTGCTATATTTCGCCGCACCAATTGCGCGCTATTGCACCAACCAGACGATCTGCGTCGATGCCGGATGGTCGGTCACCTGATCGTCTGATCAGCGCTGTTCCGGCACCGGTAACGGCCCTAGACTGCGATTGATCATGGCGTTGCCGTAATTCTTGTTCAGCCGGACAGTCTGGTTGAAATCGCGGGTGGCGCGATCAAAATCGGCTTTCTTGAGATAGGCCAGACTGCGATTGTTCCAGCCCTCGGCAAGGTCTGGCCGCAAGCGGATTGCCGCGTCATAGTCCAGAATCGCCAGATCATATTGCCGCAGCGCATAGCGAGCGATACCGCGCTCGAGATAAGTCTGGGCCATGTTGGGGCGCAAGTGAATGGCAAGGCTGAAATCGCGGATCGCTCGGGCAAATGCGCGCTGGTTGCGATAGGCGATGCCGCGATTGATCAAGGCAACCGCGAGGTGTGCAGAGCTTTGCCCGTGTGACTTAATCACTGCTGTGCAACCCGCAATGCTGATCGACGAATCGATACTGGCACAGGCGCGCCAGCTTGCCTCGAGCGAAGTCTGACCGCCCTGCGCCGCGCTTTGGGGCAGCCCAGTCAGACCAATCAGCAGTGTAACGGCCGCGCTAAACATAGATCACCCATCCGCCCCGGCGATAGGCACCGATCAGTGCTTGACCTGAACCGGTGGAAGCGTTGAACCTGTGTTCAACATATTTGCCTCAGAGGAAACCTGAATGTCCGTCCCCAATGAATTCCGCATCAAATGGCCCGCCAAGGAAACATGGACCGACGCCACGCGTGAAGTGCAATCGTTCTGGGGTGAGCCTAATTCATGGGAGGAAGGCTCGAAGACCAACATCATCAATGTCATGGCGAACCACCCGCCACTGGGCATGGTGTTCAGCCATTGGGGCAAGTATTTCATGACCGGCCACTCGCTGAACACGCGGCAGCTTGAGATCGTTGTGCTGCGCGTCGCCGTGCTGGTGAACTCGCCCTATGAATGGCACAACCATGTCGGCTATGCGATCAATGCCGGCATCACGCTGGAAGAGATCGCGCAAATTCGCGATTTCCCGGATTGCCAGCATTCCTTCAACGAGGAAGAGGTGGCGATCATCTCCGCTTGTGGCGAACTGATCAGCCAGAACAACCTTTCCGACGAGACCTGGAGCACGCTGGCGAAAACCTTGAACCAGAACCAGATGATGGATCTGGTCTTCCTCATCGGCCACTATGTCATGACCAGCTGGGCGCTTTCGGCCTTTGGTGTGCCGATCGAAGGCGGGGCCGATGCCATCGGCTTTGATCTCAAGACCAAGTCCGGACGCGCTCCGGGTGTAACCTATCGGCCAGGGGAGCAAGACGATTGGATCGAGAAGCGCGGCTATTAGAGCTTGAGCGGCGCCTGCAGCGCGCCGAGGATCAGCTTGAAATCCAGAATCTGCTGATGAGCTACGGCCCGCTGGTGGATAGCGCCACGGCGGCTCCGGCTGGCGATCTGTGGGAGCCCGGCGGCGGCTATAGCTTTACCCTCCCCGATGGCGGCACCAAGCGGCTGGAAGCACCTGACGAGATCGCGGGAATGTATAGCTGGCCGGGGCACCTTGATCTGGTGAACACCGGCTGCGCGCATATGACCGCGACGCCCAAGATCACTGTGAACGGCGATGAGGCGCAGGCTGTCGGCTATTCGGTGGTGATCCTCAAGGAGGGTGAGCGCTGGTTCCTGTGGCGCGCGGCGGTCAACCACTGGACTCTGGCGCGCACCGCCGATGGCTGGCGCATCGCCGAACGCTTCAACCGCGCGCTCGATGGTTCGCCAGAAAGCCATGAAACCATGCGCAAGGTGCTGGAGATATGAGCCTTTCTGTTGGTCGGTTCGGGGGCAAAGTCGCTATCGTCACCGGGGCTTCGACCGGGCTCGGGCCGATCATGGCGCGGATGCTGGTGGCGGAAGGCGCGAAAGTTGTGATGGCTGCGCGGCGGCTCGAACTGGTCGCGGCTGAAGCCGAAATCATTGGCCCCGATGCCGTCGCGGTGCAGGCCGATGTCACCGATGAAGCCGATGTTGATGCCATGGTCGAGGCTGCGATGAGCCGCTGGGGTCAGGTCGACGTGCTGATGAACAACGCCGCTGTTCCCGGCACCGACAAGTTCATCTGGGAGCAGACGGTCGACAACTTCCTCGATACCTACAAGGTCGATTGCATGGCCGCGATGCTGTGCAGCAAGGCGGTGCTCAACGCCTCGATGCTCGAACGCAAAAGCGGTGCGATCGTCAATTTCTCCTCTGGCGCAGGCTGGGACGGGATGGTCCGCAAGAGCCACTATTCCGCTGCCAAGGGCGCGCTGCGCGTGCTTACCAAGGTGATCGCCAAGGAAGTCGGCGAGTTCGGCATCCGTTGCAATTGCGTCGTCCCCGGCGCGATCGAGACAGAATTGATGGTCAATTACATGAACCGCGTCGCCACAGAGAAGGGCGTGAGCCCCGCCGAGATCAAGGCAGGACTGACCGGCTCGGTCGCGCTGCGGACCTTTTCGACGACTGAGGACGTGGCCAACCTGGCGCTGTTCCTCGCCTCGGACGAGGCGCGGACGATCACCGGACAATCGATCAATGTCGATGGCGGGCAAGTGATGAGCTGACGTCGATACCAGCTGAAGAGGAGAATTAAATGGCCAACGAAATGCCAAGCTCAAGCGACTTCACCGGACTGACCCACGCGGTCATCGCTTACAGTGAAGCGTTCACGCGCCTTGTCGGCAAGGCCAAGGCCAGCACGCTCACCGATGCCGACTGGGAGGAGATAGAGCAGCTCGTCGATGTCTCGGCCTTCGTGCGTGAGGGCGTTTTTGCCGGACCGCAGGCAGAAGTGATCGATTGGCCGACCTACCGTTCCTATGTGACGCAATATGGCGGTTTCACCGATTGGGAGGGCACACTGCGCCATGTCACCGAAATGCCGGGCCGCGTCATCCTTGAACTGGAAGAACGCAACACGCGCGGCGGTGTGACCGATGTTTCCAATACCGTGACGATTTACGAATTTGGTGCGGACAACAGGCTTCGCCACCTTGACGTCTATGTGATGCCGCGCGGGGAAAAGCAGGCATGACGATTGACGAGCTGCTGGCCCGCGAGGCCATTCGCGATACCCTGGCGAAATACAATGTCAGCGGTGATCGGCTGAAGGTGGATGATTACGCCGCCTGCTTCACCGAGGACGGCATCATCCAGTCCGAACGCGCACCCGGTGACTTCATTTTTCGCTATGAAGGCCGCGAGGCGATCCGGGCGTGGCAGAACCGCTGGCTGAGCCGCGAACCGGGGCAGGACACCGTCCACCGCGCCAGCTTCGTTCGGCATCATCTGGGCACCTGCAAGATCGATCTGACCGGACCGGACACGGCAAAAGCGCGCACCTATTGGGCGGCCTGGACCGACATCGGCCCTGATCATTGCGGCGTCTATATCGATGATTTCCGCAAGGTAGGCGGCGAATGGCTGATCGCGCTGCGCCGCGTCCGCAAGGACTGGGTTTCGCCAGACGGGCTGTTTGAGACGGCGATAGAAAATACCGACGGCTGAACTTACGCAGTCAGGCTGCGCCGCGGCCTTTGACCAGCTTCACCACGAAAACGACAAGCGCCGCGATCAGCAGTACATGAATGATCCCGGCAGTCACCTTGAAGGCGACAACGCCCAGCACCCACAGGATCAGCAGAACGATGGCAATGGCCCACATGTGATGGCACTCCGGCAAGGGTAAGAACTGTCACCAGACAAAATGCGCCAGCGACAGCTTTGTTCCCGCAGCGATTGGCAGCATTTGCGGATATTGCCGATCACCTCGCGTCTATTGCCGAGATTGACCGGCGCGCGCGTGGAAGGCAGCGTGCAAAGCTGAAATTGGAGATAAAATCATGGCTGAAGCGGGCCACAATAATGCACCCCAGCTCGATACCAGCGATGTCGACAAGTGGATCGGCAAGCAGATCGTCTTTGCCGAGATGTGGGATCCCTGCAACGCCACCGATATCCGCCGCTGGGTGCAGGCGCTCGACTATGCCAACCCGATACATTGGGATGAGGAATTCGCCCGCAAATCCAAATTCGGCGGCATCATCGCGCCGCAAAGTTTCACGGTTGCGATGGACTATGGCCACGGCTGCCATCCTTCCTGTGTCGGCAATATCCCCGGCACCCATCTGATCTTCGCGGGCGAGGAGTGGTGGTTCTATGGCACCCCGGTGCGCCCCGGTGACAAGCTGGTGCAGGATCGCCGCTTTGCTGGTTACAAAGTTACTGAAACCGCCTTTGCCGGGCCGACGATGTTTGCCAACGGCGATACCGTCCACCGCAACCAGCACGGCGCATTGGTCGCCAAGGAGCGCGCCACTTCGATCCGCTATCTGGTGGAAGAAGCCAACAAGCGCGGCGTCTATGGCAAGGACAAGCGCAGCCCCAAGAAGTGGGATAAGGCAGAGCTGGCCGAGGTACACAAGCTGCGTCACGAATGGATCTTGTCAAATCGTGAGGGCGTGACGCCAAGCTATGCCTCAGTGCAGGTGGGTGACAAGCTGCCGCGCCGGGTGGTTGGACCGCACTCTGTGGTCACTTTCGCCAATGAATGCCGCGCCCATCGCCAGAATATCTGGGGCACCTGGCGCTGGAATGTGCCCGAGGGTGCCTATGATCCGGCCAAGGAAGACGCCGGTTTCGCCAAGGACATGACCTATGATCACGATATGCGCAAAATTGATCCGCGTCATGGTGACGGGCTTTATCACGGGCCATCTTCAGGCCACATCAACTCCGAAAAGGCCGAGAATGTCGGGATGGGTGGAACCTATGGCTATGGCTCGTCGATGAATGCTTGGGCTTTGGATGCGATTGCCTATTGGGCGGGGCATGATGGCTATATCTGGCATTCAAAAACGCAGTTCCGCAGCCCGGCTTTCGAAGGCGATGTTACCTATATCGACGGTGAAGTGACCGAGAAGCTGGATATGTCGGCCCATGGTGTGCCGGTGGTGAAGGTGAAGACGGTGATGACGACGCAGGATGGTGATGTGATCCTCACCGGCACGGCAGAGGTTTCGCTGGGCGTGTAAAGCAAAGGAAGCTCTTAATGATGACTGACCATGAAGCGATCATCAGCAAGCTCAACCTTTATGGCCTTGGCGTCGATTCGCAGCGCTGGGATCTGTTTGATCAGGTGTTCACCGAATATGTCGATGCCGATTTTGGCGGATCGGCGCACTGGAAGAACCTTGCACAGTTCAAAGCTGATTTCGCCGCCTTCCACGCACCGTTTGATGCCACACAGCATGTCATGACCAATCACAATGTCCGGGTGATGGGTGATCGCGCCCACAGTCTGACCTATGGCTCATGGCGGCTGATCCGTCATGGCACAGAGGGTGGTCCGCTGTGGGACGGCACTGGCTGGTATGACGATGAATGGGCGCGGCTCCACTCCGGCTGGCATATCCGCAAGCGTGTCTGCCGGGTAGTCTGGTCCATTGGCAATGACCGGGTGAAGGAGACGATTCCCGGCGTCAGCTTCGATACGGTTTACGATTCGCTGAAGGGAGAAGCGCAGGCTGGGCACCTTTCTTTCCTGAATGCGATTGACGCACGCGACGGGGATTGAGTAGTTTTACTGGTGCCGCTTCTGTTTCAGTCTTTTTGAAACAAACAAGAGATAACACATGGCCAAAGCACGAGACATCGTTCGCATGAGCGAGGCGGAGATTTCCGCCTTCCTCGCCTCTGCCCAGAACCTGCAAGTGGCAACGCTGGGCAAGCATGGCGAACCGCACCTCACCACCGTGTGGTTCGCGGTGCATGAGGGCATGTTGATGTTCGAAACCTATGGCAAATCGCAAAAAGTGGTGAATCTTGAGCGCGATCCGCGCGTGGCGGTGCTCGCCGAGGACGGCACGACCTATGGCACGCTGCGCGGTGTTTCGGTCAATGGCCGGGCCGAGATCGTCACGGAAAACCCGCGCCTGTTCGATCTGATGCGGCTGCTGATAGGCCACCATTTCCCCGATCTGTCGACAGAGGCGCTCGATGCACAGACGGCGAAGATGGCGGAAAAGCGCGTCGTCGTTGTCGTGCATCCCGAAAAGGTGGTGAGCTGGGATCACCACAAGCTGGGCGGGGTTGGGCCTTAGGGTCAGGACCTATTAACCGCACCTTCGAGGCGTCAGAATGGCGAACATATCGGGCGGAAATTCCCGCCGGGAAGGCTTATTGCCTTTCCAAGGGTATTTCTGTCTGAGATGGAAGCCTTTCTGGCGTCCCTTAGGGATTTGGCCAAAATGGCCCCCCTTCGGCGAAGCTCAGGATAAAATTGCTGCGTCAGGAAGCCTTGAAATATCCGCATATTACTGCGCCTTCCTTCCTTGCACTGAGCCATTTTGACTCAAACCTCGAAGGTGCGGTTAATAGGTCCTGACCCTAACTCTCCCGCCACTCCGGCTTCGATACTCGATAAACGCCCGCTTGTTCTGGCTGGCATCGTCCCCACGCTCAATGCCCATTGTGGATCATCGGCCATGTCTGTCGGCGGCAGCGCGGCTCGACAAAGCGCGGCTTTGCGTCAACACTTGGCGCAAATAACAAGATGTGGTGGGGACATGCCGGTGGCCGTTGAAGGCGAATATCTGGGCGAATTGCGGCGTAACTGGCGGGTGCTGGCAGCGGCCAGTCTGGGCATGGCGGTGGGGCTGCAGATGTTCTCCTACATCACCAGCATCTTTGCGCCGTTCCTGATCAAGGATTTTGGCTGGGCGCGATCGACCTTTGCGCTGATCGGCTTCACCATGCTGGTGACACTGCCAACCATGCCGATCGCTGGCCGGCTCACTGACCGGTTCGGTGCCAAGCGGATGGCGCTGGCTGGCGTCTTGCTGCTGCCGATCGTGATCTATCTGTTTTCATTCCTGAAGGGCGATTTCCGTTACTATTTCGCCTGTTCCGCGGGCATTCTCATGGTCGGCTGCCTGACCAGCCCGGTGACCTACACGCGCCTGATCGTCGATAAGTTTGAAAACGCGAGGGGGCTGGCGCTGACCATCGTGATGAGCGCACCGGCGCTGACGGGCATCATCGCGCCGCCGTTCATAACCGATTACATTGCGGAACACGGCTGGAGGGCCGGCTACAATGCGCTGGCCATATTTGTCCTCATCGGCGGCCTGGCGGCTATTGCCCTGATCCCGCCCGGATGCGGGGTTGCGCCGGTCCGCGCCAAGGCTTCTGTGGGCACGCCCAAGGAGCGGCACTTCCGTGAAGTTCTGGGTAGCAAAGTTTTCTGGACGATCTTCGCCGGGGTTTTGCTCACGACGATCCACACTCCGCTCCACGGCTCGCAATTCGTCCTGCTTATCAAGGAGCAGGGATTTGATCCGATGGCAGCGGCGCGGATGCTGCAGATCTATTCGCTGGGGACGCTGATCGGCCGGATCACTTGCGGACTTGCGCTTGATCATTATCCGGCGCGGATCGTCGCTACGGTGTCGATGGTGCTCCCGGCATTCGGTCTGGCCCTGCTCGCCAGTCCTCTCGACAGCGGCTGGGTCATTGCCGCCGCAGTGTTCCTCGTCGGCGTAACTGTGGGGGCTGAGGGTGACTTGCTGTCGTTCCTGGTCGGTCGCTTTTTCCGCATCGAGGTGTTCGGAACGGCGCTCGGCATGTGCTATTGCGCGCTGTACATTGCATCGATCAGCGGCGTCTTGCTCAACAGCAGACTGCTGGCCATCTATGACACCTTCACGCCGTTCCTGTGGCTCACCTCGGGACTGGTGCTGTTCGGCAGCTTCCTGTTTCTGCGTTTGCCTGATCGTGCGGAAGCGGGCAGAGGCACGGCATGAACATTCCGCCGCCAATGCGCTCCAGCGCCAATCCTTCACCGGTCCGCCGCCCCGCCTCGATCCGCCGCACCACCAGCATTGATGTGATATGGACGGAAGGCCCGATGGGGCCGCGCACCATGGAAGGGCGTGCCCGTGATATTATCGCGCGTGGCGCCGATGGCGGGGATGACATCATCCGGGCCGAGGCGAGCATGACTGCGCAGATCAGCAATGATCGCGCGATCACGGCAATCAGCGCCGATCCCGCACCTGCCGGTCTGGCAAAGCTGGTTGGAGAACGTGGCGGCGGGCACCTTCGAATGGTGCTGCGCGAAGCGGTGCCGCAGCTGATTGCCGAGGCTTCACCGCTCTATCTGCTGCTCGATGACATTTCGGGCACCAGCCTCGTTTCCAGCTGGGCCTTGTCGCAGTGGGAGGCGGACTGGCTGGACCGGATGATTGAATTGATGCCGCCCGAACAGCTGGCCAAGTTTCAGGACCGCGAAGGCGTCTGCTGGGGTTTCCGTCCCGGATCGAGCGCGCTGCAGGATCGCAGCCAGATGACCGATACACCGATGGCCGACGGGTTTGAGCTGCGCAATCCGGCCGATCCGGGCGGCTGGCACGCCTTCCCCGAGCATGATGGCCTGTCATTCCGCCGTGCGCGCCGGATCGATGTCTGGCGTGAGCACGATGGCTCCGTCGGCATCGAAGCTTCATTTCAGGACAGCGCAGCGCGCCGCGAAGGCGGGCGGGCGGCGTTGCATGAATATATCGTCCGCGCCAGCATCGATCCCGTGACGCATTGCATTGACAGTCTTGAGCCGGAACCGCGCGTGCTGCCGTTTGGCGAATGCCCCGGCGCGATCCCCAATGCCAAGCGCCTGATCGGCACACCACTGCCTCAGATCCGCGAATCGGTGCTGGATCAGTTGCGCGGGCCGCAGGGCTGCACCCATCTCAACGATGCCTTGCGCGCGCTGGCCGAAGTGCCAAAGCTGCTCGAAAGTCTGGATGAAGCGCTCGCCTGTCCAGCTTGAGCTCCGTTGACGTTTGGGCTGGACGATAGGGCAGGGTGCGCGGGCTGGCGGCGATTGGCCTGTGCGGCTGGCGGGTCTAGTCAGGCTGCACATAGAGGAGACTGACATGGCCAGCGCGGCACTCGAACGCCCAGACGCGAAATCAACCATCAAGATCATTGATGCCGACACGCACCTGACCGAACCGCACGATCTGTGGACCAAGCGCGCGCCGGCCAAGTTCAAGGATTCTGTGCCGCAGGTAAAGATGCTGGATGGCACACGCTCATGGGTGATTGACGGCAACCAGTCGATCGGCACCGGTGCCCATCCCAACAGTTCGGTGCTGAAAGAGGGCGGCAAGGTCCGCGATCTCGACAAGTTCCTGAAATTGCAGTTCGAGGACGTCCACAGCGGCTCGTCCAATGTGAAAGACCGGCTGGCTGTGATGGATGAGGCGGGGATTTATGCCCAGATCGTCTATCCCAACATCCTCGGCTTTGGCGGACAGGCTTCGGCGCGTGTCGATCCCGAACTGCGGCTCGCCTGTGTGCAGATCTACAATGATGCCATGGCTGAGCTACAGGAAGAAAGCGGCCAGCGCCTGTTCCCGATGGCGCTGCTGCCCTGGTGGGACGTTCGCCAAGCCGTCAAGGAGACCGAGCGCTGCATCGCCATGGGGCTCAAGGGCATCAACATCAATTCTGATCCGCACACCAGCAAGGACGAGGACGGGAACCAGATTCCTGATCTCGGCACCGAGCACTGGTTCCCGCTGTGGGAAGTGTGTGAGGACAAGAAACTGCCGGTGAACTTCCATATCGGCGCGTCTGAAACCGCGATTGACTGGATGGGCAAGCAGGGCTGGCCTTCGTTGACCCGCGATCTGCGCTCGGGCATTTCGGGTGCGATGATCTTTTTCAATAACGGCGCGGTGATGTCGAACCTGATCTATTCGGGCATCCTCGACCGGTTCAAGGGTCTGCAATTCGTCTCGGTCGAAAGCGGCATCGGCTGGGTGCCGTTCCTGCTGGAAGCGCTCGATTACCAGCTCGCCGAAATTGCCGAGACCAAGGGCTTTGAAAAGGCGCCGTCGGAATATTTCCGCAGCAATTTTCACGCCTGCTTCTGGTTCGAAAAGGGCAAGAGCATGGCCGAAATGGTGCGCCGCGTCGGAGTCGATAACTGCCTGTTCGAAACGGATTTCCCGCACCCGACATCGCTCTATCCGATCGACAATCTGGAAGCGCGGATCAGCGAACTGACGCATGAGGAACGCTGCAAGGTGCTCAGTCTGAATTCGGCAAAGCTGTATGGAATTACGGTTTAAGCATTCCTCCCCCTTCGGGGAGAGGAATCAGCTCATCCGGAACACGCCGATCTTCACGGCTAAGCCGCCACCGGTCATGTCGGGAATCAGCGTGCCGACATAAACCCCGTGGTTCAGCCAGGCGTGCGGGCCATCGGGAGCGATGAAGCGCGGGGTGGTGATCATCATCACCCCGTCTTCGCGCGGGCGGCCGACTTGTGTGGTGGCAGCGTTGAAAATCTGGATGATCGTGCCGTCGTCGGCCTTCAGTGCATAGCGTGCCTCAACTGTCGCCACGCCAGTGTCGCGCATGATTGACCAGTCAGCGCCGGGAAGCACTTCGCCATTGAGCTTGGGGCCAAAAGCCCGCCCGCCGGTTATCGGGATCATCCGGGCCTTGCCGCCATCGATCACACCCATGTCCACGGGGGCTGAGCATTCCACCTCGATTTCGAACATCAGTTCTGCCTGCGGCAATCCACTCATGCGGCCAATCATCCTCTCAATGCGTTACAGCAAGTGATGCGGGATTTTCGGCGGTCAGAAAGCTCTGCCAGCCGCCAGCACTTTGCTCATCGCCTTTTCGCCCGCGCATCTGGCCGGGTGAATGGCCGAAAAAGCGCGTGAACCTGCGGCTGAAAGCGGCTTCGGATTGATAGCCGACGCGGGCGCTGATCTCAGTGATCTTGAGGCTGCCCTGTCGCAGCATTTTAGCCGCCGCCTGCATTCGACGCTCGGTCAGCAGTTCCATCGGCGTCTGCCCGGCTTCCGTGGTAAACCGCGCGGCAAAGCTTGACCGGCTCATGCCAACCTTGCGGGCCATGCGCTCGACGCTCCAGTTGGCGGCGAGATCGGCATCGACAAATTGCAGCGCATTGGCAATCGGATCATTGGCCGCCGACATGCGGAACAGCAGTGGGCAATGGGGATGGTTGCGCAGTGCCAGCGCCAGCAGCATCGAAGCGAGGCGCGTGAGCAGGGCGGTGGAGCCGGGGCCGGTCGAAAAGGTCTGAAAGGTTTCTATCCGGGCTGCATTGATGCTGCCGCCTTGCAGATCGCCGCCGATCAGCATGGCGGATGGCATGGCTGCTCGCCTGAGACCACCGGGCCAATTGACCTTAAGCCGCGCGCAGAGCAACCGCGCGGTCAGTTCACCTTTGCCGATGGTGAAGGTTGGCGGGGTATCGACGGTCTGATCGTGGCGCAGAAAATCGAGCACGGCACTGGGGCTGTCAGGCGCGGTGCGCACGGCATGGGCCTCTCCCGAAAGGATGATCTGCACCTGGCCTTTGCCCAGTTCAAGCGTGCCGCCTGAAACGCCGGCGATGCGGACATGGCCCTTGGTGACGCCATAAAAGGTTACGCCATCGTCACCCGGCAGGTTGAACCCGGCGGACCCACGCAATTCGACGATGCACCAAGTCTGGCCGCGCAGATCGAGCAGATTGAGAAATTCGGAAAGTGACCAGCCGCCACGGCGGGCATCGCCACCTTCCCTGTTCTCCCCATTTTCATCCATGGCTTTTCGCCTTGTGTTTCGGGCTATTCCCGTTTCTGTCACTATTGGCGCGCAGTGATTATCAGGCAAGCAATTTACCAATCGTCTGGACGATCTGCTATGTTAGGCTATTTGCGATTAATCTGAATCACCGTCTCCGAACCCGCCTACCACCGCCGCCGACGTTGGCAGGCGCGCACCCGCACGCGCAGTTCCTCGGCGCGTTGCGGCGCGGTGATGATCGGTGTGTCGGCGGGGAGATGCCGGCGAAGATCGGCCAGCTTGACGCGCTTGATCGTCGGCACCGGCTCTGAATCGCAATCATACCAGCGGCCATAGATGCCGCCCTCCATGTAGCCTGCCGGATCGAGCCAGTTGGGCACGCCGGGATCGGTCAGCGCGATGACGCCGCGATATTTCCCGTCACTGGACAGCGTGGCCATCGCCCCATTGGTGCTGGAGAGGCGATAGACATATTCGAGCGCGTTGAAATAGGGATCGTTGAGCTGGATGTTCCAGTAGGGCGCGCGGTTCGGAATTTCTGTCTCGATGATCAGCGCCTCATCCGCTGCCAGCTGGAAACAGGCGGGCCAATAGGTCTGCTTGACCAGCGCGCCGGGATAGCGGACCGGCTCGAAAATATTGAAGCCGACGCGTTCCTTCACGCCGTTCTGCATCGGGTAGTAAAGCTTGGTCTTGCGCGCCGGGAACTTGGCCATTTCTTCAATGCGGTGGGTAATTTCCTCGGGTTTGTAGCGCTTCTTGTGGCCGACCGGGCTGAGGCATTCGATGGCCAGTTGCGGATCGGTCTCGTGGTTCCAGTCATACATCCGGTAGCGCAGATACATCCCGCGCGCGGCGGGGTGGAGCGGCGCCCAGTGGCCTTTATATCCAGCGGGCCGCACCGCGCTGAACACGATTTCAAAGTCCTCACCCAGCTTGATGCCGAAATCGTCGCAATCGATCTCGTTGTGGCCATTGGGCACCGGCATGGCATCGACCGTTCCCGAAAGCGCTGCCTGCGTGGTGAACGACAGGATCTTGCACGTTCCCCGATTGCCCGAGACGCGGTAAATCAGATCACCCCGGATCGGTGACTGGATGTATATGTCGTCCGGGTTGGGCTGGAGCGTATAGACAGGGTTCCACAGCGGTGCCCAGTCAGGATGCTCGGCATCGGCGTAGAAATACATGAAATAGGCATAGGAGAGACTGGTCATCGTCTGGCGATAGACATCGGCGCGGTATGCCGGGTCTTCGGGATGCCAGGTGTCCGCAAGGTTCGCCACCGCACCTTCAAGCGGCGCAAGGTAGGTCAGGATTTCGGGTGCGATTTGGGTGTTCATGTGGCGATCCTCTCGTGCGGAGAGGATTGTGCCACCGGCGGCGCACGAAGCAACCGCCGGGGTCAATTCATCGCAGTGGTGTCACACTCACCACACCAGTGGCACTGCCTCTGGCCCGACGACGCCACCGGGGCGGTATTCTATCTCCGTGCCTTCTTTCAAGCTGAACTCGGGGATGCGCTTCAGCCATTCCTGTAGCGCGCACTTGATCTCCAGCCGGGCAAGGTGCGCACCCATGCAGGAGTGCGCGCCGACGGTGAAGGCCAGCACGGTCTGGCGCGGGCGGTGGAAATTGCACTCGCGCGGGTTCGGGAAGACTTCGGGATCGAAGTTGCAGGCGGGCAGCACGCAGGTGATGCGATCATCCTTTTTGAGCTGCACACCGCGCAGCTCGTGATCCTGGATCAGCACCCGGCCCGAAAATGTCACCGACCACAACCGCAGCAGTTCTTCGATCTGGGCGTTGATGTTGTCCGGATCGTCGCGTATTTCCTTCACGATCTGCGGATTACGCGCGAGGAACAGCCACATATTGTTGAGCGTGGCAAACACCGTATCCAGCCCGCCGATGAACAGGAAGCAGACGAAGCCGAACACTTCCTTGTCTGACAAGGGCCGCCCGTCAATCTGGGCATGGGCGATCAGGCTGACCACGCCATCGTCGGGATTGGCCTTCTTCTCGGCAATCGCGCCTTTGAGATAGGTGGTGATGTTGGCCATCGCCACGCCCATGCTTTCGCGGCTGTTCGAATGGAGCAGGTCCATCGCCCAGGAAACGAAGGTATCGCGCATCGCTTGCGGCAGGCCCATGATATCAAGGAACACCATCACCGGCAGCGGACGGCCGAACGCCTCGGTAAACTCAACCTCACCCTCGTCGGCGAATTCATCGATCAGGTCGTTGGCCAGCTTGCGGATCTTGGCTTCCAGTTTGAGCACGCCTTGCGGTGAGAACACCGGATCAACGATGTTGCGATATTTGCGGTGCTCGGGCGGATCGATTTCCTGCGGGATGAAGTAGAAATAGTCATCGGGATCGCGCGGGAAGGGGGTGGCGCCTTCGTTCGAGAAAATTTCCGGGTGGCGCAGGATGAACAGCGCATCGGCATGCTTGGTCGCTTGCCACGAATTGCCATAGGCGCCAACATCGTACCAGATCGAGGGATAGTCCTGATGCAGCTTGGCCATGAAATCATGCGGCGCGGCGAGGAATTCGGGGCTGTAAGTGATCCCGGCAGAGCGGATCAGATCAGGCGCAACGTGCGGCGGCACCTGATCCATGCCAATACGGCGCGGATAGGTGGGCGGAACGGGATTGGCGGAGTCAATCGGCATGGTAAGTTCCCTTGCGCTCAATACTGGGTTTCGGGCAGATGGACGATCAGGCCGTCCAGCGCGTCGCTCATGACGATCTGACAGGACAGGCGGCTGGCGGCCTTGCGCTCGCTCGAAACGCCTTCCAGCAGATCGGCCTCGTCCTGGCTGGCGGGGCCACCCACCTTGCTTGCCCAGCTATCATCGACATAGCAATGGCAGGTGGCACAGGAGAGGCCGCCACCGCATTCGCCGATGATGCCATCGACATTGTTGTAAAGCGCACCGCGCATGACATTCTCGCCATTCGGCACGTCGATGATCTGACTGGAGCCGTCGTGCTGGACATAGGTGACTGAAGGCATTGTCTTGACTCTCCCGGGACTTTTGCGCATGTTGAGAACGCTGTTCTCATTAGTTAGGCGAAACGGGGTGGAATTGTCAATGAGAATGTTGTTCTCTGCGGTATGAGCAATACCTCTAACATAGCGCCAAAAGTGCCTCCGCCGGTGAGAGTGCCTCCGCCGGAAGGTCTGGCACGTCCCCGCATCGATGGGGCTGATCGGACAAGGCTGATTATCGAGGCGGCTTATGATCTGCTCGCCGATGAGGGTCTCGATGGCCTGACGATTCGTGCGGTGCTGCTGCGTACCGGCCTCGCACGGCGGGCGTTTTACGATAGCTTTTCAGGCAAGGATGACCTTGTTCTGGCGGTGTTCGAACAAACGCTGCAACTCGCCGCCAGCCATTTTGCGCGCGAAGCGCAGCAGTTGTCAGATCCGCTGGAGCGGCTGCACTTTGTTGTCACCTCGATTGTGCTGGGGCGTGGCTATCTGGGCGACGGTCCCGAGCCGCCACGTGACCGGCGCGGTGCGGCCTTGTCACGCGAACATATGCGGCTGGCGGAAAGCCGCCCCGCCGATCTGCAAACCGCGCTCAGCCCTTTGCTCGATCTGTTCGCGCGGCAACTCGCCGAAGGAATGGAGCAAGGCCTTGTCCGCCGCGCCGATCCGGGACGTCTTGCCATGCTGGTTTACAACACCGTCTCGAACACCGTGCACACCGAACTGCTGGCCGAAGAAGGCCAAGCCCCCGATCCCGCGCGCCGGGGCAGGCTGGCTGAAGAGATCTGGGACTTCTGCCGGCGCGCGATTATCGCCTGAGCGGTTGCGGAAGGAGAATCCCACCTTCACCATTCGTCATTGCGAGCGTAGCGCAGCAATGACGAGACGGGTGCAGCTGTTGGCCCTTGGAGAGATCAATGTCCAAACTGCGTTTTGATGGCCGCGTTGTCGTTATCACCGGCGGTGGTCGCGGGCTGGGGCGGGCCTATGCCGAACTGCTCGGGTCATTGGGAGCCAAGGTTGTCGTCAATGACAACGGCAGCGTGATCAAGGGGGACGGCGCTGATGCAGGTCCAGCGCAGGAGGCCGTTGATGTGATCAAGGCGGCAGGCGGCGAGGCGATTGTCTGCACCGATAGTGTCGCCACGCCCCAAGGTGGCCGCGCGATCATTCAGGTGGCGCTCGATGCCTTTGGCCGGATCGACGTGCTGATCCATAACGCCGGTAATGTCCGCTACGGATCGATCCGCGAACTTTCCGATCTCGATCTGGACGCGGTGCTCGACGTTCACCTCAAGGGGGCGTTCCATGTCGTGCGCGCGGCCATGCCGCATATGTGCGACGCAGGTTATGGGCGGATCGTGCTGACCTCATCGATTGGCGGGATCTATGGCAACAGCAATTGCGTCAACTATGCCATGGCCAAGTCGGGCATGATCGGGCTCAGCAACGTGATCGCGCTGGAGGGCGAGGCGCACAATGTGAAGTCGAACGTCATTGTCCCCGCCGCCGTTACCCGCATGGCCGATGGCCTTGATACCTCGATGTATCCACCAATGGGCCCGGAACTGGTCGCGCCGATGGTCGGCTGGCTGGCGCATGAAAACTGCTCGGTCAGCGGCGAAATCTATGCCGCCGCAGCCGGGCGCATGGCCGAAATATATATCGGCGAGACACGCGGTGCATTCCGCCCGGAATGGTCAGTCGATGATGTCGATACAGCAATCGCCACTATCCGCGACAAGAGCGATCCCAAGGTGTTTGGCCTTCACGGCCATGTCGATCACCTGACTTACAGCTTTGGGATGGCGAGCGGGAAGTAGCTCTACTCGCCTTTCCACTCCGGCTTGCGCTTCTCCGAAAAGGCGCGCGGGCCTTCCTGGGCGTCGGTGGAATTGTAGCAGACTTCATGCGCGGCATAGCCCGCCTCGATGGCATCGGCGCGGCCCATTTCGGTAGCCAGCATCACGGTTTCGCGCGCGGCCTTGACTGAAAGCGGCGCGCCTTCGAGCACTTCGCGCGCCAGTTCCAGCGCGGCGTCCATCAGCGCTTCGGGCTCGGCGAGGCGGTTGACGAGGCCAATCTCGTAAGCGCGGCTGGCGGTGATCGGTTTGCCGGTGAGGACGATCTCCATGAAGATGCGCTGCGGGATCATGTGGATCAACGGCGCGGCCCAGGGGCTGCCGCGCCCGACCTTGACCTCGGTGATGGCGAACTTTGCGCTGGTTGCAGCAACGCACAGGTCGCAGGCCTGAGCGATCATCCAGCCACCCGCGAAGGCCACGCCGTTGACCGCTGCGATGGTCGGCTTGGACAGCGTGATATTCTCGTAAGGCACCGGGAACATATCGCGCGGTGGCACCTTCAACTGGCGCTCGACCATTTCTTTCAGGTCACCGCCCGCGCAGAAGG
Organism: Novosphingobium sp. Chol11; assembly: GCA_945906105.1. GTDB lineage: Bacteria > Pseudomonadota > Alphaproteobacteria > Sphingomonadales > Sphingomonadaceae > Novosphingobium. The sequence continues at coordinate 65,364 of CAMDQO010000002.1, read as the reverse complement.
CTTTCTCGCCGCTACCGGTCAGGATTGCGATGCGCAGCGCCGGGTCGCTCTCGAAGCGCTCCCACGCCGCGAACAGGCCTTGCCGCACTTCAAGGCTGAGGCAGTTGCGCTGTTCGGGCCGGTTGATGGTAATGATCGCGATGCCATCGGGGCGGGCATCGAACAGGACGGCGTCGGTCATTCTCAGTAGCCCCTTGTCTGAATGGTATGAGCGGCGCGGGCCAGTTCTTCCTGAAAATCCGGGTGGGCAATGGCGATCAGACGGCGAGTCCGCTCAGCCAGAGTCTGTCCCTTGAGCTCCGCCGCGCCAAATTCGGTGACGATCACATCAACCTCGGTGCGCGCGGTGGTAACTGGCCCCGACAGGCTGGGGACGATCTTTGAGAGTGTGCCGCCCTTGGCACTCGCCGCCAGCACGATCAGCGAAGCCCCGCCCGGTGAGCGCGCGCCCGCGCGGACGAAATCGACCTGACCGCCGGTACCGCCCATATAGGCAGCGCCGGTCTGCTCCGCATTGACCTGTCCGGTAAGATCAACTTCGAGCGCCGAATTGATCGAAACCAGCCGCGAAAGCTGGCCAAGCACACCCGCATCATGGGTATAACTGGTCGGCGTCATCCGCATCGCCGGATTGCGGTGGGCCCAGTCGTAAAGCCGCTTGGTGCCGATCAGCGCGCCGTTGATCGAAACGCCTGCGTCGATTTCCTTGCGGGCATTGGTGATCACCCCTGCTTCGACCAGATCAACCAGTCCATCGCCGAGCATCCCTGAATGGACGCCCAGATCCTTGCGGTCATGCAACTGGCGCAGGATGGCATCGGGCACTGCGCCGACGCCGGTCTGGATGACGCTGCCATCGCCAATATAGCTGGCGCAGTGGCGGGCAATCGCCTCGTCAGTCTCACCGATTTTTGCAGGCGCGACTTCCACCGGCGCGCGGTTGACGTGGATAGCCACATCGATGGCGCTGGCCGGGATCATCTCGCCAAAGGTGAAGGGCACCGCCTCGTTGACTTCGGCGATCACCAGCCGCGCTTTTTCGACGGCGGCGCGGACATAGTCGCTGATCAGGCCGCAGGAGTGGTTGCCCTGTTCGTCCGCCGGGCTGACCTGGATCATCGCGACATCGCAGCGAATGATCCCGGCGGTTATCAGCGGACCGACCTGACTGACATGGACCGGGATCACATCGAGCGCGCCCGCTTTGGTCATGCTGCGCAGCGCGCCGATGGCTCCCATGCTGGACAGGCGGAAACTGGCTGCGGTTTCGGGCGTGAACTGGCCGGAAAAGCTGGTGGCGATGAAGGCGTTCAGATCGCCGATGGTCGATCCTTGTGCGATCAGTGCGTCGATCAGGGTTGAAGGCTCACCGCAGGCCTGCCCCAGAACCACATGGTCGCCGTTCATGAGGAACTGGCGCAGGTCGAGAGCCTCTGCGGTCAGGCTGATCGTCATGCTCGCCCCGCCAGCTTGAGCAGTTGTTGCGCGCGCGACAGGTACGGCCGATCGAGCATCGCGCCCTTCCAGCCAATTGCCCCGACGCCGGGATTGGCGGCGAAAATATCGACCACTTCCTGTGCTTCGGCAATCTCCGCCTCGGTGGGGGTGAAGGCCTGGTTGATCACATCGACCTGCGCCGGGTGGATCGCCATCATGCCCTTGAAGCCTTGGCGGCGAACGCCTTCCGCACGTATGCGCAGGGCTTCCAGATCCTTGAAGTCTGCCGAGATCGTCTCGATGGCGGTGACGCCTGCAGTCGCCGCACCGAGCACAGTCAGGCTGCGGGCCAGTTCGTAAGTGAAGCTGTAAGAGCCATCGGGGTTGCGGTTGGAGCTGGCACCGATAGAGTCGGCCAGATCTTCCGCCCCCCAGGTTAGCGCAACGACACGCGGCGCGCCCTTGTAATCGCCGGTGTGGAACATGGCCTCTGCCGTTTCGGTAATCAGCACGATCACCGGGGTCGAGCCCTCCTCGATACCGTACGCCACTTCGAGCGCTGACAGGCAGTGATCGAGCTTTTCCACGTCAGTCCGGCCATAGACTTTGGGCAGCATGATGCCGCCGGGATTGGCGGGCATAATCGCTGCCAGATCGAGCAGGGTGTAAGGGCCATCAAACGGATTGATCCGCACCCACAGGCGGTGGCGCTGGGCGGGGTTGGCCGCGATGAAATCATGCACTTGTCGCCGCGCCGCAGCCTTGCTTTCGGGGGCGACCGCGTCTTCCAGATCGATCAGCACCACGTCAGCCGTGCCGTCCATCGCCTTGTTCATTTTCTTCTCGCTGTCGCCTGGCGCGAACAGCCATGAGCGGGCAGAGATCGGGGCGTGTTTGATCGGCATTCTGCTTGTCCTTCTTTCCCCCTCCTCTTCAGGGGAGGGGCAGTGAGACTTGGGTCCGCGCAGCGGGCCTTAGTCGCAGCGGGGTGGGGTCTCTCCGCCGGACGCAATGCCAAGCCGATAGCCCCCACCCCAACCCCTCCCCTGAAGAGGACGGGCCTTTTGTTCAATAGCTCTTCGGCAACTCCAGCACCCGTTCGGCGATGAAATTCATGATCAGATGCGGGCTGACCGGGGCGATGCGCGGGATCATCACTTCGCGCAGGTAGCGCTCGACGTGATATTCCTGTGCATAGCCCATGCCGCCCATCGACATGACTGCCGTCTGGCAAGCCTCGTAACCGGCTTCGGCGGCGAGGTATTTGGCACTGTTGGCCTCAACGCCGCAATCCAGTCCTTTGTCGAACAGGGTCGCGGCCTTCATCACCATCAGGCTGGCGGCTTCAACCTGCATCCACGCTTTGGCCAGCGGATGCTGAATGCCCTGATTCTGCCCGATGGGACGGCCAAAGACGATCCGCTCCTGTGCATATTTGGAGGCCCGCTTGATCGCGACGCGGCCAAGCCCGATTGCCTCTGCGCCGAGCAATACGCGCTCAGGGTTGAGACCTTGCAGCAGGATCTTGAAGCCCTGCCCCTCGGCACCGATGCGGTCTTCCTCGGGAACGAACAGATCGGTGATGAACAACATATTCGATCCGACGGCATGGCGCCCCATTTTGGGGATAATCCGCGCTTCGACCTTGGACCGGTCAAGCTTGGTGTAGAAGAGCGTCAGGCCATCGGTTTTCTTCTTCACATCCTCCAGCGCCGTAGTGCGCGCGATGATCAGCATATAATCAGCGACGTGGGCGTTGGTGATCCAGATCTTCTCACCATTCAGCAGATAGCCGCCATCAACCTTGGTCGCGCGGGTCTTGAGGCTGGTGGTGTCGAGTCCGGTATTGGGCTCGGTCACGGCAAAGCACATCCTCTTCTCGCCCGAGATGATCGGCGGGATCATGCGCTGTTGCTGCTCCTGGGTGCCGAACAGTTGTACCGGCTCCAGCCCGAAAACCGGGCCGTGGATAGCTGAGGCCGCCGTCATACCGCCACCGCTTTCGGCCACTGCCTGCATCATGATTGCCGCTTCGGTGATACCCAGCCCCGCGCCGCCCACCGATTCGGGCATGGCGATGCCCAGCCAGCCAGCCTCGGCCATGGCCTTGTGAAATTCGACCGGCCATTCGCCGCTGCGATCATGTTCAAGCCAGTAATCGTCGGGGAACGGCGAGCAGTGCTGCAGCACGGCTTCGCGGATGGATTGCTGGTCTTCGGTAAGGGCGAAATCCACGGAACAGGCTCCTGTTTGTTGCACAGGCGGGTAGCAGCGCGCCCGCAGTGTCACAACCGCTGCGTGATGCCATATCGGCGGGGCGAAGGGCGGCCCCATGGATTTCGCCGCTGGTATGGTCTAGCCGCTGTGTGCAGCCAAGGAGCAACAATGACTGAACAAACACCGCGCCAGGGCCCGCTTGCGGGCATCCGTGTCGTCGATCTCACAGCGATGGTTTTCGGACCCTATGCGACACAGATCATGGCCGACATGGGTGCCGAGGTGATCAAGATCGAGCCGCCCGGGGGCGACAATACCCGCTTCATCAATTCCGGCACAGCGCCAGGGTTGGGCGGGGTCTTTGTCAACGTCAACCGCGGCAAGAAAAGTGTGGTTCTCGATCTTCGTAGCGATGAAGGCAAGGAAGCTCTGCGCCGCCTGATCGAGCATGCCGATGTGTTCATCCACTCGATGCGGGGTAAAGCGATTGCCAAGCTGGGGTTTGACTATGCGGCGGTGAAAGCGATCAATCCGAGCATCATCTATACCAATTGCTACGGCTATTCGCGGCGCGGCCCGGATGGTGACAAGCCAGCCTATGATGACACCATTCAGGCCGAATGCGGCATTCCCTATCTTCAGGAACTGATGACCGGAAAGCCCGATTTCGCCGCCACCATCATCGCTGACAAGGTCACCGGGCTGACCGGGCTTTATGCCACGATGATGGCATTATTCCACCGCGAACGCACCGGTGAAGGGCAGGAAGTCGAAGTCGGGATGTTTGAGACCATGGCGAGCTTCATGCTGGTTGAGCACGCTTCGGGCATGATCTTTGATCCGCCGATCGGACCGGCGCATTACCACCGCGTCGTCGCACCCAATCGCAAGCCCTACAAGACCAGGGACGGCTACGTTGCGGCCCTGGTCTATAACGACAAGCACTGGCGCGCCTTTATCGATGCGGTGCAGCCGGCTTGGGCGTCTCCCGAACTCGACACTCTGGAGAAACGCGCCAAGCAGATCGAGCGGGTTTATAGCCTGCTGGGTGAAACCTTTGCCACGCGCACCACGCAGGAATGGATCGATCTGCTGGACGAGCTGCACATTCCGGTTTCACCGATCAATTCCACCGATGATCTGTTCAAGAACGAACACCTCAATGCCATCGGCTTTTTCGAGGAAGTTGATTCTGATTACGGCAAGCTACGCTTTCCCGGTGTACCGACGTGGTTTTCGGCCTCACCGGGCAAGGTCCACGGTCCGGCCCCGGCTCTGGGAGAACATACCGATGAGGTGTTAGGGGAACTGGGGCTTTAGGTTCTGATCATCGGAATTTCTTTCGTCATTGCGAGGAGTGCAGCGACGAAGCAATCCAGAGCGGCAGCGCGTGACGCTCTGGATTGCCGCGCGGCTTCGCCGCTCGCAATGACGAAATGTTTCAATGTGAACTGATCTCGCTCTAAGCCCGGCCGGTCTGGCTTGATAGCAGCGCCGGATCGATTCCTTCGGCGCGCCAGGCGGCGGTCCAGCGCTTTTCAGCTGGTGTGTTCCACAAAACTTCCGGGTGGCAGGCGGCAGCATACCAGCCGTGGTGACGCATTTCGTTATCGAGCTGCCCGCTTGCCCAACCGGCAAAACCCAGCGCGATCAACCAACGCGACGGCCCTTCGCCAGCCGCTATCGCCCGCAGCACTTCAAGCGAGGCCGAGACCAGCCCTAGCGGTCCGGCATCAAGCGTCGCCTCTTCGCGCCAATCATCGCTGTGCAGCACGAAGCCACGCCCCGGCTCGACCGGACCGCCCTCATGCACTCCGCAATCGGGTGCCACGCCGGGGTCGATATCCAGCTCGGTAAGGATTTCGTGAAAGCGCACGCCTTCGCGATAGCCGCCGATGCCAATGCCAAAAGCGCCGTTCTCATCATGGCGGATCATCGCGATCACCGCATGGTCAAAGCGCGGATCGCCCATGCCGGGCATAGCCAGCAGTATCCGTCCGTCGAGATATTCGGCCTGAGTCATCGCCGCTCAGGCTAGGGCAGACGCGCGCGAAAGCAAACCGTCTCGGGCCGCTTCAAGCAAATGCCGGCATCACTTTGTCGGCAAACAGTTGCGCATAGGCCTGAAAACGCGGCACCGACAGACCCGGCGGGCGCATGAACATCAGGTGTTCCAGCGCCGGGTGATCGGCTTTCATTGTGCGATAACGCGCCACGGCATTGTCTGGCGTGAAAATCTGCAGGATGCCGCTGGCCTTGAAGGCCTCGAGACTCATCGGCGAAAGCACGGCATCTGCCATGCCGATCGCATTGTCTTCAGCGATGAATTCACCGTAAGTGTTGTTGACGTGGTGATAATACGGCGCAAGTTCCTCCATCGCTGCCTCGGGATCGTCAGCCACCACTTCGAACAACGCCGGAGCCAGTATCCGGGCCTGCGCAGGATCACGGACCAGCTCTGCGAGCTTGGCCAGATAGATGTGCGATACATCGGCATCGCCAAAATAGCCGTCGGCATATTTAGCCACCCGCGCCAGCGCCTTTGCCGCAAAACCGCCGATGTGCATGGGAACTTTCCCGCGCGGTGCGGGCGGCATCAGCTTTGCCCCTTTGAGCGTGAAGTGCTGGCCCTCGAAGTCCACCGTCTCCCCCGCCCACAGCGCCTGAACGATCTGCAGAAATTCATCAAAACGCGCGCCGCGCTTGGTGAAATCTAGACCATAGGCTTCGTATTCCTTGCGCCGATAGCCGATGGCAAGCGCCATTTCAGCGCGCCCGCCCGAGATCAGGTCGAGCGCGACGCAATCCTCGGCGAAGCGCAGCGGGTGATACAGCGGCGCCAGCGCGATGGCCGAGCCAAGGCGGATTTTCTTCGTGCGCGCAGCAATCGCGGCCAGCACCATCAGCGGCGAGGTGACATAGCCATCGGACGCCAGGTGATGTTCGGGCACCCATGCAGCATCAAACCCCGCCTCCTCGGTCCATGCGGCGAGCGCGATGGTTTCCTCGTAAAGCTCCGACCAATCACGCGGCCACTGGGCTGGATTACGAAAATCGTACAGATATCCGAAGGTCAGGCGGGTGGTCATGGCAGGCTCCTCATGAAGTGGTTCTTCGCAATTGCGGCCTCCAAGTCCAACGATAAAGCTGAACAGCTGTATCGCCGTGGGGATAGAGCAAAAACAGCGCTGCCATGTTGGTCAGTTGGCGCTAGATTGCTGAAATGAGCAAGAATGAGGACAGAGCATGACCGAGATGGGCAAGATCATCGAAGCAGCCGATGAGCTGGAAGCCCCCGTCACTATCGGCGCTGAGGCCTATATCAGCGCGGACTATGCCCGCGATGAGCGTGACCTGCTGTTCCGCAAGACCTGGCTGCAGGCCGGACGTCTGGAAGACCTGCCCGAGGTCGGCAGCTTCATGACCTTTGATCTGCTCGAAGATTCGATCCTCGTTGTTCGCACCGGTGCTGACGAGGTGAAGGCATACTGGAACGTCTGCCCGCACCGCGGCCGCCGCTTGGTCGATACGCCCGCCGGTCGCCGCAATGCGCGTGGGCGCAAGATGAATTTCGTTTGCGGTTTCCACGGCTGGACCTTCAATCACGCCGGAGCCTGCACCTACATTCAGGACAAGGAACACTGGCAGGGCCAGCTTGATGATGAAAACACGGCCCTTGGCCCGGTGCAATGCGACACCTGGGGCGGCTGGGTGTGGATCAATATGGACCCCAAGGCTGGTTCCTTGCGCGACTATCTGGAACCCGCCGCATCGCTGCTCGATCCCTATCAGCTGCAGAATATGCGCTACCGCTGGCGCAAATGGGTGAAGTTCGATTGCAACTGGAAGGTCGCGCTTGAGGCCTTCAACGAAACCTACCACGTCCCCGGCACTCACCCCGAATTCATGGCTTTCGGCGATTTCCCCGGCTGGGCGCATAACCACGGGCTGCACAGCAATATCGGCTATGATGCGCCCAAGGACATGGAAGAAAATTCAGGCAAGCTGCGTGTTGGCACTGGGGATGATGCGCGCATTTCCACCGCGCAGATGCAGAACTATACGTGGGCAGCGGCCAATACCAACACCACGCAGACCATGGTTGATGTCGCCAATGCGCTGGTTGATGAACTGCCCGAAGGCACACCGCCCGCCGAAGTTCTCGGCTACTGGATCCAGCGGAGCCGCGAGATTGATGCGGCGCGCGGCGTTGTCTGGCCGGTGGTGCCCTCATCGCACACCGCCAAGGCGGGAACGGCTTGGCAGATCTTCCCCAATTTCCAGATCGGCCACGCGGTCAACAATATGCTGTGCTACATGGCGCGGCCGGTGCCGGGCAATCCCGATCAGTGCTATTTCGAGGCTGCCGTTTTCGAACTTTACCCCGAAGGCGGCGCGCCCGAAACCGATTGGGAATATACCGAAGCTCAAGACTGGCCGCCGGTGCTGCAGCAGGATTTTGCCAATATGGCTGCGGTCCAGCAAGGTATGAAAAGCGGCGGCTTTCGCGGCACCCAGCCCAACCCCTACCGCGAACGGGCGATCCCCAGCCTGCACATGAATCTGGCGAAGTTCATGGGGACCAGTGCGCCGCACAAGCTGAAGTAAGGGAATTTCTGGAGCGACGGCTCGATTTCGACTGACCTGCTTTTGCGGCAAAGCCGCTCTTCAACTTAATCGTGCCGCTTGCGAAACGGTTGTACGAGCAATGCAAGCCTGCTGCGCAGAGCAACCTCTTTGCGCCTCTGCGCCTCTGCGTGAGCCAATTTATCACATTGCTTGAACCCAAACGGCCCCCTCGCCGTGTCGACAAGCAATGTGTAAGGCCAGCAAATGCACCGCACCTTCCTTCTCCTACCGGCCCTCGCCGCCGCATCGCCAGCCTTTGCCGAGGACGATGCCATCGTCGTGGTCGGGCGCGGACTCATCGCGCCGGAAACCACGGCCACAAGCTGCGTATTTTTGTCGCAAGATGATCTGCGCGCTACCTCCGCATCTGGCCGGATCGAGGATTCGTTGCTGGCGATATCCGGCCTTCAGGAATTTCGCCGGTCAGACAGCCGCTCGGCCAATCCCACCGCGCAAGGCCTGACCATGCGCGGGCTGGGGGGAAATGCCTCTAGCCGCACGGTGGTTCTGCTCGATGGCGTGCCGATGGCCGATCCGTTCTTCGGTTCGGTGCCGCTGTCTGCGCTTTCGCCCGAGCGACTGGCCTCGGTTCAGGTCACGCGGGGCGGGGGTAGTGTGATCAACGGAGCGGGCGCGGTTGCCGGGACAATCGAACTGACCAGCGCCGGGGCGACCGAGCTTGGCCGCTTGGGTGCCAGCGCCATGGCGGATGATCGCGGCGAAACCACGCTTTCCGGAACACTCGCCCCCAAGCTGGGTAATGGCTTTGCGGTCGTCTCGGCGCGCTGGGATCGTGGTGCGGGGTTCTGGACAACACCCTTGGCGCAGCGTGTGCCCGCCAGCGTCAAGGCGCGCTATGACAGCTGGTCAGCAGGACTGCGCGGGGTTGCCATGCTGACGTCTGACACCGAATTGCAGTTTCGCGCCTTGTTGTTTGAAGATCGCCGCACCTTGCGTTTTGCCGGAGCCGATTCCTCGGCCAGCGGGCAGGATGCCTCCATCCGCATGGTCCATCGCGGGCGCTGGCAGGTGGATGCGCTGGCCTATGTGCAGGCGCGCGATTTTTCCAATGTGGTGATCAGTTCCACAACATTTCGCAAGACGCTCGACCAATATGGCACCCCCGCCACGGGCCTTGGCGGCAGGCTGGAACTGCGCCCGCCGGTTGGCGAGGGAAAGGCGCTGCGGCTGGGTGCTGATTGGCGGTTGGCCTCGGGCCGCACACAAGAAACAGCCTTCAACGCGACCAGCGGTGCAGTTACCGCGCGGCGCATTGCGGGCGGGCGGCAGTCCGATGTCGGCCTGTTCCTTGAAGGAGACTGGAAGCTGGGCGCGCTGACCCTCACCGCCGGGGGCCGTGCTGATCGCTGGAGCCAGAGCGCAGGCATGTTCCGCGAGGCGAATGCATCTGGCACAATCATAACTGATAACGCCTTCCCAAACCGCTCCGGCTGGCAAGGCAGCTTTCGCGGCGGTGCGGTGTTCAAGCCCGCCGAAGGACTGTCGCTGCGCGCTGCCGCTTACAGCGCCATGCGGCTACCGACGCTCAACGAACTCTATCGCCCATTTACTGTCTTCCCGGTGATCACCCGCGCCAATGCCGCGCTGGCAAATGAGGCACTACAAGGCTTCGAGGCTGGGTTGGATTGGCTGCCCGCTGAAGGAATTTCACTCTCACTCACCACCTTCGACAACCGGGTGAAGCACGCCGTGGCCAATGTCACCCTTGCAGCCAACTTGCGGGAGCGTCGCAACCTGGATGCAGTGCGCTCGCGCGGGGTCGAAGCAGAGGCCTATGTGAGGCTGGGCACGGTGTCGCTGCGCGGCTCGCTGGCGTGGAACGATGCGCAGGTTGAGGCGAGTGGCACGTCGGCGGCGCTTGATGGCAAGCGGCCTGCGCAGACTGCGCAGCTCGCCGCCAGCACCACCTTGGCATGGAAACCGCGCAAAGGCTGGGATTTTGCGCTTACTCTCCGCCACACCGGCGCGCAGTTCGAGGACGATCTGGAGAGCGATCTGCTGCCCGCCGCAACCGTGCTTTCCGCCACTGCCGAAGTGCCGATGGGTGCGCGATTTGCGCTGGTACTGCGGGCCGAGAACATCACCGATACCAAGGTCATCACCCGCAATCAGGCGGGGTCAATGGACCTCGCTGCACCGCGGACGATCTGGGCGGGAGTGCGGGTGAACCTGCCATAACTGTGGCACTGCGGCATCCGGGGAACTAGTCTAAATCTGCTGCCAAGCGGCGCGGCATTGCTTGGGCCTTGAATCATGTCCCCCCAGGTGCAAAGCCAAGGCATGTTCGCGCTGCCCATTTCAGGGGCATTTAGTTCCGGATAGCCGATATGGAATGCGTTTACGGTCTGCTTGCCTGTCTGGCTGCTTTTTCACAGAATCATAATTCTGGGGTTGAAGGCAAAGTCCGGCCATGGGTCACCGAGCGTCAGGGCGCTGTGATCTATCATGATCAGCAGTCGCGCGAATGTGCGTTGACACCGCCGGAACAGTTCACCCAGCCCGAGCTATCGCCCGACGGCAAGACCGTGGCCGTGATCCAGATCGAGAAACCGGGCGATCCGGGCATGGATGAAGCGCGCACCTCGCTGTGGATCGTCGATGTCGCCAGCGGCAGTCAGCGCAAACTGCTCGCCTCGACCCCGGGGGGCGGGATGACTGAAATGCTGGCTGCGATGTGGCACCCGCAGTTTTCGCTGAATGGCGGCTTTGTTTATGTTGCGGCAGAGGCATGGACTACCTCATCGGCGATCCATCAGGTGTCTGTCACCACTGGCGCACACCGCTATGTTACCGATGGCGAACTGCTGCTGGTGATCCGCCGGGGGCGCTATGCTGGCTATCTGGCGGTGAGCAAACACAAGTATCCGGCGAACCCTGAACTGGGGGCCACTAACCCGGTCTATATCGTCCGGCCTGATGGCAAATGGGCGATTGAAGTGCCGGGGAGTGCCAGCGACGAAGGCGACAAATCGCTACCGCGCTGGCTCAGGAAAAATGGCGGCTGAGCGGCTTGTGTCATGAATTTACAATGTCAGAAGCAGAAAATGCTCCCATAAATGTGGCATTGCTGCTTTTCTTGCGGCACAAGATCATACCATCAAGCAACACACCGCAAATTCACTAATGGCTGGGAGCCGAGATTATGAAGAAAATTTCCCTTATCCTGCTTCTGGCCGCAACTGCTGCCTGCAGCAAAGGCATGGCCGATGGCGAGCTGACACCGGGTAACTGGAAGCAGACGGCAACGATCAAGGATATCACCGTTCCCGGCGCTCCGCCGCAGGTTGTGGCTGCTCTCAAGGGCATGGTCGGTCAGACCAAGACCGAAGAAAACTGCATGTCAGCTGCTGAGGCGAAGGCTGGGGTCAAGGCAATGGCTCAGGGTATGCAAAAGGGCGCTGGTCAGTGCACCAGTGATGGCTTCACCTCGGGCGGCGGCAAGATGGCGGGCAAGATTACCTGCAAAACCGGGGCTGGCGGTGATGCAGTGATGACCATCAACGGCACTTATGATCCCAAGAAACTCGATATGACCGCCGATATGGAAACCGCCAATCCGGCGATGCCCGGCGGCAAGGCAATCATCCATATGCAGATGGTGGCCGAGCACGTGGGTGAGTGCAAAAAATAGTCTCAGCTCGATAAGCGGAACTGATAAAGCTTCTGGGGCGGCGGCTTCCTACACGGGAAGTGGCCGCCCTGATTGTTGGTATTGTTGGTCGGGGTGATTTTCCAAGCTTTTGCTTGATGTCGCCAATCTGGTTAAGGCATGGCGCTCAGCCTTGAATGCCACATCCCGGGAATGGACCTGCTGCAATGACCATGACTGTCACCACATCGCGCCACGGCAATATCGGTGAAATTCGCTTTGCCATGCCGCCTTACAATTATGCCTCTCCCGAACTGTTGCGCCAGATTGCTGACGCGCTGGATGTCTTTGATGCCGAACCTGAGATTCGCTGCTCTGTGTTGAGCGCTGAGGGCAAGAGTTTTTGCGCCGGGGCTGATCTGGCCGGTGATGATGCCATGGCAGGCGATGGCGGCATGGCCTCGATCGCCGGGCTCTATGTGCAGGCGGAGCGGATATTCCGCCGCAATAAGCCGATGGTGGCGGCGGTACACGGGGCGGCAATTGGAGCGGGTCTGGGGCTGGCACTGGCGGCTGATTTCCGCGTGATTGGCCCGGCTACGCGCTTTTCGTGCAATTTCGTGCGGCTTGGCTTCCATCCCGGCTTTGGTCTGACGCACACCATGCCGCGCCTGCTGGGCGAGCAGCGGGCGAACTGGATGATGCTTTCAGCTGAACGGGTTAAGCCTGCAGATGCCCTGGCCTGGGGTCTGGCAGATCGCCTGATCGCCGAGGGAGATGTGCGCGAAGGGGCGATTGTCATGGCGCAGGAAATCGCGGCAAATGCCCCGCTGGCGCTGCTGGCGGTGCGCGAAACGGCGATTGGTTCGCTGGCCAACGATGTCGCCGCCGCGATGCGCCGTGAACATGCCGCGCAGACCAAGCTCAAGGTCACGGCTGACTATGCCGAAGGTGTCGCATCAGTGTTTGAGCGCCGCGATGCAGTATTTACCGGGCGGTAGATAAGGCAAAGGCCCCTCCCGCAGACTGAGGGAGGAGCCTTTGACTACGTTCGTTTGACCTTGGATCAGCGCAGGCGGGTCGGCACGAATGCCGGCGGCTGACCGCGGCGCTGTACTCGCAAGAGCACCGCCTGACGGTTGGCGCTGCGCGCTTCATTGACCACTGCCTCAAGTGCGGTAACCGTCGCTGTCGGGCGGTTATTGGCCGAAAGGATGATGTCGCCGCGCTGCAAGCCCTTGGCACCGGCATCGGAGGACTCGTCCACCGCAGTAATCACCACGCCCTGCGTCCCTGCGGGCGCGCCGAGCTGAGTGGCGATCTGGGGTGTGAGCGGAACTGCGGCAAGGCCAATGGCCTTTTCGATGATGCCGCCGCCCTCTTTCTGCTTGCCGGTGCCGAATGGATCAGTCTGACCATCAGCGCCCGGCTGTGCGAAGTTCTGCTGCGCCAGCTCTTCTTCGCTCGGACGTTTACCGACCGTGGCGGTCAGTGTCATGCGCTTGCCATCGCGCATCAGTTCGATGGGAATGCGCGCACCGGGTGCGGTATTGGCGACGAGGAAGGACAGGGTCTTGTCCGGTGTAACATCAGCGCCGCCAACCTTGAGCACGACATCGCCGGGCTGAATATTCGCAGTCGCAGCGCCGCCACCAGGCTGCACACTCTGCACCAGTTCGCCGCGTTTATGCGGCAGGCCAAGCGAATCGGCGACGTCTTCAGTAACCGGAGCGATGGACACACCCAGATAGCCCCGCTCGATCGCCACGCCCTTGATCAGCTTTTCAACGATAGGCGCTGCGGTTTCTGCCGGAATGGAAAAGCCGATGCCAACGCTGCCGCCGGTGGGTGAGAAGATGGCATTGTTGATGCCGATCACTTGGCCTTTCATGTCAAACATCGGGCCACCCGAATTGCCCCGGTTGATCGAGGCATCGGTTTGCAGATAACGGTCATAGGCCGAACCCGAGCCGGTGTTGCGATAGACTGCCGAGATGATCCCGGCCGTCACCGTGCCGCCAAGGCCAAAAGGATTGCCGATGGCGATCACCCAATCACCTACCCGCGCATTGCGGCTGTCACCAAATTTGACATAGGGGAAGGGCTTGGGACCGCTGATCTTGAGCACCGCAAGGTCCGACTGGGCGTCCTTGCCGACCAGTTTGGCGGGATATTCACTGCCATCGGGCATGGTTACGGTGATCGATTCGACCTGTCCGCGACCATCAGCGGTGATGACGTGATTGTTGGTAACGATATAGCCGTCCGCCGAAACCATGAAGCCCGAACCGAGTGACTGTGCCTCACGCGTCTGGCCACCACCACCACCTTCACCGCCGCCGAACAGATCGCCAAATGGCGTCCCGGCAAAAGGATTGGCGGCAACTTTGACCTTTTGACGGGTGGCGATGTTGACCACCGATGGCTGCAACTGCTGGGTCAGATCGGCAAAGCTGCCGGGTGCGCCGGGGCGGGGCACCATCTGGCTCAGTTGTTGCGCGTCGTTCTGCGCCACTTGCGCGCCCGCAGGCAGGCCGATGGTCATGGTGAGGGCCGCGCCGCCAAGTAGCAGCGCCGATGTCACTGAATATGCATATCGCACGGGCTTCACGTCCTTTGTATTCCTTCGTTCATGGTCCCCGAGTATGGATTCACTCTGTTGGGGATTAACGCAGATTGAATGGTTGACCAAAGACTGCTGGCCAAAGACTGGCTGGCCAAGACTGGGTCAAAGCTTGGGCCAAACTCGGGCGCGGGTGACAGACATTCTCACTTCCCCTTGAACTGGCGCAGATAATCGTTTTCGGGCGAAAGGATAATGGTGCTCTTTGACTGCGCCTTGGGATCGCCAAAGGTTGTCAGATAGCTCTGCATGGCGCGAAAGAAATCGTAGAACGCCGGATCTTTGCCAAAGCTTTCGGCATAGATCTGCGCCGATTGTGATTGGGCCTCGGCGCGGATGATCTGGGCAGCTTTCTGTCCCTGCGCGGTGATCGTCGTCGCTTCCTGATAGCGTGCTGCCTGCATCCGGCTGAACGCGCTGTCGAGCGGAGTGCCTTCGGGAAGATCGGCACGCTTGATCCGGACGTCGATAACCTGCGCGCCATATTCGCGCGCCTCGCGGTCAAGTCCGTCGCGGATATTGCGCATCGCCTGACCGCGCTCGGCAGTCAGCAGTGATTGGAAGCTGCGTTTGCCCAGTTCCTGCCTAAGTTTCGATGACAGGATCGGTTGCAACTGTTCGATCACCCGCTGGGTCGATCCGGCGGAACGCACCATGCGCACCGGGTTGATGATGCGGAAACGCGCATAGGCATCAACTTCGAGCGGCTGCTGATCGGTGGAGAGAACCTGCTGGCGGTCCATTGAGACTGTCAGCATGCGTTTATCGACCCGCACCACATTTTCGGCAATCGGAATGCGCCAGGTCAATCCGGCTCCGGTCATGCCGTAATCGGTTTTGGGGGTGAAGCGGTTGATCACGCGCACCGGCTCGCCAAAGCGCACGACGACCGCCTGCTCGGTCTCGGGAACCACCACCAGACTGGAAAACAGAATTACTACGGCGAGCACAACGGCAATCAGAACGCCCCTTTGCTCTTCAAACATACGGCGCAGCATCACTGGCCTCCCTGGCTGGGGGTGGGGGCGGGCGTGGTCATGCGCTTCACTTCGGACAGCGGCAGATAGGACTGCACGCCATTGCTTCCGGTCACGACCTTCTCATTGTTGGCCAGAACACGCTCCATGGTTTCGTAATAGAGGCGGCGCTTGGTAACTTCGGGCGCCAGCTTGTATTGCGCATAGACCTTGTCGAATTCGGCGGCATCACCCTGGGCGCGGGCGATCACCTGCTGCGCCCATGCCTGAGCATTGCTGATGTCCTTGTTGGCATCCTGCTGTGCAGCGGAAACCTTCTGGAAGGCATCGTTGACTTTGGCCGGAGGATTGGCCTTCTTGATGTCAACGCCCTGAATCAGGATGCCCGAATGGTAGGCATCGAGGATCGATTGCATCCGCGCAGAAACGCTGCGCTGGATGAAATCGCGCCCCGAACCGCCCATCGCATCCTTCAGCGGCACTTCAGCGACCGAGGCGCGCATCGCGGCTTCGGCCACTTCCTTGACTGTGTCATCGGGATCATCAAGCTGGAAGGTATAGAGCTTCAGATCCTTGATGTTCCAGCGCACGATATAGCTGATATCGACCAGATTCTGATCGCTGGTCAGCATCAGCTTTTCGCCATCGGCCTCGGGAATATTTTCGCGCTTGATCGAGGTGACGTCTGCGACGCGGACATTTTCAATCGGCCATGGCGCGGTGAGCGACAGGCCCGAACCGATGGTGCGCGAATACTTGCCAAATGTAGTGACAATGCCCTGCTCTTTGGGACCGAGCATATGGGTGGTGGAAAACAGCAGCCATGCCACCAGTAGGCCGCCGATGATCAGGGGTGCCCAGCTTTTGCCGTCGGCGCGTTCGGGTAGTTTGGGGAAGGTCGGACCGCCGCCAGTTCCCCCGCCTAGGCCGCCGCCCCAGCCGCCGCCGCCGCCACGCTTGGTTCCCGGCCGCAGGATTTCTTCCATCCCCGCTGAACGGCGTGGCGGCAGAATGCCTGATGGCGGCAGCCAGGGATTGCGCGGGCCTTTGGGCTTATCTGCTGGCGGTTCTGTTGGTGGCTCATCACCATCGGGCTCGCTTCCCGAATCGGGTGTATCACCCTTTTGGCCGGGACCAGCTGACACCGGCTCATCGCCGCCGTCATTTCCTCCGCCCCAAGGTGATTTACGGCCCGCCATGGCGAGCCAGCCCCCTGCGATTGCATCGCTAATTTTACTCATGGTGTTCACTATAAGAACCGCCAGCGGAATTAACAGGGTCTAGGGTGCAATTTCCCTATCACCTTTTCACTGGGCTGGGGCTGGGCTAGGGGCTGGTCGTAATAGACCGCAAACAAAACAGGCCCAAAAGCAACAATGAGTGACAGCAAGCCAATCAATCCCGGTGATGCACTAAAAGCTCTGCTGCCGCCGCTAGCACTCGCGCGGCTGGGGGCGCTGAGGCTTGCCGATGGCGCGGCGAGCGTGGTGCTGGATGTGAGCGGGCTTGATGCGCTCGAACGCGAACGCCTTGAATTGGCGGTCAAGGAAGCGCTTGGCGGCGCTCCGGGTGTCAAGGAAGTGCGCGTCGCCATGACTGCTGACAAGGTCAGCCGCAAGATCATCGCGGTGGGTTCGGGCAAAGGCGGCGTGGGCAAATCGACGCTATCAGCCAACCTCGCGGTCGCCTTGGCGCGGCTCGGGCGAAAAGTGGGTCTGGTCGATGCCGATATCTATGGCCCATCGCAGCCGCGACTGATGATGGTCGAAGGCCGCAAGCCTGCCGCGCGTGACAGCAAGATGATCCCGATTCAAAGCCCTTACGGTGTCGGCGTTCTGTCGATGGGGATGCTTATCGAGCCCGACAAGGCCATCGCCTGGCGCGGGCCGATGGCGAGCAATGCGCTGGGCCAGCTGATCGATGCCGATTGGGGTAACACCGAAATTCTGATCGTCGATCTGCCGCCCGGCACCGGTGATGTGCAACTGACCATGCTGCAGCGTCACAAGCCAGCCGGTGCAGTGATCGTCTCGACCCCGCAGGATCTGGCGCTGATCGACGCCAAAAGGGCGATGCAGTTGTTTGAACAGGCTGGCGTGCCGATCATCGGTATGGTCGAAAACATGGCTGGTTATGTCTGTCCGCATTGCGGTGAGGTGAGCGATCCTTTCGGTTCGGGCGGGGCCGAGGCCACGGCGGAGCAGCTGGGCGAAAGCTTTCTTGGCCGCATCCCGTTGACCATCACCATCCGTGAACAGAGCGATGCCGGCACGCCGTCTGCCGCAGGGGACGGACCGGAAGGACAGGCGTTTATGGCCATCGCAAGACGGGTGGCGACATGGCTGGATAATCAGTGATGCAGGTCTCGCGGCGCGGCCTCCTGATCGGAGCAGCGGTTGGCGGCGGACTGATAATTGCCTATGGGCTGACGCCGCGCAAATTCCCCCTGCCGCTGGAACCGCGCGAGGGTGAGTTTGCCTTTGGTGCCTGGCTCAAGATCGGCAAGGATGGCATGGTCAGCGTGGCCGTGCCGCAGCTCGAAATGGGGCAGGGAGTCTCCACCTTGTTGCCGCAGATCGCCGCAATGGAGCTGGGGGCTGACTGGCGGCAAGTGGCGGTGGAGCCAGCCCCGCCAAGCGGTGCCTATGCCAATGTGCCACTAGCAGCGCGCTGGGCACCACTGTGGATGCCGCTGCTGCCCTCACTGGCCGAGGGCGAAGATCCGGCCCTGGCCCGCAGCTTTGCCGAGCGCGGCCGGTTCAATGCCACAGCCGATGGCACCAGCCTTGCCGCCTATGAAATGCCGTTGCGTATTGCTGCCGCTGCAGCGCGGGAATTGCTGGCCCGGGCCGCTGCTGAGCGCTGGGATGTTGACGCCACCGAATGCAAGGTTGAGGGGGGCTTCGTTTCGCATGGCAAAAACCGCTTGCCGTTCGGCGATCTTGCTGAGGATGCTGCCGATTACCGCCTGTCCGGAAGTCCGGTGCTGCGCGCTGATGCGCCCCGCGAAAGGCCGATTGATTTTCCTGCGGGCAAGCCGTCGCGTTACTCTCGTCTCGATGGCCCAAGCAAAGTCACCGGCGCTGCCAATTTTGCCGGAGACATTCGCCTGCCCGATATGCTTTTCGCGGCGGTTGTCCATGGGCCGGTGGGGGAATCACGACTGGAATCGCACGATCCCAAACGGATCGAAGGGCTTTCCGGCGATGTCAGGCTGATCAAGAATGAGCGCTGGATTGCGGCGGTAGCCTCAAACTGGTGGGCGGCGAACCATGCGCTGGAAATGCTATCGCCAAAATTTGCCGGTAAGGGCTGGGCTGAATCGGAAAAGTTCGATGCCGCGCTGGATACCGCAGTCCGTAAAGGCATCACCTACCGGATCGCTACCACGGGTGATCCAGATGCGGTGATCGGCGGAAAGCCATCGCTGGTGGCGCGCTACGATGTTGCTACGGCGCTGCATGGCTCTCTGGAGACGGCCAGTTGCACCGCGCGGCTACGCGATGGCAAATTGGAGCTGTGGCTCGCCAGTCAGGCTCCCGAAGCGGCGCGGCGGGCTGCGGCCAAGGCCTTGGGGATGAGCGCGAAAAACGTGATCCTCTATCCGCTGCCTGCCGGTGGCAGCTTTGATGCGCGGTTGGAGCACAACCATGCAGTAGAAGCAGCGCTGATCGCCAAGGAACTGGGCAAGCCGGTGCAGCTGACATGGTCACGCTGGCAAGAGCATCTTGCTACCCGCCCGCGCAACCCTGCTGCCGCTATTCTGTGGGCGCGCACGGCTCCGCAAGGCGGGCATATTCTCGGCTGGAAAACCCGCATTGCCGCCCCGTCCAGCGGAGCAGAGTTCGGCCGCCGCCTGTTCGGCGGGGAACAAGCCCATGCCGCCATGCAGGACAGCGCGGGTGATGAAGATCCGATGGCCGTTGATGGCGCGTTCCCGGTCTATGCACTGGACCATGTCGCGGTCGATCATGTGCCGGTATCAACCGGAGTTCCCAACGGGCGGATGCGCGGCAATGCGCACGGTTACACCGCCTTTTTCACCGAGAGCTTCATCGATGAACTCGCTTTTGCCGCGCACCGCGAGCCGCTGTCCTACCGGATGGAAATGCTCGGCAGCGATTCGCGGCTGGCGGCCTGCCTACTGCGCGTTTCGGCCTTGGCGCTGTGGAACGGCGGCAACGATTCCAGCGGACAGGGGCTGGCCTGCCACCGCATCGGTGATGCCGCCACCGGCGGGCGCATCGCGGTGATTGTTACCGCCCGCCGCGAAGAAGGCGGGGTGCGCGTCGACAAGATTTCCGCCGCCGTCGATATTGGCCGGATCATCAACGTCGACATCGCGCGCCAGCAGATCGAAGGCGGACTGGTGTTCGGCCTCGGCCTCGCGGTGGGATCGAGCACCGGCTATGCTGATGGGCTGCCCTTTGCCGGCAAGCTCGCCGATCTCGGGCTGCCTCTGCTCGGCAATATGCCGGCCATCGAAGTGGAATTCATCGACAGCGATGCCGTTCCTGCCGATCCCGGCGAACTGGGCGTCGCGGCGATTGCCCCAGCGATTGCCAATGCGCTGTTTTCGGCGACCGGGCTGCGCTTTCGCCGCCTGCCGCTGCTGGAGGAATCCGAATGATGCGGCCTGAAGATCATCCAGAAGCGCCGCTTGGCCGCATCGGCGTGCTGCTGGTAAACCTTGGCACACCCGATGCGCCGACCCCTGCGGCGGTAAAACGCTACCTCGCAGAATTCCTCTCCGACAGCCGCGTGGTGGAAATTCCGCGGCTGATCTGGTGGCCGATCCTGCATGGGATCATCCTCAATACCCGGCCCAAAAAGAGCGCCCATGCCTATGCGCAGGTATGGAGCGATGCAGGATCACCGCTGGCCGCAATCACCGCTGCCCAGTCGAAAGCCTTGCAGGTGCGGCTGGGGGATGGTGTTCGCGTGGCTTGGGGCATGCGCTATGGCAATCCGGCGATGGGGGCAGAGATCGCCAAGCTGAAGGACGCAGGCTGTGATCGCATCCTGATCGCGCCGCTCTATCCGCAATATTCGGGAGCCACCACCGCCACGGTGATCGATGCGATGGGCGCCGCGCTGAAGGCCATGCGCTGGCAGCCAGCAGTTCGCACACTGCCGCCCTATTACGACGATGCGCTGCATATCGAAGCGCTGCGGGCAGACATTGCGCGCCAGCTATCGGCGCTGACTTTTCGACCCGAAGTGCTGCTGTTGTCCTTTCACGGGATGCCGCTGCGCACCTTGCAGCTCGGCGATCCCTATCACTGCCAATGCCGCAAGACCTCGCGCCTGCTGGCTGAGGCGCTGGTTGAGGCTTTGGCAGGCGAATGGGGTGATTTGCGGATCGAAACCAGCTTCCAGTCGCGGTTCGGCAAGGCCAAATGGCTTGAACCGGCAACCGACGCGGTGCTGGCGGCTGAAGGTGCCAAAGGCACAAAACGTCTGGCCATTGCCGCGCCGGGCTTTTCAGCCGATTGCCTTGAAACCCGCGAGGAACTGGCGATCCGGGGGCGGGAGCAGTTTGTTTCGGCAGGCGGCACGCACTTCGCTGCGCTCGATTGCCTCAATGATGGCGCTGCCGGAATGACGATGCTGGAAGCGCTGGTGCGGCGCGAACTGGCGGGGTGGTTTTAGCGCGTTAAGCAACGAGTGGCGTAAAACACAGGTTCAACCGTCGCACACCGCGCAGGACATAGCCCGGCTCCTGGCGAAAATTGCGTGCGGCTGCCGGGCCATGACGTGCTTCTGAAATTGTGATGTTGGCCATCCGGTCGAGCAGGCAATCAATGCTGATCCGCACCTCGGACCGAGCCAGCTGCGCACCCAGACAGGTGTGCGCACCGCGCCCGAAGGCAAGGTGCTCGCGCACGCGGGGCCGGCCGAGACGAAATTCGTCTGGCGCTTCAAATTTGGCGGGATCGCGGTTCATGGCCCCGCTCAGCAGCGCGACATGTGTTCCTGCAGCCAGCGTCACACCGCCCAGCTCGGTGGTTTTGCAGACCAGTCGGCTGCTGGTTTTTACCGGGCCTTCAAAGCGCAGGGTTTCCTCAATCAGGTCGGGAATCAGGCTGCGGTCGGCTCGGACTCGTGCTTGCAATTCCGTCTGTTCGGCCAACATCAGCATGGCGCTGGATAACAGTTTGGCAGTTGTTTCCTGTCCGGCACCGAACAGAAAGGTGGCAATCGAGACCACCTGCGCGAGCGTGGGTTTGCTGCCATCGGCCAGCACGGCATTGGCAATTTCCGAAAGCACATCACCGCGCGGAGTGGCGCGCCGCTCAACCATGTATTCGGTAAATTTGTCATCCAGGAAGGCGAGCGGGTTGTAATTCTCGGGCTTTTCGGCCTGATCGAGACGCGGTCGGGTGCTGAACATTTCCCGGAACCACGCGCGATCCGCTTCGGGCACACCCAGCAGATCGGCGATGACCAGCCCGGCAAATGGCACACCAAATTCGCGCACGACCTCAACTTCGCCCGTCTCGGCGAACTCGTTGATCAGGTGGTCGGCGATTGCCTGTAACCGGGGTTCGATATGGCGGAGCCGTCCCGGGGTAAACAGCTGGGCAACGAAGGCACGGAGGGCGTGATGCTCGGGGTTGTCCAGGGTCACGAGCAACCCGGCCATCGGCAAATGCGCGCGATGGGCAGTCAACTGATCGCCAATATCGTCGCCTTTGGCCTCAAAGGGCAGTGGCGGAATCGGGCCATTAACCGCCGTTACCGAAGAATAATGCTCTTGGTCGCCATAGACTGCGACGCCTTCCTGAAAGCCGGTCACCAGAGCAACGTTATGCCTGTCCTGAAGATGCACCGGATGTTTGCCGCGGATGTGCTGGTAATAGGGATAGGGATCGTCGATCACCCCCGGGTCACTGAAAAAATCCAGAGAATCGTAATCGGGCGGGATATTTGCCATCGGTTTCCACTGTGACGATCGGGGAGGAAAGCGAGATTGTTTGCTTAAGTCGCTTGGAAATCAACCGCAATTTCCCCCACGCCGCCCCTGTACCGCCTGCCTCTTGCCATTGATCGCTGCTGCAGTGCACAATGGGCCATGCGCATAGCTATTATCGATGAAAGCGCCTCACGCGCGGCGGTGATCCAGGAAGGTCTTGTGGCGATCGACGATTGCGAGATTTTCGTGGTCACGGACCGCCGCGGGCTGGTGGCGCGGATTGGTGAAATTGCGCCCGATATCGTCTTGATGGACCTCGGCAATCCTTCTCGCGATGTGCTTGAGGAATACTTTGCCGTCAGCCGCGCGCTGGCCCGTCCGATTGCCATGTTCGTCGATGAATCGGACGACGAATCGATAGCGGCCTCGATTGATGCGGGGGTTTCAGCCTATGTTGTCGACGGGCTTTCCGCGCATCGCATCCGCCCGCTGCTCGATCTTGCGGTGCGGCGGTTCAATGCTTTTGCCCGGCTGCAATCCGATCTGGCCGAGGCCAAGGGCAAGCTGGCCGAGCGTGATGCCATCGATCAGGCCAAGCGCATCCTGATGGATAGCCGGGGAATGCCGGAACCTGCTGCCTATGCCGAACTGCGCAAGGCGGCGATGAATCAGGGGCGGCGCATCGCCGAAATCGCCGAAGCCGTCGTCACCGCGCACCAGTTGCTGGGAGGAAAAGTTTGAGCACCGAACTGGCCATTGGTTTCCTGCCGCTCGTTGATGCTTGTCTGCCGATTCTGGCGCTTGAGCACGGCTTTGCCGAAGAAGAGGGGCTGTCGCTCCGGCTGGTGCGGGACATGAGCTGGGCCACCGTGCTTGATCGGCTGCTCTATGGCCACAGCGATGCCGCGCATCTGGTCGCACCGCTGGCGATTGCCACCACGCTGGGGCGGGGTCGGCCAGCACAACCGTTGTCAGTTCCCTTTGTTCTGGGGCTGAACGGCAATGCCGTGACCATGCGGCCAGAGCTTGCTCGCGCCGTTTCACCGGGCGGTGGGCTGGGTGATCCACGGGTGATTGGTGCAGCGCTGGCAATAGAGGCCAAGCGGCGCAGCGATGCGGGGCAACCGCTGCGGTTTGGCGTGGTGCATCGCTATTCCAGCCATAATTACATGCTGCGCTACTGGCTGGCCGCCTGCGGTATCCGCCCTGATCGCGATGTCGAGATCACCACCGTCGCTCCGCCCTATTGCGCCGACGCCCTCGAAAGCGGCGAGGTTGACGCGATGTGCGTGGGTGAGCCGTGGAACTCGGTCGCGGTGGATCGCGGAGTTGGGCAGATCGTGCTGATGACCGCGCAAATCTGGCGGCGCGGCGTGGAAAAGGTGCTCACCCTTCGCGAACAGGTGCTCGAGGAAAAGCGCGGGGCCGTCGAAGCGCTGATCCGCGCCATGCGCAAGGCGGGGGAGCATTTCGTCGATCCGGAAAACTGGCAAGCGAATGCGGCGATTCTTGCTCGCAGCGAATATCTCGATGGTGATCCGGCACTGATTCAGCGCGCGGTGTCAGACCGGCTGCGGCTGGTGCAGGGCGGTGCGGTGATTCATTACCCGGACTTCATGTTCCAGCACCGTGAGGCGGCGAACTTCCCATGGGTCAGTCAGGCCGAGTGGCTCTATACCCAGATGGTGCGCTGGGACGGGATGCAGTTTGATCCCGCCGATGCGGCAAAAGCGGCGCGAGTCTTCCGGCCAGATATATACCGCAGCGCACTAATCGGCACGGGCGATGACCTGCCGGGGGCCAGCTCGAAGGTGGAAGGAAGTCTGGGTCAGGCCACCTCTGTGACCACCCAACAGGGTAATATGACATTGGAAAGCAATCGGTTTTTCGATGATGGCGTGTTTGATCCCTCGGATCTTGCCGGATACCTTGCCAAACACCCCTGATTGAAAAATTGCTGCACTGCAAAAAATAGCTTTACGCAGGGCTGCCGAATCGCTTACACCAATCCCAGCAGAGGAGACGCCGTCCAAGGAAGGACGATCATGCGGCCCTCGCTGGAACATTCACATTGCGTGGCAACGTCGCCGCCTGATTTGTCCCCATCCCGGGGCCAATCAAGGCGGCTTTTTTGCGTTGTCTGCGCGCCAACAGAGGGATGAGCGCGATGAGCAATATTCGGTTCGACAGGCGGGGAATGATCGCGGCGCTGCTGATGGCGACAACGCTTTCGGGAACACTGGCAGGCTGCGGCACCAGCAGCGCCCCGGCTGATGGCGGCGAAATTGCCAAGCTTGCTGCCGCCAGGGGTATCGAGAAATCCAACCTCAAGCTGGGCTTCATCAAACTGACCGACATGGCTCCGCTGGCCATCGCCAAGGAAAAGGGTTTCTTCGCTGAGGAAGGCCTTAACGTCACGCTGGAGCCGCAGGCCAACTGGAAGGTGCTGGTCGATGGCGTTGGCGGCGGGCAGCTTGATGGCGCGCACATGCTGGCAGGCCACCCCATCGCTTCGCAGGCCGGGATCGGTTCCAAGGTCAAGCTGATCACGCCATTGAGCCTCGACATCAACGGCAAGGGCGTGACGATTTCCAACCGCGTTTACGATCTGATCGCCGCCAGCCTGCCCAAGGGTGCGGATGGCAAGGTAGTGCAGCCGGTTTCGGCCGCAGTGCTGAAGCCTGTGGTTGCCAAGGCCAGGGGCGAGGGCAAGTCGTTCAAGATGGGCATGGTCTTCCCGGTTTCCGGTCATAATTATGTGCTGCGTTACTGGCTGGCAGCGGGCGGGCTTAACCCCGGTTTCTATCTGCCGGCGGATACGGCGGGCGTTACCGGCGCTGAAGTCCAGCTTTCCGTTACCCCGCCGCCGCAGATGCCCGCGACGCTCGAAGCCGGGACGATTGACGGTTATTCGGTGGGCGAACCGTGGAATCAGGCAGCGGTTGCCAAGAAGATCGGCGTGCCGATTGTCGTCGATCCCGATATCGCCGGAACCACTGCTGACAAGGTTTTCGGCCTGACTGCAGACTTTGCCGCCAAGAACCCCAAGACGGTGCAGGCCTTGCTGCGGGCGCTGATCCGGGCGCAGATCTGGCTCGATGCCGATGGCGGCAAGAACCGCTCTGAAGCGGTCAAGATCCTTGCCAAGTCGCAATATGTTGGCGCGGATGAGAAGGTGTTGATGGCTTCGATGACCGGCAATTTTACTTTCGGTTCCGGTGACACTCGTCAGACGCCTGAGTTCAACCTGTTCTTCGATCAGCAGACCAGCTATCCCTTTGCCTCCGATGCCATCTGGGTGCTCACCCAGATGCGCCGCTGGGGCCAGATCAGTGAAACCAAGACTGACGCTTGGTATCTTGAGACCGCCAAAGCGGCTTTCCGCTCTGACCTTTACGATGCCGCTGCCGCCTCGCTGGTCGCGGATGGCAAGGCCGATGCAGCCCAGTTCCCCAAGACCGATGGCTTCCGCATCTATGCCCGCAAGGCGATCGATGGCGTGACTTTCGATGCCCACAAACCCGCTGCCTATGCCGCCAGCTTCGCCATCGGCCTCAAGTCTGGCCAGACCGTCTCAGCTGCTGGCGTGAAGTAAGGAACTGACTACGATGACCGCCGCTCCGATCAGGAAAGAAGATTTCGCGATGGACCAAGAAGTTGATCCGCCTGCGGATGCGGCGGTTACAATGACCAAGGTGGAGAGTGGCGCACGGCGTTCGCTCTTCCCCGCCGGGATCACTCTGCCTCCTGCCCGCGCCGTCTATGATTCGCTGTGGCCGCCGGTTATGGGCGTGGTCATATTCCTGGTGCTCTGGGCCGTCCTCGCGCCGATGGTGAAGACCTCGCTGGGTGCCTTGCCCGGTCCCGGGGATGTCTGGACCGCCTTCAAGGGTCTTATGGTTGAATATGGCGAGGCCCGCACCGCCGCCGCCGAGGCCGTTGCCGCCGGATCAAGCTACAGCGGCCCGCCAACATTCATCGATCAGATATTCACTTCGCTGAAGACCGTGGCGTTGGGTTTCATCCTCGCGTCGCTGGTGGCAGTGCCGATGGGGCTGGTCGCGGGTATGTCCAAGAAGGTGAACGCCGCGATCAATCCGCTGGTGCAGATCCTCAAGCCGATCAGTCCGCTGGCGTGGTTGCCGATTGTCACCATGGTCGTCTCCGCCTCAATCACCAGCGATGATCCAACCCTGCCCAAAAGCTTCGTCATCTCCGCCGTGGTGGCGATGCTGTGTTCGCTGTGGCCAACGCTGATCAACACCGCTGTCGGCACGGCCTCGGTTGACAAGGATCTGATCGCGGTGGGCCGGGTGCTCAAGCTCGGCTGGTTCCAGCGGTTGACCAAGCTCGTCCTGCCTTCATCGCTGCCCTTTATTTTCACCGGTATGCGGCTTTCGCTCGGTGTGGGCTGGATGGTGCTGATCGCGGCGGAAATGCTCGCGCAGAACCCCGGCCTCGGCAAATTCGTCTGGGACGAGTTCCAGAACGGCAATGAAAAGTCGCTCGCCCGGATCATGGTGGCGGTAGTGGTCATTGGCCTGATCGGCTTTGCGCTCGACCGGATCATGATGTCGCTGCAAGCCATTGTCAGCCGTAACCGTACTGTCTGAGGAACCAGCATCATGGCCACGATCCTCTCACTCAAAGGCGTCACCAAGCGCTATCAGGCCAAGAGCGGCGTCAGCGAAGTGCTGGGCGGCATCGATCTGGAAATTGAGGAAGGCGAGTTCATCGCCATCCTCGGCTTCTCAGGCGCGGGCAAGACCACGCTGGTCTCCACCATCGCTGGACTGATCGAGGCCGACGAGGGCGAAATCCTGCTGCGCGACAAGGCTATCGATGGCCCCGGCAAGGATCGCGGGCTGGTGTTTCAGTCCTATTCGCTGTTCCCCTGGCTGACCGTTGAACAGAATGTCGCGCTGGCAGTGGATGCTGTCCACAAGGATCGCAGCGCCGATGACCGCAAGGCGCTGGTTCGTCAGAAGGTGGAACTTGTCGGCCTTGGCCATGCCATGGACCGCAAACCCGCACAGCTTTCGGGCGGCATGCGCCAGCGTGTGGCTGTGGCCCGCGCGCTCGCCATGGAGCCCGAAATCCTGCTGATGGACGAGCCGCTGTCGGCGCTCGACGCGCTCACCCGCGCCAAGTTGCAGGATGAGATCGAGCGTATCCGCAAGGAAGAGAAGCGCACGATCATCCTTGTCACCAATGATGTCGATGAAGCACTGTTGCTGGCAGACCGGGTGGCGGTGCTGACGCCTGCTCCGGCGGCGCGGATCGGGCAAATATTCCCGGTCAATCTGCCGCGCCCGCGTGATCGCGAGGCGGTGAACGATGATCCGGCTTTTCAGGCGCTGCGCGGTGAGATTGTCGCCTACCTTGGCTCGCTGGTTGCCGGTCAGGTGCGCACCGCTGCCGATTTTGGCAAGCTCCCCAATATCGAGCCGCTCGATCTGGCCCCGCCGCCGCAGGCGTACCGCGATGCGGCGAAGGGGGGGACGGCGCGCCGCTTTATGGAATTCTACAAGCTGGGGAAGGTTTACCCCACCCCCAAAGGCCCGCTGACCGTGGTTGAGAATTTCAACCTGCTGATGGACAAAGGCGAGTTCGTCTCGCTGATTGGCCACTCGGGCTGCGGCAAATCGACCGTGCTGACCATGGCCGCCGGGCTCAATGCGATCAGCAAGGGCTCGATCATTCTCGATAACCGCGAGATCGATGTGGCCGGGCCGGACAAAGCGGTGGTGTTTCAGGCACCCAGCCTGATGCCCTGGCTGACCGCGCGGCAGAATGTCGCGCTGGGGGTAGAGCGCGTCTATCCCCATGTCAGCAAGGCCGAACGGCGCGAGATTATCGACTATTACCTTGATCGCGTGGGTCTTTCCGACGCCAAAGACAAGCTCGCTGCCGAAATGTCGAACGGTATGCGCCAGCGCGTTGGCATTGCCCGTGCCTTTGCGCTTAGCCCGCGCCTGCTGTTGCTCGATGAGCCCTTCGGGATGCTCGACAGCCTGACTCGTTGGGACTTGCAGGATGTGCTGGTTGAAGTGTGGAACCGCACCAAAGTTACCGCGATCATGGTCACGCACGATGTCGATGAGGCGATCCTGCTGGCTGACCGCGTGGTGATGATGACCAACGGGCCGAATGCCACCATCGGCAAAGTTTTGAAGATCGACCTGCCGCGCCCGCGCGATCGCAAGTCGCTGCTGAAACATCCGGATTTCTACGCTTACCGACAGGAAGTGCTGCACTTCCTTGCCGAATATGATCATGGACCGCTGATAGAAGCGGCCTGAGTTTCCCGGGGGGATGCCTGACCAGATCACACTCGTCAGGAGGAAAATACCATGAGGAACACCCTGCTCGCGGTCGCCGCACTCGCGGCACCGATCACTCTTGCTCAACCTGCGCTCGCGGCAACCGGAGATCCGGTGAAGTTGGGCGGCGGCTTCAGCATCGATCCGATTGTCGAGGCGCGGCTGCGCTATGAACACGTTGATCAGCCAACCACCGATGCCGATGCCATCACCATTCGTATGCGCGCCGGTTTCGAACTGAAGCACGCGCCATCAAAGCTCTCATTTCTGGCCGAGGGTGAAGGCACGCTGGCGATTGCCGACAAATACAACGCCTTCCCCTTTGTCATTGCCGATACCCAGCGCCGCCCTGGCTATTCGGTGGTCGCTGATCCGATGAATGTCGAGCTTAACCGGCTGCAAGTGCAGTATAAGTCCAAGGCGGTGACGGTAACAGTTGGCCGCCAGCGCATCAATCTGGATGATCAGCGCTGGATCGGATCGGTCGGCTGGCGGCAGAATGAGCAGACCTTCGATGCGGTGCGCGGTGAGGCGAAGATCGGCGCGGTCAGCCTTGATGGCATCTATGCGATTGCCCAGCGCACGGTGTTCGGCGTCGATGGCGGTCCGCGCGCGGCTTATGAGGGCCACTTCTTCGCAGGCGGTGTCAGCGCCAAATTCGGCCCGGTGACGGTCAAGGCCTTCTCCTACCTGCTCGACTATGATCTTGCCGAGCAGGGCGGATCCCAGGCCGTGGCACTGGCCGACACGCAGACCTACGGTGTGCGGGCGGTAGCCGTTTTTCCGCTCTCCAAGGCGGTGAAGCTCAACCTTGCGGCGAGCTATGCCAAGCAGGCGGACTGGAAGCAAAATCCGATCAACTATTCGGCGGATTACATCGCTGCCGAAGCGGGGCTTACCTGGAACGGGCTGACAGTCAGCGGCGGTTATGAACTCAAAGGCAGTGATGGTGGCCGCGCCGTGCAGACACCAATGGCGACACTCCACAAGTTCGACGGCTGGGCCGATCTGTTCCTCACCACGCCGAACACCGGCTTGCAGGACATTTATGGCACGATTGCCTACAAGTTTGGCAAAGTAATAGCGCTGCCGGGGCTAAACGCGGCGGTGAGCTATCACCGGTTCGACAGCGATGTGGGCAGCATCCACTTTGGCAACGAATGGGATGCCTCGCTGGGCTTCAAAGTGAAGCGCGTGGCGCTGCTGGCGAAATATGCCAATTATGACGCCAAGGGCTTTGGTCTTGATACCAAGAAGTTCTGGTTGCAGGCAGAGATTGCTTATTGATCGACAAGTTCCTCCCCGGAAACGGGGAGGAATATTGCTGCACTGCACAAATAACTCTTGCCCTGCCCGCGTCGTATCAGTTACACCTGCTGCCAAGCGATAAGCGCCGTCCACCGATGGACGATTCAGCGCATCGCCAAACACAATGACAACGCGTGGCAACGTCGCCGCCCGTACTGCCCCATCCGGGTCAGTTCGTGGCGGCTTTTTTGCGTTTGGCGCGTTGGTGATGATGGAGACCGACGTGAATGCTCCGATGACTATCAAAGACAGCAGCCTGCCGGGGCATACCCGCGAAAGGCTCGTCGTGATCGGCAACGGTATGGCCGGGTGCCGCGCGGTGGAGGAAGTTTTGGCTCGCGATCCGGCGCGCTATGCCATCACCATCTTCGGCGCCGAACCCCGGGTGAACTACAACCGGATCATGCTTTCCCCGGTGCTGTCGGGCGAGAAGGCCTTCGATGACATCGTCATCAATCCGCAAGCTTGGTATGATGACAATGCCATCACACTGGTCTCTGGCGATCCTGTGGCTTCCATCGACCGGGCCGCGCAGATCGTGGTCTCGGCATCAGGCCGGATCGAACCTTATGACCGGCTGCTGATCGCCACCGGCTCTGATCCGTTCATCATCCCGGTTCCCGGCAAGAATCTGGCTGGCGTTGTCACATTCCGCGATCTTGACGATGTCGACAAGATGCTGGCTGCTGCGGAAACTGGCGGTGCAGCAGTGGTCATCGGCGGCGGTCTGCTGGGGCTGGAGGCAGCGCACGGCCTTTCGCTGCGCGGCATGGCCGTCACCGTCATCCACCTGATGCCGACCTTGATGGAGCGCCAGCTTGATGAAGCAGCCGGCTTCCTGCTCAAGACCGAGTTGGAGCGGCGGGGCCAAGTGATCCTGACCTCGGCTGATACGGCTGAAATCATCGAAGCTGGCGGCCATGTTGCGGGCGTCCGGCTCAAGGATGGACGCGAAATTTCCGCCGATATCGTCGTCATGGCGGTCGGCATCAAGCCTTCGGTGGCGCTGGCGAAAGCGGCGGGGCTTGAGGTTGAGCGCGGCATTCTGGTGGACGATCACATGGTGACATCTGATCCGGCGATCCTGGCGGTGGGCGAATGTGTCCAGCATCGCGGCAACTGCTATGGCCTGGTCGCGCCGCTGTGGGATATGTGCCGCGCACTGGCAGATCATGCCACTGGCGCTCCCACCGGCTACGAAGGTTCGGTCACTTCCACCAAGCTCAAGGTTTCGGGCATTGACCTGTTCTCCGCCGGCGATTTCTCGGGCGGTGATGGCGCGGAAGACATCGTCATGCGCGATGCCGCACGCGGAATCTACAAGCGCGTGGTGGTCAAGGACAACCGGCTGGTCGGCGCGGTGCTCTATGGCGATACCGCCGACGGCAACTGGTACTTCGATCTGCTCAAAAAGGGCGAAGACATCTCCAACATTCGGGAGGCGCTGATCTTCGGCCAGGCCTTCGCGGATGCCAGTGCGCATGGGGGAGGTGCGCTGTTGGACTCTAACGCCGCCGTTGCTGCCCTCTCGGACGATGCCGAGATCTGCGGTTGCAACGGCGTTTCCAAGGGCAAGGTCGTTGGCTGCATCCTCGGCGGGGCGCAAAGCCTCGATGCGGTGCGTTCTAGCTGTAAGGCTTCGGCCAGCTGCGGGAGCTGCACCGGCCTCGTCGAAAGCCTGCTCAGCCTGACGCTGGGCGGCGAGGTTGAGCGCAAGGAGAAGACGGTGTGCAAATGCACCAGCTTCACCCATGACGATATCCGCCGCCTGATCGTTGAAAAGGAACTGAAGGCGATCCCGCAGGTGATGCAGGCACTGCACTGGACCACGCCCGATGGCTGCGCCTCATGCCGTCCGGCGCTCAATTACTACCTGCTCTGCGCGCTTCCGGGCGAATATGTCGATGATCAGCAGAGCCGCTTCGTCAATGAGAGGATGCACGCCAATATCCAGAAGGACGGCACTTACTCCGTGGTCCCGCGGATGTGGGGCGGGCTGACCAACCCCAGGGAACTGCGCGCGATTGCCGATGTGGTAGAGAAATTCAACGCACCGATGGTCAAGGTCACTGGTGGCCAGCGGCTTGATATCTTCGGCATCAAAAAGGAAGACCTGCCCGCCGTCTGGGCCGATCTCAACGCTGCCGGGATGGTCTCGGGCCATGCTTACGGCAAGTCGCTGCGCACGGTTAAAACCTGCGTCGGCTCTGAATGGTGCCGCTTCGGCACGCAGGATTCGACCGGGCTGGGCGTCAAGATCGAGCACATGACCTGGGGCTCATGGATGCCGCACAAGTTCAAGATCGCGGTCAGCGGCTGCCCGCGCAACTGCGCCGAAGCGACGATCAAGGACTTCGGGGTGGTCTGCGTCGATTCGGGCTACGAACTGCATGTCGGCGGCAACGGCGGAATCAAGGTGCGGGCCACCGACTTGCTCTGCAAGGTCGAAACCGAAGCCGAGGCGATGGAGGTCTGCGCGGCCTTCATCCAGCTCTACCGCGAACAGGCGCATTATCTTGAACGCACTGCGCCGTGGATCGAACGCGTGGGCCTCGATCATGTGAAGGCGGGTCTTTTTGATGATCCTGATGCTGTCCGGCGTTTGGCGGCGCGGTTCGCTTACTCGCAAAGCTTCATGCAGGATGACCCGTGGGCCAAGCGCGCTGCGGGCGACGAATCCGAATTACACCAGCACCTTGCCGAAGTGCGTCCGTTGGAGTTCGTATCATGATTGGTGCCATGACCGGACAATGGCTGGACATTGGCCCCGTGGACCAGATCTCCCCCGGCAATGCCCGGACGCTCCCGGTGCGTGGTGGTGAAGAGATTGCTGTGTTCCACACGCTCGACAACCAGTTCTACGCGCTGGTCAACAAGTGCCCGCACAAACAAGGCCCGCTCAGCCAAGGCATCGTCCACGGCAATGTCGTGACCTGCCCGCTGCACAACTGGAACATCTCGCTGAAGACCGGCGAGGCGCTGGGTGAGGATAAGGGTTGTGTGCCGACCATCCCGCTGCGCGTTGATGCCGGACGGCTGTACCTGCTGCGCGAGGCGGTTGTAGGGAAGAAAGTGGCGTGAGAAACCTGCACTCTCCAATCCTCCCCCGGCGGGGGAGGTGGCAGTCCGCAGGACTGACGGAGGGGTATCCACGCCAGCGGTTACACCCCTCCGTCAGCGGCTACACCGCTGCCACCTCCCCTTCCAGGGAAGGATCGAAGTGATGAAAGCGATCCGCACCACCTGCGCCTATTGCGGGGTCGGCTGCGGTATTTCTGCGACGGTTACTGGTGCGCGGAGCGTAAAAATCGTGGGCGACAAGGATCACCCGGCGAACTTCGGCAAGCTGTGCTCCAAGGGCACCCATCTGGGCGAAACCGTCGGGCTGGAAGGCCGCTTGCTGCATCCGATGATCGGCGAAAAACAGGCCAACTGGGACGAGGCGCTGGGTCATGTCGCGGGTAAAATGCGCGAATGCATTGCCGAGCACGGGCCGGACAGCGTCGCCTTCTATGTCTCGGGCCAGTTGCTCACCGAAGATTATTACGTCGCCAACAAACTGATGAAGGGCTTTGTTGGCAGCGGCAATATCGATACCAACAGCCGCTTGTGCATGGCCAGCGCGGTTGCCGCGCATAACCGCGCTTTTGGCGAGGATGTGGTGCCGTGCTCCTATGATGATCTCGATGCGGCAGACCTGATCCTGCTGGTTGGATCCAACACCGCCTGGTGCCACCCGGTGATCTGGCAGCGCATCGAAAAAGCACGGGAACAGCGCGGCACCAAGCTGGTGGTCATCGATCCGCGCCGCACCGAAACGGCTGAGCAGGCCGATCTGCATGTGCCGATTGCGCCCGATGGCGATGTCGCGCTGTTCAATGCTTTGCTGGCAGAGATGCAAGCGCGCGGGCTAGTGGATGGAGGCTATCTGGCGAACCATGTCGATGTGCCGGAAGGATTTTGGGCAGGGTTGGGCGGCGATCACGGAGTCGATCAGGCCATTTTTGCCCAGCTCGCCGATCTCGTCGCCGCCCATCCGCGCATGATCACCCTGTTCAGCCAAGGGGCGAACCAGTCCACCTCTGGCACCGACAAGGGCAATGCGGTGATCAACCTCCACCTCGCAACGGGGCGGATCAATCACAGCGGCGCGGGTCCGTTCAGCATCACCGGCCAGCCCAATGCCATGGGCGGGCGCGAGGTGGGCGGGCTGGCCAATATGCTCGCCTGTCATCTCGGCTTTTCGGAAAGCGAGCGCGCCGATGTGGCGGCGTTCTGGCACTCATCAGACTTGGCACCAAACCTGTGTTCCGGCCCTGGCCTCAAGGCCGTCGATATGTTCCGTGCCGTGCATGACGGGCAGATCAAGTTCCTCTGGGTCATGGCCACAAACCCCGCCGTCTCGATGCCTGACGCCGGTTTTGTGCGTGAAGCGCTGGCCCGGTGCCCGACCGTCGTCGTCTCCGATGTCATGGCCGATACCGATACTGGCCGCTTTGCCCATGTCCGTCTGCCCGCACTGGCCTGGGCGGAGAAAGACGGCACCGTGACCAATTCCGAACGCCGTATCAGCCGCCAGCGTGCGCTGTTCAGCGCGCCCGGAGAGACGCGGGCCGATTGGCAGATCGTCTGCGATGTTGCTGCGCTGATGGGCTGGGGCGAGGCCTTTGCCTTCCCCTCTGCCGCTGCCGTTTTTCGCGAATATGCCGCCATGACCGCGCTGGCTGGCAAGCATGGCAAAGTGCTGGACCTGACCGATTGGGCAGACCTCAGCGAGCATGGCTATGAAACGCTGGAACCATTCCAGTGGGGCGGCGAGTATCCGCTGGCGAATGGTTATCCGACGCCCGACGGCAAGGCACGGATGATCGCCGTCACTGCGCCGCAAGTGCAGGCCGACCCGCAGTTTCCGCTGCGGCTCAATACTGGGCGCTACCGAGATCAGTGGCACACGATGACCCGTACCGGCCTTTCGCCCACGCTGTCCCAGCATCGCCGCGAACCGCTGCTCGAAGCGCATCCCGAAGATGCCGCCGCGCAGGGGCTTGTCGAAGGCAGTCTTGCGCGTCTGGTTTCGCCTCAGGGTTCTGCGATATTTCGGGTCAACATCACCACCGCGCAGCGCCGGGGCGAGGTCTTCGTGCCGATGCACTGGACGGACGTGATGGGCAACGGGGGGCGCGGCAACAGGTTGCCGGGGCAGGGCACCGATCCCATCTCCGGCCAGCCCGGCTTCAAGAACAGCGCCGCACGCATCGAGCCGGTGAAGCCCGAATGGCGCGCCTTCCTTGTCACCCGCGAAATGCCGGAGCCCGAGGGGCTGCTCTACTGGACGCGCGCGCGGGTGGCTGGGGGCTGGCTCTATGAACTGGCGGGCGATGGCCTGATTGATGCCGAAGCATTGCTCCCGGCTGGTGATCGCATGGAAGCGGCCGATCACACGCTCGGAATGCGACGCATTGCCGTGCGCGATGGTTCGGGTGATCTGGCTGCCGCGTTGTTCCTCACCCGATCCGGCCACTTGCCGAAGCGCGAATGGGCGGCGGCACAGCTTGGACTTGGTGAAGCATCCGCTGCTGAACTGCTGGCGGGCAGGCCGAGCACGCCCGCCCCTGATCGCGGGGCCATCATCTGTGTGTGCCACGGTGTTGGCGAGCAAGACATAACCGCTGCCGCCTGTGACGGGGCACTGACGGTCGAAACCATCGGCAAGGCCACCTGTGCCGGAACCAATTGCGGCTCGTGCCGCCCAGCCATCACCCGCTTGCTCGAAGCGGTGCGGACACGCGAAAAGGAGCCAGCATGACCCTTCGACAAGCTCAGGACAGTCGGAATGATTTTCCAGAAGGCACCGTCTGGCTGGTCGGGGCCGGTCCCGGTGATCCCGAACTGCTGACCCGCAAGGCCGAGCGGCTGATCGGTGCGGCCAGCGTGATTTTCCACGATGCGCTGGTCGGGCAAGGCGTGCTCGATCTTGCACCAAAGCACGCGCGCTTGGTCCATGTCGGAAAACGATCCGGTCGCCACTCAAAGGATCAGGCCAGCATCGACCAGCTGATCGTCAAGGCCGCCCTTGCCGGAGAGCGCGTCGTCCGCCTCAAAGGCGGTGATCCGGCGATTTTTGCCCGCGCAGCCGAGGAAATGGATGCCTGCCGCGCAGCCGGGGTACCGGTGCGGATCTGCCCCGGCATCACCGCCGCCTCTGCGGCCTCAGCCAGCCTTGGTGCTTCGTTGACCTTACGCGGACTGGCCCGCAAGCTGACCTTCGTTACCGCTCACGCCCGCGCGGGTGAGGAGCTTGATCTCGATTGGCAGGCACTCGCTGATCCCGAAGCGACGCTGGCCATCTACATGGGCAAGCACGCTGTCGGCACGCTGGCCAGCCGCTTGATCGCCGCCGGTCTGCCCCCCGAAACCCCGGTGGCGCTGGTGGAAAATGCCAGCCTGCCCACGGAGCGGACCTTGCGCACCCGGCTCGATCTGCTGCCGCTGGCCGCGCGCGCGATGCTCGGGACTGGCCCGGCGCTGCTGCTGGTGGGAGAGGCCTTAAGGCAGTTCAGCAGTGATCAGGCCAGAACTGACAGTATTGTACCGCCAGTCTGTGCAGCGCTGACCTTGCCAATCGCCACAGCCTCGTCAAAACCGTGGCTGCGAAAGCAGTCCAGCACCTGTTTCAGCGCATCTGGCGCGCAACTCACCAACAGCCCGCCGCTGGTTTGTGGATCGGTCAGCAGCGCCTGATCTTCGGGCGCAAAATCTGCCGGTAAAGAAACATCCGTGCCATAGCCCGCCCAGTTGCGCGGCGATGCGCCGGTGACGAAGCCTTGCCCGGCAAGTTCCCGCGCGCCGGGGAGAAACGGCACCTTAGCCCAATCGATAGTCAGCAAGCAGCCGCTCGCCCGTGCTACTTCAAGAGCGTGACCGGCAAGGCCAAAACCGGTGACATCGGTCATCGCATGAACACCTGTGATCATCGCAAGGTCCGGCCCTGGCGTGTTGAGCCGGGTGGTGCTGGCGATCATCGCGGCATAGCCAGCCTCGCTCAGCGCGCCCTGTTTTAGCGCGGCTGACTGCACGCCGACGCCGATGGGCTTGCCCAGCACCAGCACGTCTCCCGGCTTGGCATCGGAATTGCGGCGTAACCGGCTGGGATGAACCACACCGATGGCGACCAGACCGTATATTGCCTCGGCCGAATCAATGCTGTGCCCGCCCGCGATGGGAATGCCAGCAAGCCGTGCGGCTTCGGCCCCGCCCTCCAGTATCTTGGCGATGGTCGCAGCGGACAGAACATTGATCGGCATGCCAACCAGCGCCAAGGCCATGATCGGACGACCGCCCATAGCATAGACATCGCTGATCGCATTGGTCGCGGCGATTCGGCCGAAATCACGCGGATCATCGACGATCGGCATGAAAAAATCGGTGGTGGCGATCAGTGCGATTTCGTCTGACAGCTGGTAAACTGCCGCGTCATCCGAAGTCTCGATACCCACCAGCAGTTCGGGCGGAACCGGCATTGCCGCTGTGCCATTGAGCATTTCCGCGAGCACACCCGGCGCGATCTTGCAGCCGCAGCCACCGCCGTGGCTGAGCGAGGTGAGCCGCGGTTCTTCGCTCATGCGAGGTGCTCAAGCTGGGCGACAAAACCCGCTTCATCCTCAAGGCAGCGCAGATCAAGCAACAGCGCGCCATCAGCGATCCGTCCGATCACCGGCTTGGGCAAGCCGCGAAGGCGATCCGCCAGCAGGCCAAGCGCCTTGCCGGTTTTCGCGCGTGGTTTGACTGAAAGCGCGATGCTGGGAATTGCCTCATCGGGTAGCGCGCCGCTGCCAACCTGGCTGGAAACGTCGGTGATAGACACGGTCCAGTCAGCGCTCAACGCCTTAGCCAGAGGCATCTGGATGCGGTTCGCCACTGCCCGCAGTTCGTCAGGCTGGCGCGACAGCAGCCGCAAGGTCGGCAGATCGCGCACCAGCAGGTCGGGCTTGCGATAGGCGAGCAAAGTCGCCTCGAGCGCCGCCAGAGTTATCTTCGAGACACGCAAAGCGCGTTTCAGCGGGTGCTTGCGGATTTTGGCGATCAGATCCTTGCGCCCGACGATCAGCCCTGCCTGCGGCCCGCCCATCAGCTTGTCACCGCTGAAAGTTACAACATCAGCCCCATCAGCAATGGCATCGCGCACCAGTGGTTCCTTGGGCAAGCCGAGCGCGGCCATGTCAATCAGGCTGCCCGCGCCAAGATCGGTTATCATCGGTAGGCCATGGCCATGGGCGATAGCGGCGACCTCGGCTTCGCTCACCGCTGCTGTGAACCCGGTAACACGGTAATTGCTGGCGTGGACTTTCATCAAGGCCGCCGTTTTCGGCCCGACCGCACTTGCATAATCGCGGGCATGGGTGCGGTTGGTGGTGCCGACCTCGACCAGCTTTACCTGCGCGCTGCGCATCACATCGGGAATGCGGAAAGAGCCGCCGATCTCGACCAGTTCGCCGCGTGAAACCACCACTTCGCGCCGTGCCGCCAGCGCCGCCAGCACCAGCAG
This sequence comes from Novosphingobium sp. Chol11, assembly GCA_945906105.1. Taxonomy (GTDB): domain Bacteria; phylum Pseudomonadota; class Alphaproteobacteria; order Sphingomonadales; family Sphingomonadaceae; genus Novosphingobium. The sequence goes on along the minus strand of CAMDQO010000002.1, from coordinate 26,779 downwards.
CACGGCGGCGGCATTGTTGTTGACCACGGTGGCCGCCTCGGCCCCGGTCAGTTCGCACAGTATGCTTTCGATAATCGTGTCCCGGTCTCCGCGCCCGACGGTTTCCAGATCATATTCGAGCGCGCAAGGTTGACGCATCGCCATGGCTGCATGTTCTACCGCCGCCTCGGACAGCAGCGCGCGGCCAAGGTTGGTGTGAAGCACTGTGCCGGTCAGGTTGAACACGGGGCGCAAGGCCGGTGCGGCGCGCTCTGACAGCAAATCTGCCACCTCCGCTTCGATCGCCGCATCTTGTGGCCGGGATTTGTCACGGTTCTCGCGGTGCATGGCCAGCACGCTGCGCACCGCATCAACCACCGCACTGCGGCCATGCTCGGCCACAAGCAAAGCCATATCGGGCAGGCGCAGCACGGCATCGACGGAGGGAAGAGGACTCATGGCCACCCTTGAGGACGATATTGCCCGTGGCTGCAAGCTTCGTCACATCAACATCGCCCCCGGGGCATGACAGAAGTGCCGATTGGCCATAGAGAATGCGCCATGCTTGTCGCCACCGCCGGACATATCGATCACGGAAAAACCGCGCTGGTGCGGGCGCTGACTGGCGTCGAGACGGACCGATTGCCCGAAGAAAAAGCGCGCGGCATCTCGATTGATCTGGGTTTTGCCTATTGGCAGGCACTGGATGGCGGCATGATCGGCTTTGTCGATGTGCCGGGGCACGAACGCTTTGTCCGCAATATGGTCGCTGGCGTCAGTGCTGTGGATTTCGCCTTGCTGGTGATTGCCGCTGACGATGGCGTGATGCCGCAAAGCATCGAGCATTTGCAGATAGTCACCCTGATGGGGATCGAACGCGGCTTCGTGGCGTTGACCAAATGCGACCGGGTTTCGGCTGAGCGTATCGCACAGGTGCGCGGCGAGATCACAGAACTACTGGCCGGGACGGCACTTGCCGGGGCGGCAATTTTCGAGGTCTCGACGATCAGCGGAGCAGGCATTGCCGAGCTGGGAGAGGCGCTGCAGGTGCAAAGCCGCAGCCATGTTCACGGCAGCAGTGACACCCGCAATTTTCGTCTGGCGATAGACCGCGCCTTCACAATTGCGGGTGCGGGAACCGTAGTCACCGGGACCGTGGTCGATGGTGCAGTCGCAAGCGGTGATCGGCTTGTTCTGGCACCCAGCGGCAAAGAGGCGCGCGTGCGCAGCATTCAGAGCGCCGGAGCGCCGGTTGCACGTGCTGTCGCCGGTGAGCGCTGCGCGCTCAACCTTGCGGGCGTTGAACTTGACGAGGTTCACCGGGGCGATTGGCTGGTTGTTAGGGCGATGCTGGCCCCCACCACCGCACTGGATGCCGAGATCAGGGTGCTGGCCAGCGAGGCGAAGCCGCTGCGCCATAATACCCAGCTGCATCTGCATCACGGGACAGCACGAATTTCCGCACGCGTGTTCATCGCGGGGCAGCGCGCGATTGCGCCGGGGGAGGGGGCTTTTGTGCAACTGGCGCTCGATCACCCGATCTGTGCTGCGAACGGAGATCACATGGTGCTGCGTGACCATGCCGGCCAGCGCACGATTGGCGGCGGGTGGGCGCTCGATATTGCACCGGGCAAAGGCCGCCGCTGGGCTGATCGTCAGCCACTGCTCAGCGCCCTGCAACACCGCGATCCGGCAGCGGCGCTAGGCGCTTTGCTCAGCAACTTTGGGCATGAGGTTGATCGGCAGCATTTCGAGCAATGCTATAATCTGAAGCCCGATCATGCGCAGACGCTTTACCAGGCCGCAGATGCCTTGGTGATCGGCAAGCAGCAAAGCCTTGTCCTGCCCGCACAGCTGATCGCGGATGCCCGGGCCGAGATACCTCGCGCGCTGCGCAGCTTCCATCAGGCGGAGTCGGAATCGCCCGGCATACGCCCGCTTGAGTTGCGGGCGCGGCTGCAAACCGGCCTGTCATCAGCGGTGTTCCAGCATGTCTTGCGTAGTCTGGCGGATGATCGGCTGGTCGAGCTTGCGGGCGGGCTGGTGCATTTGCCCGGCCATGACCCCGGCATCAGTGCTCTGGAAATCGAACTTTGGCGCAAGGTGTTGCTGTGGTTGGAGGATGGCGGCTTGCAGCCGTTCAGCCCTGCCGAAATGGCGCGTGAATTGCGCATCAGCGCAGCGGCCACCGAAGCCCTGCTCAAGCGGCGGTGCAAAATGGGCGATGTCTGCCGTGTTGCTGAAGGGCGTTATCTGCTCCGCGAGCAGCTCGCCGCGCTCGCCGACTGGGCGGCGGCCTTGACGCGCAAGCTTGGCGGCAAGGGCTTTACCGCTGCCCAGTTTCGCGATGCTGCCGGAATTGGACGCAATCTCACGATCAAACTGCTCGAATATCTCGATGAAATAGGCGTGACCAAACGCAACGGCGAATTCCGCCGGATTCGCGCCGATTATCAGCGCATCACCGGCAGTGAGATGAGCTAGTGTCTCTTTCAGTTACACTGAAACAGATACGGCACCGGCCCACTCCCCCGCCCGGCCACCCAACGACAGTATCCTATTGGGTGGCCGGGCGGGGGAGTGGGCCGGTGCCGCTTCCACGAAAGTGGAACAAACTCTAACGACCGAGCAGGTTCCTCGCTTGACTGGCGATCTGCGCGAGCATGGCGGGGGCAATCGGTGCCGCAGTTTGCGCGCGCGTGACCATGGCGCGGAACTGGCGGATCGCGGAAGCCTGCCCTTCGGCCCAGCGTTCCACTGCCGCAGCTGGATCAGTGCCGCGCTTGCCGCAGGTGCGACGCAGGAAATCGAGCCGCATCTGCTGGAAATCACGGGCAAGCCCGGCCACCAGCAAGCGCTCCCACGGATCGGAAGGCTTGAGCCGTGCCGCTGCCTGCTGCGACCAGTCCAGCCCCAGTCTGGCCCCGAGATCGGAAAAGGCATGGGTCAGCGCTTCGGTGGCAATGGCCTTGTCGCGCGATAGCCGTGCCAGGCCGATGGCCCCATCAAGATCGAATAGTTGCGACACCAGCGCTGCTTCGGCCTGAGGCACACCGGCTGCCTCCAGATCACCAATCATGCGGGTGGATTGTGATCGCGCTTCGCCGCCCAGCAGCGTGGCGACAGAGGCGGACAACAGGCTTACACCCTCTTGCAGCTCGGCCACGGTCTTTGATGGGTGAGCAAAACCGGCCCCGGCGCGGAGCAGATCGGCCATATGGCTGCGCATCGCTGAAGAGGTGCGCCGCAGTAGCAGAATGCGCGCCGGTTCGGGCATCGCGGCAGTTTCGAGCCGGGCCCACAGCGCGCGCATCCCGAACAGCTGTTCGGCAGCGACAAAGGCAGCGGCAACCTGTGCCAGCGTCGCGCCTTCCTCTTCGACCAGTTCAAAGGGATGGATCATGCCCAGGTGGTTGACGATGCGGTTGGCCAATTTGGTGGATATGATCTCGCGCCGCAGCCGGTGGGCCAGAATATCACGCTTGAACTTGCCGCGCATCGCCGGGGGAAAGGCTTCGAGCAATTCGGCATCAAGCCCCGGATCGTCGGGTACGCTCGAATGTTCCAGCGCTTCCTGCAAGGCCAGCTTGGCGCTTGATAGCAGCACCGCGATTTCGGGCCGGGTGAGGCCTTGACCATCAGCGGCACGGCGCTTGAGAATGTCATTTTCGGCCAGGCCTTCGGTCTTGCGATCAAGCTGGCCACGTTCCTCCAGCATTTCGATCAGGCGCAGGTATGATCCAGTGCCCGCCGCGCCGCCCGATGAGGCGATCGACAGTGTGAGGGCTTGCAACCGGTTGTCCTCCAGCACCAAGGCGCTGACATCATCGGTCATACTGGTGAGCAATTTCACCCGCGCAGGCTCGGTCAGGCGTCCGGCACGCTTGGCTCCGGCCAGTGCGATCTTGATGTTCACCTCATTGTCCGAGCAATCGACGCCAGCGGAATTATCGATGAAATCGGTGTTGATGCGGCCACCGGCACCTTCATTGCCAGCCAGCGAAAATTCGATGCGCCCGGCTTGCGTGCAGCCAAGGTTGGCACCTTCGCCGATCACCCGCGCGCGGACATCACGCCCATCAACGCGCAAAGCATCATTGGCCGGATCGCCGACCTGAACATTGTTTTCGGCCAGTGCCTTCACATAGGTGCCGATGCCGCCAAACCACAACAAATCGACCTCGCTTTTGAGGATCGCGGTAATCACACTTTCGGGATCAAGCGCTTCGGCTGCCACGCCTAGCATGGCGCGCACTTGTGGACTGAGTGGCACTTCCTTGAGGCTGCGGGAAAATACGCCGCCGCCTTTGGAGATCAGCTGCTTGTTGTAATCGTCCCAGCTGGATCGTGGCAGCGCAAACATGCGCGCCCGCTCGGCGTGGCTCCTTGCCGGATCGGGATCGGGATCGAGAAAGATGTGGCGGTGATCGAAGGCGGCAACCACTTTGAGCGCCTGTGACAGCAGCATCCCATTGCCAAAGACATCGCCCGACATATCACCGCAGCCGGCAACGCGCACCGGCTGGGTCTGAACATCGACGCCCAGTTCAAGGAAGTGCCGCTGCACCGAAAGCCAGGCCCCGCGCGCGGTGATACCCATGGCCTTGTGGTCATAGCCTTTGGAGCCGCCGCTGGCGAAGGCATCGTCCAGCCAGAAATCAAATTCATCGGCGATGGCATTGGCAGTGTCGGAGAATGTGGCAGTGCCCTTGTCGGCGGCAACGACAAAATAGGGGTCTTCGCTATCACGAATCACGATGCAGGGCGGATGCACCACCTTTGCACCGACGATGTTGTCGGTGATTGACAACAGGGTGCGGACGAACAGCTGGTAACTGGCCTTGCCCTCGGCCAGCCAGCCGTCGCGGTCTCGCGACGCGTCAGGCAGTTGCTTGGGATAGAAGCCGCCTTTGGCTCCGGTCGGCACGATCACCGCGTTCTTGACCCGCTGGGCTTTCATCAGGCCGAGCACTTCGGTGCGGAAATCATCGCGCCGGTCAGACCAGCGCAGGCCGCCTCGGGCAATCGGACCGGAGCGCAGGTGGATGCCCTCAACACGCGGCGAATAGACGAAAATTTCGCGCCATGGCAGGGGCTTGGGCAGACCTGGAACCAGCGACGAATCGAGCTTGAACGCCAGCGCCAGTTCCTGACCGTCCGGGCCATTGGAGGCAAAGGCGTTGGTGCGCAGCATCGCGCCAACCAGTGCGCGATAGGCGCGCAGCAGGCGGTCATCGTTGATTGCGGAAACCTTGGCGAGTTCGGTTCTGATCGCCTCATGCGCTGCCGCCTCTGCCTTGTCGCGATCACCAGTAAATGCGGGGTCATGCAAGGCGCTGAACAGATCGATCAGGCCGAGCGTGACACCGCTGGCATTTTGCAGCGCATCAACGACTGTCGGAATGCCGAAATTCATCCCCGCCTGCCGCAGATAGCGATACCACGCTCGCAGCCAGTTCGCTTCGCGCGCGGTGAGGCGCAGTGCGGTGATCAGGCGGTTGAAGCCGTCATCCTCGCCGGTGCTGTTGAGCACACCGGCCAGCGCATCCTCGATCACCGGGGCGCGGGAAAGCAGCATAGTGCTGGTTTGCCCAGCGGGTAGCGAGAGGGTGAAATCATGGACTGCGCCAAGGTGCTCCTGCTTGTTGGTGAGCGTGGTCGGCACATCCTCGATCACCCGGAAACCGAAGTTTTCGAGCGCTGGGACTGCATCGGACAGCGCAATCGCGCCGCTGCGCTGATAGAGCTTGAGCCGCAACTGGTCTTCGGCGTCGCCTTCCATGCGATGAAGCCGCACACCGCGGCGCGGTGCATTGTCATGCTCGTCTGCGGCGAGGCGGCGCAGGCGGACAATGTCGGTCGCAGCCTGAGCCGGGCCATGGGCGCTGCGATAGGAGAGCGGAAAGGCCTCGGCATAGCGCGCAGCTATGGCGGCGGCGCGGCCGGGATCATCGCTCGCCGCCAGTTCGCTCTCAACTGCTTCGCACCAACCGCGCAGCATCATCTTGAGCCGCGTGTCGAGCGGTTTCTCCGCTGGAATCTTCGCGCCTTCGCGGATATCGATGACAAAGCGCAGCAGCGCCAGGTTGCTGCCTTCGACCTCAAGGCTCCAGTCAAGCACCGGGCCGTCAGCAGCCGTGGTGAGCATGGTCTCGATCTGCAGCCGGGTGGCAGTCGACATGGCATCGCGCGGCAGCCAGGCGAAAGCGAAAAGGTGGCGTTTGAGCGGCGCTGTCACCAGTGCCAGACGCGGACGCGGGCGATCGATCAGGCTCATCATGGTGGTGGCCACACGCTCAAGATCGTCATCATCAAAGCTGATGAGAATGTCATGCGGCAGCGCCGTCAGCGCATGGACCAGCGCCTTGCCAGCGTGGCCGGTGGGGTTGAAATCGAACTTGTCCATCAGCTCGGCCAGTTGCGCGCGCATCCGTGGCACCTGCGTGGGCACGGCGGCCAGCGCGGCGCTGGTCCAGACCCCGGCATGGACTGACAGCGCGGTGACCTGCCCCTTGTCGCGCACCGGCACGATAAACAGATCGAGCGGGACATGGCGGTGGACATTGCTGATACGGTTTGACTTGATGATCAGCGGTAAGCGCGCATTTTTTTTCGCATTATCAAACCAGGCGAAGGCCTGATCATAGCTTGGCTGGGCAAGCAGCGGCTTGGTGCCCTTGCGGCAAACGCCCATGACATCGCTGTGGCTGCCATCCCGGTGGCGGGTGACATGGCCAAGCTGGGTAAGCATCCCGTCTTTCAGCCAGCGCAGCAGCGCCGCGCCTTCAGCATCGCCCAGACTATCGGCATCGCTGGCCATGATCGTCTGCATCTTGGGCCAGTCAGACACGGCAGCGCGGACATCGGCAAAAGTGCTTTCAAGTGCCGTGGCCAGTTCGCGGCGGGTGCGGGCATCGGCGCGATCAGTCTCGAGATAGATCATCGATTCACGGGGCACACCTTCGGCCTGGGTGCCTTCGGGAAGCGCCAGCAGAAAGCCTTCGTCGTCGCGGTTCACAGCTATGACCGGATGCACCAACCGATCAATGGCAAGCCCGAGTGCGGCGATGGTTCCGGCGATTGAATCGACCAGAAAGGGCATGTCATCGTTGATTACCGCGATGCGCATGAAGCGATCAGACGCGCTGCCAGACACCGATTCTATTGCAATCGCCGATTTGCCGTTCCGCTGCTCGGCGGCCGCCAGCAGAAACTTTGCCGCAGCATCCAGTTCATCGGGTGTGAACTTTGCATCACCGGGCAGAACAGTGTGGGAAAGTCGCGAGGCGAGCGCAGCAACCAGACCCTTGGTCGCAGTCCTGGTATTTTCGGGGGCGGAGCCTTTTGCCATGTCCTGCACTCTCCTGTGATGCGCGGCCCGATAATTGAACTGGGCCTGAGCCGTCGCGCCGACTGCCATGAAGAAAGATAGTTGCTATCTCATGGTGTAATCTTACGTGTTTTACGAATAACTGGTCACAATTGCAACTAGTTTTCTTATCTTGCTCCTACTTCGCCGGTGCGGCTGGCGAACCTGCAATCTGGGCCAGATAGCCCTTGGCCTGCGCGGCCTCAGCGCTGTCTGGCGCAGCGGCGATCACCGAATTCCAGCTTTTACGCGCCGTATCATCGCGGCCTGATAGCACGGCAATGACGCCCGCTTCGAGTCCTATCGCCGGATCGACCGGATTGAGTTCGGCCGCTTTCTCGATGTGCGCTTGTGCCAGTGGCAACTTGGTCATCCGCCGGGCCAAGGTTGCTGAATAAAGCCAGGCATCGCTGCTGGCGGGGTTGAGGACAAGCGCATCATCAAGTGCGATCCGGGCATCATACAGACGCTGCAACGCGACGAAGGCGCGGGCGCGATCCACCGCGATTTCACCGCCGAGTACGCCATCATCAAGCCCCTTGGCATCATCACGCGCCTGATTGAGCGCTGTAATTGCGCGGTCAGCGTGCTGGCCGGCAAGCGCGGCGTTTCCGGCCATGGTGCCATAGCGGGCGCGCGAAAGCTGGTCATTTCCCGACGCATCACGCGCGCCGAGAAACGCCGTTTCGGCCACATCCCACTCATCACGCTTGCTGGAAGCGAGGCCAAGACAGGCCTGAAGTTCGGCCAGTTCCTCGCCCTTCGCCGAAGCCAGCGCATCGTGAGCAAATTCCTGCGCATCGACTGCATCGCTCGCCAGAGCATCACGGCAGGCTGCATCTTTGGTACTGGCTGGCGGCGGCAATGCGGTTGCCATCGGCGCGGTTGCCATCGGAGCGGTTCGGCGCGGTGCCTGCCGCTCAATCGCGGCGGGGGGCAGCTTTGGTCCCGGCCCAACGCTCGGCGGCGTAAAAGGCCCGATCTGGGCGAGTATCGGCAACAGGGTGAGGAGCAGTGCCATGTCTATCTTTCGTCAGGGCTTCCCGATCATTTCGGGCCGATCAGATCGGCCCGGTCAGAGCGGTGATAATCCGCAGCAGCGCGGCGATGTCATCCTCGCGGGAGAGGCGGTGATCGCCGTCCTTGATCAGCGTCACCTGCACATCGGCTGAACACAAAGCCTCTGCGAGCCGCAGTGACACTTCCCATGGCACATCAGGGTCCTGCTGGCCGTGGAGCAAGCGGACCGGGCAGGATATGGCAATCTCACCGCCGAGCAAGAGGTTCGCTTGACCGTCCGCCCAAAATCCGGGGAAGGTGGGGGTGGGTTGAGGACCATAGGCGTTCTCCTCAAGCACCGTTTCGCCGGCGAGAAGCTCTGCCTGCTGGTCATCGCTGAAACCCCAAGCGGTGAAATCGGGCGCGGGGGCCACACCGATCAGTCCGGCAAGCTGGTCTCCCAGCGCCAGCCCCACCAGCAGCATCAGCCAGCCGCCCATCGAGGAGCCAATAAGGATAACTTGCCCATCACCCTGCGCCTCGATCAGCGCCAGCACCTCCTCAGACCAGCGCGACAGCGTGCCATCGGCGAAATTGCCGGGACTTTCGCCGCACCCTGAATAGTCGAGCAGCAGGCAAGCGCGCCCCTGCGCCTTGGCCCAGTCAAAAACTGCACAGGCCTTGCTGCCCGCCATGTCAGACATATAGCCGGGCAGGAAAACCAGCGCGGGGCCAGCTCCGGGGGTGAAGCGAAAGGCGATCTGGCGTCCGTCGGACATGGCGTGGAATGTCGGATCAGTCATTCCTGCTACCATGCCCCACCCAGCCCTGTTTAGTCACCCCTATTCAGTCACGCTGGAAAGTTCAGTCACGCTGGAAGATTTCCTCAATTGTCAGCCCAAAGACATCGGCGATGCGGAAGGCCAGCGGCAGCGAGGGATCATACTTGCCGGTCTCGATGGCATTGACCGACTGTCGCGAGACTTCGAGCCGCGTCGCCAGTTCCTGCTGGCTCCAGCTGCGCTCGGCGCGCAGCACCTTGAGGCGGTTGTTCATGCGCAGGAGCCATCGCGCCCATTGATCCGCATGGCCACCGCGCCAATCCCCAACCCGACGAACCACACGAAAGTCGCGCCAAAGCCGTGGTTGTCCTGGCTGACAAGATCGTAATTTTGCAGGAACTCCCACACAGTCATGATCGTCAGGCAGAATCCGGTGGCGAACAGGCTTTGCTTCACGTGCAGCATCCGCAGATATTCGTCGGTTTCTTCCACCAGCAACCGCATGATGGTCCAGATCACGCCGATGATCGGCAAGGCGGGCAGCACCGCCAGCGCATAAGCGGCGATGCCGCTGGGCGGATGATGCCGGAACAGATAACCGGCGAGGAAAATGAACACCATGTACAGTGACATAAGCACGGCAAGGCGGCGCAGATAACGGCGGATCGCCGGGGACCAGTGGGCGGACATGGAAAGCTCCTTTGTCTAATTGACAAGGAAGCTTTACTTTGATTCGTGAGATATGTCAAGCGGGCTTGATATCTGCGCATATTTGCTGATCGCCGCCACCATGAATATGGCAGTTCTTGTGCAGCCATATATGCCATGATGTGGGCTCGGCTTGGCTGGGGAGAGGTCGGCAGATGTTACGGGCGATCTGGAACGATGTGGAGCGGCGCAAGCAGCTGCTTTTCAGTGTGCTGGCGATCATCATCATTCAGGCGCTGTTCTGGTGGGCCTATCTTCCGCTGGTTTCGCCAACCAACAAGCCGTTTGATCGTATCCCGCTTTATGGCGCAGCCCATGCGCAGCCTGTCTCACCCGATTGGTCAGAGGTGCAGAAGGCGAAGTTCGCGCCGGTGGAACTGCCGTGGGAAAGCTGCTGCAAGCCCGGATACCACGCGATGCGGGTCAATTCGATATTGCCAGTGTTCCCGATGATGGACTGGCGCTGGTGCCGGTGGTCGGCTCGGACAATTACCAGATCAGGATCAATGGCTCGCTGATGTTCGGGGAAGGGCGCATGGGCCTGCCCGGTCAGACCTATCACGGTTCCTATCGCGGCACACTGCGCATCCCTTCATCAGCGCTGAAACCGGGCCGAAATGAGCTGGTTTTCACTATGGTGCGAGGAGTGGGTGAGCCCTATTTCTTTGTCGGGAAATTCACCGTTGGTGCTTACCGCCCGGTCAAGGCGCATTACGATCCGCGCGAATGGGTGCTTAACGATTTTGCCCTGATCAGCATGACCATCGCCGGACTGGTTTCTGCCATGGCGCTGATGGTGTGGCTGCGCGGCGGACGTAATCCTTACTTCTTCTGGCTGGCACTGCTGGCGCTGTGCTGGTGCGTCCGCATGATTTACAGCGAAATGCTTGATCCAGCGCTGCGGGATCTGCCGCGGGTGAATGTCATGGTGTTTTTCATGACCTTGTTGCCGGTCGCCTGGCTTAATCTGATCAATAGTTGGGACAAGGCGCGGTTGCGCTGGGTGCAGCCACTTTCCATTGCGATCTTCATCATCGCCTTCGCCGCATTTTCGGCGATTCTGTGGACCGACAAAGGTGATGGATCGCTGACGATTGAAGAATATACCGTCACCTATGTCGCTATATTGGCTCTGGCGACAACCGTGCTGTTAATTCTGAAAATACCGAGCCTGGGGCCAGACAGGCGCTGGGAACTGGCCGTCTATGTGCTGGTCTGTGTGGTGCTGCTCAATGATGGACTGATGGTCTATTTCGACTTTCTCAAAGTTCGTCTTACCGAGATGACGATCCCTGTGCTTCTCACTGGACTGGTCATCGCATTCGTTGCGCGCAATGTGCGCCTGTTTCAGTCTGCGGGGCAGATCAATGCCTTGCTTCAGGCGCAGTCGACCGAACGCACTGCCGATCTCGAAGCCGCCCACGTGCGCGAAACCACGATGGTCCGCGCTCAAGCGCACCAGAGTGAGAGACAACGCATCATGCGCGACATGCATGATGGGCTGGGCAGCCAGTTGATGTCGATGCTGCTGATGGCCAAACGCGGCGTGGCTGATCCGCCAGCGGTTGCCGAAGGGCTGCAATCGGTGATCGACGAGATGCGGCTGATGATTGATTCGATGGATTCAGTCGGTGAATCTCTCGCCTCGGCGCTGCTCATCTTCCGCGAACGACTGACCTCGCGGATCGAGGCGGCGGGTATGACGCTCGAATGGTCCGACAGCGCGAGCCGTCCGCTGCCTGACTATGGCCCGCGTGAGGTGTTGCAGGTGTTCCGCGTCATGCAGGAAGCCGTCACCAATGCGCTCAAGCATTCGGGCGGCAAGGCCATCCGGGTCAACCTGAGTGATAGCGATCTGCCTGATATGGCGTTGCGAATCGCCATTGCCGACGATGGCCCCGGTCTGCCCGATCCGCTGCCACAATCGCGCGGCCGCGGACTGGGCAATATGGAAATGCGCGCCGGCACCATCGGAGCAAAGCTGCAACTGGTCAGCGACAAGGGGCTGCAGGTGCTGATGGATCTGCCGAAAGTGCCCATCCGTGCTGCCTGATCATCTTTTTCAGCCATATCCGTGGCCTTTCTGGGAGATGAACAAGCGTGCTAGGCCGTTGCCATTCCTGCCAGTGGACGGATCTTGATGCCCCAGAACCAAGCCGAGCCTAACTTCCGAATTGCTATCGTCGAGGATGATCCGGTGGTCCGCGATCATTTCATCGAGATTGTCAGTTCGGCCCCCGATCTTGATCTGGCTGGTGTCGCCCCGACGCTCGGCAAGGCGGCAGAACTGATCCGGCTGGAGCCTGACTTGTTTCTCGTCGATATCGGCCTGCCCGATGGCAGCGGGCTCGATTTCATCCCGCGTATCAAGGCTGAGTGTGCTGCCAAGGCGCTGGTCGTCACCTCATTCGGGGACCGTGAAACCGTGGTCAGCGCGATCAAGGCGGGGGCCGATGGCTATTTGCTGAAAGACAGCGATCCGGCGGTGATCCTCGAAGGCATCCGCGTTACCCTGCAAGGCGGTGCGCCGATCAGCGCGGCGGCAGCGGTCTATCTGCTCGATCGCCTGCGCATGGGCGATCCGCCGATCGAAAGCGCGGTGGAGGAAAGCTGCGGTCTGACTGTGCGTGAGGTCGATCTGTTGCAGCTGTTCGCCAAGGGCAGCAGTTACAAGGAGGCAGCGAGGGCGCTGGGTATTTCGCCGCTTACCGTCGGCAATTACGTCAAGTCGATCTACCGCAAGCTGGCCGTCCACTCACGCGGTGAGGCGGTTTATGAAGCGGTTAAGACCGGGCAGTTGCGGCTCTGACTGCGCCTCTAACACCCGCGTAATCATCACCATGAATATGGCAGCATAGTCATGGCATGGCCGCGTCGGCGCGATCAGTGCAAACCCAAGATGATTTTGAACCAACACGGGCTTTGAAACGACTTACCGGCAGGCACCCATCCTCTCCCTCCCTTTTTGGCTCGCAGAGCCATCACGGTGCGACCACCTCGAGCGATGACTGGCCAGATTAACTCTCGCCAGCATCGCTCTTTTTTTCAGCATCGTGATATCACAACGCCATTCACAGGAGACTGACCCTTGCGCAATTTCATCAAATGTCTGGCTGCATTATCGCTGCTGATCCAGCCGCTGACCACAATTGCTCATTCCAAGCCGGCGATCTTCCCCAAGCCCACACCGGTGATGATCGGCGGTGACAGCGATCAGGATGCCTGCGGGGGCGTGCTGGAAGTGGCACACCTCAATCCGCGCGGTGACAATTTCCTGACAGTCCGCGCTTCACCTTCGGCAACCGCGCGCGAGATCGACCGGTTGAAGCCCGGTTTCGCGGTCTGGGGCTGCGATGAGTCTGCGGACCATCAATGGATCGGCATCGTTTATATCGGCAAGAAACTGAACGGCGACGGGCTGGATTGCGGTGTCGGCACGCCCGTCAAGCAGCGCAGGCCATATCAGGGGCCGTGCACAAAGGGCTGGGTTTCAGCGCGGTTTCTGGAGCTGATTGCCGGTTAACCCCCAGCGATCCGCTGCACAAACAGCACTTCGTCACCCGATTCGAGCCGCGTCGTCCAGTCCGCCACGGCCACACCGTTCACGGCGATGGCGGCGCGCTCCTCCGCCGCTTGGGCAAAGCCGGGTGCGGCAAGATCAAGCCCCCGGATCAGCGCGAAGATTGTTGGCGCATCGACCAGATGATCTTCACGCCCGCCGAAAAACTCGGCGCTGAATGGCGCGGTGATCACGGCCTTGGCCAAGGTCAGTCAGCCGCCCGCAGCGCCGCATAGACCTTGTCAGGGCTCAGCGGCAGTTCGCGCATCCGGATGCCGGTGGCGTGGCGCACCGAATTGGCGACAGCGGCCAGCGGTGGGACAATCGGCGCTTCACCCACGCCTTTGACGCCATATGGATGCGCCGGGTTGGGCACTTCAACCAGGACCGTGTCGATCATCGGCAGATCCGAGGCGACAGGCATGCGGTAATCGAGGAAGCCGGGGTTCTCCATGCGGCCTTCGGCATCGAAGACATAGGCCTCGTTGAGCGCCCAGCCGATGCCCTGCACCGCGCCGCCCTGTAACTGGCCTTCGACGTAATCGAGATGGATCGCGCGGCCGACATCCTGCACTGCCGTATAGCGCACGATGCGCACATGGCCGGTTTCGGGATCGACTTCGCTATCGCAGATATGAACCGCGAAGCCGGGGAGATAGTCGAGCGGGTTGATGCTGACTTCCGAAGTGATCGTGCCTGAGAACTGCCCAGCTTTGGCCGCAATGGCCCCGATGGACAGGCTCTCCCCCTTGCGTTCACCCGAGAGGCAATGTGCCGCGCCGCCGTGCCATTCGACCTCGGCAGTATCGACACCAAACAGGCTGGCGGCCCGGCTCACCAGTGTTTCACGCACATTTTGTGCTGCTTCGACCACGGCCTTGCCGGTGGCAAAGGTTACGCGGCTGCCGCCGGTCAGCATCGAATAGCCGATGCTGGCAGTGTCCGCGATGGCCACGCGCACGCTTTCATAGGGAACATCGAGCGTTTCGGCGGCCATGATCGCCATCGAAGCGCGGCTGCCGCCGATGTCGGGGTTGCCGGTAGTGACTTGTACTGATCCGTCGGATGAGAGCGAAACGGCTGCCGTCGATGGCCCGCCGTAATTGCCCCAGAATGCGCCCGCCACGCCGCGGCCCTGATTGGCCCCAAGCGGTGCCGACCAGTGTGGATGGGCCTTGGCCGCCTCAAGGCATTCGACATAGCCGATGGCTCCATGCGGCAGGCGCATCGGACCCGGATCACCCGGACGCACGGCGTTTTTCAGCCGCAGGTCAATCGCATCCATACCCAGCTTGACCGCCAGATCATCAATCGCGCTTTCCAGCGCAAAGGCGATCTGCGGCGCGCCGGGTGCGCGGTAGGCCTTGGTTGCGGGAATGTTCGAGACCACATCCCAGCCGCGCACATGGGCGTTTGCAACGGTGTAAGCGCCCAGCGCCGTCATCACGCCCGAATGGACGCCCGATCCGGGGAAGGCTCCGGCCTGACTCCAGAACTCGACCTTCAGGCCAACGAAATTGCCATCGGCGTCCGATCCAAGTGTTACATCAGCCACCGAACCCGGCGCAGGACCGGTGCCGCAGAACACTTCCTGCCGGTTCATCGCGATGCGCACCGGACGTCCTGCCTTGCGCGACAGCAGCATGGCAACGGGTTCCAGATAGATCGTCGTCTTGCCGCCAAAGCCGCCGCCGATCTCCAGAGGCATGACCCGCAAATCGGCAATCGGCATATGCAGCACAGCCGCAGTCGTGTTGCGGATATCGAAGGCACCCTGGCTCGAGACCCACATCTGTCCCTGACCATCAGCGTTCCAGCTGGCGACGCAGGCGTGCGGTTCGATATAGCCCTGATGCACCGGCGGCGTCTTGTAGCGACCCGTCACAGTGATCGCTGCCCTGGCCAAGGCCGCATCGGCATCGCCGCGCGCCAGTGTGAAGCACATCGCCGCGTTAGAAGGCTGATCGGACGCAGGTTCCACACCCTTGGTGTACATATCGGCATGAAGCAGCGGCGCGCCGGGGGCGATTGCCTCTTCCACTTCGATCACATGGGGCAAAACTTCGTAAGTCACCTCGATCAGCGCAACTGCAGCGCGGGCAATCGCCTCACTGGTCGCCGCCACGGCTGCCACGGCGTGCCCCGCATAAAGCACTTTGCCATCTGCCATGCAGATCTGGGCAATGTCGCGCTGGTTGCTGCTGGTCTCGCCGCCCGCAAGAACCTTCGATTCCTGCCCCGGGAAATCGGCGGAAGTGATCACCGCCTTGACCCCGGCCAGCGCCTCGGCCTTTTTGGTGTTGATGCTGAGGATTTTCGCGTGGGCATGGGGGCTGCGCAGGATCGCGCCGTGGATCATGCCGGGAGCGACAAAATCGGGGCCGTAGATCGCCTTGCCGGTGACTTTGTCCACCCCATCAGGCCGGACGGGCCGCGTGCCGACGACTTTGAATGCCTTGGGCGTTACCGGAGCGTTCATGCCGCAGTCCTTTGCGAGTTCTGGTCTTGGCGCATCTCGGCAGCCGCATCGGCCACGGCGCGGACGATTTTGTCATAGCCGGTGCAGCGGCACAGGTTGCCCGCCAGCCAATAGCGAATCTCGCTCTCGCTGGGGTCAGGGTTCTTCTCGATCAGTGCCTTGGCCGCGACGATGAAGCCGGGGGTGCAGAAACCGCATTGCAGCGCGCCATGTTCAAGGAATTTCCGCTGCACTGGATGCAGCACCGATCCTTCGGCGACGCCCTCAATGGTGGCAATCGACTTGCCCTCAGCTTCGGGCGCAAGGACGAGGCAGGAACAGACCATTTCTCCGTCCATCATCACCGTGCAGGCACCGCAATCACCAGATCCGCAGCCCTCTTTGGCTCCGGTCAGCCCCATAGTGACGCGCAGGGCATCAAGCAGGGTTTCACCCGCATCGCAGAGGAATTCGGCAGGATCGCCATTGATCGAGGTGGTGACGGCTATCTTGCTCATGCTGCATTCCTTGCGCGCGCAGCGGCAATCGCCACCACGCGTTTGGCCAGAACCCCGGCCATGGCTGTACGATATTCGGCGGTGCCGCGTTTGTCGTCGATGGGCTTGGCAGCAGCGCGCACGGCCACGGCCATGGCTTCGAGCGCGGCATCATCAAGCTTGCTGCCGACCAGCGCTGCGCCAGCCTCATCCACCAACAGCGCGGTGGGCGCGACTGCCCCCAGTGCGATCCTTGCCGCAGTGCAGGTGCCGGAAGCATCCAGCACCAAAGCCACCCCCACGCCGACCACGGCAATATCCATCTCAGTGCGCGGGATCGAGCGCAGATAGGCGTCTCCGCCCCGCGCAGGCCGCGCGGGCAAGCGGATTTCGGCGACAAATTCACCGGGTGCCAAGCTGGTCTTGCCCGGCGCAACGGCAATGTCTGATGCCGCCACTTCGCGCGTTCCCGATGGCCCGACGACCACACAGGTCGCCCCTGCAGCGATCAGCGCTGGCACCGAGTCAGCCGCTGGCGAGGCATTGCACAGGTTGCCCGCCATGGTCGCGCGGTTGCGTACTTGCACCGATCCGATCAGGTTCGCCGCCTCGACCACGCCCGGCCATGCTGCGCTCAGAGCGCTGTCATTCAGCAGAGCAGTACACGGCGTTGCAGCGCCAATGGCAAATCCGCTGTCGCTCATGCGCACGCCGATCATCCCGGCAACTTGCTTCACATCGATTATCGCCGAGGGTGCATTGCGGCCGCTGCGCATCTGCACGATCAGGTCAGTTCCGCCGGATAGCACTCGCGCTCCGGCACTGGCGGCGAGCAGGGCGGCCACCTCGTCATGAGTCGCTGGGGTATGGAAAGTCATCTGAGGCATCGTCGTTGGGCTCCCTTGAACCCCTTTTGGAACGGTGCGGTGTCAACAGCAAGACGGCTTGAGCAAAAATGCATGCCGCTCTGGGCAATCAGCGGGCAATCGCGGGGGCAATAATGCATGGCTGCCGCTGGACGCCGCCACCATCGACAGCTTACCTTGGTCAGTAAGCGGGGGCCAGCAAGCGGTCACATCAATCCCGCAGTGAGGATGAGCATCGATGGCGAAATATGTGATGGCCGTGCAATCAGCTGCCCTTGAAGGCCGCGATGATGAATACAACGCCTGGTATGATGCCACCCATCTGCACGAGATCTGCTCCGTCCCCGGCGTTGTCAGCGGTCGCCGCTTAAAGGCCACGCCAATCGCCATGCCCACGCCGGGTGCCAGATATCTCTCGCTCTTCGAAATCGAGACCGATGATATTGGTGCTTTCATGGCTGAAATGGGCCGGCGCCGAGAGTCGGGCGAGCAGGCGCCGGCTGACCTGCTTGATCGCAGCTCAGTTGTACTGTGGATCTATGCCGACATGACGAAAGAGGCCTGAATCATGAACGCCGTCACCGAAAACCGCCCCGCCCTGTTCGGTATTTCCACCGAAGCCTATCTCTCGCCCGAATACGCCCGCGCTGAACGCGACAATATCTGGCGCAAGGTCTGGCAGATCGCTTGCCGCGAGGAAGAGATCGAGAAGGTCGGCGATTTCATCACTTATGATATTCTCGACGATTCGATCATCGTCGTGCGCACGGCTGAGGACACAATCAGCGCCTATCACAACGTCTGCCCGCACCGGGGCCGCAGGCTGGCGGAGGGTTGCGGCCATGCCAAGGGGTTCAAATGCGGCTTCCACGGCTGGTCATGGGGCATCGATGGCAAGAACCTCGGTGTGGTGCGCAAGTCCGGTTATGGCGATGGCCTCTCCGCCGATGACATCCGCCTGAAAGATGTGCGCGTGGGCACATGGGGCGGCTGGGTGTTTATCTCGATGGCCCCCGATGGGGAAAGCCTTGAGCAATTTCTCGGCGAAGTGAAACCGCTGCTCGATCCGTTTGAGATGGACAAGATGCGCTATAACTGGCGCCAGTGGCTGCATTTTCCCTGCAACTGGAAGGTGGCGATCGAGGCCTTTAATGAGGGCTATCACGTCGTTGGCACCCACCCGCAGCTGGCGGTCTATTCCGATAAGCCAACCTGGAGCCGTGCGCTCGGCCCGCATGGCAATTTCGGCTCAGCGCAGCGCGAAGGCGTCGGCGGAGCAACCGCTGGCGCGGCGGGCGCCGCGGATATGCGGATCGGTCTGGCGGTTTCGCTCAGCCAGGTCTGGGAAGAGGTCTGGGCGACGACGACCGAGGCGATGGTGGCGGTCGCCAAGAACCTCGTCAACGAACTGCCCGAAGGCACGCCGGCGCACGAAGTCCATATGCATTTCATGAAGCGCGTGATCGAGGATGATGCCAAGCGCGGCGTGTTCTGGCCCAAGCTTGATCCAAAGCACGCGGCTGAAGCCGGGACTGATGTCCACGTTTTCCCCAACAGCGTCATCATCTTCGGGCCAACCTTTGCGCTATGCTATCGCGCGCGGCCCGATGGTTACAATCCCGATAACTGCATTTTCGAGGTCTATACACTCGAACGCTTCCCCGAGGGTGCCGAGCCGAGGCCCGAAAACCTCCACAAGCCCGATCAGGTGCTGGGCGATTGGCCCAAGGTACTGTTGCAGGATTTCTCCAACATGGGCGCGGTGCAGCAGGGGATGAAAAGCATGGCCTTCGGCATGGCACGCCCGCATCCGGTTGAGGAGGAGGCGGTGGTCAATTTTCACCGGACTCTGGCGGAATATATGGGGTCTGGCGGGCCGGTGGAACTGGGGTGATTTCTGCCCCTTCACTTCAGGGGAGGGGCTTAAGCCAACCACATCGTGATCCGTTCAGAGTAACGGCAAGAACAGCAGTTACGAACCACACAAGATCATAAATGCCTTGGCAACCCTAACTTACGACACACGCAATATCATAAGTATGAAGCTAATGATCCTTAGCATTATATTTTATTAATGTTGAATGTTATGTAATATTGTGACATAACTTCAAATAGTCCGGACACCAACCCACGTTGCTTTCGCCCGATATTTTCGGGTGAGGGAAAAAGGAAGAGGTGTGTCATGGCTTATGTTTCCACCCAGAGTCGATCACGGCGGGTAAGCACGCTGATAGCTGTCACTGCGCTTGAGGCGGCGGCGATCTATGCGCTTGTCACTGGCTTGAGTACGATCATCATACCCAAGGTGCCGCCGCCGCCTTTTGTCGGGACCAATGTTCCGCTGCCGCCGGTGCCGGTTCCCGTGCCAACGCCAAATGACACCCATGCCAAGGTTCCGCCGATCAACGACCGGTCGCATGATAAGCCCTTGCCGCAGCCCATCCCGACACCGGGGCCAGTTCTGCCGCTCAGCGGTGATGGCGACGAGACAGCCGGTGCGGGCGCTGGCAACGGCCCGTTCGTGCAGCCGAGCGTCGCTCCCTCCACCCCTGCCTTCGTACCAAGACTTGCCCGCCCGCGCGGTCGCCCCGGTGACTGGGTGAGCACGGGTGACTATCCTTCGCAGGATCTGCGCGAAGGCAATCAGGGCGTGGTGCGCTTTCGGTTGGGGATCAGCGCCGAGGGCCGCGTCACTTCTTGCACCGTCACCGGATCGAGCGGGTTTTCCCGTCTGGATGCCCGCGCCTGTGACAAGCTCTCCACCCGCGCCCGCTTCGATCCGGCGAGCGATGACAGCGGCGCAAAAGTTGCGGGCAGTTTTTCCGGCTCACTGCGCTGGTCGATCCCCGACTGACGCCAATCACCAGCAGTCCACCCTTGGCCCCGCCCTTGAAAAAGAGCGGGGCGCTTTTTGCTTTGCGCTGGCTCAACAGCCGCTAATCTTCCGGTCATAGAGGGAGATGCCTTGATGAAATTTCACTTGCTTGCCGCCGCCGCGCTGATCGCCTTCACCAGTCCGGCGCTGGGCGAAACCCGCGACTATCGCGTGCTGATGCAAAGCCGCGATATCGGCCATTACACTGTCACCCGCGAGGGCGAGGCGGTTACGGTTGATTACGATTACAAGCAGAACGGCCGCGGCCCGACGATCAGGGAAGAAGTCAAGCTCGCCCCAGATGGCGCGCCGATTGACTGGAAGATTGTTGGCAAGACCACCTTCGGCAATGCGGTAGCTGAAAGCTTCAAACGCACGGGCAAGGGCGCGATCTGGAGCGATCTGGCGGGGCCGGGTGTGATCAAGGGCAAGGAGGCACCGCGCTATTACGTCACGCAAAACGGTTCGCCGCTCGATGTGGCCTTGCTTGCCAAAGCGCTGCTGGCTGCGCCGGGTCGCAAGCTGGCTGTTGCGCCCGGCGGCACGGCCATGCTGACCGAGAAAGACCGCCGCACGATTGATGGCACCGGCGGCCCGATCCAGATCATCACTTACGAACTGTCCGGCCTCAGCATCGCGCCAAGCTACATCACGCTGGATGATCAGGGCGAGTTCTTTTCCCGCCAGAGCGCCGGCTTCATCACGGCGCGCACCGGATACGAAAAGGGTGCCGATGTGCCTTTGCGCGCGCTGGCCGAAAAGCTGGCCTCGGAACGACTCGCAGCGATCCAGAGCGAAGGCGCGCGGCGTTTTGCCGGACCGGTGCGGCTGCGCAATGTCCGGTTGTTCGATCCCGCTGCCAAAGCGCTGACCGATCCGAAAGACGTTGTCTGGTTCGGCGGACGTATCAGCGAAGTGGTCCCTGCCGGGTCACTCTCCACTCCGGGCGAAACCACGATTGACGGCAGGCTCGGCACGCTGGTTCCCGGCCTTTACGAGATGCATGGCCACCTCGATCAGGAGGACGCGCTGCTCAATGTGCTGGCGGGCGTCACCTCGGTGCGCGACATGGGCAATGAAAACGGCGTGCTCGACAAGCTGATCGCGCGGATCAGCGCCGGTGAGGTGGCTGGCCCGCGCGTGACCCGCAGCGGCTTTGTCGAGGGCAAGAGTCCGTTCAGCTCGGCCACCGGGATTCTGGCCAGCGGCGAGAAGGAGGCAGTCGATGCGGTGCGCTGGTATGGCGCGCGCGGCTATAACCAGCTCAAGATCTACAATTCGATCAATCCCGATTGGGCACCCGCCATGGCCAGGGAAGCGCGCCGGCTTGGCATGCGCGTTGCAGGTCACGTGCCAGCCTTTTCCAGTGCCGATGCAATGATCGCGGCGGGCTATGACGAGATCACCCATGTCAACCAGCTGATGCTCGGCTGGGTGCTCACTCCGGGTGAGGACACGCGCACGTTGTTCCGCTTTACAGCGATGCGCCGCTTCCCGGCTATCGACTTGAAATCGCCCAAGGTTTCCGCAACTCTCGATGCCATGGCGCTGCACAAGGTGGCGCATGAGCCGACCATCGGCATCCATGAACTTGGCCTCACCGCGCTTGACGGCAAGCCCAATCCCGGCGCGCTCGACTATATCGATCATATGCCCCCCGCCGAGGCGCGCAGCCTGAAACAGGCGCTGTTCGGCGCTGATACGCCGCAGCAACGCGCCGAATATGTCGCCGCCTTCGCCAAGGTGATGGAGACGCTGAGCGCAATGCACCGGCGCGGCATCCTGCTGATCCCCGGCACCGATACGGGCGGCGCTTTCACCCTCCACCGCGAGCTGGAGCTGTTCGCCAAACTGGGCATGACTCCCGCCGAAGTGCTCGCCCGCGATACGTTGGAGATGGCGCGCTATCTGGGGCAGGACCAGACCTTGGGCTCAATCGAACGCGGCAAGTTCGCCGATTTCTTCCTGATCCCCGGCGATCCGGTGAAGGATATCAAGGCGATCAAGGCGATCCAGATGGTGGTGAAGAACGGCACCGCCTATTTCCCGAGCGAAATTTATCCCAAGCTGGGGATCAAGCCATTCGCCGATGCGCCTAAGGTGGAGGTGGGGAAGTAGGGAAGTAGGGAAGTAGGGAAGTAGGCAGCTTTCTCGTTACTTGGCGGCGAATTGCGCTGAGTCCCGTTGCTGGACTGTCGCAATTTTTACATCGCGTTTGTAAATGTCCTTGTGCCAGGCGAGCGTGCCATCGGGCGTCAGATCGACGGTGAAATAGGTGACATAGACCGGCAGCGGCTTGGCCAGGGCGACGATGGTGGACTTCAGTTCCTCACCCTCCTCGGTCTTGAAGAGCTTGTCGATCCGCTGGCGATCATAGCTGTTTTCAAGCAGCACTGCGGCAAAGCCCAGAGCGTCACTCACCCGCATACAGCCGTGGCTGAAGGCGCGTTGCTGCGCACCAAACAGGCCGCGGCTGGGCGTATCGTGGAGATAGATGTTGTAGCTGTTGGGCATGATCAGCTTCATCCGCCCCAATGAATTGGTCGGCCCCGGCTTCTGGCGAAAGCGTTTGCCGTTCCACACAAAGCTGCCGCGCACCGAAAGATTGCTTTCCTGGGCGATAGAGGTTGGAACTTCCCACCACGGGTTGAAGTTCACCGCCGTTACTGTCGCGGCGATTGACGGGGTTTGCGATGAGACTTTGCCCGAAATCGCCGGCCAGCTTTTCACCCGCGCGCCGCCGCGCCACAGGCTGACCTCGTAACCGGCGGCATTGGCCAGCAGATAATCAGGTCCGAGAGATCGGGGCAGCCAGCGCCAGCGTTCCATATTGCGCACGAGCACTTCGCGCTTTGCCGGATCGGTCTCTGCCGCCAAGGCATCACGCAGCGCCGCATAGGCCGGGTGCTCGGGACGCAGGCTGGTAAACAAGGCATCGAGCTGATCGGCTTCCAGAGCCGCCGCGATGCGTGAGGCCAGATCCTGCACATTGTCGCTATCGGCGATGAACCATTCGGCCTTTTCCGCCGCAGAAGCCACACCAAGCAGATGTGCGGCAGCAAAATTGACAGCCAGTTCACTCGCCGTCCGGTTGATCTCGGCTGGCTGCCCGCGCCACTTTGCGGCGGCAAATGCGCGGGTATCGGGCTGTGGCAGGCCATCTGCCGGTGCTGCTGCCACCCAACGTTCGAGCTGTTCAAGCTGGCTGTCCGACCAGACCGGGCCAAAAGCATCGGCCGCAAGGCGCACATCGCCGCCGAGCAATATTGCCGGTGCAATCAGCAGTACCTTGAAGTCAATTTTGCCCAATTCCAGTGCCCCTGACGGGAATAGGCAATAAGACTACTACGAAACGCCTTTACGCGATATAATTGATTCATGGTGCCATAGTTGCGGCAATAGTTGTTTGCGTACGTTTATTTAGCTGAGCCGCATCACCCAGCCGTGCGTATCCTCTGCCTCGCCGCGCTGGATGGCGACCAGCCGGGCCTTGAGTCGCTGGGTCAACTGGCCTGGGCCGCCCGTGCCGATGGTGAATTCGCCAGTGACCGGATCGGTCACTTTGCCTACCGCCGTCACCACCGCCGCCGTACCGCAGGCGAAGGTTTCGAGCAGCTTGCCCGATGCCGCATCGGCGCGCCATTGATCGATCGAGTAAGGCTCTTCGCGCACTGTCAGCCCCTCTTCACGGGCCAGGGTCAGCAGGCTGTTACGGGTAATGCCGGGCAGGATCGTGCCGTTTAGCGGCGGGGTGAGCAGGGTGCCGTCCTCGAACACGAAGTACAGGTTCATGCCGCCCAGTTCCTCGATCCACTTGTGCTCGGCGGCATCGAGGAAGACGACCTGATCGTGGCCGCGCTCCAGCGCCTCAGCCTGCGGAACCAGACTGGCAGCATAGTTGCCGCCGCACTTGGCCGCACCGGTGCCGCCGGGCGCGGCGCGGGTGTACTGGCTCACCCAGATCGACACGGCCGGTGCGCCTGATTTGAAATAATTGCCCGCCGGACTGGCGATGATCATGAATTTGTATTGCTTGGCCGGACGCACCCCCAGAAAGGCCTCGGTGGCGATCATGAAGGGCCGCAGATAAAGCGATCCGCCCTGCACATCAGGGAACCAGCTGCGATCCACGGCAACCAGCTGGCGGCAAGCCTCGACAAACAGATCTTCGGGCAGGCTTGGCATGGCAAGCCGCTTGGCCGATGCGTTGAACCGCGCGGCATTGGCCTCTGGCCGGAACAGCGCCATGGTGCCGTCCTGCAGCCGGTAAGCCTTCAGCCCCTCAAAAATTTCCTGCGCATAGTGCAGCACGGCAGCGGCAGGATGCAGCGGGATCGCGGTGAGCGGCCCGACCGTGGCATTGTGCCATGCCCCAATACCGTCAGCACCTTCGGACCAGTCGATCGACACCATGTGATCGGAAAACAATTTACCGAAACCGGGATCGGTCAGCGCCGCATCGCGCACGTCTGCTGGCACCAGCGAAGGGTGGGGCAGGCGGGTGAAAGCGAGGCTAGGTTCGGCGAGAGTCGCCATGGCAGGTTCCCTTGGTTCGATAATACGGCGCGCTATTGAATGATAATTACGTGAAAGGCAAGAAAAATGAAATAAATGGCAAGTGCATCGATGTGAGTTCGCTCTAGTCGGAATTTGCCAGCGAGGAAAGAGGGAGCAGGATGGCAAACAGGCGGATAAAATGGGGGTACCGGTTGGCAAGCCTGAAGCGGACAGGCCGGACACCCCTGTCCGGGTAGTTAATTGAGGGATTTCATGCGGTTATGCCAGAAAAGGTGACACATTGCTGTTTTTTAAAAAAACAGCGCATCCGGGACGGTGGTTTGGGGGGCGGGCGATTGCAGGGCGTGATGATTTCAAAGCATGTCCTGAGCATGTCGAAGGGAGCGGATGATCTGTAGCAATGTGCGGGTTTGTAGGACAGCGCGCGTAAATCGGAGACATGCTATTGCGTGTCCCCGTCCGTCAGTGCGGTTATGAGAGAGCGGTTGTTGGGAGATTGCGGTGAAGTTTAGGGGTTAAGTAAAGTGTCACCGTAACCCGTCACCGTAACCCCCACCGTAAATCCCCGTAATTCCCTTGTCACCGAAATGCCCTTGCCTTGGTAGCCATCGGCGAAATCAGTCGATATGATTTTGCAATGGTAAATCTTAAATCAGAACGACATCATTGGTGGCCCGAGTGCGTCTCCGAACATTGGGCCGATTCTGAAGGCGGCGTAAATTGGCTCTTACCAGACGGTGAAGTCCGCCGCTCGACTCCCAATAACTTTGGCGTGATTGGTAATGGCCATCACATCAAGATGAGCGATAACCCCGCGATTGACAGTCCGTGGGACAATAG
This sequence comes from Novosphingobium sp. Chol11, assembly GCA_945906105.1. Classification (GTDB taxonomy): domain Bacteria; phylum Pseudomonadota; class Alphaproteobacteria; order Sphingomonadales; family Sphingomonadaceae; genus Novosphingobium. The sequence goes on along the minus strand of CAMDQO010000002.1, from coordinate 1,329 downwards.
TTTTGAGGCTGAATTCCACACGGCAGACAGCAACTTTCCGAACATCATTGATTGGCTGAACGGGCTTGATCGCTGCGACCCTCCATTCGACCGACCGATAGCTTCACGTATTCGACCTCAATCAGTGACAGACGATCAGTTCAATCTCCTGATTGAATGCCTCGTGTCTTTGGCGGCACGAAGTCCGATGTACCGTGAAAAAGGTGTAGCTCTGGCGGAGCATTATCGCGGACCGCTTCCGGAACGAGAGCGGAACCGGCTTATTGGTGCCAACATAAGGCTTTCACAACGCAATGCTGTGCGCGGGATTGGTGGGCGCGGGAAGCTGATGGTGATTTTTTCGCCGGAGCGGGAGTTTATTTTTGGCGATGGCTTTTTTCACAATCTGACAGTTCAAGGTGAGCACTGGCACCATCCGAAGCTACTTGCCCCTTTGACACCTTGGCTGAGCGTGCTGTTTGCAAGCCCTATGAGCTATATGACACTACCCAAGCTCACGACGATGGTAGCCTGTGCAGACGAAACGGATGCGTTAAATTATGCCGTGCAGGTCTACTCACGTAATGCGCTGTTTTACCGTTCGGAACGTCCGCAAATTGATGCGTCATTTGTCTGCGGGAAACATATGATTTTTGCAGATCATCGAAACTCTGTCGATGAATTGATTCACCATATTCCTGGCATTCCGCCTCGGGATACATCTCTAGATTTCCTAGATAATTTTCTCAAAGAGCATACACGTTCTACCGAATTACGGTGAGAATTACGGTAACACGAATTACGCGAATTGGAGTTACGCTGTAGAATTACGGAATTATGGTGACACGGAATTACGGTGACGGAATTACGAATTACGGTGACACGTGCAACAACCCCCTAATTGACTCCCCTCCGCGAGTTTAAGGGTAATCGCACCAGCACCGTAACCATGTGTGGAGAAAGATCGGGCTCAATCTGCCGTTCGGAACAATTCACGGCTTCAATCATTAAGCTCCTGTAACTGCACTTCGCATCCAGCAGCGTTGAACAGTTCTCCATGCGAAGGAGGGATTCCGATGAATAAATTGATGCTGCTCTCGCTCACTGCGGCCACGCTGCTCGGTGGATGTGCCACAGGCAACAACAGCCATCTCAATAGTGACTGGGGCTATTATGATCGTAGTTCCCACGCCCGCTACGGTTCTGACGTGCTCCCCTGAAATGTGACCAGAAATGAGTAGAGTCCGACACGCAAGGAGTCGGACGCATGAAGCGCAGCAGGTTCAGCGAAGAGCAGATTATCGGGATCTTGAAGGAGCAGGAGGCGGGCATGCCGACGGTGGAGGTATG
>CAMDQO010000001.1 GCA_945906105.1 Novosphingobium sp. Chol11 | reverse complement strand
GGGTGAGCTGGCGCATCCGCGCGGAAGCTACGGGATTATCGCTCGACCGCGATAACCGCTGCCCGCTCGAAAGACTGGATTGCAAGGCCTCGGCCTGAGCGCGCAGATCCTGCATGCCCATTTGTGACCGGCTATAGAACGCGCTGGTGCTGGTGCTGATGATCGTCATGGGAAATCAGTCCTCATCGAATGCCGAGTAGCGTGTCAAAGATGGTCGAGGCGACCTGCATGGCCTTGCCCGATGCCTGAAACGCCTGCTGGAAGCGCATCAGGTTGACCGCTTCCTGATCAAGATCGACGCCTGCCTGCGCCTCAAGGGAGATCAGCGCATTTCCGGCGATCGCCTGAAGCGCGCCTTGCGTGACCTTGCGGCTGGAAACCGTGGCGGAAATATCAAAGATCAGCGCGTCCATCGCGCCGGTCGGGTCAGAGCTGGCAAGTGCAGCGCGCAACATATCGAGATTGCCCGGATCGCGGCTGCCCGCGACTGAACCAGCAGGTGCAGTGGCCAGTCCAGCCCCATCGCTGAAGGCGAGCGTCATGCCCCCCGCGCCGTTGCCCGAAAACAGCGGCTGGCCAGCAGCACCATTCAGCGCCGCACCCGCGCCTTGCGCCGTATTGACCGTGGCCATCATCGCGTTGGCAAGGGCATCCAGATCGCTGCGGACTTGCACCAGCTTGACCAGAGACAAGGCCTTGCCCGCCAGCGAGCCACCCGAAAGGCTGACCGCACTGGCACCGACGGCAAAGGATATCGTATCATCGGCGGCACTTGTCATGGTCACGGCGCTGGCGGTTCCGCCTTGCACCAGCAGCGGGCCGGAACTGCCCCCCAGCCGCACTTCCACGGTGCCGTCCGTGCTGAACACAGCATCGACATCGGCATATTGGCTGACCTGCTGGAGCAGGCTGTCGCGCTGATCAAGCAGGGTGGATTGATCGCTGCTGGCATCGGCGGCGCGCGACAAGCGCAAGTTTACCCGCGCCAGTTCGCCCGCCAGTGTGTTCACTTCGGCAACTCCGGCGGTAACTTCGAAGTTCATGCCCGTAGCAACGCCCTCAAGGCCATTCGCGGCGATGTTGAAGGTGCCAACGAGAGTCCGTGCGGCCTCGATGACACCTGCCCGCAACGATGGGTCGGTCGGATCCCCGGCGAGGCGTTGCAGCGCACCATCGAATTCGACCAGCGAGGGATAGGCGCGCGATTGTTCAACCGCCGCCTCGATATTCTCCAGGCCTGAAACCTCTGCCCCGGCCCGGGCTGAATCGGAAGATGTCCGCCGCACTTCGGCCTGGCGGAACTGATCGACATTGCGCACCACCCGGTCAACCCGCACGCCCGAAAGCGAAACATCGCTCAGCCGGCCATAGCCCCCCGAGGAAGACACCTCCATCGTCCGGGCAGAGCGCCGGACATAGCCCGCAGTGCCTGCATTGGCGATGTTCTGGGCGGTGACATCAAGCGAGGTGCGCGCTGCTTTGGCCCCGCTGAGCGCGATCGAGAGGAGATCGGAAGCCATGGCCTAGTTCTCTCCTTCGGTCGCAATGGGCTCGGCGGGGAGCCGTGCGGCCAGTTGTGCTTCGACCAGACGGGCAAAGCCCATCGTGCCGCTCTGCGAGGCGATTTCGGCGAAGCGTTCGTCGCGCATCGCTTTGAAAGTATCGGCGGCTTTGCTGCCAAAAATATCATCGCCAAAGCTGGTCTGCCGTGCGGTGCTGAGCATCTGGCGCACGAATATCGCCTCGAAGGCCTGCGCGGCCTTGTGCAGCTTTTCGCGGTCCGTTGCCGCCACTGGCGTGATTGCCGGTGCTGAGGCGGTGGGGGCGATGCTGGTCATAACACCACCATCTCGGCTTTCAGCGCGCCCGCTTCCTTTAACGCCTGGAGAATTTCGACCAGATCGGACGGGCCGACTCCCAGCAGATTGAGCGCATCGACCACCCTGGCGAGGCTGGCCCCGCCTTTCATCGAAATGACATGGCCGCCCTCTTCATCGGCCTTGATCGTGCTCGATTCCTGCATGGCCGTCTGGCCCTTGCTGAAGGCTCCGGGCTGGCTGATCGTCGGTTTCTCATCGATCCGCACGGTCAGCTTGCCGTGGCTGATCGCCGCCGGAGCTAGCCGCACCGCGCTGTTGATCACCACCGTGCCGGTGCGGCTGTTGATGATCACCTTGGCCGGAGTTTCTGCAGGCGTGACGCTGATCATCTCGATCGCCGCCATCATGCTTGAGCGCTGATCGGCCCCGGAGGGCAGTTTGAGTGCCAGCGTGACGCCGTCCTCGACACTTGCCGAACCGGGAAAGCGGGCATTGATCGCATCGCGCACCCGCGCGGCGGTGAGGAAGTCTGACTGGAACAGATTCCAGCGCAGCAATTCCGCGGCATCAAAGCCGGTTGCCACTGCGCGCTCGACACTGGCACCTTCGGGGATGCGGCCGACTGTCGGCACATTGACGGTGAGCTTTGAACCATCACGGCCCGAAACGCCCAGACCGCCGACAGCAAGATTACCCTGCGCCATCGCGTAGATCTGCCCATCGGCACCGTAAAGCGGGGTCATCACCAAAGCGCCACCGCGCAAAGACTTGGCCTTGCCGATGGCAGAGACCGTCACATCAATATGCTGCCCCGGCTTGGCAAAAGCGGGCAGCGCGGCGGTGATCATCACGGCGGCGGCGTTTTTGAGCCCGGGGGAGACACCGGGCGGCAGTTGCACGCCCATGCGGCCCGCCGTGCCGCGCATCGCCTGAGTCAGATATTCAAGATTGTCATCGCCCGAACCATCGAGCCCGACAACCACACCATAGCCGGTGAGCTGGTTCGAGCGGACGCCCTGAAACGCGCCAAGATCACGCAGGCGTTCGGCCTGTGCGGCACCCGGCAGCGTCAGCGCGAACATGGTAAGCAGGGCGATCAGGCGGCGCAGCATGGCAATGGCCTTCAAAACGGAGTGATCATGTTGAAAAATTTCGAGAGCCAGCCCTCGCGGCTGGCGCGCTGGACCGAGCCGTTGCCGGCATATTCGATCCGCGCATCGGCGACCCGACTGGAGGCGATGCGGTTTTCGGCGTCGATATCAGCCAGACGCACAATGCCCGAGAACTGGATCCATTCTTGTCCCTGGCTGAGCAACATGCGCTTTTCCCCTTTGACCAGCGCAGTGCCATTTGGCCGCACCTCGGCAATGGTTACGCCGACCTCTCCGGCAAGTGTGCTGGTCTGCGTGGCATTGCCGTCTCCCTTGAACGACGATTGGCTGCTGGCTTTAAGGGCATCGGGATTGAGGAAAGCCAGTGGCCCGGCAGTGGGAGGTGTGATCGAAAAACCACCAGAACGGGCGGTTTTGGACCCGGCGCTTTTGGAGGTGGACAGCGTTTCGACCAGCACGATGGTCAGTGTATCGCCCAGAGCATGGGCGCGGCTGCCCGATACCAGCGGGGCATATCCGGCGGCCACGTTGAAGATCGAGCCATCGGCAACGCGCGCTGCGGTTACGGGTGTTGGCAAAGTCGGGGCGAAGCCTTCGCGCGGCTTGGCTTTGGCGTAGGCCACAGAAACACTCGTCATTGCGAGGAGCGCAGAGACGAAGGGGAGAATGTTCATCATCCCCCTCACAGCGTCTGGTTCGCATTCTTGAGCATCTCATCAACCGCCGAGATCATCTTGGAATTGATCTCATAGGCGCGCTGGCATTCGATCATGTCGACCAGTTCCTCGACGACATTGACGTTTGAACTTTCAAGCGAGCCCTGCCGGATATTGCCGCGACCACCCTCACCTGCGGGGCCGACCTGCGCCTGTCCGCTGGCTCCCGTTTCGACGAGGAAGTTATCGCCCACCGCGCGCAGACCGGCGGGATTGGAGAAGCTGGCGACTGTTACCTGGCCCAGCGTGGTCGCTTCGGTCTGTCCGGCGACAGCGGCAGAGACGGTGCCATCTGCCGAGATCGAAATGGCGCTGGAACCTTCGGGAATGGTGATCGGCGGCTGCACGGCAAAGCCCTGCGACGTCACCAGATTGCCCTCTGCCGAACGGGTGAAATTGCCCGCACGGGTATAGCCAAGCTGGCCTCCGGGCATGGCAACCTGAAAATAGCCATCGCCTTCCAGCGCCAGATCGAGCGCATTGCCGGTGGTCGCCAGCGTGCCTTGCGTCTCGATCCGCGTGGTTGATTGCACGCCAACGCCGGTGCCGAGATTAAGCCCGGTGGCATAGGCGGTTTCGCTGGAGGACTGCTGCCCGGCAACCCGCGCGTCCTGATAGGCGAGCGTGGCGAAATTGGCGCGGTCACGCTTGTATCCAGTGGTGCCGACATTGGCGAGATTGTTGGCGATCACGCGCATCCGCTGGTCCTGAGCTTCTAGGCCGGTGCGGGCGACGTGGAGGGCTGAACTGGGCATGAGATACTCCTGTGAAGTGAAAGGATCAGCTGATCTTCATCAGCTGGCTGGTGCCTTCGTCGATTTCGCGAGCGGTGCTGATCAGCTTGGTGCGGATATCGAACAGGCGCTGCGCCTCGACCATTTCGACGAGCACATCGCTGGAATTGACGTTGCTTTGTTCCAGGCTGCCGACGAGGACTTTACCCTCCTCGTCACCCGGCAGCACGCCGCCGCCATAGACCCGGAACAGCCCGTCGAGGCCTTTCTCGATCCGGGTGCCGGCCGGGCTGGCAAGCTTGATGCGGTCAACCCGTGCGGGTGGCACATCAGGGGCGGCGGGATCGCCCAGCAGCACCTGGCCATCGGGCGCAATGATCAGCTGGCGGCCGGGCGGCACGGTGATCGGGCCGCCTTCGCCCATGACCGGACGGCCATCACCGTTCTGCAACAGGCCAGAGGGCGCGATGGAAAGATCACCGCGCCGGGTATAGGCCTCTGTCCCGTCGCTGCCCTGCACGGTCAGCATGACATCGCCCTGCATGGCAAGATCGAGAGGCCTGCCGGTCTGGGTGATGGTCCCCACCGCCATATTGGCCCCGCGCACTTCGCTGTCACTCAGCGCGCGCACCTCCAGACCGCGGCCCTTCAGCGTCATCGGCGTGAAGGTCAGCATATCGGCGCGGTAGCCGATGGTCTGGGCGTTCGCCATATTGCTGGCAATTACGCGCTGACGGATCATCGAACTGTTGAGGCCGGAAAAGGCGGTGAAGATCAGACGATCCATGCGCGTGCTCCCTTAATCACCAGATCAGGTCCGCATATTGATGATGGTTTCAGAGATCTGGCTGGCGGTATCGATGGCCTTGGCATTGGCCTGAAAATTGCGCTGAGCGGTGATCAGCCCGACCAGTTCCTCGGCAATATCGACATTCGAGCGTTCGATAGCGCCTGACAGCAGCGGGCCGAACTGGCCGGTGCTGGGCTGGCCATAGCTGGGAGCGCCCGATAGTCCGGTCTGCGCCCAGTTTGACGAGCCGAGCTGCTTGAGCCCGGTTGGCGCGATGAAATTGGCCAGCGCGACAACGCCGATCACCGCATTGGTGCCATCGGCGTAGGACGCGACCAGCTTGCCTTCAGGGCTGACCGTTGCCCCGGCGAAAGCCGCGCCGCCTGCATTGTTTGGCGGGATTTGCGCGTCGATCGTGCTGGTGGTCGAGGTGATGACACCGGCGGCATTGACCGGAAATAGCTGGAGGCGATTGCCCGAAGTCGAATTGACAAAGCCGCTGCCATCGACGCTGTAGGAACCCGCGCGGGTGAAGGAGACATTGCCCGATAGCGCCGACTTGGTGGTGAAAAAGCCATCGCCATTGATGGCAAGGTCGAGCGAATTGCCGGTCTGCTCGATCGGCCCGAGCGAAAACTCCTGGGCAATGTTGGCGACACGCGCACCAATGCCCTGCGTCATGCTGGGATCAGTCAGCACCGATACCGCGACAATGTCCGAGAAATTGGCGCGGCTCTTCTTGAAGCCGCTGGTTTCGGAATTGGCGATATTGTGGCTGATGACATTGAGATCGGTCTGGGCGTTCTTGAGGCCCGTGAGCGAGGTGTAGAAGGACATGGTGAAGCTCCCTTTCTTGAGGTCAGGCGTTGTGGTGGTCAGACGGTGTTGGTGGGGGTGAGTGCCGTTGTGGCTGCTGGTGGCACAATCAGGCTGGCCAGGCTGGTTGCAGCGGCCTGCTGTGCGGCGATCACGGCATCGAGCTTGTCGGCAATGGTCTTGAGCGTCGCGCCCATATCGGTGATGCCCGAAAGCTGGGTAAACTGCGCCATCTGCGCGAGCATTTCCTTGTTATCGACCGGGTCGAAAGGATCCTGCTGGCGCAGCTGGGTGGTCATCAGCTTGAGGAAATCCCCGCTGCCGAGCGCGGCGAAACCGTATTTCTGCTGAGCTGTGGTTGCGGGGCTAGCGGCCGTGCTGGTGTTTATAGTGGTCATTTCATCCTCATCGTTTCGAGCATCAGTTGCTTGGCGGTGGTGAGTGCCTCGACCAGATTCTGGTACTGCCGCGAGGCATCGAGCATCTCGACCATCTCAGCGTTTTCATCGACCGGGCTGGTCCAGATATCGCCATTGGCATCAGCCAGCGGGTGATCGGGATTGTGTTCGCGCGTTGGCGCGGCGCTGGAGCGCATCACGCTGGTGACATTGACCGTGGCCAGGCCGCTGGCCTGATCGAGCTGGGTGGCAAAGACCGGTCGCAAGGGCCGGTAAGCCCCCTCAGCGCTCCCGGCGACCGACCCGGCATTGGCAAGGTTTGAGGCGGCGGCATTCATCCGCACCAGCTGCGCGGTCAGGCCGCGCTGGGCGAGATCGAACAGCGTCATCGGATTGGCGGAAGTGGGAGCGGGCACGATCAATCGCCCTTCAGCGCGCGGGTGATCGTATCAACGCGGCCCCGGATAAAGGACAGCGTCGCCGAATAACCGACCGCGTTTTCGGAGAAGGCGAGCTGCTCGGTCGCCATCTCGACGGTGTTACCGTCCATGCTGGGCATCACCGGATCGCGATAGCGCATGGCGCCATTCACCGCCGCGCCTTCGCTTGCACCGCCCATGCGGGCTTTCAACGCGGCGGCGAAATCAATGTCGCGCGCCTTGTAACCGGGTGTCGCGGCATTGGCGATGTTGGAGGTCAGCAGCCCCATGCGCTGTGAACGCAATTCCAGCGCTGCGCCGTGGACCCCGAATAATGACTGGCTCAATGATTGCGGCATTTCCGTTGCCTTTCGCGAAGTGTCTGCGGATTATTCAGCAAGCCCCGTGCCAAATGCTGAAATGCCCGGATTCATGGGTTTGTGAGCCGATCGAGCGGCAAGAAGCTGCCGCCAACCGGCAAAGTTCGGCCCGCCGTTGAAAGCACCGGCGATCTGCCGTCCTTCCCATCAGCTGAAGGGAAACTGCCCCCATGAATCTTGCAAACCTGATCGACGGACCATCCGCTGCCATCGTTATCGGCGGCACGCTCGCCGCGACGTTGCTCCGCTGCGGCTGGCGTGAATGTGCGGTCACTTGTGCCGAGATCACCCAGCTGTGGAGCAAGCCCTTCGCCGCCGATGAGGCGCGCGCCGAGCTGGCGTTGCAAGTGCAGGAGATTCAGAAAGACGGCATCCTGCGCGCCCATCCCCATCACACCGGCGACCGTGAATTTGACGAGGCAACCGATGCCATGATCAGCACGCGATCAATATCGGCACTGGTCTCCGCCCATGAAAAGCACAAGGCGCGCCGCCAGCGGATGAGCAACACTGCGGTGCGGCTGTTCGCCCAGGCCGCAGAGCTGGCGCCGGTATTCGGCATGGTCGGCACGCTGGTATCGCTCAACCGGATGCAGGGTGGGGCGGAGGCGGATTTTGCCGGGGCCATCGCCATGGCCGTGCTGACCACGCTGTACGGACTGCTCGCAGCCAACCTTGTTTTCGCCCCGATTGCACGGTTGATCGAACGCGCCGCCAATGCCGAAGAGCTTGAGCGGCAGAAGCTGGTTGATTGGCTGTCCAGCCAACTGGCCGATTCCTGTCCTTCGGTCGGTCCGCTTGAAGGCACTGGCACAAGCACGGGCGCTGGCCGCCGCAAGGAAGCTGCATGATGCCACTGCAACCCATGCTGCTGCGCGCGGGCGTCGGCTGGCAATATGCGCTGACCGATCTGTCGCTCATTCTGTTCATGGTCGCCGCATCAGGACTGGCCAAGGCACCGGTTACGGCCAAGCCACAGGCTGCCCAGATAGCGCCGCCTGCCCTCGCCGATGCGGTGGCCATATGGCGGCCAGCCGTGGGCGCGCCTTCACTGGACACATGGCTCACCAGCCAATCGCGCGATCCGCGCCAGCGCCTGACGATCATCGCCTCCTATGCCGGTGGAGATGCTGCCCCGGCCTCGGCCCGCGCCGCGGCAATGCTCGCTCAAGCCGGAACAACCTCGGGAGCAGTGCGCATTCTGGTCGAGCCGGGGGCGGTTGACGATATTTCCGCCGCGCTCACCTGGGATGTCGCGGCCCAGCTGCAACCCCAGACCCAACAAATATCTGGCTCCAACCGCCAAGGAACAGCACAATGAAGCGCCTGATCCCCATCGCCCTGCTGTTCGCTCCGGCAGCAGCACTGGCACAATCATACACTGACCTACCAGCCATCGACCGCGCGGTTGCTGCGTTCGCGGGCGCAAGCATCGGTCAGCCGGGCGGCGCGGCCCAGCCGGTTGATCGCCGGATGCATCTTGCCGGATGCGCCGCTCCGCTGGCGCTGTCATGGTACGGATCGCGCCGCGATACGGTGCTGGTGCAATGCCCTGACCCCGCCAGCTGGCGGATCTTTGTGCCGCTGACGGCAGGTTCCGCGCCCGGCAACGAGAAACCTGCCGTGCTGCGCGGTGAGGCTGTCACCATCGCGGTGGCTGGCGATGGCTTCTCGGTCAGTCAGGCCGGTGAAGCGCTGGAGCCCGGTGCTGTCGGCACCTGGATCCGCGTCCGCACCGCCAACGCCAGTGCCCAGCCGATCCGCGCGCGGATTGTCCGCCCCGGTCTGGTCGTCGTCGATGTCTATGGTGGTTCCGGCAGTGGCTTGCCATGAAAGCGGCAAATATTGTCCGCATTTTGTCCACGGGGCTTAAATATATTGCCGCCTCGTCGTTCTCACCCTCGGAGAAACACGGAGTGGTACAATGTCCATCGAGTCCAGCAACAGTGTCGGGCAAATGCGCGCCATCAGTGCGATCGATACCCGGATGGTCCGCCATACGGCTGGAGATCGGTCACAGGCAGCAGGAAAACCCTCGCAGGTCTCACCGGTTCAGACGAGCGAGGCACTCGATCCCGGCCCGGTCCCGATTGATGCCGAGCGTGTCACGGCAATTCGCAAGGCCATCGAGACTGGAACTTATCCGCTGGTACCGGCCAAAGTCGCGGATGCAATCATCGCTGCCGGCCTGTTGTTGAGGAATCTGAAATGAGCCAGACTTCGCATAGTTCCGGCACTTTACGCGATCAGCTGCGGCAGATGCTGGCCGTGCTGCAGGATGAAAGGCACGCGCTTGCCGGTCTTGATCTTGATGTGATCATGGGCACGGCCGTCAGCAAAGAAGGGCTCTGCTCCATGCTGGAAGGCACTGATCCGGCCATGGTCGATGAGGAATGTCGCGGTCTGCTTGATGCCGCCCGCCGCCTCAATGAGGTCAACCGGCAGGTGCGCAACCTGATCGCGGCCAATGTTTCCGCCCGGCTTGATACGCTGACCGGCTCGGCATCGCTCTACCGCGCGCGTCCCGCCTATGCCTATGCCGGTTCGCGGGGCTGAAAAGCTGGTACATTTGTGAACCTCACGATCTTCCCCTGGAAGGGGAGGTGTCGCGCCGAAGGCGTGACGGAGGGGTGTCCACGCTAGCGGTAATACCCCTCCGTCAACCCAAGAGGGCTGCCACCTCCCCTTCCAGGGGAGGATCGTGAGGTTCAGATTTTTCGTACGACGCTCATACCCTTCGGTTAATTGGCCAGCCCTCCACAATTTGGCACGTCTCTTGCTGAACAGCTTCCCTAGCCAATGCTAGCAGGGGAAGAAGTTGAGCCAGGTTCAGTCCATTGCTGCCCAGAGCGAAGTGCGTGCCGCGATTGCGCGAGCTGCCGGATCGACTGGTGTCGATTTCGACTATCTGCTGGCCCAGGCGAAAATTGAATCGAACCTTGATCCGCAGGCGCGCGCCAGCACTTCAACGGCTTCGGGACTTTACCAGTTCACCAATGGCACCTGGCTCGATACGCTGGCCAAGCACGGTGCTGATCATGGCATGGCATGGGCTGGCGAGGCTGCTAGCAACCCGGCGCTGCGGACACAGGCCATGGCCCTGCGCTTTGATCCGCAGGTGGCCGCGCTGATGGGCGCAGAACTTGCCAGTGACAACAAGGCCGCGCTGACCACCGCGCTGGGCCACGAGCCCGAACCCGCCGAGCTCTACCTCGCCCATTTCCTTGGCATTGCCGGGGCGACCCGCTTTCTCAATGCGCTGGCGACTGACCCGTCACAAAGCGCCGCTACGCTGCTGCCCAAACCGGCGGGGGCCAATCGGGCAATATTCTACCGGGCAGACGGTGCCCCACGTTCCGTCAGCGAAGTCATGGGGCTGATGCGCGGCAAGATGGCTGCGGCGATGGAAGGCGGAGATGCTCAGCAATGGACGCCGGGCGCCAATCTGGCTTCATCGGAATTAAGCCAATCACTTCCCGGCGGACCGATCGCACAGGCATTTCACTCTGCCGCTCAATCGGCTCCGGGCAACGCAGCGCCAGTTCTCACACCGCCACCCCAGCAATCAATGGCAGAAACCTTGCGACAGACCTTTGCGCTCGGCACGCCCGAGGCCGCCAGTCTGCCCGCCCATGTCCGCACCGCCTATGCGCGGCTTGCAGCGCTGGGTTTCTGAGCCATGATGCAGCGCATCGCCAGCCTTTCGACTCTGGCGCTCCCGGCCGGCATCCTCAGCCTGATCTTTCTGATGATCGTGCCGGTGCCCGCCGTGTTGCTCGACGTCTGCTTCGTGATCAACATCGCGCTGTCGGTGGCGATCCTGATGGCGGCGCTGAATGCCGAAAAGCCGCTCGATTTCTCCTCGTTCCCCTCGGTCCTGCTGTTCGCAACCTTGCTGCGGCTATCGCTCAATGTCGCTTCCACCCGGGTCGTGCTGGTCAACGGTCATGAAGGCGGCGCGGCTGCGGGCAAGGTTATCGAGGCTTTCGGCGCTTTCCTGATCGGCGGCAATTTCGCCGTCGGGCTGTTCGTCTTCATGATCCTGATGATCATCAATATGGTCGTCGTCACCAAAGGCGCGGGGCGCGTTTCCGAAGTTTCGGCGCGGTTTACCCTTGATGCCCTGCCCGGCAAGCAGATGGCGATTGATGCCGATCTGGCCGCCGGGCTGCTCGGCGCTGAAGAGGCCAAGGCCCGCCGCCGCGAGGTATCCACCGAAGCCGATTTCTATGGCGCAATGGATGGTGCCAGCAAATTCGTGAAGGGCGATGCAGTTGCCGCCCTGCTCATTCTGGCAGTCAACATCATCGCCGGCTTCTGCCTTGGCATGATCAGCCATGGGCTGTCAGCAGGCGAGGCGGCCGAGAAATATGTCGCCCTCGCGGTCGGTGATGCTCTGGTGGCGCAGGTCCCGGCGCTGCTGCTGTCAATCGCGGCGGCAGCCATCGTCACCCGGGTGTCTGACAGTCGCGATCTGGCCGGACAGATCGGCGGGCAGTTTTCCGCGCCTTCCACCTGGCTGCCGGTCGCGGTGATCCTTGCGGCTATCGGCAGCATTCCGGCGATGCCGCAAAGCGTGTTCCTGCCCGCCGCAGCTGCAGCCTTCATGCTTTACCGCAAGCTGCGGCAGAATGCGGGCAAGCCCATTCCCGTCGAAGCGCCGCCCTTGCCAGAGCCGGGCCGCATCACGCTGGACGATGTATCCGATCACACCCTTGTCACCATCGAGCTTGGCTATGGCCTTGTTCAGCTGGTCGATGACAAGCGCGGTTCGCCGCTGGTGGCGCGGATCACCGGGGTCAGGAAACAGCTCAGCCAAGGCTTCGGCTTCGTCGTCCCGCAATTCAGGGTGCGCGATGCCCTGGAGCTTTCGCCGCATGATTACCGGATCATGCTGGGCGGGGTGCCATTGGGCGGAGCGACCATCCGCGCCGACCGCATCCTCGCCATCAATGCCGGCGAAGCACGTGACAATCACACGCTCAGCGGCACACCAACCATTGACCCCAGCTTCGGCTGCCCGGCGCTGTGGATCGATCCCGGCCAGCGCGATCATGCCGTGGCCGAGGGTTTCCTCACCGTTGATCCCGGCACCGTCATTGCCACGCACCTCAACCAGCTGCTCGGCGAAAATCCGCAAGCGCTGCTTGGCCCCGATGAAGTCCGCGCCATCCTTGATGGGGTGAAGGATCATGCCGCCGGACTGGTCGAAACGGTAACGCCGCAGCCGCTCAGTCTGGCTGCGATCACCCGCTTGCTGCGAGGCCTGCTGGAGGACGGGGTGCCGATTGGTCATCCGCTACCGATCCTCTCCAGTCTGAGTCAGGCGGTGCAGGTGACGCTCGAACATGACCGGCTGATCGATATGCTGCGTGCCGATCTTGGCGGGCTGATCGTCGGGCGCGTCTGTGCTCCGGGTGAACGGTTGCCCGTGCTCACGCTCGATGCCTCGCTCGAACAGATGATCGTCCAGGGGCTGCATGATCCCAGCACAGGCCAGCCGGTGATCGAACCTGATCTGGCACGAAGCATCGGTGATCGCATCGCCGCCATTCTGGGTGAGCGCGATAACGCAGCGATCCCGCCAGCGCTCATCGTCCAGCCGCGTGCCCGCCGTGCGCTCGCGGCCTTGCTTCGGCTACGCGCGCCGAGCTGTCTGGTCCTGTCGATTGCCGAACTGCCGCCGTCACAGCCGATCGAAGTGATCGCCGTGATCGGCGGTGAAGCGCCGCCACGCGCCGTTCCAGCCCTGCCGAATCCTGAAAATCCCAACCCTGAGAACAACACAATGGAAGAGATGGCTGCATGAAGCACGATCACAAGCCTTTTTCCGCTGCCGCACTGGCCTATCGCGGCGATATAGCCGATCGGGTCCGGCGGTTCCTGCCGATGGTGAAAAGGCTCGCCTGGCACGTCCATGGCTCGGGCCGCCCCGGCATCGAGCTGGAAGATCTGATGCAGGCGGGGCTGGTGGCGCTCACCGAATGTTCGCAGAAACACAGCGGCCCGAGCGAGGATGGCTTTGCCGCCTATGCCAAGCTGCGAGTGCGCGGGGCGATGGTCGATCTTGTCCGCCGCAGTCTGCCGCTATCACGCGGAGCCAGCGAGCGGCGGCGGAATTTGCGCGGCAAGGAAGCGGAGCTGCGCGGGCAACTGGGCCGTGATCCAACGCCTGCCGAACTGGCCCAAGCCATGGGACTGGCCGAGGGCGGCCTTGCCGATATGCGCGCCAACAGCGAGCCGCTGCGGTTTGAATCGATCGATGAAGCCTATTCGGACAGCGACCTCGCCTTCGCCGATGCCACGCCAGATGCCTATGATCTGCTGGCCAGCGAGGAACTGCGCGATCATCTGGCCGGAGCCATCGGCAGTCTGCCCGAGCGGTTGCAGCTCGTGGTGCAACTCTATTTTGTCGAAGAGCTGAACCTGGCGGAAATCGCCGAGGTGCTCGAGGTTTCGATCCCGCGGGTGCATCAGCTGAAAGCGCAAGCTCTGACGCACTTGCGCAAGGAGTTGGAGGGCGTGGCGGAGCTGGTTTAGATCTTCCCGAACTTCGCCTCATAGGCTGCAGTGTCGCCCGCCATAAGTAGCTTGGCCTGCTCAACCCAGTTATCACGTGCTGGACGGCCCGCGAATGCGCCGATCTGCGAATCAATGCGGGCGATATCAGCATCAGACCACGCGGCAATCTGAGAGAAGCTGGTCACGCCCAAACCCTCAAGCATCACCTTGAGTTTGGGACCAAGCCCTTTGATCCGTGAAAGATCATCGCCCACGGCAGCAGGATCTGCCAGCGGCGCCACGGCATCCACCACTTCCTCATGTGCCGCCGCATCTATAATCGCGCCGATACCGCCAAGGATTTCAGCAGCTGGCAGGGTATTGATCAGCGCTTCGTTGCGCTGCGCCGGGGCGACGCCTTCATCGAGCACATCGGGGCGATGCACCCGCTTTGCCGGTTTGCTGGCGCGCTTAAACAACCACACCGCCACCAGCAGCACGAGCACGGCTACCCCTGCCAGAACCTGCCAGTTGCCTTCGATCTGCTGCATCATGCGCTTGTCCCCTCAGCGCCCTTGCGGGCCATTCCTGAGGGGACATAGGCGAGGGACGGGACCAAGAAAAGAGGAAGCGCTACTCCTCCGGTATGCGGCGCCCACCTTCCAGTCCTTGGGCCACACCGATCAGCTTGACGAATTCCTGCCGCCAGTAATCACCCGGAGATCCGGCAAGCTGGCGCAGATTGGCAAACGAATAATTGCCCATCAAGGGATCGCCGCGCAGCTTCTGGCCAAATCCGGCGACAGCAACCGCGAATTTGAAATCCGCGCTGGGTGCCATCTTCTGCCACAGCAGCATATTGCCCACAGGCCGCTCGATCAGTTTCGAGGTCGTGCCATCGGGTAGCTTGTAGCGCAGCTTGACGAAAGCCAGTTCGCTGCTCTTTCCGCGCGCCTCATCATGGGGAGACACATCTTCATAGCGGCGCGGACCCACCCAGCCCTTCATGCCTGCGGGCACGATTTCATAGATCGCCGTCACCTGATGGCCTGCGCCGATGTCTCCGGCATCAACCTTGTCATTGTTGAAATCTTCCTCACGCAGCGCCCGGTTTTCATAGCCAAGCAGGCGGTACTGGCTGACTTGCGAAGGGTTGAATTCAACCTGGATTTTCACATCTTTGGCGATGGTGAACAGCGTCGATCCCATTTCATCGCCGAGCACCTTTTTCGCCTCCAGCGCTGAGTCGATATAGGAATAGTTGCCGTTGGCGTGATCGGCGACCTGTTCCATCATGGCTTCGTTGTAATTGCCCTGACCAAAGCCCAGCGTGGTCAGTGTAATACCCGTATCACGCTGTTTTTCGACCATCTGGATCAGCGCCTTGGTATCGCTGACACCGACGTTGAAATCGCCATCGGTCGCAAGAAGAATGCGGTTGACCCCGCCATCGATGAAGTTGTCGCGGGCGATCTGATAGGCCAGTTGGAGGCCTGCCCCGCCTGCGGTCGATCCGCCAGCTGACAGCCGGTCAAGCGCGGCGCGGATCTTGCGCTCGTCATTGGTTGGCTCCAGCACCATGCCTGCAGCCCCGGCATAGACGACGATGGATACCTTGTCCTTCGACCCCAGTTCCCCGGCGAGGCCAGCCAGCGCGGTTTTCACCAGCGGCAGCTTGTCGGGCGAATTCATCGAGCCTGAAACATCGACGAGGAACACCAGATTGGCGGGCGGGCGGGCGGCGCGCGGAATATCGTAGCCGCGCAAACCGATGCGCAGCAGTCGGGTATCGGGGCTCCACGGCGTGACCATCATATCCGTATTGACGCTGAACGGCGCGCCTTTGCTCAACGGCGTGGCATAATCATAGCGGAAATAGTTGATCAGCTCCTCGGTACGCACCGAATCCTCAGGCGGCATCTGTCCAGCCGAAATGTGGCGGCGCATATTGGCATAGGCGCCGGTATCGACATCGACCGAAAAAGTGGAAACCGGCTCTTGGCGAACCACGTGAACCGGGCTGACTTCCTTGCCATCATAGCGTTCACGCCCCGGATCGGTGGCGACCATGACCGGCGGGATATAGCGCGGTGATTGCGCGACGCCGCGTTCGTTGGCCATCTTGCTCGGATAGGACTTTAACTGACCGCCCATCACCGGAGATGGCGAGTTCATCTGGCTCCTGTCCATTGCCACGTAAGGCGGAGGCGGAGGTGGCGGAGCTGGCTGCGGTGGAGCCGGAGGCGGTGGTACTGCCTCAAACAGCGGCGGGGCCGGGATCGGTTTGTTGCCTGCACAGCCGCCGATCAGGGCGATCATGACAGTTGTGGTTACCAGTGCTGAAATCTTGCGCATCGCAGTCCCCTTCCTCCTATGACCCCCGTGCGCAAAGGGCCATTCGGGTGGTGAACCACGACTGAACGCCCTGCACGGGCGATGAAGTGTTTGGAGCGCGGTCCGAAATTCTGACCAGTATTGTTTCTCCCCTGGAAGGGGAGGTGGCAGCCCTCTTGGGCTGACGGAGGGGTGATAACGCTGGCGTGGATACCCCTCCGACTGCCTTTCAGGCAGCCACCTCCCCCCCAGGGGGAGGATCGAAGCGATTCACAAATCTTGCATTTTACTCTACCCGCCGACGTTCTTGCGGAACAGCACCCGGTCTTCGGGACCAAAGCCCTTGTGCCAGATTATCCAGATATAGATGCCCAGAATCGCCGGGATGCCCAGTGCCAGCTCGGCCCATTCGGGCAAGTATCGCGTCGCCGCAGCCCCCACCGCGATGGCCGGAGCCGCTGCCCACACCAGTGACCAGCGCCACGGGTTGATCGGCTCATGCAGGATGCGGCTGAGCAGCCACGCCTTGATCACCGAGGCGACGCCCAACGACAGCATCAGCGCCGCCGCCGCCGCCGCCGCTCGATAAAGCTGGCCAAGCCCCCAATGATCGACAAGCAGCATACCCGCCACGGTAAGTGCGGCCTGCAAGGCGATCGTGAAGACCGAGACCACAAGATTCTGGAAGCGCGCAACATAGATCAGCGCCGCTTCGCTGACCACAGCGGTGGCCGCCACGACCTCTGCTGCGAGCAGGAAGGCGAGTGCGGCGGTGCCGCCAACAAAATTCGGTCCGACCAGACCCATTATCCCTTCGCCGGGAATACCCAGAGCCAGCGCGATCCCCGCCTGTGCAGCGATGATCCAGAAACCCACCTGACAGACCTGCCGGGCAATCGCCGTATAATTGTGTTCCTTGAGATTGCGCGTGATCACCGGCCCCAGGATCGGTTCGAAGCTGGTCTTGAGCTTTTGCGGCAGCGAGGCAACCTGCTGGGCGATGTAGTAAATCCCCACAGCTGCATCGCTGGCGAAGAAGCGCAGGATGAAGATATCAAGCTTGCGCGTGCCCCATTCCACCGCATCGGCAGTCGCCAGTGGCAGGCTGGTGATTGCCAGCCGCCCGATCCGCCCCGGATGCGGTACCCAGTTCTGCGGCAGGCCATAGGCGCGGTATAATGGCATTACTGCTACCGCGCCCGATGTCAGCATCGAAGCGACATAGGCCATCGCCAGCCCGCCACCGGGGATCACATAGAACAGCGCTCCGGCCATGATCGACAGCGTCCATGGCTCAACCACCGAACGTGATCGCACGGTGGTCGCCACATCATAGCGATAGGCCAGCGCCGCCAGCGCAATGTCGAGCAATGTCGTCGGCAGCAGGGCCAGCGGCAGCCAGATATCCCATTCGCTGAACTTGCCGCCGGGGAACATGATCCGCGGAAACACAAATAGCAGCGCCATCATCGCCAGCGCCAGCAAGGCGCTGAGCACCATGGCATCGGCGACGATATTCGCGGGCGGCGTCTCGTCATCCTCGGACAGCCGCTGCGCCAGACCGCGCTTTTGCCCGAGTGTACAGAGCTGTCCCGCCAGTTCGATGATCACCATGGCCGAAGCAAAGCGGCCTAGCGCTTCTGCCCCATAAAGCCGCCCGGCAATGAACAGGAACGGCAGCCGCGCCAGCAGACGCAGCAGGAAGCCGATGAAATTGGTCCGCCCGCCTTTGGCCAGCGCGGCGATATCTTCGTGCTGTTCCTGCGGCGTGGAAGGCGCAATGCTCACGCCGGACGTGTCCCTTCGGCCTTGAGCGGCCTTGCCAGTAGCTCACCCACGACATCGCGCGCTGAAGCCTCTCCGGCGAGCAAGCGGGCGACCGCCGCGACAATCGGCATGGCAATGCCGCTGCGCACCGCCAGCTCGGCCAGAACCGGGGCGGTATGTGCGCCTTCAGCCACGCTGTTCTTGCCCGCCAAGGCTTCGCCCGCACTCATGCCTTCACCCAGCGCCAGCCCAAGCGAAAAGTTGCGACTTGCGGTTGACGAGCAGGTGAGCACCAGATCACCCAGACCGCAAAGCCCCGCCAGCGTCTCTGCCCGGCCGCCACGCGCCAGACCAAACCGCGTCATTTCGGCATAGCCGCGCGCGATCAGCGCGGCGCGGGCGTTCTGGCCAAGGCCGAGCCCCTCGACCACACCGCAAGCGATAGCGAGGACATTCTTGACCGCGCCACCAATCTCCGCGCCGATCAGGTCGTCCGAATAATAAGGCCGCAGCGTCGGCCGCGAAATCACCGGGGCGAGCCGCTGCCACTGCGCTTCCTCGCCCGAACAGGCGAGAGTGACGGCAGTGGGCAGGCCAGCCGCCACCTCGTGCGCAAATGTTGGCCCGGAAAGCACGGCAAGCTGCGCGGCAGGCGCAGCCTCGGCGGCAACATCGGCCATCAGGCGGCCCGTGCCAGCCTCGATCCCCTTGGCGCAAAGCACCAGATCGCGAGGGCCATCGGGAAGCTGGGCGAGAACGCGGGCGAGATGCTGCGCGGGGGCGACGGCGAGAATGACGGGCAGATCAGCAAGATCACCAATTTGGTTCGTAGCCAGTATATTTTTCGCCAACTTGGCGCTCGGCAGGAATAGGCTGTTGGTGCGGCTGTTGTTGATCTCCTCGACCAGCTCTTCCTCACGCGCCCACAGCAGCACTGAACTGCCATCACTGGCCAGCGCCTGCGCCAGCGCCGTGCCCCAAGCGCCCGCGCCGATAACGCCGATTGCAGTCATGCCTTCACCCCCGCGCCGCGCACCGGTGCTGCGTCAGGATCGAGCGGCCAGCGCGGCCTTGGCGCGAAATCGAACGGATCGGCCACAAAACTGTCAGACTGCCCGAGCCGCTCGATCCCGACCCAGGCAATCATCGCGGCGTTGTCAGTACACAGCGCCAGCGGCGGCGCGCTGAACGGCAGGCCGTGTTCTGCCGCCAGCGGCTCAAGCGCGCCACGGATCGCCATATTCGCCGCCACACCGCCCGCCACGACCAGCGCGGTGACATCACCCGCCGCCGCCAAGGCCCGCCGGGTGCGATCAATCACGCAAGCGACGGCGGATTGCTGGAACGAGGCGGCAATATCGGCATCGGCATGAATGCCAGCCTGCTTGGCGCGCAAAACCGCGCTCTTCAGCCCGGCGAAGGAAAAGTGAGGCTCGGGGCTGCCAAACAGCGGACGCGGGAGTGGGACGGCCTTGGCATTGCCGCTTGCTGCCAGTCGCTCGACCGCCGGACCGCCCGGATAGCCAAGCCCGAGAATCTTGGCGGTCTTGTCAAACGCCTCACCCAACGCATCGTCGATGGTGGTGGCGAGCCGCTTATAGTTCCCCAACCCGCGCACTTCGAGCAGCTGGCAATGGCCGCCCGAAACCAGCAGCAACAGATAGGGATAGTGCAATGCGCTATCGGCGAGACGCGGCGACAGCGCGTGGCCTTCGAGGTGATTGATCGCGATCAGTGGCTTGTCACTCGCCATGGCCAGCGCCTTGGCGGAGACCAGCCCGACCATGACCCCGCCGATCAGCCCCGGCCCCGCTGTGGCGGCAATCGCATCGACATCGGCCAATTCCATCCCGGCATCGGCCAGCACCGCTGCGATCAGGGGTGCCAGTCGCTCGACATGGGCGCGCGCGGCAATCTCTGGAACAACCCCGCCATAAGGGCGATGCGCTTCATCCTGCGAGGCGATCCGCTGGGCGATGATAACACGGTCCTCGCGCACCAGCGCGGCCGCTGTTTCGTCGCAAGACGATTCAATTCCGAGTACCACCCGCATCCAGTCTTTCCCTTAAAGCCAATGGCGTTTAGCACAAGCCGCGCATGACTGATGTCCCCCAACACCCCTTACGGGTCCCATTGCGTTTGGGCACCCGCCGATCACCGCTTGCTATGGTGCAGGCTAACGAAGCACGTGCGCGCCTTTGTGCGGCGCATGGTTGGAGCGAAAGCGCGGTGGAGATCGTCCCCGTTACCGCCAGTGGTGACAAAGTGCAGAACCGCCCGCTGGCCGAAATCGGCGGGAAGGCACTGTGGACCAAGGAGCTTGATGCCTGGCTGATAGATGGCGAGATCGATTTTGCCGTCCATTCGCTGAAAGATGTCGAGACGATCCGGCCCGGCGAAATCACCATTGCCGCGATCTTGCCGCGCGAGGACGTGCGCGATGTGCTGGTGGGAGCCGCGTCCATCGCCGACCTGCCACCCGGCGCGGTGATCGGCACCAGCGCCCCGCGCCGCGCGGCGCAGCTGCTCAACGCCCGCCCCGATTGCCGCGTCGTGTCGTTTCGCGGCAATGTCGCGACCCGGCTGGCCAAGCTGGCAGCGGGTGAGGCCGATGCCACCTTGCTCGCCGCCGCTGGCCTCAAACGGTTGGGGCAGAGCGCCGTCGGCGTGGCGCTCGATGCCGAGCACTGGCTTCCGGCCCCGGCGCAAGGGGCCATCGCCATCGAATGCCGCACTCATGATGCGCAAACCGCCGCGCTGCTCGCCGCAATCGATCACCAGCCGAGCCGCGACGCGGTGATGGCCGAGCGTGCCTTGCTGGCCGCGCTTGGCGGCAATTGCCACAGCCCGATTGCCGTTCTCACCCGCGCCGAGGGCAGCGAACTGGTGATGCGCGCGGCTTTGTTCAGCCCCGATGGCAGCGTCCGCGTTGACGGTGAGGCGCGGTTTGCGGCTGGCGACGTTACTGCCCCCGCCAGCCTCGCCGCCGATCTTTTGTTTCGCGCTGCACCTGAAATTTCCGAGCATTTTACCGGCGCATGATCCCGCTCATCCTCATCCGCCCCGAACCCGGTTGCAGCGCCTCCGTGGCGGCAGCGCGCGGCATGGGACTGGAGGTAATGGGCCTTCCACTTTTCAAAATTCAATCTCGTGACTGGGAACCCGTCGATCCCGCCAGCATCGATGCCCTGCTGATCGGCAGCGCCAATGCCCTGCGCCATGGCGGCGCGAAGCTAGCGCAATATCGCCACCTGCCCGTCAACGTCGTCGGCGAAGCAACCGCTGCGGCAGCACAGACCGCAGGTTTCACAGTCGCCAGTATAGGCACCGGCGGCTTGCAGCGCGTGCTGGATGGCATTCCGTCTGGCACGCACCTGCTTCGTCTGGCCGGTGCCGAACATGTGGACCTCACCCCGCCAGAGGGCGTCACAATAACCCTCCGCATTGTCTATGCCAGCACGCCGCAGCCCATGCCCGAAGCCCTGATCGAACTGCTGGGCAACCCGGTGGTAGTGGCGCTCCATTCGGGCGAGGCGGCGCGGCATTTCGCTACAGAATGCCATCGCCTCGGACTTGAACGTTCACAGATCCACCTTGCTGCCATGGCTCCGCGGATCGCAGCCTTAGCTGGCAGCGGTTGGGCAAGCAGCGGCGTTGCCCGTTCAGCTGATGAAAGTGCATTGCTGGCGATTGCTGAACATTTATGCCAGACTATCCCCGAACCAAGAGCCTGAAACAAGAGATTGAGCAGCACGATGGCGGATGAATTCTTCACCAAGACACAGGCTTCGGCACCGGCGGCAAGGCGCGGCGGCGGCAAGGCCTTGGTTCTGACCGCCATAGCCGCGCTGCTGATTGGCGGCGGCGCGGTTGGCTATGCCAGTTGGGCCGGGCTGTTTCCGTTTGATCAGCAAGCGCCGGACCGTTACCTCGCTGCGCAGTCAGGTCTTCCTAAACCCCTCGCCGGACCTGCTCCTGCCGCTTCGCCCAGCGCCGATCCTCTGGCCTCAGCGCCGGTCCAGCAGGGCGCGATGGAAACACGGCTCGCTGCGCTTGAACAAAAGCTGGCCCAGCTCGATCTGCGCGCCGCCGCCGCTTCGGGCAACGCCGCCCGCGCCGAAGGCCTGCTGATCGCCTTTGCTGCGCGCCGCGCGCTTGATCGCGGGGTGCCGCTTGGCTATCTGGAAGATCAGCTGCGGCTGCGCTTTGCCGATGCCCAGCCCAATGCCGTACAGACCGTGATTGACGCCTCGCGCCAACCGATGACGCTGGTTCAGCTGACCTCCAGCCTCGATGCCATGTCACCAGACCTGACCGGCGCGCCGGCCAAGAGCAATGCCTGGGACAAGATGAAGTTCGAATTTTCCAATCTGTTCGTGATCCGTCACGATACCGCGCCCAGCGCAGTACCCGCCAACCGGCTGGATCGCGCGCGTCTGTTGCTGGAAGCTGGCAAGGTGGACGAAGCCGTTGCTGAAGTGCAGCGGCTGCCAGGCGCTGCCGGTGCCAATGACTGGATCAATGCCGCCCGCCGCTATGGCACGGCGCGTCAGGCGCTTGATCTGATCGAAACCACTGCCCTGCTCGATACCCGCGCGCTCAAGGACAACAAGGGTGACAGGGTCGATCAACCGGGCCCAGCCAACGCGCCTGCGCCAGTAGAGATGCCGGGGGTTATCTAGGCCGCCCGCAGCAGCCGGGGCAATGCGCCCGACATCCCCCGCGCTTCGTCCATGAAAAAGCGCTTGAGCGGGCCTGAGCGCTGCACCGCGCCCATGCCAACGCGGCGGATCGCCGAAGGCAAGCGCCCCGGAATCCCGAACAGCCGCGTGATGGCATCGGTGGCGGCCATGACCGAGAAGGTATCAAGGCTGCGCCAGCGTTCATAGCGGGCGAGCAACTGCGCATCGCCGGGTTCCAGCCCCAGCCGCAGGCCATCGCTCAGCACTTCGACCAAAGCCCCGACATCACGCAGACCAAGGTTCAGCCCCTGTCCGGCAATCGGGTGCATGCCGTGTGCGGCATCGCCGATCAGCGCCAGCCGCTCTGCCACCAGTTTGCCCGCGTGCTGGAAATTGAGCGGATAGGACATGCGTGGTGCGGCAAGTTCAACCTGGCCGAAAATATCACCAATGCGCGCCTGCACCTCGGCGATGAAGGCCCGATCAGAAAGCCCGGTCCAGCCTGCTGCGTCCTTTTCCGCCACGGTCCAGACCAGTGCCGAGCGGTGTTTCCCGCCCTCATCGAGCAGCGGCAGCAAGGCGAACGGACCGGCGGGGTAGAAAATTTCCCACGCGACATTGCCATGCGGCTGTTCGTGATAAAGCGCCGTCACTTGCGCGCGGTGGTGATAATCCCACTTGGCCTGCACAAAGCCCGCCTCGTTGCGCGTGGGGGATTGGCGGCCCTCGGCGGCGACCATCAAACTGCCGGTGAGCACGCTGCCATCGTTCAGTGTTACCGAAACGCCGTGCGGGCCGCGCGTCCGCTCAACCGCCTCAGCGCCGGTGTGCCAGGCGATTGCCGGTTCCTCGCGCGCGGCAGCAAACAGCGCGAGGCGGATATCGCGGTTGGCGAACATCCGGCCCAAAGAGCCTTCGTGCGGTTCAGGGCGGAAATCGATGCGGCCGGGCTTCATCCCGTCAGTCACTGCGATGGAATCAATCGGGCAGCCGAGCGGTTCCAGTCGGCCTGCCAGCCCGATATTGGCGAACAGATTCCAGCTGGCAGTAGAAATTGCCGAAGCGCGGCCATCGGTGCCTTCAGCAGTCAGTTCCTCAGGCGTGGCCTTATCGACGACATGGCAGGTCATGCCTTCCTTGGCCGCCGCCAAAGCCAGCGTCATACCGACAAGGCCGCCGCCAAGGATTACGAGATCGCGGTGATTATCCATGACTGGCTTCTAGCGGCAGTGCGCAGGCTACGACAAGTACGTCCTCACCCCCCGCAGGTATTTGCCGCCCCGCCATCCAGATCAAGGCACCGCCCATCAAAGCTGCCCTCGGGCACCTTGAGCTTCAGAAGTGCCGCCAATGTCGGCGCAATGTCCACCGTTTCCACCGGCGCGGGCTGTTCAAAGCCGTTCATGCCTTTGCGCCAGAACAGCAACGGCACCCGGCGGTCATAGTCCCACGGACTGCCGTGGGTGGCGACATAGCCCTTGCCCGCTGCCGGGATCGGCACCACCGCGCGATCAAGCAGCACCACGACATCGCCTGACCGCGCGGGATCGAAGCTGGCGCGGGCGCGATCACGCAGGGTCCAGTCCTGCGGACTGCCACTGGGAGTTGGGGTGGCGGCAAGTTCTCCAGCGGCATAGGCGGCGGCGACTTGCGGATGGCTGCGCAGCTTGGCGACCAGCGCATCGAGCACCAGACCGCGCTGCGCCGGGGTCAACTTGCGGCTGAGATAGACATCGCCGCCCGCGCCATCGCCATAAAGCAACGGCCCTTCGATGCTGATGCCGAGCACGGTGCCAATATCCTTGGCCAGCGCCGCAAGACTCAGCGCCGGATCAACCCGCACGGCGCGCGGCAGCGCCTGTTCATCAAGCCGCTCGGGCATATCGAGCCCGCCATGATCGGCGCTGAGCATCACCGCATAATCAATCCCCGCCTTGTCGAGCTGGGTGAAGAACGCGCCCAGCGAGCGATCAAGCTCAGTCATCTGGATGCACATCTCCAGTCCTTCGTGCCCGGTGCCATGACCGATGTAATCGGTGGCCGAAAGGCTGACAGAAAGCAGATCGGGTGCCTGCCCTTTGCCGAGCTGCAGATCCTTGACCAGACGGCTGGCCAGATCGAGCGTGGCACCGTCCATGCGCGGCGAGGCGCGGAAGCCATCGCCATCTTTCGGGGTGAGGGCAAAACGTCCGGTGCCCAGCGCACCCGCCTTGCCCGCGCTCACCGCCCGGTTGCGCGGGCCGCACCATGCGGGCGCGGCATAGGGCTTGGCCCCCTTGGCGATCACCTTGGCCATGGCAGCGTTCTCTGCCAGTGCAGCGGGGGACAGCGTGCCGCCCTTGAAGGTGGCAAAGGCTCCGCTCTTGATCCAATAGCCCTCGTCAATCCGGTGTCCGCCCATCATCACCACGGCGCGGTCCTTGGCCGAGACGGCAACATTGCGCGACTGAGGCCACTGGCCCTTCATAAATTCACCCAGCGTCGGAACTTTGAGGAACTGAGCGGATACCACCGGGTTGCCCGATGTGCTGGCTGGATCATTGATATCCTCGGAGCAATAAACCCGCTTGTCCGCGCGCGTCAGGCCGGGATCGAACCAGTTGTTGGCAATGATCCCGCTCCGCGCCGGTCGCACGCCGGTGAGCAGGGTGGAATGGCCGGGGCAGGTCTCTGTTGCGGCGTGCCCCTGATAGGCGGATGGAAACACCGCACCCTGTTGCAGGCGGGCAAGGCCGCCGGTGAAGCGCGAGCGGTATTGCGCAAACAGATCGGCGCTCAACTGATCGACCGACACGGCAACGATGAGACGCGGCGGGGCATCTTCCGCCAGCGCCGATGTCGAGCAGACCGCTGTCAAGGCGAGGGCAGCGACAGAGGCAACGAGAGGGGCAAAGGCGGGGACGCGCATGGCTGTTCCTTGAAATGCTCCGGCAAAACCGGCAGGGGTGATTGATGGCGAGACGGCGCGAAAGGTGCAAGTCTTGTGCTCAAGAATGTTAGCGGAGAAATCAGCACTGATGCGCGCCTATCGCACCCTTGTTGCAGTGCTGTTGCAAATGCTGACTCTGTTCTGCTGTCTTCTGGCCGTTCCGGCACAGGCCGCACCTAATCATATCGCCGCGCAGCTGATCGCCGAAGCGCCTGTCGCTCCCGGTGGCACTGTGACGCTGGCACTCCTGATGCGCCCCGATAAGGGCTGGCACGGATATTGGCTGAACCCCGGCGATGCCGGTTTTGGTATGCGGTTGGACTGGGATTTACCGACCAATTTCAACGCCGGAACACCGCGCTATCCGACGCCCGAAACCCTGCTGATATCCGGGCTGATGAACCATGTTTACGAGCACGATTACGCCGTGCTGGTGCCGCTCACCGTGCCTGCCGATGCCAGGGCTGGAACCTACCTGCCAATCCGCGTGAAGGCCGATTGGCTCGCCTGCACCGAACAGATCTGCGTTCCCGAAAGCGCCGAACTCTCCGCGACAATTACCATCACCAGCAGCAGCGACAGCGGCAAGTCCGATCCCCGTTTTGACACATGGCGCGCGGCGCTCCCCGCCCCGCTTGGAGCGCAGGCGAGCTTTGCCATCGAGGGCAATATCATCCGTATCGGTATTCCGATGCCAGCCGCACAAGTTCTTGAAAATCCGCACGTCTTCCCCGCCGAAAACCACATATTCGCCTATGCCGCCGCTCAGGAGTTCCGCCGTATAGGCGATCTGCTGATCGTCACGCTGCAACGCCCAAAACTAGCCGCCGCAAGTCCCACCGAACTGTCAGGTGTGCTGCGGCTGGGCGATGCAGGTGACGGTGTGGAGTTCACCGCCATTCCCGGCACGGTGCCCAGCAGCGGGGAACTGGTCGGCACGGCAAAGAGCGCGCCGAACCTGTCGCTCCCAGCGCTGCTGCTCGCCGCATTGCTTGGCGGACTGCTGCTCAATGTGATGCCCTGCGTCTTCCCGATCCTCAGCCTCAAGGCGCTCAGCCTTGCCCGCGCGGGCGAGAGCGAGGCCGAGGCTCGCCGCGAAGGGCTGGCCTATACCGCCGGAGTCGTGCTCGCCTGCGCCGCACTCGGCGCACTGCTGCTGGCGCTGCGGGCGGGCGGGCAGGAGGTCGGTTGGGCGTTCCAGTTGCAAGAGCCCGCCGTGGTGGTGGCGCTGCTGCTACTGGCCGTGGCGATCACCGCCAATCTGGCCGGTCTGTTCGAGTTTACCCTTCCGGGCTTTGCCAATGCCGGAAGTCCAAAGGGCGCTTTCGTCACCGGACTGCTGGCCGCTTTCGTTGCCACCCCCTGCACCGGCCCGTTCATGGCCGCCGCGATGGGCGCGGCGCTGCTGCTACCAGTAGCGGAGGGCATGGCGCTGTTCGTCACGCTCGGCATCGGCCTTGCCCTGCCCTTCCTCGCAGTAGCCTATGTCCCCGCACTGCGCCGCCTGCTGCCAAACCCGGGGGCGTGGATGGTGTGGTTCAAGAAGCTCATGGCTGTGCCGATGGGGCTGACGGCTTTGGCGCTGCTGTGGCTTACGAGCAGGCTGGGTGGCTCCACCTTCACCATCGCCGCAGGCCTGTTTGCCATCATGGTGCTGTTATGGCTGGTAGCTATCGGCAAGCGGCAACACACGGGCAAGAGCGGCATGCCATTGGTGCTGGGCATGCTGGGTTCGCTGATTCTCGCCGCGGCAATCCTGCCGCAAGTTTTCCGCCCCCCTGCCGCCGGTGCCATCGAGAGCATCCTGCCCTCGCAACCCTTCTCCGAGGAAGCTCTCACCAAGGCACGCGCTTCGGGCAAGCCGGTGTTCGTCTATTTCACTGCCGACTGGTGCCTGACCTGCAAAGTCAACGAAGCCGCCGCTATCGAGCGCGAGGAAGTGCGCACGGCGTTCGACAAAGCAGGCGTCAAAGTGCTGGTGGGCGACTGGACGCGCCGCGATCCGGCGATCACCCGCTTCCTCACCGCCCAAGGCGCGGCGGGCGTGCCGCTATATCTGTGGTATACTCAGGGAGCCTCCGCGCCGGAGCAATTGCCCCAGGTTCTGACCCCGGCATTGCTCGCTGGGAAGGCCGGGAGTTAACTGATCAATCCAGCCGCGGATCAACCACCATGCGCACCGCCGCATCCGGCCCGGACATCTCGGCAATCGCCGCTGCCACGCCTGACCGCCCGATCCGCGCGCCCAGCCATGGCGCAACGTCGACCCGGCCGTCGCCAATCGCCCGCATGGCAAGCTCCATATCCTGCGGCTCCTCGCCGCCGGCGAACTGCACGTTGAGCCGTTTGTTCTGCGCGGCGAAGACGAACATCGATTCTGCTTCCATGCAATATCCGCCCATGACGATGCGGCCATCGAACGGCGCTGCCTCCACCAAGGCTTGCAACATCCCGGCCCGCCCGACACATTCGTAGATCAGGTTCGGCGCACGGCCCACATCGGGGAGCGGGGCATGGGGAGACGTCTCACGCGGATCAACCGCGACATGGGCGCCCATGCGGATCGCCTCTGCTCGGCGCGCGGGGTGGAAGTCGGCGGCGACAATCGGCGCCACGCCCATCAGGCGAAGGCCCGCAATCACCCCAAGGCCAATCGCCCCGCAGCCCAGCACAAGTGCCACATCGCCCTTCTCGGGCCGCCCGCGCCGTGCGTGTTCCAAACCGACGGCCAGCGGCTCGATCATCGCGGCGTGATCATCGTCAAACAGATCGGGCAGCGCGAACATCACGTTCTCGTCGAGCAGCATCAGTTCGCCGTAACCGCCCGGACAATCGTGGCTGAACCCGATCACCGCGTGGGCGCCGCCGACGCGCATGATCGGCACCGAGGTGACCTTGCTGCCGACTTTCACCGTCCGGGTTGAACCGGGACCGTAATCCAGCACTTCGCCAACAAATTCATGCCCCGGCACGAAAGGCTTGGTGAAATCCAGCGCCGCATAAGGCCCGCCGAGGCGCTTCGACAGATCAATGACATTCTGGCCCGCATGGAGGAAATGCTGCTCAGATGCACACATCCCGCAGCTATGCGTGCGCACCAGCGCCTGCCCCTTGCCGGGAACGGGATCGGGCAGGGTGCCAGTGTGGACCTTGCCGTTTTCGATATAGGCGGCTTTCACCGATTCACTCCGCAAACGCCGCGCGCAGCCGTGGCATCACCTGCTCCAGCAACCGCAAGCTCTTCCAGCCCTCTTCCGGCGACAACCCGCCGAGCAATGGCTGAAGCCCGAGCGAGGTCTTGTCTTCCATCTTCGCCGCTTGTTCGACCAGTTGATCGGGAGTCCAGCAGGCAAACAGCCCGGCGTGGCGCAGCGCCGCCGGATCGGTCAGACCCTTAAAGGGTGAGTTCGAAGCCGCACCTTCCGCCTCGGCCCATTTGGCATATTCGGTGATCACATGGACCGCGTGGCGCTCGATCACCTGCCAGCCCGCTTCCGGGTCTTCGCAGAGATGAATGGCCAGCGGCATGCCTGCCTTGGGACGATTATACAGCCCCGGTTCACGCCCGAGTTTTGCACATTCCGCCAGATAGATATCGACCAGTTCGCCCTTCATCGGACCGAACCCCACCCCGAACCGCGCCGCGCGGCGTGCTGAGGCAGGTACTCCGCCGCCGACCATGACGATATGTTCGGGTTTCTGCACCGGCAACGGACGGACATAGACCGGGCGGCCATCGCTCTCAAACTTTTCACCATTCAGCGCGCGCAGGATGGTTTCGATACCCAGATCCATCAGCTTGCCGCGGTCCGACAGCGACTTGCGGAACATGGCAAATTCAAACGGCACATAACCTGCACCTAAAATCACGTTGAGCCGCCCGTTCGAGATCAGATCGACCATGGCGATCTGCTCGGCGATCAGCACCGGATCATGCAGCGGCAGGATCACTGCCCCCAGCATGAAGCGCAGATTCGTTGTCACCGCCGCCATCGCCGCTGCCAAAGTGAATGGCTGCGGCAGATAGCCATCGTCCGAGCCGTGATGCTCCATCAATCCGATCCGGTCGACGCCGATGGCGTCCGCAAAGGCCGCCATCTTGATCGCAGCGGCATAAAGCTCTTGCCGAGGCGGGCCCCAATCGGGCGCGCGCATATCGAACGAGAGAGTGATCTTGACGTCGCGGGCCATGGTCAGCCTTTCAGCACGGCATAAGAAGGATCGGTCCGGTCACGACGCGCGGTATCGTGGGCTTTCATCGGTGCAACCTCACGCATTTCGTCCATCTCCATCACCGCCTGCCGGTGATCGAGCGCCCAGCGGCCATCGCGCCTTGACCAGGTGTCGATGTACCGGCTGATGACGGTCATCTGCATGGTCTTGTCACCCCGCACCATGCGCAAGGTGGCGGTAACATAGCTCTCGCTGCCCGCCTTATCGCCATCCAGCGTGATAATCACGTTCGACATCTGGTGCGAATGCTGCTGCAATCCGCTGTGCTGGGCGCAGACGTGATCGATGAACCCGCGACCACTGCCCTGATAGTTTTGGCCATAATTGGCGGTGCCGTCTTCATGCCAGATCGAATAACCCAGTTCGTGATCGATGCGGTCCATGGCGCGGCAATAGCGATAGATCTGATCGGTGATCGCTTGCCGGTCAGCAACTTGCGTGAGCAGATCGGTCATGCCTTTTTCCCGGCATAGGCGGCGGACATCTTCTCGATCATGACAATTCGCGCGCGGCGATCATCGGGCGAGTTTGGTGCATAGCCCGCCACATCATTCGGCTGGCCCCAATTGTAGATCGGCCCATGCGGCAACTGCTCCAGACCGATCCTTGCGACATCCACCGGGCTGGCAAGATTGTCCGGAATCGGCTGGCCGCTCTCCTTCAGGATCTTGCGGTGCGCAGGCGTATCGGTGCGGCCAAGGATCAGGTTGAGCACATCGACATTGTGGTGTCGCAGTTCTGCCCACAGCCCCTCGGCGAGATTCATGACGAATGCCTTGGAGCCGCAATAGACTCCCATGCCGTTCAGCCCGCCATAGCAGGCACCCGAACCGACAAGGACCATGCCGCCGTGCCCGCGCGCGCGCATCGCTTGTCCGAAATGATGCGCGAGCCGCATGGTGGTGGTGACATTCATCGCCACCAGCGCTTCCCAATTGGCAATATCATTATCGAGGAACAGCGAACCATTGGTATCGGCCCCGGCATTGGCAATCAGCAGGCCGACATCACGCGCACCAACCGCCGCGATGATCTGCACCGCCGCGTCGCTCGCAGTAAGATCAACCGAGGCGGTGACACATTCGACGCCTTTCTCGCTGATCTCCGCCGCCAGTGCGGCCAACGGTGCTTCGCGGCGGGCGACGAGGATCAGGTTCAGGCCCATGGCGGCAAGCTGGCGCGCAAATTCCGCGCCGGTGCCTTCCGAAGCGCCGGTGATCAGCGCCCAGGGGCCGTATTTCGCGGCGAATGTCGCCATGCTTCATCTCCCATAATTTCGGGCTATCTTGCGACGGTGCAGGACAATGCACAACTCACCGCAGCCCGATGAGAGCGAATAGCGGCGGAGCGATGGCAGGATATCTCTGAGGCGGAGGGCGTGTGTTCAGGTGAAGGCATGCGCGGCATAGCAACCCCCAAATTAGTGATCAAATATAGGTGTTTACCCGAATTGTCGGGCCGTGCGGCACTGCGCAGGATCGTGCTCCCCCGGACCTGGGTTCGTAGCAACGGCACCGCAACATGTCATTCCTGTTCCTGCTGGCCATGGCTGGCAGCCTTGCCCTGCCGCCGCAGCAACTGGAGATCGCCAACCGCGTCGCCGGGGCGGGAAGACCTGATTGCTCCGCTTACCATCCGGACGGAACCATATGGCCGTGCCTCCCCAGCTTCGCCCTGCGCCCCGGCGGAACGATCAACGGCTGGGACTCG
The DNA here is from genome assembly GCA_945906105.1 of Novosphingobium sp. Chol11. Classification (GTDB taxonomy): domain Bacteria; phylum Pseudomonadota; class Alphaproteobacteria; order Sphingomonadales; family Sphingomonadaceae; genus Novosphingobium. The sequence continues at coordinate 258,654 of CAMDQO010000001.1, read as the reverse complement.
GGCGCTCAAATCTTTTTCACCAGCGCCGCGGCTGAGCGCCTCACACCAGACGAATTTTCGCTGCTCGCCGGTCACGAGATTGCCCATTGGTACCTCGGCCACAACGGCAGTACGCTGGAAACCGAAATCGCAGCCGATCGCCTTGGCGCACAGCTGGCTTGTCAGGCGGGCTTCAATCCGGTGGCAGGAACATCGTTGTTCCGTTATCTGAGAAGCGGGGCGTCTCACCCCCAGGCGGCCCAGCGCCGGGCAGTTGTCATCGGGGCCGGGTGCAAGAGGGGGGATGCCAATGTTCTTGGGGGTTAGACCGTGAGCGGATTTGAATTCATCTTTACGCTGTTCGGGCTGCTGCTCGGTCTGGCTTTGGCTGAGGGACTGGGCGGGCTGGCGCGCGCGCTGAAGGCCAGTCACAAGGTTCGAATCGGCTGGCCCACAGCATTGCTGGGCCTGTTCGTCTCCTGCGATGTTGTCACGTTCTGGATGTATGGCTGGTCTCTGCGGGAACTGATCCCGATCAACTGGCCGACTGTGTTCGGCGGCTTTGTGGTCACCGCAATTTATTATGTCTCCGCTTCACTGGTGTTCCCGGATGATCCGGACGACTGGGCCGATCTGAATGCCTATTTCGACAGACACAGGCGCAAGGTGCTAGCGGGCGTCTTTATCTGCAATGTTGTTCTGCTGTGCTTTGCCGGCGCAATGGCTGGCTTTCCCGGCGCGGGTACATTCCGAACGATCATCATTGCCTGGTCGTTTTTCCCTGTCGCACTGCTGGCGATCATCGTGCGCGACCGACGGATCGTGGTAGCCTGTCTGGTCTGGTTGATCCTGCTCTACCCGCTCTCCGCCGTCTGGCATTAGCGCTGCGGGTAAGCTTAGCGCACCAACAATGGCCCCAGATAGCCGCCGGTGAAGCTCGCCGCATTCTTGGCCACTTGCTCGGGCGTACCCTCAGCAACAATCTGACCGCCGCGCACACCGCCTTCGGGTCCCATGTCGATGATCCAGTCAGCAGTCTTGATGACATCGAGGTTGTGCTCGATCACCACCACGCTGTTGCCGCCATCGACCAGCCGGTGCAGCACTTCGAGCAGTTTGCGCACGTCTTCGAAATGCAGGCCGGTGGTCGGCTCGTCGAGGATGTAGAGCGTCTGCCCGGTGGCGCGGCGGGAGAGTTCCTTCGCCAACTTCACGCGCTGCGCCTCACCGCCCGATAGCGTCGTCGCCTGCTGGCCGACCTTGACGTAACCCAGACCGACCTCGTTCAGCATGTGCATCTTGTCACGGATCGGTGGGACCGCCTTGAAGAATTCCTCGGCGTCCTCGATCGTCATGTCGAGCACGTCGGCGATGGAGTGGCCCTTGAACTTCACCTCGAGCGTTTCGCGGTTATAGCGCTTGCCGTTGCACTCCTCGCAGGTGACGTAAACATCGGGAAGGAAGTGCATTTCGATCTTGATCAGGCCGTCACCCTGGCACTTTTCGCAGCGCCCGCCTTTGACGTTGAAGCTGAAGCGCCCCGGTTTGTAGCCGCGCGCGCCGCTTTCTGGCAGCCCGGCGAACCAATCGCGGATCTGGGTGAAAGCGCCCGTATAAGTGGCGGGGTTGCTCCGCGGCGTGCGGCCGATGGGGCTTTGATCAATCTCGATCACCTTGTCGCAATGTTGCAGTCCGGTGATCTTGTCATGCGCGCCAGCAATGACCCGCGCGCCATTGAGTGCGCGGGCCGCCCCGGCATAGAGCGTATCGAGCGTCAGGCTGCTCTTGCCGCTGCCCGACACCCCGGTGACGCAAGTGAATGTGCCCAGAGGAATCGCGGCGGTGACGCCCTGGAGGTTGTTCGCCCGCGCATTGTGGACCACGACCTTGTGACCATTGCCTTTGCGGCGCAGTTTGGGCACTTCGATCCGTCGGGTACCTGAAAGATACTGTCCGGTGAGGCTGTCAAGCGCGGCGAGAATATCCGCCAGAGTCCCCTGCGCAACGATATGCCCGCCATGCACACCCGCACCGGGGCCAAGATCGACGATGTGATCGGCATGGCGGATGGCATCCTCGTCATGCTCGACAACGATCACCGTATTGCCCAGATCACGCAGGCGTTTGAGCGTTTCCAGCAGCCGGTCATTATCGCGCTGGTGGAGGCCGATAGAGGGTTCATCGAGGACATAGAGCACGCCCGACAGGCCGGAGCCGATCTGGCTGGCGAGGCGGATGCGCTGGCTTTCGCCGCCCGAAAGCGTACCCGAGGTGCGATCAAGATTGAGGTAATCGAGCCCGACATTGTTGAGGAAGCCCAGCCGCTCGTTGATCTCCTTGAGGATAGCCTTGGCGATCTGCTTCTGCTGATTGGTGAGCTTGGGCTCCAGAGTCGAGAAAAACGCCAGCGCCTCACCCACCGGGCGGCGCGTGGACATCGAGATATCCTCGCCAGCAATCTTGACGCTCAGCGCTTCGGGCTTGAGCCGCGCGCCGTGGCAGGTTTCACACGGCTGCGCGGTCTGGAACTTGCTCAGCTCCTCGCGCATCCAGGCAGAGTCGGTTTGCAGCAGGCGGCGATTGAGGTTGCCGATCACCCCTTCGAAGGCCTTTTTCACCGTATAGCTCTTGCGACCATCCTGAAAGGTCAGCGGCACGGCTTTGCCGCCGGTGCCATAAAGGATCACCACTTGCACTTCGCCGGGCAGATCGGTCCATGGCGTGGTGAGCTCGAAACCGAATTCGGTGGCAAGGCTGGAGAGCACCTGCATATAATAGGGCGAGGGCGGGTTGCTTTTCGCCCAAGGCACGACGGCACCCTGCTTGAGGCTTAGCGCCTCATTCGGCACTACCAGTTGCGGATCAAACAGCAGCTTTTCGCCAAGGCCATCGCAAGCGGGGCAGGCGCCTTGCGGGGCGTTGAAACTGAACAAGCGCGGTTCGATGGACTCGATGGTGAAGCCCGAGACCGGGCAGGCGAATTTTTCTGAAAAGACGATGCGGTTGGCGGCAAGCCCGGCGCCTTTCATCGCGCCGCCGGACACATTGGGGCCAGAATCCTCTACCTCGCGTCCGGGTACAACCCCGTCTGCCAGATCGACATAGGCCGTGCCGTCGGCCAGTTTCAACGCCTGTTCGAAGCTGTCGGCCAGCCGGGTTTCGATGCCTGAACGCACTGCGATCCGGTCAACCACAACTTCGATGTCATGTTTGAACTTCTTGTCGAGCGCCGGGGCGTCCTCGATCTCATAGAATTCGCCGTCGATCCTGACACGGGTGTAGCCAGCCTTCTGCCACTCGGCCAATTCCTTGCGGTATTCACCCTTGCGGCCGCGCACGACGGGCGCGAGCAGATAGGCGCGCGTCCCCTCGGGCAGCAGCATCACCCGGTCAACCATCTGACTGACGGTCTGCGCAGAAATCGGCAGGCCGGTGGCGGGCGAATAAGGCACACCAACCCGGGCCCATAACAGCCGCATGTAATCATAAATCTCCGTCACCGTGGCGACGGTAGAGCGCGGATTGCGACTGGTGGTCTTCTGCTCGATCGAGATCGCAGGTGAAAGCCCGTCGATATGCTCGACATCGGGCTTCTGCATCAGCTCGAGAAACTGGCGCGCATAGGCCGAGAGCGATTCAACATAGCGCCGCTGCCCCTCGGCATAGATCGTATCGAAGGCGAGGCTCGACTTGCCCGAGCCCGAAAGCCCGGTGATGACGATCAGCGCATCGCGCGGCAGCGACACGTCAAAACCCTTGAGATTGTGTTCCCGGGCACCCCGGACGGTGATGTGAGTCAGCGACATGGGGCGCGTGTGTTCCATATTTGTTCGTGAGGTGCAAGTGCGCGGCTACCCCTTGGCCGACATAAGGTGGGGAAGCCCATTGCGGTTACAAGCGCCCAGCTGCGGCTATCCTGCGGTGAGGTGCCCCTATCCTGCGACGAGGTGCCCCCATCCTGCGGCGAGGTGCCAACGCCTCATCGCAATTGCTTTGCTGGTGGACGCGCCGACCGGCACAAAGGCTGCGGGAATTATTGGAAGGGTCGCACCACCATGAAAGTATCTTTGTTCGTCGGCGCGCTGGCGCTGGCCGCTGCGCTATCGACTGCACCAGCACTGGCCGATGATCCGAACGATCCGGCGATGCGCACCACGGAAGCGCGCGCCCGTGATCGCGCAATAATCCGCCAGCTCAACCTGCAGCAACTGGCCTATGTCCAGCAGCGCGATGCGCAATATGCGCAAGGCTGGAAGGCTTACCGGGACGCGCACCCTCGTGAGACAGATAGCGTGACGCGGCGTCGGCGTTAGACCCCAAGCGCACTCCAGCCCGACCAACTGCCAACCCGGTTCGGCCAACGACATTGACAGTCTCTTCAGAGCGCGGGATGCCATCCGCATTCTCCAGAGCCACGCCTGTGGCCCTGCTCGCTTGGATTCCGAGGGACTGTCATGAAATTTTCCAGCCTGTTCACAACCTGCGCCGCTGCAGCCCTGCTCGCGGCCACGGCATCGCAACCTGCCTCTGCGCAAAGTGCCTCTACACCAGACATCACCGCGCCAGACCATTACGGAACCTGGGGCGTCGCGCTCGACAACCGTGATGTCTCGGTCAAACCCGGTGACGACTTTGAGCGCTACGCATCGGGTGCCTGGCTGACGAAGAGCGCCATCCCATCGGACAAGGCGGCAATCGGCAGCGGCAACGAGGTGTTTGACGGGGTTCAGGATGATCTGCGCAGCTTGCTTCTCTCAGGCGGCACGGAAAGCAAATATGGCGCATTGTTTGCCAGCTTCATGGGTGAGGCGCAGGTCGAGAAGGTGGGACTCGCGCCTCTGAAGGCCGATCTGGCCAAGGTCTCCGCGATCAGGACTCGCAGCGAATTTGCCCGTTTCATGGGCGGCACCAATGGCGCTTTCGGCATCACGCTGGTTGATTTCGGCATCGGCGCGGATACCGCCGATCCGACGATGAACGTGCTCTATCTCGGGCAAGGCGGCATTGGCTTGCCCGAGCGTGAATACTACTTCGACAAGCAGTTCAAGCCGCAGCTTGATGCCTATCGCGCCTATATCGCGCGCACCATCAAGGCGCTTGGTCTGCCGAAACCGGTGGGTTCGGCCAATGCCATCATCGCCTTTGAAACCGCGCTGGCGGCCAAGAGCTGGAAGGTGGCTGACCGCCGCGATATCGACAAGGTCAACAACCCGATGACCAGCGCCCAGCTGGCCGCCTATGCGCCGGGGCTGGATTGGACGGCATGGATGGCAGGGGCGAAAATCCCTGCACAGAAACGCATGATCGTCGGTGAAAATACCGCAATCCGCGATCTCGCCAAGGTCTATGCCGCCACGCCGCTCTCCACCTTGAAGATGTGGCAGCAGTTCCATCTCGCCGATCAGGCCGCGCCTTATCTGAACAAGGCAATGATCGACAGCCGCTTCCTCTATACCAAGACTTTGTCTGGCGTTTCAGAACTGCGTCCGCGCTGGAAACGGGCGGTGCAGCTGGTCGATGGTTCGCTGGGTGAACTGGTTGGGCAGGACTATGTCAAACGCCACTTCCCGCCCGCCGCCAAGGCCAAGATGGAAGCGCTGGTCGTCAACCTGAAGCTGGCCATGGCTGACCGGATCACCGGTAATGACTGGATGTCCGCGCCAACCAAGGCCGCAGCACAGGAAAAGCTGGGCAAGATGGACGTGATGGTCGGCTATCCTGACAAGTTCCGCAATTTCGATGCACTGCGGATCGAGACTGGTGATCTTTACGGCAATGTCCAGCGTGCAGGTCGGTTCAATGCCGACTATGCCCTGCAGGACCTTGGCAAGAAGGTTGACCGGATGAAGTGGGCGATGAACCCGCAGACCGTGAATGCCTACAATGGCGGGCTGGAAAACAAGATCGTCTTCCCCGCCGGCATCCTGCAGCCGCCGTTTTTCGATCTCAGCGCTGATGATGCGGTCAACTATGGCGCGATTGGCTCGGTGATCGGCCACGAAATCACCCACGGCTTTGACGATCAGGGCCGCAAGATCGACGCGACCGGCGCAGTGCGTGACTGGTGGACCAAGGAAGACAGCGCCCGCTTTGATGCCCAGGCCAAGATCTTCGGTGCGCAATATGCAAAGTTCGAAGTCGCGCCCGGTGCCTTTATCAACCCGACACTCACCATGGGTGAGAACATCGCCGATTTCGCCGGGCTGGAAGTGGCGCTTGATGCCTATCACAAGTCGCTGGGCGGCAAGCCCGCGCCGGTGATCGACGGACTGACCGGCGATCAGCGCTTCTTCCTCGCCTATGCGCAGGCCTGGCGGACCAAGCAGCGGCCGGATGCTCTGCGCAATCAGGTCGCGACAGATCCGCACAGCCCGGCGCGCTACCGGGTCAACGGACCGCTGCCCAATATCGAGGCGTGGTATCAGGCATTCGGCGTCAAACCGGGTGATGCGATGTACATTTCGCCTGAACAGCGCGCGAAAATCTGGTAGGTTCTAAAGCGAAAGTGCCCGCCCGCCCGGTTCTCCCAGCCAGCGCGCGGGAACGCCCCAGACTTGTGCCAGCACCGCTTCACTCAGCGCAGCTTGCGGTGCGCCATCGGCGAAGACCTGCCCCTGATGGAGCACTACCACCCGGTCGGCATGGTTCATCGCAGCGGCGAGATCGTGGAGCACCACCACTACCCCGCGACCAGTGCAGGCTTCGGCCTTGAAGCGTGCCATCAGTGTAGCGGCATGGGCGAGATCGAGATTGGCCAGCGGCTCGTCCGCCAGCAGCCAGCGCGGCTCTCCGGCGAGCACACGGGCGAGCAGCACGCGCGCGCGTTCACCACCAGACAGTTGCGATACCGGGCGCTGCCGCAGGGCGACGAGGTCCAATGCTATGATCGCCCGCTCAATCGCCTCGGCAGTCTCGCCCGCAGGTGCGCCGCGCCATGGCAAGCGGCCAATGCTGATGAGCGTTTCAACGCTGACATCCCAGGCAACTTCGGGCGACTGCGGCAAATAACCAAGCAGGCGCGCGCGTTCTTCCGGGTGAAGATCATCAAGCGCTGTGCCACCGATTGACACTGCATCAACGCCGCCATCCAGCAGGCCAGCAAGGCAGGCGAGCAGCGTCGATTTGCCCGCCCCGTTCGGCCCGCAGATCGCGGTGACTTCACCGGTGCGCAGTTCGAGCGACACCCCGGCAAGGCGTTTCGGCACAGTAAGGTTGCACGCCGCCAGCATCAGCCCCAGCCTCCATCCGCACTGTGCCCGCGCCGCATCCGCAGCAGCAGCGCAAGGAAGAACGGCGCGCCGATCAGGCTGAGTGCGATGCCGAGCCGCAATTCACCGCCCGCCAAGGGCAGCACCCGGCACAGGCAATCGGCGATGAGCAGCAGCAAGGCTCCGGCCAAGGCGCTCGGCAGGATCAACTGACTTGGCCGCCGGTCAGTCAGCGGTCGCACCAGATGCGGCACGACAAGTCCGACAAAGCCGATGATCCCGGCGACCGCCACGCCGCTGCCCACCGTCAGCCCGACACCAACAATCAGCATAGCCTGAAGCCGCGCCGGATTGACGCCGAGCGAGCGCGCCACCGCCTCTCCCAGCAGCAGCGCATCGAGCCCGCGCCCGGCAAGGCGCAGCACCATAATGCCCAGCAGCGCGCCGGGGGCGGCGATCCAGACATCGTGCCATGATCGGTCCGCCAGCGCCCCCATCAGCCAGGTGACGATCTCGGACAGCGCGAAGGGCGATGGCGCGAGGCTGATGGCGAGGCTCATCAGCGCACCCGCCAGACTGGCGAGCATCATTCCCGCCAGCGTGAAGGTCGCGACGCCGCCTTCACGCCCCGCAATCAGGCTGAGCAGCGCCATGGCCGTGCCTGCGCCGATCAGCGCGAACAGCGGCAGGGTCCAAGCGGCGTCGGCCCAAGGAACAATGGCGCCTGTCCAGAGTGAGAGCACCGCGCCGAGCGCGGCGCAGGGGGCAATGCCGAACAGCCCCGGATCGGCGAGCGGATTGCGCAAGTATCCCTGCATCGCCGCCCCCGCCGCGCCCAGTCCGCCGCCGACACACAGAGCCAGAACAGCGCGCGGCAAGCGCAGTTCCATCAGGATGGTGGAAGCGTTGGCAACCGCCGGGTGGAACGGATCGATCCACACTTGCCCCGCCAGCAGTGACAGCGGCAGAGCGATTGCCAAGGCTGCAATGAGAGTAAGGTTGAGACGGGTCATAATGTGCGCCTCACCTGCGCCAGCCGTTCCATCGCACGAATAATCGTTGGGCCGCCGCAATAGAGCAATGACGGATCGAGCCGCTCACGCCGAACATTCTTGAGCCTGGCCAGAGCCGGGTGCGCCAGCATCCGGTCTTCGCCAGAGCGCGTATTGCCCGCAACAAGGATCAGCTTCGGCGGATCAACCAGCATTAGCTCCAGCGGTAGCAGATCAGCCTGCCGCATGCCCTTTGCCGCGCTGAAATTGGCGAAACCGGCGCGGCGCATAAGCTCCGCGATCAAGGTATTGTCCCCCGGCACGATGCCGCCCGATTCCCACACAACAGTCTGAATCGGCGCAGTTCCAGCAGGCGAGGCACCAGCGGCAAGCGCCATTTCGATCCGACGAACCAGCGCCTCGCCGCGCTCCGGATGCCCAGAAAGTCCTGCAAGACGGCGCACCTGAGCGATACTTTCGGCCACGGTCGAGGCGATGGGCACTTCTTCCAGTTTCAGCCCCAGCCCGGTCATCGCGACACGTGTGGCGGGCGGCGTGAAATTGCCGGTGACCACGACGTCGGGCCGCAGCACCAAGACTTCTTCCACCGCGCCAGATGTCGCCCGGAAACGCCGCGCCAGCGCCAGATCCATCGAACTCGAGGCGGGATCATGGCTGTAAGCCGAGATCGCAAGGATCTGCTGCGGGTCGGCCACTTCGGCAAGGATCGCATCGGTGCAGGGATTGAGGCTGACCAGTGCCGGTTGGCGATGAGGCCCAGAACTGTGCGGCGCAGAGCTATGCGGCGCTGGGGAACATGCCCCCAGCGCCAAAACCAGCAAGAGTGCCCTCGGCGTCAGAACTTCACCCTCGCCCCGGCAAAGGCGCTGCGCCCGGCGGTGCCGTATCCGGCGGCGGTCTGGTATGTTACCCCACCCAGGTTCTCGACCCGGCCATAAAGCTCGAACCTTTCGCCCAGCGGCACCGAGGCGCGCAAGGTAACAAGGGCATAACCATCAAGCCGCGTGAAGTTTCCGGCATCGTCAAAGCTGTCCGATACCATGCGCAGGTCCGCGCCCAGCACCAGCCCATGAAGCGGCGTGGTCCAGTCCCCCGACACACTCAGCGCATGGCGCGGGCGGCGGGCGAGGTCTTTGCCACTCGTGCGGTTCACCGACTTCACATAGGAATAGGCCGCACGGAATGAGAGCTTTTCAGTGGGCCGCACATCGCCTTCGAGCTCAAAGCCCTCGGCGCGGGCAGATTTGACATTGTCATAGGTGCCAAAGGGCCGCGTGGCGCAGACGCCCAGACTGGCGCAGGACACGAAGTCGATAAGGTCAGTGCTGTCACGGCGGAACAGGGTGGCGGCGAAGTGCAGCTTGCCATTGCGATCCCCCTTCTCGATCCCGGCATCAAAGCTGCGGCTGGTTTCCGGGCGCAGCGCTGCGTTGCCGTAGTCCGAGAGCAGCTGGAACAGCGTCGGCGCCTTGAAGCCCTCACCATAGGAGGCGCGCAGGCGCCATTCACCACCGAGATCGAGACTGGCGTTGCCGCCCAGCGTCCAGTGGCTGCCGAACTGCGAGTGATCGTCCACCCGCGCGCCGCCCGCTAGGTTCAGCCCGCCATTGTGATAGCCAAGCAAGGCGTGGCCGCTCGACAGCCGTGCCTTGTGAACCGGATCGAAGCTGGAATGGAACCGCGTCCATTCGGTATCCACGCCGAAATCAAGGGTGAAGTCAGACGGCAGGTCGGCATGGCCGTTCAGCTCCGCCCGCTCGGCTCGGCCAAAGGTTTCGTAATTGGGAGCCGAACCGAAAGTCGGATCGAAATAGGCACGGCGGGTGTCGCTCAAGGCGAAGCCGCCGTTCAGTGAAAATCCGTCTGTCTGATAGTCCAGCCCGGCGCGGCCCGATGCTTCTTTAGTGGTCTGGTATTCGGGCGTATCGGCAAAGTTGTAGAATGGTGCCGGGTAGCCATCGATGCCCAGCTTGCTGTCTGCATAGCGGGCGGTGACGCTGGCGCTGAGGCCATCAGTCAATTCCAGTTTGCCCCGGCCCGAAACATACCATTGGCGGAAAGCATCCGGCTCGATACCAATGGCGGCGGTCGAGATGCCATCGGTGCGCAGATAGCCGCCGGTCAGACCGACGAAATAGCCCGATCCGCGCTGGCCGACACTCGCCTGACCGGCAAAACTGTCTCGCGCGCCATATTCGGCTGAGGCATTGAAGTGGTCGGGCGTCCGCGTTGAAATGGCCAGCACGCCGCCGATCGCCTGACTGCCCCAGACCACTGAATTTGATCCGCGCAGCAGCTCGATCTTGCCGATCTCTCCCGCCACCAGATTGCCCAGATCATAGCCACCCGCTGGTGAGGCAGTATCGGCTACGCGCACGCCATCGATCAACACCAGCAGTTGCTCGGCATCGGCACCGCGCACACGAACCCCAGTGAAGTTGCCGAGGCCGCCGTTGCGGGTGATGGTAACGCCGGGAAGGCGCTCAAGCACGCGGGTCAGGTCCGGGCCTTGCACCGCATCAATCTCGCGCAGGCCCAGCACGCTGACCGACTGGCCAACCTGATCGACGTTCAGCTTTGTGCCTGAAGCCACGACAGTGATGGTGTCATCGGGCCAGATATAGTCAGGTAGGCGTTCGAAAACACCGACGATCTCATCCATGCCATCGCCTTGCTCCTGCGCCATGGCAGGAACCGAAACGGCGAACGAACAACCCAGTAAAAACAGATATTTCATATAGATAGCCTTCATCATGAACGAATGCCGTTCATGGCGAGGCTGCCCGCACGAAATCGCGAGCCCCTGCTTACATCCGGTGCACCCCGCCCGGCTGCGGAACGACGGTCACAGGCAGGTCTCCTGGCTCCCGGATCAATGCTTCGCGCCCGCCTTCCCAGCAAAAAAGCCAGTGGCATATGGGACGCGAGGCTCCCCGGTCACAGTTGCGGGGGCAGCGTGAGCATTACACTCACTTCCCTCTTAGGCCCGTTGCCGGGCGCCCATGACGTAGAGTGGCCTTTACGCTGCGCTTGCGAAGGCTGCAAGAGTGGGCTTCCGTTAACCGATTCACGTTAGGGCTTAAGTCTGTCCCCATTCGGTACGGGCCGGATTCGGCTGTCGCGTGGGGGCGGGTTTCGGGGTTACGCGCCTTCGCGCGTGCCCAGCGAGTGGAGTCCATGAACGAATTACCCGCCTCGTCCTCTGAACTTCCCCCGCGCGATTTTGGCGCGCGGCTGGTTCGGCGCGCGCCGGGTATCGGATCACACCGCCGCCGCAAGCATTATGGCCGCCGCGCGCTGGCGCTGCTGGCAGCTATCGCGGTTCCGGCCTTTGCCACACCGGGTGCATGGTCAAATAGCTGGGACTCCTTCTCGATCGGCGATGCCGGCAAGGCCGAGATCGAATTGCAGCCGATGCCGTTTGAAAAAACCGGCGAGAGCTTTCCGGGTTCCGCTTTCTATTACCTGTCCAGCGATGAGCAGGTGCTCGATAGTGGCACCCACCAAGAAGGCATGAGCGCACCGACCGAGCTCAATCCATTTAGCGGACCAGCGGCTCGTTCGCTTCGCGCCACCGGCACCCCGGTCGATCAAATGCGCGCGCTGACCTGCCTGACCCAGGCAATCTATTACGAAGCCGCCAGTGAACCTGATGATGGCCAGCGTGCGGTGGCGCAAGTCGTGCTTAACCGCGTGGCGCATCCGGCCTATCCCAATTCGGTCTGCGGCGTGGTCTATCAGGGATCGGAGCGCGTCACCGGTTGCCAGTTCAGCTTTACCTGCGATGGAGCATTGAACCGTGTGCCCAGCCGCATGTTCTGGCTGCGCGCGGAAAATGTCGCTCGCGCGGCGCTGGCGGGCTATGTCTATCGGCAGATTGGCTTGGCAACCCATTACCACACCATCGCCGTCCACCCCTATTGGGCACCCAGTCTGCACTATTTGATGACACTGGGCGCGCATCGGTTTTATGCGATGAAGGGACCGGCGGGATCGTCTGGGGCATTCAATACCGCAGTCTATACCGGCAACGAGCCTGCCGCCGCGCCGCGTCCGCGCAGCGCCGGACCTGCCGCTTCCGATGCCTCGCTCGATCCGCTGGCGATCCAGCGCGCCTATGCCGCCGGACTTAAAGAGGCACAGGACGGCAATCTTTCAGCCGTGCGCGCCGCACCGGTTCCCAGCTACGCCCCCGAAGTACAGGCCCGCGGCGGTGACAAGCTCTATCGCGGGGAAAAGCTGCCCGAGGCGCATGGCATCAAGCCAGAGTTCCAGAATTCCGGCACCTGGATTTCCCAACCAGGGACTTAGGGCCAGTAACAAGAATCTTTCAGGATCAGGCGTGGCAACACCACGCCCATGCGAATTGGTAAACGCGTCTAAACCATACTAGCAGACAAAGCCTTAGCGCGGGTGCGCTAGAGCCACTTTCAACGACAACAACGGCGAGCTGATCACCCTATGCCCCTCCACTTCGCAGCTTCCCGCATCGGTCATGACGCCATTCTGGCGCGGGCGCTTTCGTGCCCACACCCGGTTCGCGCTGCCAATGACAATGGCCGCCCGCTGGGTGACATCATGGCCAAGCCCGAGGTGCTGCGGGCAACGCTGCTGCACTTCGCCAAGCATGGCCTCGCCGCCGCCGATCAGGCGCGTGAGCGAGCCGAAGCGGCCCAGCGATCGGGTGAAGAAGAGGTGTTCCGCCATTGGTTGGCCATCTGCCGCCAGCTCGATCGCCGACTGGCCCGGCGACTGGAGAGCGGTGGTCGCTGAAGCAAGGCGATCTGGCCGAGTTTCCTCGCAGTATTGCTAATGCGAACTGTTATCAAATAAACCTGCAATTCCGCACTTTTACCGGGTTGCAATACCGTGCTCACGGGCCTAGGGCACCCAGCATTCACCGGGCGGCCGTCATGTTTACGGGACCTTGATGCCAGCCTTTTGCGCGAGATGCTCCCGTATCAGGGAAATGCGAAGACCATGGCACGCAAGAAGATCGCCCTCATTGGCGCCGGTAATATCGGCGGCACCCTTGCTCATCTGGCAGCACAGAAGGAACTGGGCGATATCGTCCTGTTCGATATCGTCGATGGCGTGCCGCAGGGCAAGGCGCTCGATCTATCGCAGTGCGGCCCGGTTGAAGGCTTTGACGCGCAGCTGACCGGAACCAGCAACTATGCTGACATCGCCGGTGCGGACGTGATCATCGTTACCGCCGGCGTCCCCCGCAAGCCGGGCATGAGCCGCGACGATCTGCTCGGCATCAACCTGAAAGTGATGAAGGCCGTCGGCGAAGGCATCAAGGCCAACGCCCCTGACGCTTTCGTCATCTGCATCACCAACCCGCTCGACGCGATGGTCTGGGCCTTGCGCGAATTTTCCGGCCTGCCGCACAACATGGTGGTCGGCATGGCAGGCGTGCTCGATTCGGCGCGCTTCTCGACCTTCCTCGCGCAGGAATTTGGCGTTTCGGTGCGTGATGTTACCAGCTTCGTGCTCGGCGGCCACGGCGATACCATGGTGCCGGTGGCCGAATATTCGACCGTCAAGGGCATCCCGGTTCCCGATCTCATCAAGATGGGCAAGTCCACGCAGGAGCGCATCGATGCCATCATCAAGCGCACTGCCAATGGCGGCGGCGAGATCGTCGCCCTGCTCGGCACCGGCTCGGCTTTCTATGCACCCGCCGCTTCGGCCATTGCCATGGCGGAAAGCTATCTCGGCGACCAGAAGCGCGTCCTGCCCTGCGCTGCACACCTCACCGGGCAATATGGCATCGACAACCTCTATGTCGGCGTGCCGGTGGTGATCGGCGCTGGCGGCGTGGAACAGGTCATCGAGATCGCGCTGAACGATACGGCGAAGGCCGGGCTTCAGGTCAGCATCGACGCGGTCAAGGAACTGCTGGTCGCCTGCAAGGCGATTGAGCCGAGCCTCGGCTGAACCATTTGGCCGCAGCGCCATCGCTGCGGCCGTTTACGCACACGTCCCCCCGGAGCTTGATTAATGTCCATCCTCATCAACAAGAACACCAAGGTCATCACCCAAGGCATGACCGGCGCGACCGGCACCTTCCACACCGAAGCGGCGCTGGCTTATGGCACGCAGATGGTTGGCGGCGTCACCCCCGGCAAGGGCGGTTCCATGCATATCGGCCTGCCCAATTTTGACACCGTGGCCGAGGCCAAGGCGGCGACCGGCGCGACTGCATCGTGCATCTATGTACCGCCGCCGTTCGCTGCCGATTCGATCCTTGAGGCCATCGACGCCGAGATGGAGCTTATCGTCGCCATCACCGAAGGCATCCCGGTGCTCGACATGATCAAGGTCAAGCGCGCGCTGTCTGGCTCAAAGTCGCGCCTGATCGGCCCGAACTGCCCCGGCGTTCTCACCCCGAACGAATGCAAGATCGGCATCATGCCCGGCTCCATCTTCAAGGCAGGGTCAGTCGGCGTAGTCAGCCGCTCGGGCACGCTGACCTATGAAGCGGTGCATCAGACCACCATGGTCGGGCTTGGCCAGACCACGGCTGTCGGCATCGGCGGCGATCCGGTCAACGGCACCAACTTCATTGATATGCTGGAGCTGTACCTTGCTGACGACGCCACCAAGTCGATCATCATGATCGGCGAGATCGGCGGCAGCGCCGAGGAAGAGGCCGCGCAGTTCATTGCTGACGAAGCCAGACGCGGCCGCAAGAAGCCGATGGTTGGCTTCATCGCCGGACTGACTGCTCCTCCGGGCCGCCGCATGGGCCATGCCGGTGCCATCGTTTCAGGCGGACAGGGCGGCGCGGAAGACAAGATCGCGGCGATGGAAGCAGCGGGCATCCACGTTTCGCCTTCACCCAGTGAGCTGGGCACCACTCTGGCCGAAGTACTTAAGCAATACGCCTGATAGGCTGATTGGTCCGCTGGTAGGCATAATCAGGGCAATAGGACTTTCCTCCCCGGGAGTACCAAAAGCCCGGAACAACGACGGCAAGAGCGGCGGCATTTCCCGCCGCACAAATGGTGATTCCATGGGCAATGAAAACCTTGATTTCTACCCGGATACTGATGACTTTGGTCCGCAACCCGGTCCCAGCTGGCAGCGTGCGGGCTGGCCTCTGACGGGCGGAGCGGCTGAGGATGAGCTGACCCAAGCTCTTGATCCCATGTCGCTCGATCCGCTGGCGATCAAGGCAGCGATCAAGGCGGCTGCGGCCAAGGGCTCCGATGCCAAGGCAGGCCCGGCGCTCGATGAAAATGCGCTTGTAGCCGCTGCATCAGACACCATCCGCGCCGTCATGCTGATCCGCACCTACCGGGTGCGCGGACATCTCGCAGCCAATCTTGATCCGCTGGGTCTGGCCAAGCAGGATCTGCCAGCTGACCTGACGCCCGAATTTCACGGCTTCCACGCCGGCGATCTTGACCGCCGCATCTATCTTGGCGGCTATCTTGGCCTTGAATGGGGCACTGTCCGCCAGATCGTCGATACGTTGCGCGCCAATTACTGCGGCAAGGTCGGCCTTGAATACATGCACATCTCTGATGTCGAGGAACGCCGCTTCCTGCAGGACCGGATGGAAGGTGCCGACAAGCACATCCACTTCAGCCCCGAGGGCAAAAAGGCGATTCTGGCTGCCGTGGTGCGCGGCGAACAGTACGAGAAGTTCCTCGGCAAGAAATATGTCGGCACCAAGCGCTTCGGGCTGGATGGCGGCGAATCGATGATCCCGGCGCTGGAGGCGGTGATCAAGTATGGCGGCCAGCTGGGCGTCAAGGAAATCGTCTATGGCATGGCCCATCGCGGCCGACTCAACGTGCTCGCCAATGTCATGGCCAAGCCCTACAAGGTGATCTTCCACGAATTCTCCGGCGGCACCGCAAATCCCGATGATGTCGGCGGTTCGGGTGATGTCAAATACCACCTCGGCACCAGCACTGATCGTGAATTTGACGGCATCAAGGTTCACATGAGCCTGATGCCCAATCCCAGTCATCTGGAAACCGTGGACCCGATCGTGCTCGGCAAGGTCCGCGCCTATCAGGTCGATCGCGATGATATCGGGAAGGGCAAGCACAAGCAGGTGCTGCCGGTGCTGATCCATGGTGATGCCGCCTTTGCCGGACAAGGCATCGTCTGGGAATGCCTCGGCTTTTCGGGTGTGCGCGGTTACAATACCGGCGGCTGCATCCACTTCATCATCAATAACCAGATCGGTTTTACTACCAGCCCGCAATTCGCGCGCTCATCACCCTATCCGTCTGACGTCGCCAAAGGCATTCAGGCACCGATCCTGCACATCAATGGCGATGATCCCGAAGCGGTGACTTTCGCCTGCAAGTTCGCCATCGATTACCGCCAGACCTTTGGCCGCGATATCGTCATCGATATGTGGTGCTATCGCCGCTTCGGCCATAACGAGGGTGATGAGCCCAGCTTCACCCAGCCGCTGATGTATGACCGCATCCGCCAGCACCCGCCCGTCAGCCAGCTCTATGCGGCGCGGCTTCAGGCGGAAGGCGTGATTTCGGACACCGGCCTGGCTGAAACCGAGGCGGCTTTCGTCGCCCATCTTGAAGAACAGTTCACCGCTGCGGCCACCTATAAATCCAACGAGGCGGATTGGTTCGGCGGGCGCTGGTCAGGCTTCAACAAGCCGGTCGATCCCGAAACCGCGCGCCGCAACGTGCCCACCGGCATCGAGGCCAAGCTGTTTGACAGCCTTGGCCGCACCCTGACCACGGTGCCGGACGGCCTTGAAGTTCACAAGACGCTGGGCCGCGTGATCGATGCCAAGCGCGCAATGTTCAAGAGCGGCGCAGGCTTTGACTGGGCGACCGGCGAAGCACTGGCCTATGGCAGCCTCGCATCCGAAGGCTATGCCGTGCGCCTCTCAGGCCAGGATTCAGGCCGCGGCACTTTCAGCCAGCGCCACGCCGTCTGGGTCGATCAGAACGACGAGCACAAATATGTGCCGCTATCGACGGTGCCGCACGGGCGTTTCGAAGTGCTCGACAGCCCGCTTTCGGAATATGGCGTGCTCGGTTTCGAATGGGGCTATGCCAGCGCCGATCCCAAGACTCTGGTGCTGTGGGAAGCGCAGTTCGGCGATTTCGCCAATGGCGCGCAGATCATCATCGACCAGTATATTGCCAGTTCGGAATCGAAGTGGCTGCGCGCCAACGGCCTCGTGCTGCTGCTGCCGCATGGTTATGAAGGGCAAGGACCAGAGCACAGCTCGGCCCGGCTTGAGCGCTTCTTGCAGCTTTGCGCGCAGGACAATATGCAGGTCTGCAACATTACCACCCCGGCCAATTACTTCCATGTGCTGCGCCGCCAGATGCATCGCCCGTTCCGCAAACCGCTGATCATCATGACGCCCAAATCGCTGCTGCGGCATCCATTGGCCAAGAGCGCCGCATCTGATTTCATCGGCGAAGGCCACTTCATGCGCATCCTGTCTGACACCAATGGTGCCGAGGATGCCAAGACCAAGCGGCTGGTGCTGTGTTCGGGCAAGGTTGCCTATGATCTGATCGAGGCCCGCAATGCCGCTGAAATGACGGATACTCAGATCGTCCGGCTTGAGCAGCTATATCCTTTTCCGGGTGAGCCGCTGGCCGCGCGTGTGGCGCGCATGCCCAATCTGGAAGCGGTGGTCTGGTGCCAGGAAGAGCCGAAGAACGCCGGTTCATGGTTCTTCGTCGAGCCTGAAATCGAGGAAGCGCTGGCCAATGCCAAGTGTACGGTGAAGCGCGCGCGCTATGCTGGCCGCCTGGCTTCGGCATCGCCCGCCACCGGCCTCGCCAAGCGCCATGCAAGCGAACAGGGCGCGCTGGTTGCCGATGCTCTGGGGCTGTCGGTTCGCACTGAAATCCGTCGCCAGAAGAAGGCCTGAGGAAACATCATGTCCACCGAAGTCAAAGTCCCCGCCCTCGGCGAATCGGTATCCGAAGCCAGCATCGGCCAGTGGCTGAAGCAGCCGGGTGACGCCGTGGCGCTCGACGAACCGCTGGTCAGCCTGGAGACTGACAAGGTCGCCATCGAGGTTCCCGCCCCCGCTGCTGGCGTGATGGGCGCGCAACTGGTCAAGGTGGGCGATACGGTTGCGGTTGGCGCGCTGATTGCGTTGATCGAGGCGGGCAGCGGCGCTGCTGCGACCCCTGCACCGGTTTCGGCACCGGTTTCGGCACCGGTTGCGGCTCCCGCTGCGGTTCCGGTGCCTGTTGCCGAACCGCAAGCCGCTGGTGATCCGGTCACACTCTCCCCCGCCGTGCGCCGCGCGGTTCTGGAATATGGTATTGATCCGGCCAGCGTGAAGGGCACCGGCAAAGATGGCCGTCTGACCAAGGAAGACGTCCTATCAGCCGCTGCGGCCAAGACTGCGGCCCCGGCTGCTGCTGCCAGCGCACCCGCCACGCCCGCTGCCCCAGTCACTCCCGCTGCCACAGCCGCTTCATCCGGCCAGCGCCGCGAAGAACGCGTCAAGATGACCCGGATGCGCCAGACCATCGCCAAGCGGCTGAAATCTGCGCAGGATACCGCCGCGCTGCTCACCACCTTCAACGATGTCGATATGTCCGCCGTCATGGCCGCGCGCGACAAGTTCAAGGATGCGTTCGAGAAAAAGCACGGCGTAAAACTCGGCTTCATGAGCTTCTTCGCCAAGGCCGCCTGTCTGGCGCTGAAAGACTTTCCTTCGGTCAACGCCCAGATCGACGGTGATGAGATCGTCTATTTCGATTACGTCGATATTTCGGTCGCCGTGTCTGCCCCTGGCGGCCTTGTCGTGCCGGTGGTGCGGAATGCCGATGCGCTGTCATTCGCTGGCATCGAAAAGGCCATCGCCGATCTTGGCAAGCGCGCCCGCGAAGGCACCTTGACCATGGACGACATGAAGGGCGGCACCTTCACCATCTCCAACGGCGGCGTCTTTGGCGGGCTAATGAGCACCCCGATCATCAACCCGCCGCAGAGCGCCGTGCTCGGCCTCCACCGCATCGAGGACCGCCCGGTTGTGCGGGGTGGCGAGATCGTTATCCGTCCGATGATGTATATAGCGCTGAGCTACGATCACCGCCTGATCGACGGGCGCGAAGCGGTGACGGCGCTGAAGACGATCAAGGAAGCGATCGAAGATCCCACCCGCCTGCTGATTGACCTCTGAGGAACCGGACATGGCTGACTACGACTACGACGTCCTCATCATCGGTTCCGGTCCCGGCGGCTATGTCGCGGCGATCCGTGCGGCCCAGCTGGGGCTGAAGACGGCCTGCGTGGAAAGCCGCGAGACGCTGGGCGGGACGTGCCTCAATGTCGGCTGCATCCCCTCCAAGGCGCTGCTGCATGGATCGGAATTGTTCGAGGAAGCCCATGACGGCACGCTCGCCAAGTTCGGCGTCAAGACCGGCAAGGTCGAACTCGATCTGGCAGTGTTGCAGGGTGAGAAGCTTGGCGCGGTCAAGGAACTGACTGGCGGCATTGCGTTTCTGTTCAAGAAGAACAAGGTCGATTGGCTGAAAGGCCACGCGGCATTCAAGGACGCGCATTCGGTTGATGTGGCGGGCAAGACCGTCACCGCCAAGAACATTGTCATCGCCACCGGCTCCAGCGTCACCCCTCTGACGGGTGTCGCAATCGACAACGATAAGGGCGTGATCGTCGATTCCACCGGCGGCCTCGCGCTCACACGCGTGCCGGATCACATGGTCGTCATTGGCGGCGGCGTGATCGGGCTGGAGCTGGGTTCGGTCTGGCGGCGTCTGGGAGCCAAGGTGACGGTGGTCGAATTCCTCGATGCGCTGCTCCCCGGCATGGACGGCGACGTGCGCAAGGAAGCCGCCAAGATCTTCAAGAAGCAGGGCATGGAGCTGCGGCTTTCGACCAAGGTTACGGGTGCTTCAGTTAAAGGCAAGAAGGCCACTTTGACGCTTGAGCCATCAGCCGGAGGTGCCGCTGAAACTCTGGAGGCCGATTGCGTCCTCGTCGCCATTGGCCGCCGTCCTAACGTCGATGGCCTGAACCTTGCCGCCATCGGCCTTGAACTCAACGCGCGCGGCCAGATCGAAACCGATCATGAATTCCGCACCGCAGTCGACGGTGTCTGGGCGGTGGGTGACGTCATCCCCGGACCGATGCTCGCGCACAAGGCCGAGGACGAGGGCATTGCCGTCGCCGAAAATATCGCTGGCCTGACCGGCATCGTCAATCACGCTGTCATCCCCGGCGTGGTCTATACCATGCCCGAATTTGCCGGTGTCGGCCTGACCGAAGAGGCCGCCAAAGAGCTCGGCGAAGTGAAGGTCGGCAAGTTCCCGATGATGGCCAACAGCCGCGCCAAGACCAACCGCGAGAGCGACGGCTTCGTCAAGGTGATTGCTGACGCCAAGACCGACAAGGTGCTGGGTGTCTGGGCCATCGCCTCGGTCGCCGGAACGATGATCGCCGAAGCAGCAATCGCCATGGAATTCGGCGCAACATCGGAAGACATCGCCTACACCTGCCACGCCCACCCGACCCATTCGGAAGCGCTGAAGGAAGCGGCGATGGGCGTAACCGGCAAAGCGATACATATCTAGGGACGCCAGCAACATGGCCAAGCGGACACTGCTGCAACGTTTTGCCCGCTGGCACATCTGGCTGGGCTGGGCGGTGGCCGTGCCGCTGGTGCTGTGGCTGGCGTCAGGCCTGTTCATGGCCGCGCGCCCGATCGAGGAAGTGCGCGGTGAGGCGCTGCGGGCAGAAGCAGCGCCGATTGACGGGGCAGCGCTCACCTTCCCCAAGCTGTCAGGCACGGTCAGCAAAGTGGCGCTGGTTTCGCAAGCTGGCACACCGGTCTGGGTCATCACCGGTTCCGACAAGCAACCCCGCCGCTATGCCGCCAAGGATGGCACACCGCTGGGCGCGGTGAATGAAGCCGAAGCCCGCCGCATCGCTATGGCTGCCTTCGCGGGCAAGGCGCAGCTCACCGCAATGCGCCGCTTTGCCGCCGAAGCCGCGCCGATGGACCTGCGTCGCCCTCGCCCCAGCTGGCAGGCGACATTTGCCGATGACACCCATGTCTATGTCGATGCCGATACCGGTGAAGTGCTGGCGCTGCGCACCGGCTTCTGGCGGATCTATGATTTCATGTGGGGGCTGCACATCATGGACCTGCAAACCCGTGAGGACACCAGCAATCCGTTTCTGTGGGTCTTCGGCGGACTTTCCCTGATCACTTCACTGTTCGGCGGCATATTGCTGTTTCGCCGCCGCAAGGTGAAGGTGAACTCAGCCAAATAATCCGGCCTAGGCCTTGGCAAACTCCACATAGAGCTTGTCGATGCCGCGAATGATGAAGCTTGGCTCATAATCAATCCGCCGCGCTTCCGCTGGGCCGTGATGCGCTTCTGACAGCGTGATAGCGCTGGTCTGTTCGAGCAGGCAATCGAACAGCACCGCCACTTCCACCCGCGCCAGCGGGGCACCCACGCAAGTATGCGCGCCGCGTCCAAAGCCAAGGTGCTCCTTGATCCGGGGGCGGCCGATGCGAAACTCAGCCGGATCATCCCAGCGGCGCGGATCGCGATTGGCGGCGGGCACGGCAATGACCACGCGCTGGCCGGCAGGAATTTCCATATCACCGATCCTGGTGCGCCGCTTTGACAGACGGAAGGTCGCTTTGGTCGAGCCTTCAAGCCGCATGACTTCCTCGATGAAGCCGGGAATCAGAGAGCGATCTTCGCGCAGCTGCTGCTGCAAATCCTGCCGCTCGCAAAGGAAACGCATGGCATTGCCGATCAGCTTTGCCGAGGTGTCTTGCCCGGCGGCAAACAGGAACATCGCCGATTTCACCGCCTCGACAAGATCGGGGGTGGTGCCATCGGGATATTTCCCCAAGGCCAGCTCGGTCATCACATCATCGCGCGGATTGGCGCGGCGATCAGCAAGATACTGAAAGAAAAACCCGGCCATGAACATCAGCGCCTGGCTGCCTTGCGGCGCGCCTTGTTCGGCATCGGCGGTGTCCATACTGCCGGGCGGCGGACCGGCATCAATCACATCGCGGAACTTCTGACGGTCTTCTTCCGGCACGCCCAGCAGATCAGCCACGACCAGCGTGACATAAGGCGTCGCCACCTTGTTGATCAGCTCGCAACTTCCCTGCGCAACCACTTCGCGCACCATGGCATCGGCAAAATCACGCATGAACGCTGCATTGGCTTTAAGCCGCGAGGGCGTGAACAGCGGGTTGAGCAGTGACCGCGCCGCCGTGTGGCGATCTCCATCATAGGTCACCAGCAATTCAAGCGCCGGGTTTGCTGCCTTGGCATTAGCGATCTGTTCGGAAATGTCGTCACCCACAGGCTCAAACGTCAGCGGTGCAAGCGGTTCGGGGTTGATGATCGAGGAGAAATCCGCCGTATTGAGCAGAACCTCGGCGCTCTCCTTGAACCCGGTGACGATCACCACATCGCGCGCCGTCATCCGGAACACCGGGCCATCCGCGCGGATCGCCTCGAAATAGGCATAGGGATCGAGCAGCACGTCACGATCGGTGAAGAAGTCCTTTTCGGCAATGTTCATGGTTCGGGGTTCCTCAGACCGGATCGAATTCAAGGTGCAGGCTGCTGAGCGCATGGAGCACATAGGTTGGCGCATAGTCAAAGTGGCGATTGCCAGCAGGGCCATGATGCGCATCAGACAGGCGAATATTGCCCATCCGTGCGAGCAGGCGCTCAATGCTCACCGCCACTTCGCGCCGGGCCAGCAGGGCACCGATGCAGGTGTGCGCACCGCGGCCAAAGGCGACGTGTTCTTTGATCTTGGGCCGATCAAGCCTGAACTCGCCGGGGTTTTCGAACCGGCGCGGATCGCGGTTGGCAGCGAGCGGTGAAAGTATCATGACGGTTCCCGCCTTGATCTCTACCCCGCCCAGCGTGGTGCTCTTCTGGCAGATGCGCCCGCCGCTTTTCACCGCACCATCAAGCCGCAGACACTCGTCGATGAAATCGGGAATCCGCGATGGATCATCGCGCAGCAACTGCTGCACATCCGGCATGGTCGCGATTACCTTCATGCAGGCGCAGACCAGGCGGTTGGTGGTGTCCTGTCCGGCACCGAACAGGAAGGCGGAAAGCCCAGTAATATCGACCAGCGTCGGTTTGCCGCCATCGGGGAAGCGCGCGGTGGCCACTTCAGCAAGGATATCCTGCTTGGCCCCCAGCAACCGCGCCAGCGGCTTGAGCAATGGATGCGCTGCCAATCGCCGCTTGACGATCAGCTTGAACAGATCCTTGCCAAGCTCGACCAGCGGGTTTTTCATCATCTCTTCAGGCGTTGCATCCATCCGCACCGGCACCGAATCGTCGAGCAGGGCGCGAAAGCGATTGCGCACATCATCAGGCAGGCCGAGCAGATCGGAGATCACCAGCGTTGCGTATGGCCCGCCATATTGCCGCGCCAGCTCAACCTTGCCGTCGCGGGCAAACTGATCGATCAGCGCATCGGCGGTCTCATGGAGCTTTGGCTCGAGCGCGCGCAAACGGCTGGGGGTGAACAGCCGCGCGAGGATCGAACGCAGATCGGCATGGCGCTTGCCGCTTTGCGAAACGATCTGACTGGAGAACGGGATCTTGTCTCGCGCCGCCTCAAGCTCGGCAGAAATATCGTCACCCTTCACCTCGAAGGGCAGCTCGATCATCGCACCGACCACCGAATTGATCGTGTTGAAGTGTTCGGTATCAAGGCTGAGCTGGATCATCTCCTCATAGCCCGTCACCGCCATGACATTGCGGTATGGCATGGGCGTTACCCGGCCTTGCGCGCGCAGAAAATCGAAATAGGCGTGCGGATCATCAACCAACCGCGTGTCGGTATAGAAATCGACTTTTGCGTAATCGAGCACTGACGCCTCCCCAAGATATCACCTATTTTATGATATAGTGTGGATCATAAACTTGAGTGCGCCGCTGTCAAGCACACAGGCTTTGCGAAGGCCATAGCTGTGCTAAGAGCAGTTGGTGAACAATGTCGCACCCGTCCTTCCTGCATTTCTCGGTCTGCTCGATCTGCTGGGCATCGCGGTGTTCGCGCTGAGCGGTGCGCTGCTGGCGGCGCGGCTGCGGCAGACCTTTGTCACCATGGCCTTCTTTGCGCTGGTAACGGGCGTTGGCGGCGGATCGGTGCGCGATCTGCTGATTGGCGCGCCGGTGTTCTGGATCCACGATGCACTTGTCGCGCCGGTCTGTCTGGGGGTGGCGCTGGTGGCCTGGCTGACACCGCGTGACTGGTGGGAAAACGAGTTTCTCGAATGGGCCGATGCGGCAGGACTGGCCGCCTATGCGGTGCTCGGTACCGCCAAAGCACTGGCCTATGGGGTGCCGATGGTTCCAGCCATGATGATGGGCGTGATCACTGGCTGTGTCGGCGGCATTATTCGCGATGTGCTGGCCGGGAGGCCGTCGATCGTGATGCGGCCAGAGATTTATGTCACCGCCGCCGCGCTATCATCGGCGCTGGCGGCAGGATCGGCATGGCTGGGCCTGCCCAATGTTGTTGGCTGGCCGCTCGCCATGGCGGCAGGGTTTGCCTTGCGCGGTGCAGCGATCCGCCTGAAACTGGCGCTGCCCGCTTATGGGGGCGGGCAGCGCTCAACTGATCGGGATTAGTTACGGAATGGTGCGCCGCCGTTGACGTTGAGCCCGCGAATGCGGAGTTCGCCATCGACCGAGCAATTGAACGGCGAGCCATTGCGCAGCTTGCCTTCAACCCGCCAGCCGCCGCCATCGCGGTCAACACCTTCGACCGTATCGACCGGGGCCGAGGTGCGCTCAACTTCGGCGACGCAGGCGTCAACCGCGCTGTCGATACCGCGCGAACTGCTCATCCCGCGCTGGTCCCAGCCGCGCTGATCGGCGCTGCGCTCACCATAGCTGGGCCGCGAATCGCTGGGGTAGCGCGCACCGCCATCACTGCGGCCATCATTGGGATAACGATAAGTGTCATCCTCACGTTCGCGCTTGGACTTGCTGGCCGCAGATGCCACGGCAGCAATCGTCCCAAGGATCAGCACCCCGGCAAAGACATCGCCGGCGTCAATTCCGTCACCATGATGACGACGTCCGCCGCCCCAGCCGCCGCCAAAGCCACCGCCGAAACCACCAGACCAGCCGCCACGGTTGCGGTTGCCGGCAATATCACCCGGAAGCGTGGCATCTGGTGCATGGGCGGCTGCTGGAAGTTGCGTGGTTCTGATCGACGCCAGCGCCGGGCTGGCAGCCATGCTGACACAAGCTGCAAGTGCGGCAAATCCAGCGGTTCGGAACAGATGATTCTTCACGGGCTATCCCCTAAACTCGTGAGTCCAAGCCGTCCGCCTCATGCGAAGAGCCAAGGCCACGACCTTGTTGCTCCCCGGTTTAGGTATTGCCAGCTTTCACACGGCTGAATGAGGCGGCGGACGTAACATCAGTTTACATGGGGGCGTCCAGCTGTTCAACGCCGGAATCGTGCGGGCGAATAGGCTGCCGGATCGACGGATCCCGACTGACCGCCGCACAGCAATCCGGCTGCCAGCGCCGCCGCCGCCGGTGCAGTCTGGATGCCAAAACCGCCTTGTCCGGCAAACCAGAAGAAGCACGGTTCGGCAGGATCAAAGCCATAGACCGGCAAGCGGTCGGGCGCGAAACTTCTGAGGCCAGCCCAGCGGTGCTCAACGGCTTCGACCTGCCAATCGACAACATTCTGCAACCGGTCAATCGCCTCGGCCACCGCCAGTTCCTCGGGTGCGGCGTCGCAAGGCGGGCTGGCCACCTCATCATGCGGGCTGAGCCAGAGCTTGCCCGCTTCGGATTTGAAATAGAACCGCTCACCCAGATCAAGCACCAGCGGCAGCTGCGCCACTGGCTCCGGCGCGGTGCGCAACTGGACTATTGTTCGGCGATAGGGCGTGATGCCGAGTGGCTGAACTCCCGCCATACTGGCCACCTGATCGGCCCATGCCCCGGCGGCATTGACCAGCACGCCCGCGCTGGCCTGCCGCCCATCGGCGCAGGTCAGGCTCCAGCCTTCGCCCTGTCGCACAGCGCACGCAAGTCGTGCAGAACACCAAAGTTCCACTCCGCCCCGACGCGCGGCGGCTAGATAATCCTGATGCAACCGCGCGACATCAATATCGCTGCAATCCGGCTCCAGCGCGCCGCTTGTCCAGCCCGGCTGCAATCCGGCGATGTGCTGTTCAAGGCCCGCGCGGCCCAACACATCGACCTGCACGCCGAGCGCCGCGAAGCTGGCAGCAAACGCCTCAAGCTCTGCCTCTTGCCCACTGCGCGCAATGGTGAGCGCGCCGCGGGGGACAAGATAGCCGCCGTCACGCAGCGCCTGCCCCGATGCACTGGTCAGCGGCTGCACCCCCGGCCCGCCATAGCTCTCGGTCCAGAACGCCGCCGAGCGCCCGGTGGCATGATAACCCGGCGTGCTCTCCGCCTCGAGCAGCAGCACCCGCGCGCCAGAGGGCACCAGCGCAGCGGCAAGGCTGGCCCCGGCCATTCCGGCCCCGGCAATGGCAATATCGAAACGCGCGGTCATGCTCGCTCAGTTGCGGGGAGGAGCAGCGCGGTCAAGGAAATCGTCAATCGCAGCCAGTGCTTTGTCGCGCACCGCATCCTCCTCGCGCAGGATTTCGTGCCGCGCTTCCTCGCCGAATGCCACCAGTTCACCATGCGGAAGTCGGCGCGCTGCGCGTGCGCTGCCTGTGAAACTGACCAGCTTATCATCGCTGGCGGCGACGATAAGCACCGGGGTTTTAACCCGCTCCAGCACTCCGGGTGCATCGACCGCCCGCATCGAGGCATAGCCGCGCTCCACCCAGCCCCAGGAGCCCGGCCCCATCACCAGTTCGTTGCGGGCTTCGCGCCAGAACATCTCGTCAGCATAGCGATCCGCATCGTGGGTCAGCAGCAGATCGCGGCCTGCGGGCACCTGCCCCGGCTTTTCGCTCCACTTCCACGCCGGACGGCGCGAATCGCGCAAGCTGCACATCAATTTCGCCGCAAGGTGCATCACGGCATCGGGCACGCCGTGGTTGAGGAAGCCCAGCATCGGCGCCGAAAGCACCAGAGCATCAGGATCAACGCGGGCCTCGGCCAGCGCGCGCAACACCAGATGCCCGCCCATCGAATGACCGGCCAACACATGCGGCCCCGGTGTTTCAGCCTTCCACTTCGCCCAGAAGCCAGCAAGGTCATCAATCCACTGACCAAAATCACCGATGTGGCCGGTGACGGCATCACTGCCCAGCCGCCCAGATCCCGCCTGACCGCGCCAGTCACAGGCGGTCACCCGCCAGCCGCGCCGGTGCCAGTGATCGAGCGTTTCGAGGTATTTCTCATAAAAATCGCCGCGTCCCGGCATGAACAGCAGCGAGCCGCGCGGATCGGCAGGAACTGGCCAGTCAATCCGCCGGATCGGCCAGCCGCCTTCGGTCTGCCAGCAGGACTCGACAGCCTCTGCCGGAATCGCCCGACGATTAAAGTCTTGATTTAGTTCTGCGCCTGCCACCGTCTGGATACCTAACACCAGCCTCATCCCTCTGGTTACTATTTGGTAAGCACTCCCCGTTAGACCTGCCCACTGAAGACGGGGTTAGGGGCATTACCTTGCGAAGCGAGTATCTTACGTATGGACTGATCGGTGCCTTGGCAATCGCATTGCTGATTGCTGCTTTCACCGATTTCCGGCGCCGTCAGATCGACAACTGGCTGAATGCTGCCGTAGTTGTAGCTGCTCCGTTGTTCTGGTGGGCAAGCGGCATGGTCTGGTCGGATATCGGCTGGCAGCTGGGCGTTGCCCTCGTCACCTTCATCATCACTGCCGGGCTGTTTGCCATGCGCGCCATGGGCGGAGGTGACGTCAAGTTGCTGACTGCGCTGGCCCTGTGGATCCTTCCGGCACACTTCCTGTTCCTGGTGATCGTCATGGCCCTGCTGGGCGGCCTGCTCACCATTCTTTTCGGTGCCCTTCACGTTATTCGCCGCCAGACCGGGCGGGTAGCCATTCCTTATGGAATTGCGATCTCAGCGGCCGGGCTTTTCACTCTTATCGGCAAGAGTTTGCCGATGCTTGGCGCATCCGGCGCAGGGTGAACCTGATTTTAACCATTTGGAACCATTCTTAGGACTTAAACCTAGAATTCCGAATTTAACCTAGAATTCCAATTCCTCAGGGGGGCTTGCAAAGCCATGGACAAGAAGAAACTTCTGCTGCTGTTTGGTGCTCTGGTCATCGCGATCGGAACGGCACTCGCCGCACGCAGCCTGTTTGCCGGCGCTTCCGCCCCGCAAGCTGAAGCCAATGCGAAACAGGTTCCGCAAGGACCCAAGGTTCTGGTTGCCCAGCGCGCTCTGCCCGCCGGTACGATCATCACCGCAGATTCGATCGGCTTTCAGCTGTGGCCCAAGGATATGGTTCAGGACGCCTATTTCGTTGAGGGCGAGGCCGATATGAGCAAGCTGCTCGGCACGGTCGTCCGCTTTCCGACCACGGCGGGCCAGCCGCTCACCCAGGGCGCATTGGTCAAGCCCGGCGATCGCGGCTTCCTTGCTGCTGCGCTTGGACCTGGCATGCGCGCCATCACGATCAACGTGTCATCGCGCACCGGTGTTGCCGGCTTCATCTTCCCGGGCGATCACATCGATCTGATGTTGACCCAGACCGTCCGCGGATCGGGAGATGATACCCAGGCGCTGAAGGCCACCGAAACGGTCCTGCGCAATCTGCGCGTGCTCGCCACCGATCAGTCAACCGACAGCGAAGTGGTTGATGGCAAGACGGTGGTTCGCGAGTTCCGCACCGTCACGCTCGAAGTGACACCGCGCATTGCTGAAAAAATCGCGGTTGCCGAAACCATCGGTACGCTCAGCCTGGCGCTGCGCTCGATCGCCGACAATCAGGCTGAACTGGAACGCCTTGTCGCCAGTGGCGCGGTCAAGGTGCCCGATAACGCGACCAAGGAAGAAGAAGACCGCATCCTGACTCTGGCGATGAACAAGCCCAACGACAACAGTTTCGGCACATTCTCCACCGGCGGTGATGTCTCGCGCTTTCAGCGCCGCACCGCACCGTCGATGGCCAGCAATGGCGGCCGTGCCGTCATGACCGCAGGTCCTGCGCTGCGCAGTTCTGGCCCCGCGATGCCGTTCATGAACGCCGGTCCGGTGATCCGTGTCACACGCGGCAAAACCACCACCGAAGAGCCGGTGGGGAAGTAACGCCATGACCATTCACACAAAAACCAGCCGCACAGGTACCAGCCGCAACGCGCTTTCGAGGGGCAAAACCATGAAACGCCTGATTTCCACGCTGCTCACTGCCGCCTGCATTGCCGTTCCGCTGGCCCTGGTGCCTGCTGCTCCGGCACAGGCCCAGTCAGTGACCCGTCCCTCACAGGATATCAACCTGTCGATCGGTCGCGGCCAGTTGATCAATGTCCCGGGGCGCATGAGCGACATTTTCGTCGCTGATGACAAGGTCGCCGATGTCCAGGTGAAGTCAGCCAACCAGCTCTATGTTATGGGCAAGGGTGGCGGTGAAACCACGGTCTATGCCAGCAACGCTTCGGGTCAGATTGTCTGGTCGGCCAACATCCGCGTTGGCTCAAACATCGACAGCGTCGATCAGATGATGCGCCTGGCCATGCCCGATGCCAAGATTTCAGTATCGAACATCGGCACCGGAACGCTGCTGCTGACCGGCACCGTCGGTGCGCCTGAAGACGCCGCCGAGGCCCAGCGCCTCGTCCAGGCCTTCGTCGGCAAGGAAATGAACATCATCAGTCGCCTGAAAATGGCGACTCCGTTGCAGGTCAATCTGCAAGTGAAATTCGCCGAAGTCAGCCGCTCGCTGGTGCGCTCACTGGGTGGCAACCTGCTTAGCCGCGATACCACCAGTGGTTTCAAATTCGGTGTCACCAGCGGCCGTGGCAGCGCTCTGACGATCACTCCCGGCACGCCAGCTACCGGGATTACGCCTGCCGTGCCCGGTTCTGTCTCTTTCAACGGGATCAGCGGCAAGACCACGCTTGGTGGTTTTGGCAAGTTCCTTGGACTTGATCTGGCCGCGGCCTTTGACCTTGCCGAGCGCGATGGCCTTGTCACCACGCTCGCCAGCCCCAATCTGACCGCGCTTTCGGGCGAAACGGCTGATTTCCTTGCTGGCGGCGAATATCCGATCCCGATCAGTCAGGGATTGGGTTCGACCTCGATCGAATACAAGCGCTTTGGCGTCAGCCTTGCCTATACGCCAACGGTGCTTTCAAACGGCCGGATCTCGATCCGTGTACGCCCGGAAGTTTCCGAGCTTTCGAGCGAGGGTGCGGTTTCGCTGAACGGCTTCCAGATCCCGGCACTGACCATCCGCCGCGCGGAAACGACCGTGGAACTGGGTTCGGGCCAAAGCTTCATGATCGCCGGTCTGATGAGCAACAATGCCCAATCAACCATCGACAAGGCACCGGGCGCGGGTGACATCCCGATCCTGGGCAATCTTTTCCGCTCGACTGAATTCCGCAAAGGTCAGACCGAGCTGGTGATCATTGTCACGCCTTATCTGGTCAATCCGGTCAACGCCAATGACATCAAGCTGCCGACCGATGGCTTTGAGGCGCCGAACCTGGCGCAGCAGTTCCTCGGCAACGTCCAGTCAACCGGCAAAACCGGCGGCGACCGGCCCAAGCCGAGCGCTGGGCCTGATGCCAGCATCGCGCCAAAGGTAAGCGTGTTCGATGAGCCTGCTGCGCCTGCGGATGCCAAAAAAACTGGCCAAAAGAAATCGAGCAAGGGTCAGACCGCTGATGCGACTGCACCCACGCCCGGCTTTTCGCTGAACTGAGGAAGGTGAGAACCATGACCAAACTTTTCCATCGCAAGGCGGCCACCGCCCTCCTCATCGCTGCCAGCTGCATCGGCCTCGCCGGTTGCACCAGCCCCGGCGTTCCGCTCAACAAGAGCCTGGAAAGCATCCACCAGCCGGTGGTGCAGCGCACCAACTATACCTTTGATCTGGCCAGCGGCCCGGGCGGCATTGCGCCTTCCGAACAGCGCCGGCTCTCTGGCTGGTTCGAGGCCATGGACCTGCGCTATGGTGATCGCATATCGATTGACGATCCGGTGAACAGCAATGCTGCCCGCACCACGGTGGAAGCCATCGCCTCACGCTACAGCATGCTGGTTTCCGACGATGCCCCAACCACACCCGGCTATGTCAATGCCGGCACGGTGCGCGTGGTCGTCAGCCGGTCCACTGCTTCGGTGAAGGGCTGCCCTGACTGGGGCACCAAGACTGACACCAACATGCATAATGCCACAGCCAGCGGCTATGGCTGCGCGGTCAATGGCAATTTTTCCGCCATGATCGCCAATCCCGAAGATCTGATCCGGGGCAACAAGGGCCCGAGCCAGACGACTGTCATGAGCAGCACCAAGGCCATCGAGACCTATCGCGGGGCTGAGCCAACCGGTGGTGGCGGCAAGACACTGAAATCGAATTCAACGAAGTCGGGGGAATAGATCGATGAACGCGCCCTGGAAAGCATCCATGCCTGGCAATCGTGATCCCTTCGCCGCATTTCTGTGTGACGAAGCGGCTCTCGAAGTCTTGCGCCCGGTCATCATCGAAATGGGCTGGCAGCCTGAGAAGTGCAACAAGGGCGGCCTGCGCAATGCGGTGCAATCGCTGTCGATTGCCGCGAGCCCTAACATCCTGATGGTCGATCTGTCGGAAAGCGGCGATCCGCTTAACGACATCAACGCGCTGGCCGAAGTCTGCGAGCCCGGCACGGTGGTGATCGCCGTCGGTCAGGTCAACGATGTCCGGCTCTATCGCGATCTGGTGGCCAGTGGCATCCATGATTACCTGCTCAAGCCGCTGTC
Organism: Novosphingobium sp. Chol11; assembly: GCA_945906105.1. GTDB lineage: Bacteria > Pseudomonadota > Alphaproteobacteria > Sphingomonadales > Sphingomonadaceae > Novosphingobium. The sequence continues at coordinate 226,557 of CAMDQO010000001.1, read as the reverse complement.
TCCGGGCCAGATCCGCGATTCGCTGATTCAGGCGCAGACCGTATTTTCGGCTCCTCGCCATACGGATGCTCATGCGGCCAAGCGCCATATCTCGACGGCGATCGTCGGCACCCGCGGCGGAGTTGGTGCTTCGATGCTGGCAACCTCGCTGGCCTGGCTGTTCAGCACCGATCACAAGATGCCGACGGCCTTGCTCGATCTGGACGTCCATTTCGGCACCGGCGCGCTCAGCCTTGATCTCGAACCCGGCCGCGGGTTGACCGATGCCATCGAGAACCCAAGCCGGATCGACGGTCTGTTCATCGAACGCGCGATGATCCGCGCCAACGATAACTTGTCGATCCTCTCGGCCGAGGCACCGATCAATTCGCCGCTGATGACCGATGGCACCGCTTTTGTGCAGCTGGAGGAAGAATTCCGCCAGGCCTTCGAAATGACGGTGATCGATCTGCCGCGCAACATGCTGATCAACTTCCCCCATCTGATGGCGGATGTGAACGTGGTGATCCTGGCAACTGAATTCACGCTCGCTTCGGCGCGCGATGCGATCCGCATCCTGTCATGGATCAAGGCCAATGCCGCCCATGTGCAGACCTTCGTGGTGGCCAACAAGGTCCAGCCCGGCAATCAGGAAATCAGCCGTGCGGATTTTGAAGCCTCGATCGAACGCAAGATCAATTTCACGCTCCCCTTCGATCTGAAGGGCGCGACCAATGCGGCCAAGCTGGGTCAGACTTTCGCGGAATCGAACCGCACGACCAAGTCTGGCGCTGTCGTGCGGGATATCGCGCAAGCCGTGCTCGGCATCAGCGATACGGAGAATTCGGCACCGGCTGCGGTGGCGGCAGGCAAGAAGTCGCTGCTTGGCAAATTCGACCTCAAGTCGATGATGTCGAAAAAGGAAAAGACCCCCGCCTGATCGCGGATGGTTGAATTACCCCGACGGCGCCGTCGGCGGGGATGGAGTGAAAAGGCGGAGAACCGGCGATGAGCCTGTTGCAATTACTGCTGATTGGCTGTGGCCTGATGGCCATCATGGTGCTTGGCTGGTCAGCTTTCTCTGGCCCCAACCCAACCAAGGAGGGCGGCCGCCGCCTGCAAGCGGTGCGCTATCGCCACTCGGAAAGCGCGATGGACAAGGTCGAGGCGCAGCTGCGCAAGGCTGTCGCCGCGCGCAAGCCAAAAGCCCATCAGATTGCTGGCTCGAACTCACGCATCGTAGCGCTGGAATTGCGGTTGCATCGCACCGGAATGCGCTGGACCTTGTCGCAATATCTCTACGGCAGCCTGGGTCTGGCGCTGACGATCACACTGCTCATGTTCATCAAGACACACGCCGCCCTGCTATCACTGGGCGTTGGCATGGTGGTCGGTGCCGGTCTGCCGCATATGGTCGTCGGCTTCTTCATCAAACGCCGCATCGCCCGCTTTATCGCCAAGTTTCCCGATGCCATCGATTTGCTGGTGCGTGGCTTGCGCTCGGGCCTGCCGGTTTCGGAAACACTGGCGGTCGTTTCGGGCGAAGTTCCGGGACCCGTGGGCGAAGAGTTCAAAATGATCACCGAGCGCACCAAGATCGGCAAGACCATGGACGACGCCCTCCAGGAAACCGCTGACCGCCTGACCATTTCGGAATTCCAGTTCTTCTGCATCACGCTGGCCATTCAGCGCGAGACCGGCGGCAATCTTGCCGAGACGCTTTCCAACTTGTCGGATGTGTTGCGCAAGCGCAGCCAGATGAAGCTGAAGATCAAGGCCATGAGCTCTGAATCAAAAGCTTCGGCCTATATCGTCGGCGCCTTGCCATTCGTTGTTTTCATTCTGCTTTACACCATCAACCCCGAATACGTCGGCAAGTTCTTCCTGGATGAACGCCTGATGGTGGCGGGCATGGCTGGTTTGGGCTGGATGAGCATAGGCGCATTCATCATGGCCAAAATGGTCAGCTTCGAGATCTGAGCGAGGACACGGCGTCATGTTGAAAACCCCGCCCGGACCAACGATCCTCGGCATCGACGTCATCTTCGTCGGCTCGTTGCTGGCAGCTGTCGCCGCCATGGCAGTGATGTTCGCCATCTATTCGGCGATCACCATCCGCGATCCCATGGCCAAGCGCGTCAAAGCACTCAACGAGCGCCGCGAACAGCTGAAGGCTGGCATCGTTACCTCTGCCTCAAAGCGTCGGCAGAGCCTGGTTCGCAAGAACCAGACCACGGAAAAAGTCCGCGAAACGCTGAAATCGTTCAAGGTTCTGCAGGAAAGCCAGCTCGTCCTGATCCAGCAAAAGCTGGCGCAGGCGGGTATCCGTAAAAAGGAAATGGCGGTTGTCGTTGTCGCCGCACGGGCCGTCCTGCCGATCGTGCTGGGACTGATCGCCGCGATCATGGTCTATGCCACCAACACCTTTCCGGAATGGAGCGGCACGAAGCGTGTCATGTTCTTCGGTGCCGCCTTGTTTGCCGGGTACAAAGGCCCGGATATCTACCTCAAGAACCTGATCACCAAGCGCACCCATCTGATCCGCAAGGGCCTGCCTGACGCGCTTGATCTGCTGGTCATCTGCGCCGAGGCTGGTCTTACCGTCGATGCTGCCTTTGGCCGCGTCGCCCGCGAACTGGGCCGCGCCTATCCCGAACTGGGCGATGAATTCACCCTGACATCGATTGAATTGTCGTTCCTTACCGAACGGCGCCAGGCCTTTGAAAACCTGTCCTACCGTGTCGATCTGGAAGCGGTGAAGGGCGTGGTCACAACAATGATCCAGACCGAGCGCTATGGCACGCCGCTGGCGTCTGCTCTGCGCGTGCTGTCCGCCGAATTCCGCAACGAACGCATGATGCGCGCCGAGGAAAAGGCCGCCCGTTTGCCCGCGATCATGACCGTACCGCTGATCCTGTTCATTCTGCCGGTGCTGTTCGTCGTCATTCTGGGGCCAGCAGGCTGCTCGATTGTCGATGCTTTCGAAAAACAGAACGCCAAGTAGGCCGGGCTTTCGAAAAACAGAAACGCCAAGTAAGGCGGCGACCAAGCGCCAACCTTGATAAGCCCCTCCTCCTCAGAGGAGGGGCGGTAGCGTAAAATCAAACGGAATGACTCCAGGGGCTGTTGAGATTCCATTCCTCGAAGAACGTAAAACCCAGCTTCGTCATTCCCGCGCAGGCGGGAATGCCGATTTATTGTGTAATCAGTAACTTATCGCTTGAATCTCAACAGCCCCTAATCCAGCGCCACGACTGCCTGTTCGATCGCGCCAAAGATGCTGTGCCCCTTCGCATCGCGCATTTCGATCCGCACAACATCGCCATATTTAAGGAAACCGGTTACCGGAGCGCCGCCTTCAATCGTCTCGACCATGCGCTGTTCGGCGATGCAGCTGTAGCCCAGCCCGCCTTGCGCCACCGGCCGTCCCGGTGAGCCATCCGGATCGCGGTTCGAGACAGTGCCCGATCCGATGATCGACCCCGCCCCCACCCGCCGCGTCTTCGCCAGATGGGCAATCAGGGTGCCGAAGCAGAAGGTCATCTCCTGACCGGCATCCGCCCGGCCAAACGGGCTGCCATTAAGATCAACCATCAGCGCGCCCGCAAGCTTGCCGCCAGACCAGCTCTCGCCCAGCTCATCGGGCGTGACAAACACCGGAGAAAAGGCACTGGCCGGTTTGGACTGGACAAAACCAAAGCCTTTTTCGAGTTCCGCCGGGATCAGCCCGCGCAGCGAAACATCGTTGACCAGACCGATCAATCGCACATGGCCGATTGCCTCTTCCCGGTTCACCCCTTGGGGAACATCATCGGTGACGACACAGACCTCAGCCTCCAGATCACAGCCCCAGGATTCGTCCGCGAGGGTAATCGCCGAACGCGCAGGCCGCAGATCATCGCTGCCGCCCTGATACATCAGCGGCTCATGCCAGAAGCTTTTCGGCAGCTCTGCGCCGCGCGCCTTGCGCACCAGCTCGACGTGATTGACGTAGGCCGAGCCATCCGCCCACTGGAACGCGCGTGGCAGCGGTGCCCGTGCCTCACGCTCATGAAAGCGGTGCCGCGGGATCACCGCATGTTCCAGATCGGTGGCCAGCGCCCTCAGCGACGGCTCAAAATGCTGCCAGTCATCCAGCAAGGCCTGCATCGTGGCGACAATATGCCCGGCATCGGCATACCAGGCGAGATCGGCTGAAACGACGACAAGGCGTCCGTCACGGCCGCCCGGTTTCTGGGACGGCAAGGAGGCAAGCTTCATGCCCCGCCCACTTCATCAACCTTGGCCACACCCTTGCGGATACGAGCCAGCAGCGCCATCAGCTGGGTACGTTCTTGCGCGGTGATATCGACGAAAATACGCTCATACATCTCTTCGGTCATCGGCATCACTTCCTCGTGCAGGGTGCGGCCTGCTGTTGTCAGTTCAAGATGGTGTGAACGGCCATCGCGATCATTGGGGCTGCGCGCCACCAGTCCGCGTTTTTCCAGGACCTTGCAAGCGCGATTGACGGCAACCTTGTCCATCAGGGTGGCGCTCACAAGATCGCGTTGTGTCAGCGCCCTGGCATCACCCAAGACGGCCATGATCCGCCATTCCGGAATCCGCAGGCCGAAGCGCAAGCGATATTCATCGGCGATCCTGCCGCTCAGCGCATTGGAGGTGATCGCCAAGACATAGGGCAGAAAGTCGGCCAGGCGGGAGTTCTTGGTTGGCATATCAGATAGTGTCTAATGCAACCGCATTGTTACGCAAGCCGCTTGTTTGATCGCGCGTCTAGAGTTTATTCCACTTACGTGGAAGCGGCACCGGCCCGCTCCCCCGCCCGGCCACCCATAGGGTACTGTCGTTGGCTGGCCGGGCGGGGGAGCGGGCCGGTGCCGCAACCTGTTTCACTGTAAATGAACAGGCACTAAGAAGGCCGTATTGCTTCGGGTGCGGCTTGCGCAATGGCATCAATCGCCCTGGCCTCGGCATCAATGCGAACCAGCCTCGGGAACATATCAAGGGCCAAGGAAAACCGGCGTGCATTGTACATTTGCGGCACCAGAAAGATGTCTGCCAGATTGGGTGATGCGCCGCCGAAGAAGCCCTCATCAGGTGCTTGTTCTTCCAGCGCGGCAAAGCCCTCAGCCATCCAGTGATGGATCCACTTTTCACTGGCTTCACGATCAGCGCCAAACTCGTCACGCAGGTAATTGCGGACCCGCAGATTATTGAGCGGGTGGATGTCTGCGCCGATTACCAGAGCCTGCGACAAGGCCCGTGCGCGCTCCAGCGGCAGGGCCGGGATCAGACGCGGTTCAGGGAAAGTCGCATCAAGCCAGTCAATGATCGCGAGGGACTGGCTGATCACTTCGCCATCCACTTCCAGCGCCGGCACCAGTCCTTGGCGGTTGACCGCGCGAAATTCCTCCTGCGATTGCTCGCCTTTCAGCAGGTCAATCTCGACCCCGCGGAAATCGACGCCCTTGAGGTTGAGCGCAATACGCACCCGATACGCCGCCGAGGAAGCCCAGTAATCATAAAAGGTCAGGTCGCTCATCGCAGCACCCTTCCGGCCACGGCATCGAGCATGGCGGCCAGCTGTGGATCGCGGGTGGCTGGTGAAGTCATGATTGCGCCATCCAGCGCATGGTCGATAGGGCTGGGCTGACGCGGGCCATCCAGTTTTTCGGCAAGCAGGCGCAAGGCGGCTTGAGCGGTCTGGGCGTTGGCCTGCATCACCGACAACACGCGCGCCGCGTCGACATCTTCCTCGCCTGCGCGCCAGCTATCGTAATCAGTCACCACGCCGAGCAGGGCGTAGGGCAGCTCTGCCTCCCGCGCGAGGCGGGCTTCGGGCATGGCGGTCATGCCGATAACGTCCGCACCCCATTGGCGGTAAAGTTTGCTCTCCGCCCGCGTGGAAAACTGCGGCCCTTCGATGGCGATGTAGCAGCCGCTGCGATGTACTGTCGCGCCAGCCGCTTCGGCAGCATCGGCAACCAGTGCAGACAGTCTGGGACAAGTCGGATCGGCGAGGCTGACATGGGCAACCAGTCCCCCTCCTGAAGAACTGGCTCCAAAAAAGCTGTTCGCCCGCCCTTGCGTGCGATCAATCAGCTGGTCCACCGCAACGAAATGCCCCGGCGCCATCTCTTCGTTCAGCGAACCGATGGCCGAGAGCGCCAGCAGGTCAGTCACCCCGCAGCGCTTGAGCACATCAATGTTGGCGCGGTAATTGACTGCCGAGGGCGACAACCGGTGGCCAGAGCCATGGCGGGCGATGAAGGTGAAGCGCACCCCCGCCAGCCTGCCGATTGTCACCGGACCCGATGCTTCGCCAAAGGGCGAGGCGACGGCAATCTCCTGCGCGTCCTCAAGCGCGATACCCTGAGCGAGGCCAGAGCCGCCGATAATCCCGATATTCCAGCCTGTGCTCACCGCGTCACCAGAATTCCCGCCACAACAAAATCGTTGAGGTGCATACGGTAGCGGTCACGCAGCGCCTCGTCGAGGACATCGGTACCCGAACAATGCTTGAGCACCAGCCGCGCGGAAAAGAAACGGTCAGCCGCGCCGATGACGGTGAAGTAGAACAGCTGCGGATCGACCGGGCGGAACACTCCCGCCGCCACACCTTCGCCGATCAGAGTATCATAAGCCGTCAGCAGCGGCTTGAGATAGGAATCCGCCAGCCGTTGCGCCTCATCAGGCTCGCTCTCGCGGATCATCCGCATCAGCAGGCGGTGGATATAAGGCGTGCGGAAGAAATTATCGACCGCGCCCGCCATATGGATGCGCAGCTTGGTTTCGGGATCCAGCTCCTTGAGCAACAAGGCATCGACCGATTTGACAATGGCCTGCCATTCGCGCTCGATCAGCGCCTTGAGCAGGCCTGCCTTGTTGCCGAAGTAATATTTGACCAAGGCCGAATTGAGCCCGGAACGCTTGGACAGATCCGACAACGAGATATCGACGATGTCGCCCTCGCGCATGATCTCGCTCGCCGTGTCGAGCAGCAGCCCGCGCGCACCGGCGGGTGCGGACAGATCATGGGTATGGGCAGCGGCGGGCAAGGGAATTAACGCGGCGGCATGCGGATCGCGCCGTCAAGCCGCACGTCCTCGCCATTGAAATAGCTGTTCTCGATCATCATCAAGGCCAGCGCCGCATATTCGGGCGGCTTGCCCATCCGTTTGGGGAACGGCACCGTGGCATTAAGCACCTCGCGCGCCTTTTCCGGCAGCGCCATCATCAGCGGGGTTTCGAACATGCCGGGCAGGATGGTGTTGATGCGGATGCCATCGCCCATCAGATCGCGCGCAATCGGCAAGGTCATGCCGACGATGCCCGCCTTCGATGCCGCATAGGCGACCTGACCGACCTGGCCATCTTCAGCCGCCGCCGAAGCGGTATTCACAATCGCCCCGCGTTCACCGTCTTCGAGCGGATCGAGCAGAACCATGCCCGCCGCCGATTTGGCGATGCAGCGGAAAGTGCCGATCAGGTTGATCTTGATGACCTGTTCAAAGCTGTCCATCGGATAGGGCTTCACCGCCCCCGTCTCACGGTCCCGGCCGACAGTCTTGATGGCGGTGGCGATGCCCGCGCAGTTGACGAGGATGCGTTCCTGCCCATGTGCCGCACGCGCCCGGGCAAAACCGGCATCGACACTTGTTTCGTCGGTGACATTCACCGGGCAGAACGTGCCACCGATCTCCGCCGCCAGCGCTTCACCCTTTTCGGCATTGAGATCAAATATCGCGACCTTGACGCCCCGGGCCGCCAGCGCCCGCGCGGTTGCCGCGCCCAGACCGGAAGCGCCGCCGGTAATCACTGCGGCAACGCTGCTATCGAGTTTCATCTGCTATTCCCGGTTTAAGAGTTTGAATTTAACCGCGTGGTTAAGTGAGGCGGAGCGACCGGTCAACCGGCGAGGTGCTGGCGATCCTGCTTCCCGCCATGGCGATAGCTGGTGTTACTGTTTCATGACCTTGTTCACGCAGAGCGGATCGCAATCGACGGCCATCTGCGCCCGATCTGCCCCTGAAACTTAGAATCTGTCGCAATTCTGTTGTGAAATTATCACAGCATCACCCCTATTAACACCGGTGACAGGATTTCATTTGAAACTTGATGCCCCTTGCACAACGATGCCCTCATTAGCGGCTTGGGGACTGGCCTTGATGAACAATATCTGCTGTCTCCGCGATTTCCCCGTGGCCGCACACCTCGCCCGCAATAGTTGCGGGTCGTGAGGCTAAGGGGACTGACACGTGAAATTCAACCGCAAAACCGCTCTTCGTCTTGAGATTGCCGCGCTGCCGATGATTCTGGCAGGCATGGTGCCTACTGCCGCCTATGCGCAAACCGCTCCTGCTGCAGCCGACGAGTGCCTGGACGCCAACAATAACGGCGTTTGTGACAGCGATGAATCTGGTTCCGCAATTGTGGTGACCGGATCACGCATTGCCCGTGACCCGAACTTGGGTTCGCCGGTGCCGCTGACTGCCGTCACCGCCGCAGAACTGACCGACCAGGGTGAAATTTCGCTCGGCGATGCGCTCAACGATTTGCCGTCGATCCGCTCGACCTTCAGTCAAGGCAACTCGACCCGCTTCATCGGCACGTCAGGGCTTAACATCCTTGACCTTCGCGGCCTCGGTACGGCCCGTACGCTGGTGCTGGTGAACGGCAAGCGCCACATCACCGCGCTGCCGGGCGATTATCTGGTCGATACCAACGCCATTCCGGTCGATCTGCTCGAACGCGTTGACGTGGTGACTGGCGGCAACTCGGCAGTTTACGGCTCAGACGCCGTTGCCGGTGTCGTCAACTTCGTCATGAAGCGCAATTTTGAAGGCATCTCCCTCAAAGGCCAGGGCGGCATTTCCTCACGCGGTGATCGCGGCAGCTACTTTCTGGCCGGCACCTTCGGCAGAAACTTTGCCGATGGCCGCGGCAACATTGCCATTTCGGCCGAATATGCTCGACAGAACGAACTGAAGTTCTCTGATCGCGATTATCTGACCGGTGCCTTCTCGGGCCGCTGCCAATTCCAGACGATCGAGCCCACCGGCGGCGAGCCATTCGGCACCGATGGCATCATCGACACCAATTTTGAATGCGGCGTCAAGAACGGCTCGATTTCCGATGGCGGCACGATTGGCCGCGTTGGAGTTGGTCAGTATTTGCGCTTCGATGATGGCGGCAACCTGATTGTCGATGTGCCAACCGGCCACTACGAGCTTGGCGGTTCGGCGAACATCAATGGCGGATTTGGCTCGACTTTGCGCAACACCGGCCAAATGATGCCGGCGGTTGATCGCTATGCCTTTAACCTGCTGGCGCACTACGATGTTTCGGATGCCTTCCGCCCCTTCATCGAAGCCAAATATGTCCGGGTGAAAGCCAATCAGGAAGGCCAGCCGACCTTTATCGCTTCGGCCACCTTCGCGCCGACCTGGTTCTGCGACAACGGCTTCCTGACCACTGCCAACCGCACCACACTGGTGGCGAACGGTATTTGCACGACCGGTTCAACCAACACGCGCACCTTCCCACTGTCGCGTTTCAACGTCGACCTAGGTGGTCGCGGCGAAACCCATGTGCGCGAAACCTATCGCATTGTTGGCGGTGCCGAGGGCACATTCAACGACGATTGGCATTATGAGCTTTCGGCAAATTACGGCAAGCTGAAGACCAGCATGAACGCGATCAATGTTGCTCGTATCCGTAATGATGCTGGCACTGCTCCTGATGGTCTGGCACTCGCAGTTGATTCCGTACTGGCTCCGGTCGGCTTCACCGGCACCAACTTTGAGCTCAACGGTAACGGCCAGAAGGTCATCTGCCGCGTCAATGCTATAACCAACACACGCCCCGATTGCGTCCCGATCAACCTGCTAGGTAGCAACCGATCAAGTGCTGCAGCCCGTGCCTTCTCGAACGGCACGGCGATGCGCACCGAAAATGCCACGGAATTCGTCGCCATGGGCAGCGTCAGTGGCGATCTTTCGCAGCTGTTTGAACTGCCTGGTGGACCAGTGGCTTTCGCCATCGGTGCCGAATATCGCGAAGAGACAGCCTTCAGCGATTATGACTCTGCCTCGAAGAACGGAGCATTCTTCTACAATCGCTTCGCCACTTTCGCTCCGTCGAAGCTGACAGTGAAGGAAGCCTTTGGCGAAATCAGCATCCCGCTGCTTAAGGACATGCCGCTGGCGCATGAACTGACTCTCAGCGCCGCTGGCCGCGTTTCGGATTACAGCACCCAAACAGGTACGGTCTATGCATGGAACGTTCAGGGCATCTACGCCCCGGTTCGTGACATCCGTTTCCGCGCTGCTTACGCTACTTCGGTTCGCGCGCCGACCCAGAGCGACCTGTTCTTCCCTCAGACGCAGAATTTCGCGCAGATTGGCGATCCCTGCGATGCCATAAATATTTCCGGAAACCCGAACCGCACCGGCAACTGCGCTGCGGCCGGGGTCCCGACAGTATTTAACGCGGCAACCGTTGCGGCTTGCACCGGCTCATCCGTCCCAGCCGACCAGCGAGAGCTGGGCGATCCCTGGGTGAACTGCACCGCACGGACATCGTCGACCGGCTTCGTCTCGGGCGGCAATCCAACGCTAGTCGCCGAAAAGGGCAAGAGCCTGACGCTGGGTCTGGTGGTTGAACCGCGCTTCATTCCCGGCCTTAGCATTACAGTCGACTGGTACCGGATCGAAGTGAAGGATCTGATCGCTGCGCTTGCTGCACAGACGATCATCAATCTGTGCTATGATAGCCCGACTGGCATCTCCAACCCGTTCTGCGCTACGGTAAATCGTGATTCGGGCACCGGTCTGTTTGTCCAGCCAGCAGTGATCTCGGGCGGCGTCAACTTCGCCGCACAAAAGACCGAGGGCGTCGACTTCGATGTTCAGTATCGTCACAACTTCGGCAATGGAACGAAGTTGTCATTGCGCGGCATCGCCACCTGGGTACGCCGTCTCGACAACTTCACCGATCCAACCAATCCGACTCTGCCCAACCGCCAGCTGGGCGAACTGGGTGACCCGCAGTTTGCAGCGAACTTCCGTGCCGACCTTACCGTGGGCAAGTTCGATCTCAGCTACACTCTACGCTATCTCGGAAAGATGACTGTTGGCACCTGGGAAGCGCAGAACCAGTATACTGGCCTGTGCCCCTCCACCGGTGTGACGGGCTTCAGTGGCCGGACCTGCACCGCTGGTCAGCTCACCACGCTTGACCCACAGAACAATGATCAGTTCCCGATCATCAATTATCCGGCGACATTCTATCACAATGCCCGCGTCAACATGAAGCTGGCTGACGGCAAGTTCAACTTCTACATGGGCGTCGACAACCTGTTCGACAAAAAGCCGCCCTTTGGTCTGCTCGGCACGGCAGGTGGCGATCCTTATGATACCACGGGCCGCTTCTTCTACGCGGGCTTCAAGGCCACGTTCTAGAATGTGATGACATTAGGTTGAGCCACACATCTCCCCTCCCCTGTGGGGAGGGGCTGGGGGTGGGGGTTCTGCCTTTCGATAGGGCGGTACTCCCCCACCCAACCTCCCCCTACAAGGGGGAGGAGCCAAGCGATTCAAGGTAATGTCATCGTGCTCTAAGGCTTGAGGTGATACAAAAAAGGGCGGTGCAACTTCGGTTGTGCCGCCCTTTTTGTTTGCCGCCAGATACGCCGATCACCTAGCGCTGTGTCTCAGACTTTCAGCGCCGACCCGGCAATCGTCTTGGCCAGATCATCGGCATCGGGCGCGTTGCGCTCAACCCAGTTCTGCGCCTCGGCAATATCGTCGCCCAGCACTTCGGCCATATCTGCCTTGCGCGTGAGGCGGGCATCATTGTCAAAGGCGCGGGTCGGGTTCTTCGAATAGGTGGAAAACAGCGGGCCGGAAACGACCGCATCGATAGCGCCTGCTTCCACAGCCATACCAAAATGATCGGCCACCGCGCCCAGCGCTTCGCGAGGGGCATTGTAGAATTTCTCTGCGTTCAGGCTGCGTGCGCCCGGCATCGCCTCGATCGCCGTGGCAAAGTGCCGCATCATCGCCAGCCACAGCGCAGCGGCAAGCTGGGGATCGTTCAGACTGGCGATATCGCCGAGATGGGGCGCGAGCTGTCCGGTGACACCGCGCAGCCAAGCTCGGTGATTATCGCTGCGCAAGATGGCGAGCAGATAATCCGACAGCGGCAGGTGCAGAAAGATCGTCCGCGCATCCGGTTCGGCAGCGGCGATTGCGTCCAGCAGGAAGTTGACCGGCACATTGGCCTTGATGATGCTCGGCCCGGCACCAGGATAACGCTTTGACAGCATGGCCAGCACCAGTTCCAGCCGCGCCGGATCAGGCTCCAGCGCCAGCTGACGCAGCGCCAGCGGCTCACGCAGCACGAGGTTCTCGCCCAGCTCACCCAGCGCGCGCGCCAGCAGGGTCGATCCGCAGTGGGCAACATGGAATATCCACCCCGTCGCAGCTGGCTTGTAGTGCGCTTGCAGTAGCGTTGCAATGGGCAGGCGCATCGCGCCTTCGGCAGCGGGGGAAATCCGGCGATCCAGAAATATCGAGCGCTGATAAGCCGCCCGGTCCATAGCCACGAACACCGCCGTATCCCCTTCAAATGAATGGAGATAATGATCGGGCGAAGCGAACAGCTGATCAATTGTTGGGGCCATGATACAGCCTATAGCCTGCGCTCACCCGCTCGGCTAATGCTTGCTGAGCCATGGCCCATTTTATCCCGCCCGCACCGCGCCGCCCGCTGGTTATCGTCGAACCAGATGGCCCCGCAACGTCCGGAACCGGCGGGATCATGCTGGTTAATCGCGATGAGGTAATCGCCCAATACAAGGCGCACGGAGCCTTGCTGTTTCACGGTTTTGATTGCGATCTCAGTGAGTTCCATGCCTTCGCCCGGCAATTCTGCCGCACCGCCGTGGTCAACGAAAGCCCGGGCCGTCAGCCGCTCGATCTGGCCAATGGCATCTATGCCGTCGATGGCGGCACCAACGCTTTTTCGCTGCACCCGGAACTATCACGCGAGCCGTGGAAGCCCGATGTCGCATTTTTCGGTTGTTTATCAGCGCCTGGCGACGGCGGCAGGACAACTCTGTGCGATGGCATCGCGCTGGTCAAGGCGCTGCCTGACGAGGTTCGGCGGGGACTGGAAGGCCGCCGGCTGCTCTATGTCAAAGGCACCTGGCCGGCCTTGCTCGAATACTGGCTGGGAACGGCAACCCCCAATGATCACCAGCTGCAAAATCCGCCGCCGGGCTGCCCCTATCAGTTCATGCGTTTCCCCGATGGCCGCGTTGCCCGCCATTTTTCGCGGCCCGCGCTGCACAAGCCGATGTTTGCAGAGGAGCTGGCTTTCGGCAATTTCCTGCTGTTTGCCCGCTTCAACAATGGCCGCCCGGACTTTCCACTACTCGATGATCTGCGCCCGGTTCCCGAAGAATGGCTACAGGCAATAAAGACCACCGGTGACAATCTGTCATCGGCGGTGAAGTGGCAAAATGGCGACTTGTTAATGCTTGATAACACACGCTTCATGCATGGCCGCACTGCGATCCTCGATGCCGCCGAACGCCAGATTGCCACCTATTTCGGCTATCTCGACTGCGCCATTCCTGACCCAGAGGAACCTGCCGATGCGGTGTGGCGGCGCGAAGACTTCGAACCACCAAGGCCGCCAGACCATCTGGTGCGGCGCGGCTAGGCTATTTCTTGCGCAATGGGCCAGGGCATGATTGCCGCTTCAATAATCCGCAATCATGCCCTAAGCGCGCGCCATGCTTAACCTTACTGACATCACAGTCCGCCTGGGCGGGCGCACAATCATCGACAGCGCAACCGCCAAACTGCCCCCCCGTGGCCGCATCGGTCTGATCGGGCGCAATGGCGCGGGCAAATCGACACTGGTCAAGGTGATCGCCGGAATGCTCGAAGCCGATGGTGGTTCGGTCGATATGCCGCGCGGCAGCCGTCTGGGCTATATCGCGCAGGAAGCGCCGGGTGGCAGCGCCAGCCCGTTCGAGACTGTGCTCGCCGCCGACACCGAACGCGCCGCGCTGATGCATGAGAGCGAAACCAGTCACGATCCGCACCGGCTGGGTGACATTCACGAGCGCCTGATCGCCATCGACGCCCATTCCGCGCCGAGCCGCGCCGCGCGTATTCTCAGCGGGCTTGGTTTTGACGAAGACGCCCAGCACCGCGAGCTGGAGAGCTTTTCAGGCGGCTGGCGGATGCGTGTGGCACTCGCCGCACTGCTGTTCTCGCAGCCCGATCTGCTGCTGCTCGATGAGCCTTCGAACCACCTTGATCTTGAAGCCGTGCTGTGGCTCGAGGATTTCCTCAAGAGCTATCCGGCTACTATCGTGCTGGTCAGCCATGAGCGTGATTTCCTTAACAATGTCGTCGATCACATCCTGCATCTGACGGGCGGCAAGCTGACGCTGTATCCCGGCGGCTATGACCAGTTCGAGCGGCTCCGCGCCGAGCGGCAGGCCCAGCTCGCCAGCGCCAAGGCCAAGCAGCAGGCGCAGCGCGAGCATTTGCAGGAATATATCGCCAAAAATTCCGCCCGGGCTTCCACCGCCAAGCAGGCGCAGTCACGCCAGAAAGCCCTGGCAAAACTGCAGCCGATTGCCGAACTGATCGACGATCCCTCGCTCAGCTTCGATTTTCCCAATCCCGAGGAACTGCGCCCGCCGCTGATCACGCTGGATATGGCGCAAGTCGGCTATGGCGATGTGCCAATCCTCAGCCGCCTCAATCTGCGGCTTGATCCCGACGATCGCATTGCGCTGCTTGGCCGCAATGGCAATGGCAAGACCACGCTGGCGCGCCTGCTCGCTGCGCAGCTCGCACCGATGGACGGGGCGATGCAGGCCAGCGGCAAGATGCGGGTCGGCTATTTCACCCAGTATCAGGTGGAAGAACTCGATCGCAGCGAGACCCCACTGCAGCACATGACTCAGCTGATGAAAGGCGCGACCCCCGGTGCGGTGCGCGGTCAACTGGGGCGCTTCGGCTTTTCCGGCCCCAAGGCTTTGACCGAAGTTGGCAAGCTTTCAGGCGGCGAAAAGGCGCGGCTGGCGCTGGCGCTGATCACCCGCGACGCTCCGCATCTGCTGATCCTCGATGAACCGACCAACCACCTTGATGTCGATGCCCGCGAGGCGCTGATTCAAGCGCTCAATGACTATACGGGCGCGGTGGTAATCGTCAGCCACGATCGTCACATGCTGGAAATGACCGCTGACCGTCTCGTGCTGGTCGATAGCGGCACGGCCAAGGATTTCGATGGTTCGATAGAGGATTACATTGCTTTCGTGCTGGCTAAGGAATCGCCGACTGCGCGGGGCGGTGAGCCCAAGATCAACAAGAAGGAGCAGCGCAAGGCCGCCGCCGAAGCGCGCGAAAAAGGACAGTCTCTGCGCAAAGCCGCGCAAAAGGCTGAGGCGGAACTGGCCAAACTCACCGATCTGCTCAGCGTTGTTGATCAAGCGATGTTCGATCCCAAAACCGCCGAAGCTTCGCTCGCCAGGCTGACCATGACCGAACTGATGAAGCGCCGCGCCGAAGTGGCAAAGCAGATGGCCGATGCGGAAGCGGCCTGGATGAAGGCGAGAGAGGCTCTGGAGATGGTGGCGGCCTAAAGCCACAACGAAGCCCCACTTCCCCTCGCCCGCCAGTCACGATAGGGCAGAGCCATGTTCCGCATCACCGATCTGCTGCTGCCACTTGATCACCCGCCCGAGGCGCTGGGTGAAGCTATCTGCACGCGACTGGGGATTGCGGCCGATGCGCTCGAACACTTCAGCGTGGCCCGGCGCGGCAATGATGCCCGCAAGAAAAGCGCGATAAAGCTGGTCTATTCGGTCGATGTCACGGTCACGGGCGAGGCGGCGTTGCTGACCCGGCTGGCGGGTGATCCGCATGTCCGGCCAACGCCCGATACCGCCTATCGTATGCCTGTGCGTGCGCCCGAAGATTATTCCGGCACCCGCCCGGTGGTGATTGGCGCTGGGCCTTGCGGGCTGCTGGCGGCGCTGGTGCTGGCGCAGATGGGCTTCAAGCCGATCATCATCGAGCGTGGCAAGGCTGTGCGCGAACGCACCAAGGACACCTGGGGTCTGTGGCGGCGCGGGGAGCTCAATCCGGAGTCCAATGCACAGTTCGGCGAAGGCGGCGCGGGCACTTTCTCTGACGGCAAGCTTTACAGCCGCATCAAGGATCCGCGCCATCTGGGCCGCAAGGTGTTGACCGAATTCGTCAAGGCGGGCGCGCCTGAGGAAATCCTCACCGAAGCCCACCCGCACATCGGCACCTTCCGGCTCGTGACCATGGTGATCAGCATGCGAGAAACTATCGAAGCGCTGGGCGGTGAATATCGCTTCGGAACGAGGGTTGATGATTTCGACATTGCGGTTGCACCTGACGGATCGCGCAAGGTTCAAGGCCTGCATCTCAGCACAGGTGACTATCTTCCTGCACAACAGGTGATCCTCGCGGTCGGCCACTCAGCACGTGACACCTTCCACAAGGTGCACGACCGCGGCATTTATATCGAGGCCAAACCCTTCGCCTTGGGCCTGCGCATCGAGCACCCGCAAAGCTGGATCGACAAGGCACGTTTTGGTGCCAGTGCAGGCAACAAGATTCTTGGTCCGGCGGCCTACAGCTTGTCGCACAAAGCCAGCAATGGCCGCACCGTCTATAGCTTTTGCATGTGTCCGGGGGGCCGCGTGGTCGCCGCGACTTCAGAGGAAGGCCGCGTCGTCACCAATGGCATGAGCCAGTATTCGCGCGCCGAATTCAACGCCAATTCAGGGCTGGTGGTCGATATCAGCCCGGAGCGCGATTTCCCCGGCGGACCGCTGGCGGGCATCGCTTACCAGCGCCACTGGGAAAGCCTTGCCTATGTCGCGGGCGGATCGAACTATCACGCGCCGGGGCAGAAGCTGGGCGATTTCCTTGCTGGGACGACATCGGCAGAATTCGGCACAGTAACCCCGTCCTACGAACCTGGCGTCCATCTCACCGACCTTTCCCAATGCCTGCCAGAATTTGCCATTTCCGCCATGCGTGAAGCACTGCCGGTGTTTGGCCGCCAGTTGCCCGGCTATGACCATGCCGATGTCGTGCTGACCGGTGTGGAAACCCGCACTTCATCTCCGGTGCGCATCACGCGCGGGCGGGACTGCCAGAGTCTCAACACGGCTGGACTCTACCCGGCGGGCGAAGGTGCGGGTTATGCGGGCGGCATCCTTTCCGCCGCTGTCGATGGCATCAAGGTGGCCGAAGCGCTGGCGCTTAAAATGGTTGGTTCGTGAGCGACCACTTCGACGCCATCATGCTAGGCGCAGGCGCGGCGGGCCTGTTCTGCGCCGCCATGGCCGGACAGCGCGGGCGCCGGGTACTGCTGCTCGATCATGCCGACGAACCCGGCAAGAAAATCCTGATTTCGGGCGGCGGACGCTGCAATTTCACCAACATTCACACCGCGCCCGACCGCTATCTTTCTCAGAACCCGCATTTCGCCAAGTCGGCATTAGGCCGCTATTCACCGCATGATTTTATTGCGCTGGTCGAGAGCTACGGCATTGCCTGGCATGAAAAGACGCTTGGCCAATTGTTCTGTGATGGCTCGGCGCGGCAAATCGTTGCCATGCTGATGGAGGAATGCGCCAAGGGCGGCGTTGAAGTCTCTTGCGGTGCGGCGATCTCCACCGTTGCACATAATGACGGGCTATTTCGTGTCGTTGTTGGTGGCCGGACTGTATCCGCACCAGCACTGGTCATCGCCACCGGCGGGCCGTCGATTCCCAAGATGGGCGCGACTGGCTTTGCTTATGAACTGGCGCGCCAGTTCGGTCTCAAGGTGGTCCAGCCGCGCCCCGCACTGGTGCCGCTGACGCTGGGCGGGGATGATGTGATGTTTCGCGAGTTGTCGGGCGTTGCCGCCGATGTCATCGCGCGTTGCGGCAAAACCAAGTTCCGCGAAGCCGCCCTGATCACCCATCGTGGGTTATCTGGTCCGGCGATCCTGCAAGTGTCTTCCTACTGGAACAACGGCGACGAAATCGCCCTCAACTTCCTGCCCGATCACGCGCGTGACTGGCTGATCACTGCCAAGCGCGAACGACCCAAGACCAGTTTACGAAAGCTTTTAGGTGAGACGCTGCCAGACCGGCTCACCGCTGTGCTCTGTGAGCGGCTGGAATTGTCAGGCGATCTGGGCAACCTAACTGACCGCGCACTTGCCGCCGCCGAAGCCCGCCTTGCCGATTGGCGCTTCACCCCCAATGGCAGCGAAGGCTATACCAAGGCTGAAGTTACCGCAGGCGGGATCAGCACAGCAGAACTCTCCTCCAAGACCATGGAAGCGCGCCACGTTCCCGGGCTTTATGTCATCGGCGAGGCGGTTGATGTCACCGGCTGGCTGGGCGGCTATAACTTCCAGTGGGCATGGGCCAGCGGCTGGGCCGCGGCGCAGGCGATTTAGGCTAGCGGCTTTGGCTAATTTAACAGCACCGGCAGCGCCGAAGGTCCGCGCTGTTCCAGCCCGCCGGTGATGAACGGTACTTCCGCATCTGGATCCAGCCGCAGGTTCGGGAAGGCATCGAGCAGCGCGGAAATCCCAGCAAACATTTCCTGCTTGGCAACATTGAGGCCAAGGCAGCGATGCTGGCCGATGCCGAAGCCGAGGTGGTTCTGCACGGGACGGAACAGATCAAACTGATCGGGCCGATCCCAGCGCGTCGGATCGCGGTTGGCGGCGTTGAGCCACAATTCGACGACTGCGCCTTCTGGCAGATCGACGCCTTCCAGCTCGGTGTCTTTGGTGACAAGGCGGCAAAACAGCCCTGAATTGGTGCACCACCGTGCCGATTCCTCGATCGCGGCATCGAGCAAGCTGCGGTCCTGCCTTACCGCTGCCAGTTGATCGGGATTGGTCAGCAGGCCGAGCAAGGCAATACCCATCTGCCGCCACGAGGTGCCTCCGCCAGCGATCATGATCAGCCGGGCATTGAGCATAACCTCGCGGTCAGTCAGCGCGCGTGGCTCCTCTCCCGGCAAGGCAACTTGCGAATTGATGAGCCGGGTGATGACATCGTCCTGGGGTGCTGTGCGGCGCTTGGCGATAAGGGCCAGCAACATGGCTTCAACTTGCTGCGCGGCGGAGCACTGTTCATCAGGAGCGACCCGCCCAACGCCGCCACTTTTCATCCAGGCGAGACGAAATTTGAGCGCCGCCTCGCCGTCCAAGCCGATCGCTGTGGTAATGGTGTGCACGGGAATGCGGGCGCAGAAATCAAGGTTGAGATCGGCGCGCTGCCGAGTCTTCAGGCTGGCGACCAGCCGCGCCACCGCCTCATTGATCCAGCGGGTGCGCCACCAGCCCTCGGCATTGTGCTTGAGAAAGATCGGCTGCAACGCCCGGCGAAAAGCACGGTGCTCACCGCCGTCCATTTCCAGCACGCCCATAGTTTTTTCATCAGCCGGGTTAGGGTGATGCACGATGGTCGATGAAAAACGCTTCGAATCGCGCAACACCGTCTCGCAGGCATCAAACGACAGCACGCAGTACTTGGGCTTTCCAGCCGCCATAACGTGGCGCTGATGTTCGGGCAGGCCCAGCAGTTCGCGCAAAGGTCCGGCATGAACCGGGGCATTGGCCCGCAGCGCAGCGATGGCCTCGCTCTGATCTTCGGCAACATAGTTGCGCATCGCCTCCGCCTCGCGGCGGACGTCATAGAGCTCGGCGTATAGCGGATCATCGGACAGTAGCAGGTCGCTCATCGGTTCAATCCAGACCGTACAGATTGCGGGCGCGATTGCAGATGATGTCGCGGATATCCGCTTCGGGGACACCGGCAAAATCGCGCTGGATGATGCTGTGAGAATTGGGGAAAGTGGTTTCCGAATGCGGATAGTCTGACGACCACATGATGTTCCCGGCTCCTGGCAGATTGCGGCTGACGATGCCGACGCGGTCCTGAATGAACGATCCGTAAACGTTGTTTTCCATGTAATAGGCCGGGCTCTCGGTCAGCGGGCTTTCGGTCCAGAAGCGCTGCTTTTCCCAGGTGCGGGTGATATATTCGCAGTACCAGGCAAACCAGCCAACGCCGCTTTCCACCTGCACCAGCTTCAGTTTAGGGAAGCGCTGGAAGATCGCATTGAAGATAAAGATGCCCACCGGCTCGGCCATGGCCATCTTGCTCATCGGCATGTCTGGCAGGAAGTGCTGCGCATCGCCAAAGCGTGGCACCCGGCCACCAAGATGCATGGTGACGACCAGATCGAGATCGCAGATCACCGTCCACAGCCGGTCAAATTCGGGCTGGTAATATTGTAGCGCCCCCTTGGGGTCGCCGGTCAGCGCTGATACCTGGCCTTCCTTGAGCGCCGACACACCCGAGCTGGTGCTCCAGCCATCGGGGTTCTGCGGAAAGGCAGGCAGGTTAACCGCCTTGAAACCCATCTTGGCGAGGCGCTGGATGTGGCCGATGGTTTCATCGATATCGCGCATCGGCACGTAACCGATGGGGACAAGTCGGCGCTTGTCCGTACTGCACCAGTCCATCACCCAGTTCTGGTAAGCCTCATAACTCGCCATGTAGAGTTCATTGTCAAAGGTGCCGAGCGGTCCGCCGCCGAACAGGATGGCGCTGTTGATGCCGTCGCTGTCCATATCGGCGAGGCGTAGGTGCGAATCCCAGACGGCGCGCTGTTCGGACAGCTTGCCGATCATCTTGAAGTCTTTGCCAGCACGGCCGGCCTGATTGCTGATCATCCGCACCGGACGGCGGGTGCCTTCGAAAAGAATCCAGTCGCACTCGTCACCTTCCTCGATGACTGGCGCCTTGGCCTTCTGGCTGGCGGGCAGGTAATTGGCCCACATATCATGCGGCGGATCGATATGCGCATCAGCATCGACAATTGGCCCAAAGGTCCATTCGCCGGTATCGGCTCCCGGGTGCTCCGCCACGGCAAGATCGCTCATCTTTGCTCTCCCGATAATTCGATATTTCGAATTGATAATCGCTATACGGAATATCTCGCAATTCGGCAGAGGAGTCAATCCGCACGCAACAGCAGCGCACCATAGCCATAGCCGCCGTTGCAGACGACGCTGACCTTCGCATCCTTCACCTGCCGTCCTCCGCCCCGGCCCCACAGCTGGGTGCAGGCCTCAAAGGTATGGCCATAGCCATGGAACCGACCGCCGGATAATTGCCCGCCGCCGGTGTTCATCGGTAATTCGCCATCAAGAGCGATGCGGGTGCCGCCGTCCATGAACGCTGCCGCCTCGCCCGGTTTCACCATTTGCAGCGCTTCCAGCCACAGCCAGGTGTGAATCGAAAAGCCGTCATAGATCTGCGCGCAGCTGACATCGCGCGGTTTGAGGTCAGTCCTCTGCCACAGCATTTCGCCTGCGCGCGTGGCGGGGAGCGTGGTGAAATCGCCGGTGTGGATACCCTGCCCCAGCCCGCCCAGCGCCATGCCCATCGCCTCGATATGGATCGGCGGATTGCGCAAATCCTTCGCCGTATCGCGCGCCGAGATGATCAGCGCGGTGGCCCCATCGATATGGGTATCGCAGTCATAGAGCCGAAGCGGCGTCGAGATCATCCGCGAAGCCAGATAGTCCTCGATGGTCAGCGGTTTGGTGTAGATGGCGTTGGGGTTATGTGCGGCATTGCGCCGACCATTGACCGCCACCCAGCCGAGTTGTTCCGGTCCAGCACCGTATTTGTCAAAATAGGCCTGGGCATAAAGCGCCCAGAGATTGACCGGTGAAACGGCATGGAATGGCACGGTCCAGGCATTGTTGCCCGCAACGCGTGAATGGCCGCTGGCGAGCAGCGTCGATCCGCGCGATTGCACCCGCGCCTGCGCCTGCGCCACAGTGCGGAACACCAGCACATGGCGGCACAGTCCGGTGGCAATCGCCATTACCGCCTGAAAAATCGCGCTCATATGGCCGGGGCCTTCGTGCGTCGATGAACCGATCCACTTGGCGTCGATGCCCAGAGCAAACATCGCCTCGCCCACCCCGACCGGGGAAATGCCGCCGCCAAGGTCAGTCTTGGGCGGATAATTGGTGATGCCGTCAATGTCAGCAAGCGTCAGCCCTGCATCATCGAGGGCTTTGGTTACCGCATCAATCGTCAATTCAATCGGGTTCAGCGGCGATGGCCGGCCAACCTCTGACTGGCCCACGCCGGTGATGCAGCATTGTTTTTCGGGGAGGCCGTCAAGCATGATCCGCCCCCAGCGGCTGGAACAGTGGAATCCAGACGTCTTCCTGTTGCTCGAAAATCACCTCCACCGCCATGTCACTCCGCGCTGCTTCTGGCGCACAGGTGAGGTTACTGAACACATAAAGCTCAGCTTGTTCAGCCAGCTCGATCACCGCAAAGATGAAGAGAGCGGCGACATCTTTTTGCCACGACTGATAATTGACCGTGAAGCTCACCACCCGGCCGCGGCCTGAGACAGGCTGCGGAGCCAGATCGGCGGAATGACACTTGGCACAGCGCGGCTGCGGGGGGTGCTGCCAATGGCTGCAAGGTCCGCACCGCAGGATCCGCAGTCTGCCATCGGCGCCGCTGGTCCAGAAGAACCCCGAAAGCTCATCGATGACCGGTAGCTTGCGTGCCGCGCTCAAAACACCACGCCTTTGACCTTGAGGTCGATGATCGCGTCCTCGTCATAGCCAGCGGCGGCAAGGATTTCATCGCTGTGCGCGCCGACATCGGGGGACACACCTGCGGGCAAAGCCTTGCCATCGAACATCATCGGCACCGAAACCATCGGCACGTCGATCCCGGCAGTGCAGCGGACCGTCTGGATATAATTGTTGGCCATGGCCTGCGGATCGGCATGCATTTCACCGACGTGCTGGACAACATCCCACTGGCCATCCTGCTGGTTGAGGATTTCGCGCCACTCGGCCAGCGACTTTGAAGCGAACAGCGGCACCAGTTCACCCAGACAATCC
This sequence comes from Novosphingobium sp. Chol11, assembly GCA_945906105.1. Taxonomy (GTDB): domain Bacteria; phylum Pseudomonadota; class Alphaproteobacteria; order Sphingomonadales; family Sphingomonadaceae; genus Novosphingobium. The sequence goes on along the minus strand of CAMDQO010000001.1, from coordinate 203,547 downwards.
TCGGTATTGGCGCGGCGCGCGGCGGCATCGACAAAGCGCGGATCGCTTGCCAGTTCTGGCCGTCCGGCCACTTCGCAAAGGCGCGGCCAGTATTTGTCTGCTTGCAACATACATAGCGCCAGAAAGCGGCCATCGCTGGTCTTGTAGTTATAGGACAGGACATTGTTGGGCCGATTGCGCGGCGGACGCGGGAACCGGTCCACGCCTTCCATCGTCGACTGGGCAATTGCCCGCTGCATGGACCACATGCCCGCGTTGAGTAGCGAGACATCGACAGAGGATACAACACCCGTCAGTGCCCGCTGGGCAATCGCTGCGCAAATCCCGCCTGCCAGCATCGAACCGCTGAGCGTATCGCCAAAGGCCGGTCCCGGCGGTCCGACGGGCGATTCGGCATCGGGTTCGGTCAATGCTGAGGAAACCCCGCCGCGTGCCCAGAAGGTAATGGCATCATAGCCGCCCTTCTCCCGCTCAGGCCCATGCGGCCCCAGCGCAGAACCGCAGGCGTAGATCAGGTTCGGAAAGCGCGGACGCAACACCGCCTCGTCAATGCCCATGGACCGGCGGGCGGGCGGCAGCAGGTTGGTGAGGAAGACATCGGCCTTGCCCAGCAGTTGCATCAGCACCGCGCGGCCGTCTTCATGCTTGAGGTCAAGCGTGATCGAGCGCTTGCCGCGGTTGTAACACTCCCACGAGAGTTCGATCGCAGTTTCGTCAGACGTTCCAGTGCGCAGGCCGCGAATCGGATCGCCGGTAACCGGTTCGACCTTGATTACTATCGCGCCCATGTCTGACAGGATTGTTCCGGCAACCGGCACGAAGGCGTACATCGCCACTTCGATCACGGTGATCCCGGCAAGCGGCCCGGCCTTTGCTTTCGGCGCCATAATAACTCCCCAATACAGACTGATCTTGTTACCCAAAGCCTAGGCCCACACAGTAGCGGGTCAAGATGGCTCCACCATTGCGATTGTCCTTTCGCCATTGCGAACCGTCCAGCGACTTGCCATGCTGGGAGCAAGGGAGTTTTTTATGGCTGAAACTGCGGTTCCGCAAACGCTTGAGGCTGCGCTCGATCCGGCATGGCTGAGTTCTGCTTTGGGCGTGGAGATTGGCCGCAGTGAAAGCGTCGAGGTGATCAGGACCGTCGCCACAAAGGTGCGCTTCCTCGCGCACCCGGCAGACGGCTCCGCACCGCTGGCACTGTGCCTCAAGGGGCTGCTCGATGTCGATGAGATGTCTGCACGCGGCGGGCCGACCATGGTCAGGGAGGCTGATTTCTATCACAAGATCGCCGCCCATGTCGCGGTGCGGGTGCCGATCTGCGTCAAGACCGTGATTGACCGCGAAGCCCAGCAGGCGGCGGTCATCATGCGCGATCTTATCGCGGACGGCGCGCGTTTCTGCTCAGCGCTTGATCCGTTCACAGCCGATGATGCAGCCAGTAGCCTTGAGCAGCTCGCCGCACTCCATGCCGGATACGCCCTGATCGCCGATCACCCGTGGATCAGCCACCGGATAACCGAATTCGCGCAGGCACAGCATATGACAGCGGATCAACTACAAGCCCTGCTTGACGATCCGCGCGGGCTTACCTTGCCTTCTGCCACCCGAAACGCCGCTCGGTTGCTCGCTGCTCTGTCACCACTGGCGGAGCGCGACCGGGCGCGGAGGCAATTTCTGGTCCACGGCGATGCCCACGCCGGAAACATCTTCCGCAGCAGTGCAGACACTGGACTGATCGACTGGCAGCTGCTGCAAGCGGGCGGCTGGGCGCTCGATATTGCCTATCACATTGCGGCTGTGCTGCCGGTGGATCTGGCTGAGCGCGAAGAGCGAGTGCTGCTGCGCCATTATCTCGAACTGATGCGCGCCACCGGGGCTGTCATGCCTGATGATGAAACTGCCTGGCGCGAATACCGCGAGGCCTGTGTCTATGGCTTCTACTTGTGGAGCATCACCCGCCGGGTTGATCCGCCGATCATCTATGAGTTTACCGCAAGACTGGGCGCAGCGGTGACGCGGCATGACAGTTTCGCATTGCTAGGTGTTTAGGGTCAGGACCTAACTACTCATCGCCCTGAATCTGCACTGCCATGATATTGGCCGATTTTGATCGGTCGAGCGTTGGATCAAACGGCCGCATCTGTTGCAGCTTGGCAGAGACCGCCGCCATATCATCAGTCTCTATCTCATAGGCAGCGACAGTGGGCCAAAGCTGATCAACGCCAGGGACATTTCCGCGCAGGATCTTGTAACGCCGCGCGGTCTTGACCTCGGGGATCGCCTTGAAATCGGGCAGGTGAACATCCTCATACCAGCGGTTGAGAGTCTCTTCATCGCCTTCCCCGTCGGTTGGACCATTGAGGGCTAGAATCAAATATCGGGCCATCGTCAAACTCCCCAGTATGTGTGATTGACGCTATTTCCAGACTTGCATAAACTGCGAACATAAATTCGACAATGTGAATTATTGGGAGGCTCCCCTGGAACACGCAGGTTTCATCAACGGACAATATGTGCGCGGCGAAGGCGCTGTTTTCACCGTCGAAAACCCTTCTGACGAGAGCATTGTTGCCGAGATTCAGGGACTCTCCACGGCTCAAGTCAATGATGCCATCGCCGCCGCGCGCGCCGCCTTTGACAAGGGCGAATGGAGCGGAATGACGCGAGAGGCACGCGCGGAGATCATGCGCCGCTATGCCGCAGCGCTGGCCAAACACGCCGATCGTCTGACAGAACTGGCCATGCTGGAGGCCGGCTGCCCGGTCTCGTCCTCGGTGATGGGCGCGCAGGTAGCTACACCGCTGCGCCACGCCGCCGAAGTGGTCGATGTCTATCTTTCGCTGCCCGAAATCGAAGACAATCCTCTACCGATGCACGAACGGCTGGGGATGATGGGCCATGCCATGCAATCTGTGCGCCGCTATACGCCGATGGGCGTGGTCAGCGCCATTGCCGCCTATAATGTGCCGCTGTTCACCGCGCTGTGGAAGGTGATCCCGGCGCTGCTTACCGGCAACACAGTGTTACTGCGGCCCAATCCGCTGACGCCAATCTCATCGATGATCTTCGCCGAGGCGGCCATGGAGGCGGGGCTTCCCGCAGGTGTCCTCAATGTCGTGATCGAAGGCGGGCTGGAAGGCGGCCAGATGATGAGCAGCGATCCCCGAGTCGATATGGTTTCCTTCACCGGCTCCTGCGCGGTGGGTGCAAAGATTGCCGAACAGGCCGCGCCAACACTCAAGCCGCTGGTGCTCGAACTTGGCGGCAAGTCGGCGCAGATCTTCCTGTCAGACTCCATCGACAAGGCCCCGATGCACGCGCGTGTCGTTTGCGTCAGCCACGCCGGACAAGGCTGCGCGCTTGGAACGCGGTTGCTGGTGCCCGAGGAAAGTAAAGCCGAGGTGCTTGCCAAGGCAGCGCAACTGCTGTCGGCGATCAAGGTCGGCCCGGCGAATGATCCGACGACCGACACCGGCCCGGTGATTAACGCTGCCGCCGTCGCGCGCTGTGAACGGATTGTCGCCGCTGCCGTGGCCGCTGGCGGCAAGGTCGTGTTTGGCGGCAAGCGTCCGGCGCACCTGACCAAAGGCCATTATTTTGAGCCGACGCTGCTTGATCTGCCCAACAATGCCAACCCCGCCGCGCAGGAAGAAGTCTTCGGACCGGTGGTTGCCGTCATCGGCTACCGCGATCTCGATCATGCTATCGCCATGGCCAACGATTCGCGCTTCGGCCTTTCAGGCTGGGTCCACGGCGCAGACAAGCGCACGGCGCTGATGGTCGGTCAGGCAATGCGCAGCGGCACGGTCAACGTCAACAACGGCGTGACCAGCGCCTGGGCTTCGATGGGCGGCATCAAGATGAGCGGACAAGGGCGCGAGCGCGGCCCCGAAGGCCTGCGCGCTTTCCAGCACCTTTCCGTGCTCAACTTCTCATAAAGGTATCGGGCGATGAGCACTATGATGCGCCAGGTCGTACTGGCAAGCTATGCCAAGGGCAGCCCCGTGGCCGCCAATTTTCGTGTCGAGCAGGCACCCATCCCTACCCCCGGCGCTGGCGAGGTCTTGGTCCGCACCCTATGGCTTTCGCTCGATCCCTTGATCCGCTTTGCTCTGGATGAAGTGCGGATCACCGGAGCAACGCATCTGCATCCGGGCGACGTCATCTATGGCGGCACCATCTCCCAAGTGGTCGCCTCCCACCACCCTGACTATGCGGTGGGTGACTATGTCGAGGGACGCACGGGTTGGCGCGAATATGCCGCGCTCGATCCGATCAAGGCAGATCCGGTGCGCGGAGCCTTGCGCAAGCTTGATCCGGAACTTGCCCCGCTGGAAACAGCACTCGGTGTGCTGGGCATGACCGGGCAGACTGCCCATGCCTGCATGGTCGGCATCGGCCGCGTCGCAGCGGACGAGACTGTCGTGATCAGTGCAGCAGGCGGCGCGGTCGGCACGATTGCCGGGCAGATCGGCAAACTCAAGGGCGCGCGCGTGGTCGGCATAGCGGGTGGTGCGGACAAATGCGCCGCCGTGCGCGCGCTCGGCTTTGATGACTGCGTTGATTACAAAGCGCCAGATTTTGCCGAGCAGCTGAAAGCGGCAGTTCCGGGCGGGATCGACGTCTATGTCGATAATGTCGGTGGTGATGTCACTCTCGCCGTGATGCCCTTGCTCAAATACCGCGCACGGATGCCGGTCTGTGGCTACATCGCCTATTATGGCGTTGGGATGGAGGGGCCGGGGCCGGATCATCTGCCCGGATTTTTCCGCATGATCATGTCAAAAGGGCTCGAATTACGCGGCTTTGGCGGGCAGTTTGTCGGCGGCGATGCGGCGATTGCCGAGCTGGCAGTCTGGCTGGACTCAGGCCGGATTTCCTATCCTGTGACTGTGGTGAACGGGCTGGAAAATGCGGCTGCTACTTTTTGCGAGAGTTTCATCCCAGGCAACAGCCATATCGGCAAAGTGCTGGTCAAGATTGCCGCGCCGTGAGGCACTGAGAATCACCGCACCCCGGCAAGCGCCTTTTGCCGACGCCGCTGCACCGAACTGCCGAAGCCGATAGCCTCGCGATATTTGGCCACGGTGCGCCGCGCCAGATCGAAGCCCTTGGCCTTGAGCAGATCGACCAGCGTATCATCGGAAAGAATCGCATTGGCTTCTTCGGCATCAATTAACTGCTTGATCGCCGCCTTCACCGTCTCGGCCGAAACCGCTCCCTCGCCATCCGATGAGGCAACGCCCGAGGTGAAGAAATACTTCAGCTCATAGGTTCCGCGGTCACACAGCAGATATTTGTTCGACGTGACACGGCTAACGGTTGATTCATGCATCTCGATAGCCTCCGCAACGGTGCGCAGATTCAGCGGCTTGAGCTGCGAAACGCCGTGGCGGAAAAAGCCCTCCTGCTGCTTCACCATCTCGGCGGCAACTTTCAGGATTGTGCGCTGGCGTTGATCAAGCGCTTTCACCAGCCAGTTGGCATCCGCCAGTTTTTCCGAAAGCCAGCCGCGCGCCGCTTTGTCATCGCAGGCGCTTTTCATTTCGACATAATAGGTGCGGTTGATGATCAGGCGCGGCAGTGTCGACTGATTGAGCGCGATGTCAAAGCCATCATAGTTCCCTTTGGCATCGCTGCGCGGGGTGATGAGGATATCGGGCACCACCGGCTCACCGCCACCACGTGCGAACTTCAGCCCGGGTTTGGGATCATAACCGCGCAGTTCGGCCATCATCTCGGCGAAGTCTTCGTCATCAACCCCGCACATCCGTTTCAGCCGGGCCAGTTCGCCGCGCGCCAGCAGATCGAGATTGTCGAGCAGCCGCGCCATGCAGGGATCATGGCGATCCGCCTCTTTGGCCTGCAGCGCCAGACATTCGGACAGGCTGCGTGCGCCGACCCCGGTGGGGTCCAGAGTCTGGACGAGCGCAAGGGCTGTCTCGACCTCGGCCAGCGTGAGGCCAAGTTCCTCGGTAACTTCACGCAAGGTCATCGGCAGGTAGCCCGCTTCATCCAGCCGGTCGATCACGGCGCGGGCCGTGAATGCAAGCCGCGCATCGTTCGTGGCGGTGCCGATCTGGGCTTCAAGATGTTCTGCCAGCGTCGGTGCATGATCGCCGCGCTCATCAATGCCGGGACCTTCCTCGCCGCCAAAGCTGGAAATCGCCCCGCCCCAATCACCAGTATCTCGATCAAGATCAAGCGTGCCGGGATCAACATCGAGAGGCTTGTCTTCGCCCCCGCGACCTTCGCCAATCAGCTGATCGACCGGCGAACTTTCCAGCGTGGTGCGGCGCAATTCTTCCGGGATTTCTGGCGGGGCATCGGAAGGTGCAGTAACTTCCAGCAGTGGATTGGCATCGAGCGCCTCGCCGATGAAAGTCTCAACCTCAAGATTGGAAAGCGCCAGCAGCTTTATCGCCTGCTGCAACTGCGGCGTCATCACCAGCGACTGGCTTTGTCTCAGGTCTAGGCGGGGGCCAAGAGCCATGGGTCAGTTTCCCGCGAGCCGTTCTCGCTACAGCGTGAAATCGTTGCCGAGGTAGAGAATTTTCACATTCTCATCCTCGACCATTTTTTCTGGCGTACCGGCAAACAGCACCTGCCCGCCATAGATCACGCAGGTCTTGTCAACGATATCGAGTGTCTCGCGGACATTGTGATCGGTGATCAGCACGCCGATGCCGCGCGTCGCCAGATCCTTTACCAGATCGCGAATGTCATTGATCGAAAGCGGATCGATCCCGGCAAATGGTTCATCGAGCAGCATGATCGAGGGCTTGGCGGCCAGTGCGCGGGCGATCTCGCAGCGCCGACGTTCGCCGCCTGACAGCGCCATGGCCGCGCTGGAGCGCAAGCGCGCCAGACCGAATTCCTCGAGCAGCCGTTCCAGTTCCTCGCCCCGGGTATTGGCATCCGGCTCATTGAGTTCGAGCACGGCGGCGATGTTCTGTTCCACCGTCAAGCCGCGAAAGATCGAGGTTTCCTGAGGCAGATAACCCAGCCCTAAAATTGCCCGGCGATACATCGGCAGATTGGTGACATCGACGCCGTCCATAAGGATACGGCCCGAATCGGGGCGAACCAGACCCATGATCGAATAGAAACAGGTCGTCTTGCCCGCGCCGTTGGGGCCAAGCAGACCCAGCACCTCGCCCTTGCCCACCGACAGCGAAATATCGGAGAGCACCGCGCGCTTGTCATAGCTTTTGGCGATGGAAATCACCTCGAGCCCATTGCCAGTTCCCGGCCCAGAAACGAGGTCCTTGGCGGTCTTTACAGTCTGCATGTCATTCATCGCCGCCCGGTTTAGGGACGGAAGCGAGCCACTTCAAGCCGCGTTGATGCCTGACTGGAGCAATTTGGCAGGTTTCCTGCATACTCACGATCATGCGCGCGATGAAATGGTGGTTAACAGCGCTTGATTGTGCATCAGAATGGTGTTCTATTTCACGCGGGATAAGGAAAACGAAAGGATCGGGCGCATGGTCGAGATATTCCGACCGGCCAAACTGTCGGCAAAAGCGCGCGGAACTGCGCGCCCGCTCGATTGGCGCAAGCGTATGAGCGATCACATCGCTTATGCTCTGCTGGTCTATACCGCGTTGCAGATTTTCGTCACGATGGGCGCTTTGAAGGGTGAACGCGCCTCGCTGCTGCCTTATCTGGCGCTGATTGTACTGGTGATGGCGATCATCCCGGCCTGTCGCCGTTTCGAAACAAGATGGAACCGGCTGACCGATGATCAGGCCGCAGATCCGGAACTAAGTGCCTATTTCAAGCGTGATCGATTGTTGCTGTGGTTACTCGCCATCGGCCTGCCAGTTGCGCTGACCGGCGTCTTCAAGCTGCTCGAGATGGCATTCTCAGCTCGTTGACCTGCTTGATTGCTTCCCCGCATTGATCCGCCACATTGATCCCCCACATTGATCAGGGCGTAACAGGCGTCTAAGCCGCCGCCATGCTTGATCCCAAATCTGCACAAGAACGTGCTTTAGCCCTTGTCGAACGCGCGCGCCGTGCTGGTGCTGATGCCGCCGATGCCGTCTATTCCGGTGACAGTTCCGAAAGCATCCAGGTGCGTCTGGGCAAGCTGGAGGACGTCGAGCGATCAGAGAACGAGCATATCGGCTTGCGTGTCTTTGTCGGCAAATCATCCGCCTCCATCGGATCAAACGATCTGGGCGATGCCGCGCTGGATGAACTGGCGGCGCGCGCTGTCGCCATGGCCCGCTCCGCACCAGAGGATCACTATGCGGGACTGGCCCCCGAAGACCTGCTGGCGCGCGAATTTCCAGGCGATCTCGATCTTGTCGATCCTGCCGAGCCCAGCCCGGTGCAATTGCGCGCTCTGGCTGAGGCCGCCGAAGACGCCGCCCGAGCCATTCCGGGCGTGACCAACAGCGAGGGCGCAGGTGCCAGCTCCGGCTGCGGCACTTTCGCGCTTGCCACCAGTCACGGCTTTTCCGGTGCCTATGAAAGTACCAGCCACGGCCTGTCCGCCAGCGTCATCGCCGGTGAGGGCGGCAATATGCAGCGCGACTATGCCTGGCGCTCCGCCCATCACGGCGGCGACCTGCCAGCGCCTGAGGAAATCGGCAAACAAGCGGGCGACCGGGCCGTGGCAAGGCTGAACCCCGGCCACCTGAGCAGCGGGCAGATGTCAGTAGTGTTCGATCCACGCGTCGGCGGCAGTCTGATTGGCCATCTGCTTGGCGCGATATCCGGTGCAGCGATTGCCCGGCGTTCCAGCTTCCTGCTGGACAAGGACGGCGCGCAGATCTTTGACAGTGCGATCACCATCATCGACGATCCTCTGCGCAAGCGCGGCCCGGGTTCGCACCCGTTTGATGGCGAAGGGCTTGCCGTCAGCCAGTGCAAACTTGTCGAAAATGGCAAGCTCACCGGTTGGCTGATGGACAGCGCCGCCGCGCGCCAGCTGGGCGGGAAGCCCACCGGTCACGCCTCACGCGGGCATGGCGGCGCACCGGGAGTCAGTGCCAGCAATGTTCATCTCGTGCCGGGCAGCGTCACTCCAGCCGCACTGATGGCCGATATCGCCGATGGGGTTTACATTACTGAACTGATCGGCATGGGCGTCAACGGAGTAACTGGCGATTACAGCCGGGGTGCCGCAGGCTTCCGCATCGTCAAAGGCGAGTTGGCTGGGCCGGTGGCCGAATTCACCATTGCGAGCAATCTGATCGACATGTTCGCCGCTCTCACCGCCGCCAATGATCTCGAATGGTACCGCGGGATCAATGTGCCGACCCTGCGCGTCGATGGCATGATGGTGGCAGGGGATTAAAGCGGCGGTTCTCCTCCCGATTCAGGAAGGAGTGCCGTTTCAGCCCTTCGCCGCCTTGGCCCGCGCAATCGCTTCGATCACGATCTGCCGCGCTTCTTCGGCATTGCCCCACTTGCCGACGCGCACCCACTTTTCGGCCTCAAGATCCTTGTAGTGCTTGAAGAAGTGCTCGATCTGCTGGAGCACGATCGAGGGCAGATCCTGCCGTTCACCGACATCGGAATAATAGGGGAAGGTGGTGTCGACCGGCACGCAGATCAACTTCTCGTCGCCGCCAGCCTCATCTTCAAGGTTGAGCACACCGATGGGGCGCGCACGAACGACACAGCCGGCGATAAAGGGCGAGCGTGCGATAACCAGCGCATCGAGCGGATCGCCATCGGGCGAAAGCGTGTGCGGCACAAAGCCGTAATTGGCCGGATAACGCATCGGCGTGTGCAGGATGCGGTCCACAAACAGCGCGCCTGATTTCTTGTCGAATTCATACTTCACCGGTTCGCCACCGCTCGGCACTTCGATGATGACGTTGAGGCTTTCGGGCGGATTATCGCCAATGGGGATCATGTCTATGTTCATGGGCAGCGCACCTAGCCTCGATCATGCTGCACTGCAATAAACTAAGTGGCCCCGCCCAGCGCATTGATCGTGAAAGCGATGACGCCGATGTTGAAGATGAATGACAGCAAGCTCTGAAGCAACACGACACGCCGCACAGCACCGCGTGTGACATCAACATCGGAGGCGGCAAAGCTCATGCCTGCGGTGAAGGAAAAATAGAGGAAGTCCCAGTAATCTGGCGCTTGTGTGCCCTTGAAATCGAAGCCGCCACGATGGCCGCCATCTTCTTCGCAAAAGGCATAATGCGCATGGGCATAGTGGAGCATGAACACCAGATTGGTGAAGGTCCAGGCCAGCATCAAGGTGAAAATCAGCTTGGCCGTGGCCCAGCCATCCCCGTGCCGGGCAGCGGGCAATTCGGCAGCAATCCCGCCCAGAATTGCCAGCATGACCACCGCAGTGATCAACAACACCAAAGCGCGGCCCGCATTATTCTGTGCCGAATGCAGCCGCATCTGCGCCGCCGTGTGATCGTGGCTCAACGGCCAGAGCGATATGATGAAAATCACCGCCGCCAGATTGAAGCCGCGCACCAGAGTGTTGCCCCAATCGGCGTGATCAAGCCACAGCGTCCAGCCGCAAGTGCCCAGCATCACAGTCAGGAACAGCAAGAAACGCGGCGGCGCGAGCTTTGATCCGATTCCCCACAGCGGCCCGCGAGGCACAGCGCTGGCCGAGACGCGGGGTACGGTCATCTGGCGTCCTTACTTTGTCTTCGCGGGAACCTTGGCCTTTGGCAGAGCAACGATCACCCGGCGAGGGCTGAGCAGCAGGTCCAGTCCGACAGGTGCCTTGCCCGGTGCTGACCGCTCCAGCCAAGGATAGCGCAAGCCCCCATGGTAGGCCACCGGCACAGTCATGAACTTGTCACCGCGCTGGATCAGCAGCTGGATCGGTTCCTTGCCGCCCTTCGCAGCAGTGATCGCCGCCTTGATCGTGTCTGCATCATAGGCGATGCCATTTACCGCAAGGATTTTTGTTCCCGGCACGATCCCGGCGTTGAAAGCCGGGCTGTCCCAGGTGGTGCTGGTGACAGCGCCTTCCTTGCCGATCACCACGCCCAGCGAATGAGACAGGCCAGTGGTCTTGGCATCGGCCCAGCGCGCCTTGTCAAAGGCATTGGGCTCTTCCTTCCAGGTCAGGCGGTAGCCGCCCTTCTCGATCCCGGCGAGCGGCACCGGCTGCCCCGGCTGGCGCAAGCGCTGGTCAAGGAACGCGGCCCAGTTATAGGCGTAAACTCCGTTCAGCGCCCCCACGACATCGCCGAACTCATAGGTCAGCTGCCCCCAATCGCCATCTCGCAGACCGAAAAAGGCATGGGCGAAATCATCGAGGCCTTTTTTACCGGCTGTACCCTCGCGGATGATCTGGTCGGCTTCGATCCATACCAGCATCGATTCGCGGTAGTAATCAGCATTACGGGTGATCGTATCATAGCTCTTGGTGCCAAGCTTCGCGGTGATCGGCTCAAACGTGGTGTCCTCCACCGAACGCCATTTCCGCCCCGGCTGGCCCATATAGCTGCCCGCCGCGCTGGCAATCATGTCCAGCACGGTCTGCTTGGTCTGCACGCCCGATCTTGCCGCCAGCACGGTGCCCCAGAACTGCGTCTGCCCTTCATAAACCCACAGCAGATCGCCTTGCATCGGCTGGCGATAATCCGGCGTCCACAGCCGCGCCGGGCGGCGAAACTTGCCATCCCAGCTGTGGGCATATTCGTGCGGGATGACATTGCGGTCCCAATCATAATCGTCCCACGCTATCCAGTTCTTCGGCTCCATCTGGTTTTCGCTCGAGCGGTGATGCTCCAGCCCGATGCCGCCCATGCGGTCGGTCAGCGCCAGCAGGAAATTGTAGCGATCAAAGTGGCTGCTGCCGAACGCGAGAATGCCTTCCTCGGCCAGCGCACGGTAGGTGGCGAGATTGGCGGGTTTGATCGCCAGTTGCTCGGGCTTGTCGGCAACCACGTCGATCCGGACATTGTGGCCAAGATCCCAGCTTTTGGCGTTAACCCCGGCAAAGATCGGCGAATCGACCAGCGTTTCATAGTCAGTCTCGGCCCAGTTGATCTTGCCAGAAGGCGCAGACTGCCCATTCAGCGCGGTATAGACCGTCCATCCTGCCGGGAAGCTGACCTGCGGCTTCACCCTGATCTGGCGGACATAATGCCCGGCGGGATAGAGGCTCATTTTCTCGAACTGCAAGTTGAGCATCTCGCGAGTCATGGTGACACGGCCATCTGAATTGCTGAGCGGCGACGAGTGGATGAATTTCGCCACCACTTCACGCGCGCCAGCCGGAACATCGACGTGGAAGGCATAGACCTCTGCCGCATCGCGCCGCCAGGTCAGTTCCTTGCCGCCAGCAAAAAAGTGAATATCGACCAGTTCCTCGATCGGCCCGCGCGGGGCGTGATTGCCCGGCAGCCATTCAGGATAGAGCAGCGTCAGCCGCGTGATCCCCGCCGCGACGGGAATCGTCTGAGTCACGCGCCATGCGCTGCGCGTGACGTCAGTGGCATCGATATCGAGCACCATGGTGCCCGGATAAGCCAGGTCTTTGGCATCGGGCACGGTCTGGACCAGCGGCACGGCCAGCGGCGCGGATTTGGCCATGTCCTGAGCATGAAGCGGAGCGGCGAGGATGAGGGCGGAGAGCAGCGGCAAGCTTGCAAAGATTTTGTTCATGAGGCCGTTTCTGCCGACAAGTGGTCTCTTTCGCAACCACCTGTTCGACGAGCGGCTTTTCGTGGAGCCTCGAAACGGCTAAGCGCGCGGCCTATGAGCATTCAGACACCGCAGGCCATCAGAGGCACACAGGACATTTTCGGCCCCGATGCCGAGGCTTTCGCCTTCGTCGTCGAGACTTTCGAGCGCGTACGCAAGCTCTACCGCTTTCGCCGGATCGAAATGCCGGTGTTTGAAAAGACCGAAGTGTTCAGCCGTTCAATCGGAGAGACCACCGATGTGGTTTCCAAAGAGATGTATTCGTTCCTCGATCGCGGCGACGAATCGCTGACCCTGCGCCCCGAATTCACCGCCGGCATCGCGCGGGCCTATATCACCAACGGCTGGCAGCAGCACGCGCCGCTGAAGGTGGCCACCCACGGGCCATTGTTTCGCTATGAACGCCCACAAAAAGGCCGCTACCGCCAGTTTCACCAGCTTGACGCCGAGATCATCGGCGCAAGCGAACCACAAGCCGATGTCGAGCTGCTGGTCATGGCCGATCAGCTGCTGAAAGAACTGGGCATCGATCACGGCGTGACGCTGATGCTCAACACGCTCGGCGACGGGGAAAGCCGTGAGGCGTGGCGCGCGGCGCTGGTCGATTACTTCCGCGCGGTGAAGGGCGAACTCAGCGAGGACAGTCAGGAGCGGCTGGAAAAGAACCCGCTGCGGATTCTCGACAGCAAAGACCCGCGCGATAAGGCGTTTCTGGCCGATGCGCCCAAGATCGACGATTATCTGAACGCCGAGGCGCAGGATTTCTTCGGCAAGGTGACGAGCGGTCTGGATGCGGCAGGCGTGGAATGGACGAGGGCTCCGGCGCTGGTGCGCGGTCTAGATTACTACCGCCACACCGCGTTTGAATTTGTGACGGAACGGCTCGGCGCACAAGGCACCGTGCTGGGCGGTGGGCGCTATGATGGGCTGATCGAAACTTTGGGCGGGCCGCATACACCGGCGGTGGGCTGGGCTGCGGGGATTGAACGGCTGGCGATGCTGGTGGGGGAGCGCGAGACGACAGCGCTGGAAGCCATAGTGGTCGTGGAGGACGACGATCTCCTGAATTGGGGAATCAAGTTTGTGGCGAATCTTCGCGCTGGCGGGGTCACTTCCGACCTTCTGGCTTCTGGTTCCCCCCGAAAACGCTTCGACAAGGCGGCGAAGTCAGGAGCGGCAGCCATTTTCGCGTTATCCATGAAAGATGGCGAGCCGTCTTGCCGGACAAAGGGTGACGAGGCTGTTCTAAAGCGTCTTGACGGAATGATGCATCGGGCGGTGTTGGCCGCGAAGCCGCAGTGACGAAGATTGCGCAACCTAAGCCCCTCCTCTTCAGGGGAGGAGTTGAGGTGGGGTCTGTCGTACGGACGCTACGTTGCGACCAGCGGACAAACCCCACCCCCGACCCCTCCCCTGAAGGGGAGGGGGGAAAAATATGACCACCTCCGACGCACGCCTCGCTCAGATCTCCTCGCGCTTCGCTGAACTCGAGGCGCGATTGGCTTCGGGCACGCTCGAAGGGGCGGACTTTGTCAGTGCCAGCCGCGATTATGCCGAGCTGGAACCCGTCGCCCGCGCTGCCGAAGCCGTGCGCGAAATGCGCGGGGAGCTTGCCAGCCTTGAGGCGATGGACGAGGCTGACCCCGAGATGCGCGCCATGGCGCAAGAGGAAGCCCAACGGATCAAGGCCGAGCTTCCGCACGCCGAACACCAGCTCGCGCTCACCATGCTGCCGCGCGATTCGGCGGATTCGCGCCCGGCCATGCTCGAAATCCGCGCCGGCACTGGCGGCGATGAGGCTGCGCTGTTCGCTGCCGATCTTTTCGGCATGTATCAAGGCTATGCCGCGACACAGGGCTGGCGGGTGGAAGTCGATTCGGTCAACGCCAATGACCTTGGCGGCTTCAAGGAAATTATCGCCTCGCTCTCGGGCAATGGCGTGTTCGCCAAGCTGAAGTTTGAAAGCGGCGTCCACCGCGTGCAGCGCGTGCCGGTCACCGAAAGCGGCGGGCGCATCCACACCAGTGCCGCCACCGTCGCGGTGCTGCCGGTGGCCGAGGAAGTGGACGTCGAGATCGAGGACAAGGATATCAAGATCGATATCTACCGCGCATCGGGCGCGGGCGGGCAGCATGTCAACACCACCGATTCCGCCGTGCGGCTCACCCATTTGCCCACCGGCCTGGTGGTGATCCAGCAGGACCAGCGCAGCCAGCACAAGAACAAGGCCAAGGCCCTGACGGTGCTCCGCACCCGTCTCTATGATCTCAAACGCGCCGAAGCCCATGGCGACGAGGCCGAGGCGCGCAAGGCCATGGTCGGATCGGGTGACCGCTCCGAACGCATCCGCACTTACAATTTCCCGCAAGGGCGCGTCACCGATCACCGCATCAACCTGACGCTGCACCGCCTGCCGGAAATCCTTGAGGGTGCGGGGCTGGGTGAACTGATCGACGCGCTCATTGCAGAAGATCAGGCCAAGCGTCTGGCGGCACTGGGGGAATGACGCCTGAATGACCATTGCACTCGCCATCCGTGAAGCCGCTGAGGCGCTCGCAGCTGCCAGCGACACCCCCCGGCTCGATGCTGAGTTGCTGATGGCGCATCTGCTGGGCGTGACACGTAGCGAGCTGTTGCTGCGGCACATGAAAGAGCCAGTGGTTGCTGGTTACGCCTCGCTGGTCGTGCGGCGGATGAAGCATGAGCCGGTGGCCTATATCACCGGCATCCAGGAGTTTTACGGGCTGGAATTTCTGGTCAATTCCGATGTCCTGATCCCACGCAGCGATAGCGAGGTGCTGGTCGATGCGGCACTGGCGGCAAACCCGGATGCAAAGCGCGTGCTCGATTGCGGTACCGGTTCGGGCGCGTTGCTGCTGGCGGTTCTGGCGCAGCTTCCGAATGCCGAAGGCGTGGGTATTGATCAGTCTCAAGGCGCGCTGGAGGTTGCCGCCGCCAATGCTGCACGGCTGGGGTTGGCCGAACGCGCGCGCATGGCGAAAGCCGATTGGCACGAAGAGGCCTGGGCCGATGCGCTCGGCCGGTTTGACCTGATTCTCGCCAATCCGCCCTATGTGGAAAACGCTGCCGAACTTTCGCCATCGGTGCGCGAACATGAGCCATCGGGCGCGCTGTTTGCCGGGCCGGAAGGACTCGATGACTATCGTATTCTCATCCCCCATCTGCCCGACTTGCTGACCGAACACGGCATCGCCCTGATCGAGATCGGCGCGACTCAAGCCGAAGCGGTGAGCGCGATTGCCAAGGCAGCGGGTTTCTCGGTCCGGCTTCACCGCGATCTTGCCAATCACCCGCGCGCGCTGGAATTGGTGCACAGTAATGAAATTTAGCTTGGCAAGGCATTAGCCGTCGCCTAAGCCCGGCACAGGCCCGTTGATGGACGCGACATTCCCGTCCCACAGGCCGCAGCTCCAGCATTTGCAGAAGGCCAGGCGACAAAGCGCCTCGCACAAGGCAGATGAAGGAACACCGCATGCTCAGGGTCGCCCGGCGTGCGGTGAAGGCAAGCGCGATTCGCTATCCGGCTCGTGAGAGTGCCGGGCGGCGAACCGGTGAAGGAAAACTCACCCTTGAATAACAACAATCGTGGCAACAATAACCGCAGGCGCGGACGGACAAACAACAATCGTCAGGGCGGCGGCGGCAATGGCCAGCAGCTTAACCGGATTGACAGCCGTGCGCGTGGCAATGCGCCGCAGATGCTCGAAAAGTATCGCAAGCTGGCGCATGATGCGCACCTTAACGGTGATCGCGTTCAGGCCGAATATTACCTGCAATTCGCCGATCATTATTTCCGGGTTATCGCCGATCAGCGCGTCCGTCAGGATGATCAGCGCAATCGCGGTCCCGAAGGTGGTGACGAAGCTGAGGATTCGAACGAATTCAACGCTGAAGACAATTTCCCGAGTTACGATCAGCAGAGCTATAACCGCCAGCCGCGAGAGGAACGTGCCCCGCGTGAGGACCGCCCGCAGCGTGAAGATCGTCCCCAGCGTGAAGATCGTCCCCAGCGTGAAGATCTGGCCCCGCGCAGCGAAAACGCCCCGCGAGAAGATCGTCCTCAGCGCGAAGAGCGCGCGCCCCGCGCAGAACGAGCCCCGCGAGAGGGTCGCCCACCACGTGAGGATCGCCCTTGGCGCGTAGAGCGCGCCCCGCAGGCAGAAGCAGATGTCGAAACTCCAGATGATGATTCGGGCGAGCAAATCGCTGAAACCAGTTTCGAACCAGCCGAGAACCCCTTCGTGCGCGAAGCCCCGCGTGGCACCCGCGGTCTGCGTCCGCGCCGCGAGGATCGCCGCCCACGCAATGACAAGCCAGCGGATCAAGGTGAACCCGCAGGCCTCGATGCCTCCATCTTGCCGCCATCAATCAGTGCGGCGCGTGAGGAAGCGCCAACTGAGCCTGTGGCTGGAGCCGAACCTGCCCCCCGCGTGCGCCGCCCGCGCAAGCCCAAGGCGGAAGCTGAACAAGCCGCAGAATAGTTAAGGTGGCCTTGCGCCTCATCGGCTGAGTGTTCACAAGCCAGCCGATGAACGCGCTTCACCGATTGGCCTCTCGCCTGTTCGCTCGCCCCCTGTGGCTGGCTCCACTGCTGGGCGTCATCGCAGCCTGCGGGTTTGCACCGCTGCATCTGTGGCCGCTGACTCTGCTGGCCATTGCCTGCCTCATCGAACTCACCGCCCGTGCAGGCAGCTGGAAGCGTGCTGCATTGATCGGCTGGTTGTTCGGGATCGGCCATTTCAGCCTTGGCAACAACTGGATCGCCACGGCTTTTACCTATCAAGCACAGATGCCTGCATGGCTGGGCTGGATCGCGGTGTTTGCGTTGTCGCTGTATCTGGCGGTCTATCCAATGCTGGCCGCGCTGGGGGCGTGGTTCTTCAGGCACAGGCCGGTCGCGCTGGTGCTGGCCATCGCCGCAACATGGATCATCAGCGAATGGCTGAGAAGCTGGGTATTTACCGGCTTTGCATGGAACCCGCTGGGTGTGGCAGCATTAGGCCCGTTTGATCGACCGGGTCTGGCGGTTTTTTCTGCTTGGCTGGGAACCTATGGCTTGTCAGGCGTGATGGTCCTGCTGGCCGGTTGCTGGCTGGTTGCCATGAAGCATCGGCCGTTCAACTGGCGCGGCGCTATGCTGGCGCTGGTGCCGCTCGCTATGTTACTTCAGCCCGGTGCCATACGCGTGACCGATCCTTCCGGCGCCGCCGCTTATACCCTGATCCAGCCCAACATCGCGCAGGATGTGCTCAACAATTCCGCCAATTTCGAGACGCAATTTACCAAGACGGCGCAGCTGACCGTGCCGAAAACGCCCGGAGAGCAGCGGCTGGTGTTGTGGCCCGAATCAGGACTGCATGACTATCTGCGCGAGGGTTATCCCGCCGAAGACTATGCCTGGGGCACCTATGCTGGTGATCCGGTGTTGGCCCGGCAGCGCATCGCCCAAGTGATCGGCCCCGGAGCGCTGCTGATGACTGGCGCGGTGGATCTTGAAATACGCAAGGGCGAAATCGTCGGGGCCCGCAATGTCGTCACCGCGCTGGATAGCGAAGGGGTCATTCGCGGCTCTTATGCCAAAGCCCATCTCGTGCCGGGCGGCGAATATCTGCCGATGCGCGAACTGCTTGAGCCGATTGGCCTTGCCCGCCTCGTTCCCGGAGACATTGATTTCTGGCCCGGACCAGCCGCTCGAACGCTTGATCTGGGGGTGATGGGAAAGGCAGGCGTGCAGATCTGCTACGAGATCGTCTTCTCCGGCGAAGTGGTGGATGCTGAGCATCGCCCGGACTTCATCTTCAACCCCTCCAACGACGGCTGGTTTGGCACATGGGGCCCGCCACAGCATCTAGCGCAGGCAAGGCTGCGCGCCATCGAAGAGGGTCTGCCGGTGCTGCGCGCCACGACTAACGGAATCAGCGCGGTAATCGATGCCCATGGCATCGTCCGCCAATCGATCCCGCGCGGCGTTGCTGGCCGGATTGATGGATATCTGCCGCAAGCGCTGCCGCCTACGTTGTTCTCGCAGGCAGGCAATATGCTTCCGCTTGGCCTTGCAGCAGCACTTCTTGGCCTTGCCCTGCTTGTCTTGCGCCGCGCGCGCGGCTAAGGACGGGATCACATAAAGAATTCTTTATATCAGGATCCGACATGCGCAGCGATTATCTGTTCACCTCTGAAAGTGTTTCCGAAGGCCACCCCGACAAGGTTTCTGACCAGATCAGCGATTCGATTGTCGATCTGTTCCTGTCCAAAGACCCCGAGGCGCGCATCGCCTGCGAAACTCTGACTACCACTCAGCTCGTTGTCCTCGCCGGTGAAATCCGCTGCAAGGGCGTTTACGAAAACGGCGAATGGGCTCCCGGCGCCAAGGCAGAAATCGAAGCCACCGTGCGCCAGACGGTGAAGGACATCGGTTACGAGCAGGACGGCTTTCACTGGGGAAAGTTCGAATTCATCAACCGTTTGCACGGCCAGTCAGAACATATCGCGCAAGGCGTCGATGCGGGCAGCAACAAGGATGAAGGCGCGGGCGATCAGGGCATCATGTTCGGTTACGCCACCGATGAAACGCCTGATCTGATGCCAGCGACGCTGTATTACAGCCACAAGATCCTTGAGCGGATGGCCACGGACCGCCATTCGGGCGCGGCCCCGTTCCTTGAGCCTGACGCCAAGAGCCAGGTGACGCTGCGCTATGAAGGCAGCCTGCCGGTGGCCGCAACAGCGGTTGTGGTTTCGACCCAGCACGCAGCTGGTTATGATGAAGGTGACAAGGAGGCCGAACTTCACGCCTATGTGAAGCGCGTCATCGCCGAAACACTGCCTCCAGTGCTGCTGCGCGAGACCGAATATCATATCAACCCGACCGGCAGCTTCGAGATCGGCGGACCCGATGGCGATGCTGGCCTGACCGGCCGCAAGATCATCGTCGATACTTACGGCGGCGCGGCTCCGCACGGCGGCGGCGCGTTTTCGGGCAAGGATCCGACCAAGGTTGACCGTTCAGCGGCCTATATCACGCGTTATCTCGCCAAGAACATCGTCGCGGCTGGCCTCGCCACGCGCTGCACCATCCAGCTGGCCTATGCCATCGGCGTGTCAAAGCCGTTGTCGCTTTATGTCGATACGCATGAGACCGGCACTGTCGGTGACGATGTGATCGAAAAGGCAATCATGAGCATCGCCAAGCTCGGCGGGCTGACCCCGCGTGCGATCCGCACGCATCTGGGACTCAACAAGCCGATCTACCGCCAGACCGCCGCTTATGGCCACTTTGGCCGTAAGCCCGAGGGCGATGCTTTCCCATGGGAGCGGACCGATCTGGTTGCCGATCTGAAAGCTGCTTTGGCCTAAGCCACAATTTCTGATTTCAGCAGCGGCTTGGCAATGGCGAGCGCAAGAACTGCGCCTGCCAGCTGCGCCGCGATGAAGCCAGGTGCATGGGCGGGAGCGATCCCGGCGAAGGTATTGCTCAGGCTGCGCGCCACGGTGATCGCCGGATTGGCAAAGCTGGTCGACGAAGTGAACCAGTAAGCCGCCGTGATATAGAGCGCGACGCTCATCGGCACCTTGTCAGGCCGCGCTTTCAGTGTGGCGAGGATGGTCAGCACCAGCCCGAACGTGGCGATCAGTTCGCCCGTCCACTGCCCGTTGCCGGTGCGCACTTTCTCGGAAAATTGCAGCACCGGCAGGCCGAACATGACGTGGGCCGCCCAAACACCGAGCACCCCGCCTGCCAGTTGCGCCGCTATAAAGGCCAGCGCCTTGCCGCTTCCCAGCTCTCCTTTGAGGCGGAACACCAAGGTTACAGCCGGGTTGAAATGCGCGCCCGAAATCGGCCCGAGCATGGTGATCAGGACAAACAGTATAGCCCCGGTTGCGATGGTGTTGCCTAGCAGCGCCACCGCGTCGTTCCCGCCCGCAAGATTTTCCGCCATGATCCCTGAGCCGACCACGGTGGCGAAGAGCAAAAAGCTGCCGAGCGCTTCGGCAAGAATAGCTTGTTTCATGCCGCGCCTTCCATCGCGCCGACCTCGCCCAGCCGGACCAGCAGTTCGCCGCGCTCCATCGTTTCAAAGGGCAAGGCCATGAACGCGCGCACCCGCATCTCCAGCCAGAGCCAAGTCATTTCGAAAGCCTTGTCCACGGCCGCTTGATCACCTTCAACATCAGCGGGATCGGTCAGCCCCCAGTGGGCCTTGAGTGGTGCGCCCATGAACACCGGACAGGCCTCGCCCGCAGCATTGCCGCAGACAGTGATGGCAAGATCTATCGGCGGCGCTTCGGGTCCGGTGAATTCAAGCCAGCTTTTCGAACGGAAGCCAGACACCTCGATCCCCTTGCGTGCCAGCAGCCGCAACGCGCCGGGATGGGCTGCACCTTTGGGTTTACTGCCCGCACTGAAGGCAGCGATGCGTCCCCCGCCCAGCGCCTGTAAAATCGCCTCGCCCAGAATCGAGCGTGCCGAATTGCCAGTGCATAACACCAGCACCGAGAATGGCCTGCCCCCCATCGTTGCGATCTTCAGCAGCAGCTCTTGGCCGGTTCAGCCGCCACCTTCGGCGCACAGCAGGCATTTGGTGCAGCATTATCTGATGCCAACTGGCCAAAATCGGGGCTGTCGCCATAGGTCGTGCTGTCACCATTGGTGAGGAACGCCTCCCAGACCACGCCGTCAGGATCACTGATCCAGCTCTTCTCGGACTGCGCATAGCAACAGGTCGTCGCGCCTTCTTCCAGCACCGGGCCTTTGGCGTCTTTGAGTCGCGAATAGACTTCGACCAGTTCGCCAGCATCTTCCACCTGAAGGCCCAGATGCTCCACGCCCTTGGCCGCACCGCATTTCTGCGAGATAGCGAAGTTGATACGCGGGTCTTCAAGCATCCATTTGGCGTAGTCGGATTTGGTCACACTGGGGACAACACCGAAAAGGCCGGTGTAAAAAGCCATAGAGCTATCGAGGTCAGCAACTCCGACGTGAACGTGGAAACGCTTCATGCGGCGGTCCTTTCGGTTTTTGCGGGTGGAGTGCAGCCAGATTCAGTCGTGCAAGCCGCCCCGCTGCAACAGTTTTCGGTGAGGTAAGCCATCAGGCCGTTCATCGCGTCATAGTCCGCCGCATAAATGATCGAGCGGCTCTGGCGCTGCTGGGTGATGAGGCCGGCATTGGCAAGCTGGGCCAGATGAAAGCTCATCGAAGATGCCGGTAGCCCAAGTGTTTCAGAAACCGAGCCCGCCGCCATGCCTTCTGGCCCGGCCTGAACGAGCAGGCGGAAGGCGGCGAGACGGTGATCCTGTGCCAGAGCGCCTAGAGCGCGAATGACGACCGCAGCTTCCATAACTTTAATTCCATATTTCGATATATTTCGAATAGTGGAATTAAATTGCCTGTCAAGCCACTTCTGGCACGTCCTCCTCATGCGGCCAATGATCCATCCGGGCCAATCCTCGATTGAGAAAGATCGCCGGAATTTTGCCCAGCAACAGTGCGCGGTGGATCCAGAAATCTGTCAGCTTTTCCTGCCAGCGTACCAATTGCCCGCCGTTGCGCTCCAGCCAGTGCTGATAGGGCAGAAAGTGATCGGGCTCATCCTTGTGGACCACCTGAAATATCCGCGTCATCACCGGATCGGAGAGCACCGCGCGGTTTTTCAGCAGCACCGCAACCTGCGCCAGTCCGCGTTGTTCAGTGAGTATGATCACCCGGCACAACTTCTCAAACTCGCCGCTCCGGGCCAGCAGCGCCTCGGTATCCAGCTCCTCGATAGTGCAGCCAAAGGCGCGCAGGATGAAGCGATCAATGTGGCCGACACTGCGATCGAGCGCGAGCGGCATCAGCCCCTGCCGCTCGAACCAGCGCTTGAACATCAGGTAATGCTTGTGCTCGTCGCCGCGATGCTTCTCGACTTCCGCGATGAAGGCCAAGTCCTCCGGGCAACGCCTGCGCACCGCCGCCAGCACCCGGTCAAGCGAGGTGTAGCCGCGATGCTCGTTGTAGATATAGACCGATGCCAGAACATCGAGATAGCGGTCGCGAAATGCCTCGCTGACCCTGCCCATGATCAGATCGCGCCCATGATCAGACCGCGCCCATGATCAGGCTTTCGCCAGCTCCACTTCGATCGCGCCGACCAGTGCCATGTCGTCAGGCGTGGTCGCGGGCGAGAAGCGCGCCGCAATCTGGCCATCGCGGCCGATCAGGAACTTTTCAAAATTCCACAGCACTTCGGGGTCTTCGGTCGGCGTCATGCCATAACCGCGCAGCTTTTCACGCCATTCCTCGGCATTGCCATCTTTCTTGGGCATACCCTGGGTCAGCGCCGCATAGAGCGGCTGCTTGGCCACGCCGGTAACATCGCCCTTGGTGAACATCGGGAACGAGACGTTGTAATTCACCGAGCAGAAATCGGCGATTTCATCATCGCTGCCCGGCTCTTGCCCGCCAAAATCGTTGGCAGGAAAGCCCAGCACTTCCAGTCCTTCATCCTTGTAGCGCTGATAGAGCTGCTCCAGCCCTTCATACTGCGGGGTCAGGCCGCATTTGCTGGCGACATTGACGATCAACAGCACCTTGCCGTGATGCTCGGCCAGGCTGTCATAGGCACCGTCGATACGGGCAAGCGGGATAGTGGCAAGATCAGTCATGATGGGTTCCCTAATCGACATAATGCGCCGTGGTTCTGCTGCGCAGTTCCGCATTCGTCACGCCCGGTGCGAGCTCGACGAGTCGGAAAGGTGAACTGTGATCCTCGCGCCGGAACACTGCAAGGTCGGTGATCACCATATCGACGACATTGCGACCCGTCAGCGGCAAGGTGCAGGCCGGAATGAACTTGGGGCTACCGTCCTTGGCGCAGTGCTCCATGACGACGATGATCTTCTTGACGCCCGCAACAAGGTCCATCGCGCCGCCCATGCCCTTGATCATCTTGCCGGGGATCATCCAGTTGGCGATATCGCCATTTTCGGCCACTTCCATTGCGCCCAGCACGGTCAGATCAATATGCCCGCCACGGATCATGGCGAAGCTCGCCGCGCTATCAAAATAGGCGGAATGCGGCAGTTCACTGATCGTCTGCTTGCCGGCATTGATCAGATCGGCATCGACCTCGTCATCCGTGGGGAACGGCCCGATGCCGAGCATGCCGTTTTCCGATTGCAACGTCACTTCCATACCCGCAGGCACGTGGTTGGCCACCAGAGTCGGGATGCCGATGCCGAGATTGACATAATAGCCATCCTCCAGCTCTTGTGCGGCGCGGGCCGCCATTTGGTCGCGGGTCCAGCCTTTGGTCAGGCCATCATGGGTGGTCATCTGTTTTACAGTCCTGTGGAATGGGGGCCTATGGAAATTGGGGCCTATGGAATTGGGGGGGGTGCAAGGAACCAGCCTGCGCCAAACAGCGCATCGGCCGGGATCCTTGTATCGGGATCGCGTAGATAATCGAAAACTTCGTCAAAATCGCCGCGTCGGTCCCCGGCCATGGCGATAACGCACCAGTTGCGCGCTGCGCCAAGGCGGCGTGCCTGTTTGCGATCACCCGCTCCTTTGAGCAGTAGCAGGCGATCTGTGCGGCTGGGATCGAGGCCGGTGCGCGCCAATGCAGCATGGACCTTTTCCGCAAGCTCGACCGGCAAGGCTGATGACCACATCACGGTGATTCCGGCGGCGCGCAGGGCTGCCAGAGCATCGCCAAGCCCCGGCTGCGCCGTAGCGGCACCAGGATTGAAGGCATCCAGCGCTGGATCGAGATCAATCACTACGGCAGGGGCAAGCCCCCCGCATTGCGGACGGCGCGGCTCACCCAAGGGATCATTGGGGTCAATCACATCGAGCACGGCATCCGCCTCGGGCGAATTGGCGCGCGAAATCGCATAGGCGGTCAGCCCCAGATAGCCGCTGCTCTTGCTGGACAGCGGCGCGGGCGGTGCGGAGAGAGTTGGCTTGGGCTTTGGCTTGGCAATGGCCGCTTGTGGTGCAGTTTCCACCTTTGCCATTGGCTTGATTGCAGGAGCGGCGCTGATCACCGGCAATTCGGCAAGCTTGGGCTGAACCAGCGTGGGGGCGGGCGGTGTCGTTAGGGGCGCAACAACTGCCAGCCCGTCGCTGGACTTTGGCGCAGCGCTGACAACAACATCTGGCACGGCCACAGGCACCAGTTCAACCGGCTTCGCAGCAGGCGTGGCGCTGGGCTTCGCTCCGTATAGTGTCGTCGGTGCCAGCGTCGCCTTGGCACTGCTTTCGCCAACGAAAACCGCGACACGCTTTTCCACCGGAGGATTGGAGGCAGCAGTATTCCTGCTCTTGGAAGAACCCCCATCGACCTGCTTCTTGGCGACCAAGGCTCCGGCAATCACCGGAATCGCCGCCGCCACGCAGCCGCCGAGCGCGGGGATCATGCCCAGCACCAGCACCAGCTGCAAGAATCTCCGCTGATCGGAACGCGCTGGCATCAGGCCGCCTCGGTTTCCCGAACGGTGCGGAATTCGATCTTCTTGTCATAGGGGCTGCCGATGATCATGCGCTGCACATAGACGCCCGGCAGGTGGATCGCTTCGGGATCAAGGCTGCCAGCGGGCACCACTTCCTCCACTTCAACCACGCAGACCCGGCCGCATTGCCCGGCGGGCACGTTGAAATTGCGCGCAGTCTTGCGGAACACGACATTGCCGGTGGTGTCCGCCTTCCACGCCTTGACCAAGGCCAGATCGGCGAAGATGCCGCGCTCAAGGATATAGTCTTGTCCGCCGAAATTCTTCACTTCCTTGCCCTCTGACACCAGAGTGCCAACACCGGTCTTGGTGTAAAACCCGGGAATACCTGCACCGCCCGCACGCATGCGTTCGGCCAAAGTGCCTTGCGGACAAAATTCGACTTCGAGCTCACCGGCAAGATACTGGCGCTCAAATTCCTTGTTCTCACCCACATAGCTAGCCATCATCTTCTTGACCTGGCGGGTGCGCAGCAGCTTGCCGATGCCTTCGCCATCAATCCCGGCATTGTTGCTGGCGAAAGTCAGGTCTTTGACGCCGCTTTCAACAATCGCATCGAGCAACCTTTCAGGGACACCGCACAGGCCAAAGCCGCCGCTGGCGATCAGCATGCCGTCTTTCAACAGCCCATCGAGCGCGGCAGTGGCATTAGGGAAAAGCTTGTTCATGATTCCTCCGCATGGGCGCAGGAAATGCCGCGCCAGATCTGATCAGCCCACTCCCTAAGGCCTGGTGGCGTTTCTGTCATCCCGAACTCTGCAGCCAGAGGATACGGCTGAGCTAGGTCGAATTAGAAGCCATGGCAAGCGCAGGAATTGATCTACATCATGGCCATTGGTGCCGATACATGGCCACATATTTCACGGTCGATGATGAGAGGATTTTCTTTATGCGTTCAATTCTGATCCATGCCGAAAATGGTTCTGCCGGTAAATCGCGGGTCGAAACCGGCTTGTCGCTCGCCCGCATGACGGATGGCCATGTCACGCTGTTGGTTGATACGCCGACCGCGCACTATACCGCCGTGGATGCGATGGGCGGTGCCATGGTGGCAACTGATGCGTTGCAGGAAGCCATTGCCAGCGATGATGCCTTTGCTCGCGAGATGGATAAGCGTCTCGCTGGACAGGACGTGACCTGCACTGTGCTGCGCGCCGAAACCGAACCGGTTGCCGCTCTGACTCGCGCTGGACGACTTGCCGATGTGGTCATCATCGCCCGCTCTGACCCGATGGCTGGCGATCTGCCGCTGGCCTCACGCTGCGCGGTGCTGGCGGTGAATGATGACAAGCTGCTGACATTCCCGCTGCGTTCTGTCGGCATTGCTTGGGATGGCAGCGCTGAGGCGGCGGCGGCAATGCGCGCCGCAGTGCCGCTGCTCGCCGGATGCGGCGAGGTGGTGGTTATTACGGTGGAGGATGTGCCCACTGAATGGCCAGCCACCGATGCGGTGGAATATCTTTCGCGCCACGGCGTCCGCGCCGAATTGCAGGTTCTGCCGCGCATTGGCTCTGTAGAAGATACCTTGTCGCGCGAATTGCAGCTTCGTGGCTGCGAAGTGCTGGTCATGGGTGCCTTTGGCCACAGCCGGATCCGCGAGTTCCTGTTCGGCGGCGTGACGCGCAGCTTTTTGGGAAATGCCGATGGCCCAGCGCTGCTCTTGGCGCATTGATGGTCCATGGAATAAGTTGCAGTGCAGCACAAATAGCGGTGTCAGGTGAGGTAATGGCTCTTGATAATGCTCCTGCACAGCGGCTTACATAAGGATTATTACTGTTTTTTAGTAGGATACGGCATAAGTTGCGAAATATGCATCTGAAATCGCATATTTCGCACTTGCACAAAAACTGCCCGAGTCGCACATAGGGGGTGCCTTTCAGGCATCCTCTCCCAAAACTGCATAGGCCCGGTCGGCAACGACCGGGCCTTTTTTGTCCCTGCCCGGGAGGGGTTTTGTCCCTCTCCGGGGAAAGGTCGGTAACGACCGGGGTTTGCAATCCGCGCCTTCCGTTCCTAGCTTCTGATTTGCCGGACAATTCCGCACCGGGCACCAGCAGGGACGCAAATCACTATGGCTGACGCGCAGGAAACAGTCGCAGGCACGGTCAAGCTGCAAGTCGCAGCCGCGAGGCAGGAAGAGAGCGGCCACGGCATCGCCCGTCTGCCCAAGACCGCACTGGCGCGGCTTGGCATCACCGAAGGCGATATCGTCGAGATCGAGGGCAAGCGCTCCACACCGGCGCGCGCCCTGCTCGCCTATCCCGAGGATGAGGGGCTGGAGGTGATCCGGCTTGACGGTTTGCAGCGCGCCAATACTGGCGTCGGCTCAGGCGATCACGTCCTTGTGCGCAAGGCCGATTCGCGCCCCGCCACCCGCGTTGTCTTCGCGCCTGCGCAAAAGGAAATGCGCCTGCAAGGCCCCGCCGAGGCGCTGCGCCGCAACTTCTTTGGTCGCCCGCTGGTCGCCGG
Organism: Novosphingobium sp. Chol11; assembly: GCA_945906105.1. Lineage (GTDB taxonomy): Bacteria > Pseudomonadota > Alphaproteobacteria > Sphingomonadales > Sphingomonadaceae > Novosphingobium. The sequence continues at coordinate 175,902 of CAMDQO010000001.1, read as the reverse complement.
TGATCTGGTCGCCACCGCCGGGCAGCAACAGGTGCGCGATATGCCGCCGCAAGTTGCGCGGATGTTCAATGCCCCCGCCTATGCGCTGACGCAAATCCGCCTCTCGGTGGTTTCGACCGTGCCCAAGGGCATCGTCCATATCGACGAGAACACCGAGGTGGAGCTGCGCGAGGAATATGAAGAGGCGCTGGGTAGCCGGGCCGATGTCAATTATGACGATGTTGGCGGCATGGGCGATACTATCCGCCAGCTGCGCGAGATGGTCGAACTGCCGCTGCGCTATCCCGAACTGTTCACCCGGCTCGGCGTTGATCCGCCGCGCGGCGTGTTGCTGCACGGACCGCCAGGAACCGGAAAAACGCGGCTCGCCCGCGCGGTTGCCAATGAAAGCGATGCCAGCTTCTTCACCATCAACGGCCCCGAGATCATGGGCTCCGCCTATGGTGAGAGCGAAAAGCGGCTGCGCGAAGTGTTCGAGGAAGCGCACAAGAACGCGCCCTCGATCATCTTTATCGACGAAATTGACTCAATAGCGCCCAAACGCAGCCAGGTATCGGGCGAGGCGGAAAAGCGTCTGGTCGCCCAGCTGCTGACCTTGATGGACGGGCTTCACGCCCATCCAACATCGTCGTCATCGCCGCCACCAACCGGCCTGACGCCATCGACGAAGCGCTGCGCCGCCCCGGCCGGTTTGACCGTGAGATCGTCGTCGGCGTGCCGGACGAACATGGCCGCCGCGAGATCATGGGCATCCACACTCGCGGCATGCCCTTGGCTGCCGATGTCGATGTCGATGAACTGGCGCGCACCACCCATGGCTTTGTCGGTGCCGATCTGGCCGCGCTGACCCGCGAGGCGGCGATCGAGGCGGTGCGCCGGATCATGCCGATGCTCGATCTGGAGGCCCAGACCATCCCGCCAGAGGTGCTGGAAAGCCTGTCCGTCACCCGCGACGATTTTGTCGAGGCTCTGAAACGCGTCCAGCCATCGGCGATGCGCGAAGTCATGGTGCAGGTGCCCAATGTCGGCTGGGGCGATATTGGCGGCGTGCCCGAGGCCGAGGCCAAGCTGCGAGAAGGCATCGAACTGCCGCTCAAGCATCCCGAGGCCTTCCACCGGCTCGGCATCCGCCCGGCCAAGGGCTTCCTGCTCTATGGCCCGCCCGGCACCGGCAAGACCCTGCTCGCCAAGGCCGTGGCCAAAGAGGCCGAAGCCAATTTCATCTCGATCAAATCGAGTGACTTGCTGTCCAAATGGTTTGGCGAGAGCGAGCAGCAGATTTCCCGGCTGTTCGCCCGCGCGCGGCAAGTCGCCCCCTGCATCATTTTCATCGACGAGATCGACAGTCTGGTCCCGGCGCGCGGGAGCGGCGGCAACGAGCCGCAAGTCACCGCGCGGGTGGTCAATACCATCCTTGCCGAGATGGACGGGCTGGAAGAGCTGCAATCGGTGGTGCTGATCGGCGCAACCAACCGCCCCGGCCTGGTCGATCCGGCGCTGCTGCGACCCGGCAGGCTGGATGAACTGGTTTATGTCGGCGCCCCCGATGAACCGGGCCGCGAGCATATCCTCAAGATCCACACGGGCAAAATGCCACTGGCCAAGGATGTGAAGCTGGCGGACATCGCCAAGGAGACCATACGCTTCACCGGCGCTGATCTGGAGGACGTCGTCCGCCGCGCCGGTCTTGCTGCGATCCGCCGCTCAGGCGCCAAGGCCAAGACAGTAACCGCCGCCGATTTCGCCGAAGCGCTCAAGGATTCGCGCGCGACGGTGACGGAAGAGATGGAGGCCGAATACGGCAAGATGAAAGGCGAACTGAAACGCCGCGCCATGGAAGTCGCGCCGGTGGGGTTTGTCGTGCCGGGGATGGTTACATCTACGCGGGCGAAGAAGCATGGGTGAGGCTTTGGGCTGAACCGGAAAATCCGGGCCGAGGATGATCCCGGCCCGGAAATTTGTCTTTATTACAGCCTTGGACGATTACTGATCGAGCGGCGATTCCCGTGTATCGATCAGCTTCTTGATCGAAGGAACGCAGAAGGTCTGACGTTCAAAGACGATTGCGTCTCCCGGACCCATCTGGTTGTTGAAACGAACCCCACGCCTGCGCTGCTGATCAGATTGCTTTGCCAGATCATAGCAGACCAGATGGAGCCGCGGATTGGATACTTTGAAACGCCGTTCCTTGTGAACCTTGGTCGAAGGATTGCAGATCGTGACCGGGCGGCCCAGCACAATCTGTGCCCGGCCAAACTGATCGCTGACCTGCAGATTTTCATAGGCAAGCGGTTTCGATTCCGGAATCCGGTAGCATTGGTAGTGATCACCCGCCATCACGAAGGGCGGTTCGCCCGATGGCTTGCCATTAAAGGCAACTTCGCGAATTTCGACGCGCTTGGCATAGGTGTTTGCCACATTCTGAACTGAGTGAATGACCATATCCACCCGCTTGACGTTATTGACCGGGGCAAAGTTCTCATTGTGCGCGGCAACCTGCCCCGGAATCGTGTTGAACGGGCCTAGCGTTCCTCCGATCTGGTTGTTTGCGGCATCATAGAAATTCAACGAATAGCTTTTGACCCCTTCTGCCCTGACATTGATGTCGTTCCACAGCCAGGCACCGTCGATGTCATAGGCCTTGTCAAGATTGAAGGTGAGTGTGCCGATCATGCCATCGGTGCCCTGAAACCCGTTAAATGGTGTGGGAGCAAAAATGCCATCGGCAATCTGGCTGAGCGGGTATGTGGGGTTCCCGTTGGTGATCATGGTCGTTACCCCGACGATCTGAGTTGGCCCCTGAATATTCTGTGCCGAGGCTGATGTCGCGGCGGTTCCTGCTGCAAGCAGGGCCACGGCCAAAGTTAACTTCTTCATAGCTTATCTCCATCATCTGTGCCCGCATCATTGACGGGGCGATCCGGTGAGTCCGCTATCAAGGAAGTTCATTGTGACTAATCGCGGCTCATCAACAAGTCGTTGAAGCGCGCGATGAGGTTCAATCCTGATCTGAATTATTTCTGGCGGCTCGCATCCCTCAATGCGCCGCGCCCCAGCTTCTCCCTGTGCCAATCTCAACCCCCAAAGGCACGTCCAGCTTCACGCTCGGTTCCGCCGCATCGGCCATCACGCGCCTGATCACCACTGACGCAGCCGCAACGTCTCCCTCGGGCAGTTCGAACACCAGCTCGTCATGCACTTGCAGCAGCATCCTGACCTTACCCAACCCTGCCTCTGCCAAAGCAGGACCCATCCGCACCATCGCCCGCTTGATGATGTCGGCGCAGGTGCCTTGTATCGGCGCGTTGATCGCGGCGCGTTCGCTGCCTTGGCGTTCGGCGCCGTTCTGCGAGGAAATGCGCGGGAACCAGCATTTGCGGCCGAACAGGGTTTCGGAATAACCCCGCTCACGAACGCCTTCGATGGTCGCGTGGATATAGCGGCGGATGCCGGGGAAGCGCTCGAAATAGCGGTCGATCATCGCCTGCGCTTCGTCGGAAGTAACTCCCAGCCGTCCGGCGAGACCCCAGCGGCTGATGCCATAGAGGATGGCGAAGTTGATCGTCTTGGCCCGCCCGCGCGTCTCGCGGTTGATCTCGCCGAACAGCTCCTTGGCGGTGCGGGCGTGAATATCCTCTCCCGCCGCGAAAGCTTCCTTGAGTTCGGGCACATCTGCCATATGCGCGGCCAGCCGCAGCTCGATCTGGCTGTAATCGGCGGCAAGCAGGACATTCCCGGGCTCAGCCACAAAGGCCTCGCGGATCTGGCGGCCAAGTTCGGTGCGGATCGGGATGTTCTGCAGGTTGGGTTCGGTCGAGGACAGCCGCCCGGTCTGCGCGCCGACCAGAGAGTAACTGGTGTGGACGCGCCCGGTATCGGGGTTGATCGCCGCCTGCAGCGCCTCGGTATAGGTTGAGCGCAACTTTGACAGTTGCCGCCATTCGAGCACCTTGGTGGCGACTTCAGCACCTTCGTCGACCAGCTTTTCGAGCACTGATAGGTCGGTGGAATATTGCCCGCTCTTGCCCTTCTTACCGCCCTTGTAGCCCAGCTTGTCAAACAGGATATCCCCCAGCTGCTTGGGGCTGCCGATGGTAAATTCCTGTCCGGCAAGGGTGTGGATTTCGCCCTCCAGCGCGCCTATGGCCTCGGCGAATTCACCCGAGAGCCGCGCCAGTCGTTCACGATCAACCTTGATGCCGCGCCGCTCCATGCCCGCGACGACCGGCACCAGCGGACGGTCAACCCGCTCATAGATCCGCGTCGCAGCTTCCTCAGACAGCCGCGCCTTGAGCACCCTGTGCAGCCGCCAGGTGACGTCCGCATCCTCAGCGGCATAGTGCGTGGCGCGGTCCAGCGGCACTTCGGCGAAGGAGATCGCCTTTTTGCCGGTGCCGCAAACCTCCTTGAAGGCGATGCAGGTGTGGCCAAGGTGGCGCTGGGAAAGCTCGTCCATGCCATGCCCGCCAAAGCTGATGCCATTTGGGCCATCCTCACCGCGCCCGGCATCAAGATCGAAGCTCATCACCATGGTGTCGTCGATTGGGCTGACATTGATCCCATAGCGCACCAGCACGTTGAGATCGTACTTGGCGTTCTGGCCGACTTTCAGCACCGCATCGCTTTCCAGCAATGGCTTGAGCATGGCCAGCGCCTCGGCGCGATCTATCTGCTGCGGCTTGTCGGAAAACATATCGGTGCCGCCATGGCCAAGCGGGATGTAGCAGGCATCATTCGGCCCGAGCGCGAGGCTGATCCCGACGAGATCGGCGCGCATGGCATCAAGCGCCGAGGTTTCGGTATCGAAAGCCAGCAGCCGTGCGGCAAAGCCCCGTTCGATCCAGCTTGCCAGCGCCTCACGCGTCTGCACGCATTGGTAGGCGGAATGATCGACCGGCGGCATATCGGCAAGCGGCGGGCGGCTGGCCTGTGCAGCAGGGGAAAGGGCAAGGGCGGGGGCATTGACCGGCTTGGCCGGATTGAGCTTGGTCGTCCGCTCAGGGCTGCCGCGCCCATCACCCAGCCGCTTGAGCAGACTGGTGAAACCGTGCTCGGTCAGGAAGGGTATCAGAGGATCGTGCGGAATTTCGGCCAGCTTGAAATCATCAAGCGCCATCGGCAGCGGGCAATCTTCCTTCAGCTGCACCAGCCGCCGGGAAAGGCGCGCCATATCGGCCTGCTCGATTAGGCTGTCGCGCATCTTGGAGGGCTTCATCTCCGGCGCGGCGGCGAGTGTGGCCTCAAGATCGCCAAACTCCTGGATCAGCTTGGTCGCGGTCTTGGGACCAATGCCGCGGATACCGGGGACGTTGTCAGCCGAATCACCCATCAGCGCCAGCACATCACCGACTAGCGTCGGCTCGACACCGAATTTCTCGACCACTTCGGCAACGTCGATACGGATGTTCTTCATCGTATCGAGCATGTCGATCTTGCCATCGTTTCCGTCCGGACCGATCAACTGCATCAGATCCTTGTCCGAGGAAACGATGGTAACCGCCCAGCCCCGCTCCGTAGCGGCGCGAGCATAGCTTGCGATCATATCATCTGCCTCGACATCGTCTTCCTCGATCATCGGCAAGGAAAACGCACGAGTCGCATCGCGAATCAGGGGGAACTGGGGCCGCAGATCTTCCGGAGCGGGCGGGCGATTCGCTTTGTACTCACTATACATGGCGTTGCGAAAGCTGGTCCCGGCCTTGTCGAGCACAACGGCGAGATGCGTCGGACCATCGGCTTTGTGCAGATCTTCGGCCAATTTCCACAACATGGTGGTGTAACCATAGACCGCACCCACCGGCACACCTTGCGGGTTGGTGAGCGGCGGCAGGCGGTGATAGGCGCGGAAGATATAGGCCGATCCATCGACCAGGTAGAGGTGTTGTTGTGGCTCCATAAGCGCGAATCTAGCAGCATCAGCGCTTGGCGCCAGACGCTGAAAACAGTTTTTCAGGGCCAAATCGTGGCCATCACATTGCCACATTTACATGATAGTGAATAAAAATCGGCGGAAAACCGCCATTTTCGATTACTGCGTCACACAGAACAGCGACTAGCGCTTGCATCCATCGCGCAAGCCTATTATTTGGCGCGTGAAGTCTACCGCATAGGTAGGCTTTCCGGTCGGCCCCCGATGCCCCTGCGCATCGAACCGAACGGGGTCCACTCGCTGTTCAAGGATTACATTCATGCGCAAGTTCGTTCTCGTCGCTGCTGCGACTGCCGGCATCCTTTCTCTCTCGGCTTGCAAGGGCGGTGAAGCCACCACCGAAGCAACAACCGAAGCAACAACCGAAGCAACCACGACTTCGACCGACGCTGCTGGTGCCACGACTGCTGCCACCACCACCACGACCGAAGCTACCACTGCTGCGACCGAAGCACCGAAGATGTAATCTTCGCCTAACGGCAAGATACGCCTTCTGGCAAAGAATTGGGCGCGTGAAGGGCAACCTTCGCGCGCCTTTTCTTTGTTTGCGTGATTTCAGTGAAGGCCACACCCCTACGCTACAGGCCGTTCGGCTTCGTCGTATCGGGAAATGCAACCCTAGAGTCGTTCTGCATTGAATTGAATCAACCAGGGCCCGTTCGTCCCGAGCGAAGTCGAAGGACGAACGGCTTTTGTGGCTCAATGTAAAACGGAAAAATTCTAAGCAAAACGCAGCGGGAATTGCGGCTCAGTTCAGCGCGGCGCGGCGCGGCGCTGGCTTGATGCTTCGGCCAGATAGCCATCATAGATCGCCCGCGCGAGCGAGGCGATGCGCGCATTGCGCTCTGCCTTGCCGCCCTGCCCGGTAACATAGATCGCCACCGCCAGTTCGCGGCCATCGGGGGTGCGAATGAAGCCGACATCGCTGGCCGTATTGGCCAGAGTGCCGGTCTTGTGGGCCACCTGGGTGCCTTCGGGTAGAAGTCCGCGAATGCGGGTTTTGCCGGTCACCGTCCGGCTCATCGCGCCCATCAGCACCTCACTGCTCGCCGGGCTGAGCCACTGGCCGCGATAGATGCCCGAAAGCAGGCGAACCATCGCGAGCGGAGTAACGCTGTCACGCTTGTCGATATTGACCGCCGGGTTGATCGCGCCATCATCGCGCACCAAGGTGGCGATGGTGCGGTCGAGGCGGAATTCGGTGATGCCGGTATTCGATTGCACCCAGCGCGTCACCACCTGAGGGCCACCAACCGCAGCCAGCAGCGCATCGGTGGCGTGATTATCGCTGCGGGTAATGGTCAGTTCGATCAGATCCAGCGCGCTGCGCATCTGACCCGCGCGCACCGGCGCGGTCAGGCTGGAGAACTTCTTGGAAGCCACCGGCATCATCATCGGATATTGATCGGCCAGCGTGTAGCGCCCGGTATCAACGCCGGCGAGGTAAGTGGCGACAATCGCAATCTTGCTGGTGCTGGCCATGGGAAATGCCTGATCGCCAAGCACAGCAACAGTCCGCCCGCTGGCTAGATCAATCGCGGCAACTCCGATCCGCCCTTGCGAACCATCGGCCAGCGAAGCGATCGAAGCTTCGAGAGGCGTGGCATAGACTGGGGGGGCATAATTTGGGGCGGCAAAGCTGGAGGCAGTGTAGCTCGGGCGAACCGGCGTGAGCGCCAAGAGCGGGATGTTTGCCGGGGTGCCCCTGCGCACCACAGGAAGCGTGGCGGGCGGAAGTCTGGTGGGCGCGACCGACTGCTTGATGAAAGCTGTGTCGAATTCGGCTTCGAGCGACCCGGCGTTGGACGCATGTGCAGCACCTGCCAAGCCGCCGGCCAGCGTCACCGCTCCTGCCAGCATCAGCGCAACTCGGGGAATCACTCGGTTCATCACAATAGGTAATCTACCCTCACGCCGGTTTACAAATACTGTATCGATCACGATTATTGCTCAACCGCCGCGCGACGAAGCGGTGCCCAGCAGCGGGCAAATGCGTAGTGACCTCGAATTAAGGCAGAATTCTGCCAATTAGGGCAAAAAAGGGCCGAGGGATCGCTCCCCCGGCCCCCGCTTCGGGCCTCTGTAACCCGGTATGCTCAGAATTCGCCGGCCACGCCAACCTTTACCGCCGTATCCGATCCGCCTGCATGGGCAACACCCATGGTGAAAGCGAATGGATTATCCGTATTGAGCCGGTGGGTAAGTGCCACACTGAAGGCGACCTGTCCGCGATAGACAGCGCCGTTTGCCGCGTAGCTTGTCTTGCCCGGAGCCGAAGGAAAGGGTGCGTCAGCCATGGCGACTGCAGCGGCGATCCCGCGCCGACTTTCCTTCTGGTTGGCAGTGGTCAGATTGAACAGGCTGTTGATCTGCGCCGTCTGATTTGAGGTTAGCGTCTGCAACGAGGCAATCGAAGAGGTGTGGTTGGCCGATGTCGTGGTCAGGCTTGAGATCGCTGGCCGGATCGTGGCGTCGCGGCCCAGAGTGCCACTGGCATCGACAGTCATGATATCGGTCGCGCCCGATTGGACGGCGGTCGAGGCGGCAATATCGCCAATGCGCACAGAAGAACCGCTTCCACCCAGCGCCACCTGCCCCGCTCTGGTCGTGGCCGCGCCAGAGCCCAAGGCGACGGCATTGGTTTGACTGGCGTTCGCGCCGTTACCCAAGGCAACAGCACCGTTCGCACCCGCCACGTTGTTGTTACCGATAGCGACAGCACCTGTTCCTGATGCGGTATTATCGGCTCCGATAGCCACGGCACCCGTGCCGGTCGCGGTATTGGGATCGCCAATGGCCACCGCGCCGTTGCCATTGGCCGTCTGGCCGATGCCGATGGCGACCGCGCCGGTCCCCGAAACAACCGGCAAGGCCCCGGTGCCGCTGACCGCAACATAAGTTGTCCGGGCCAGCGCCGTATTGGCAGTCGTCTGCGCAGAGGCAGCGTTGGTCAGTGCGGTGTTGGCCGTGCTTTGAGCGGTCGCCGCATTGGTTATGGCCGTATTTGCCGTTCCCTGTGCGGTTGCCGCATTGGTGAGGGCCGTGTTTGCGGTTCCTTGAGCCGTTGCCGCATTGGCGAGTGCGGTATTGGCCGTGCCTTGCGCTGTAGCGGCACTGGATACGGCTGTATTTGCCGTTCCCTGAGCCGTTGCCGCGTTGGCGAGAGCGGTATTGGCCGTACCTTGCGCTGTAGCGGCGTTGGATACGGCTGTATTTGCAGTCGAAAGCGCTGTCTCAGCATCGGTCAGTGCGGTTGTGGCATTCGTGTTCGCGGTCGTCGCGGTTGACAGGGCCGTGCTGGCGGTCGCCGAAACGGCATTGAGCTGATCGAGGTTCACGGCATCGGTTCCGCCCGTTCCGGGTGCGACATTGATGATGCGGCGTTCGGTGCCAACTGCGCCCACCGAGACGACATTGGCAACCCCGCCGTCGCTGCTGCCATGGCCAAGTGCTACTGAGCCATTACCAGTTGCCGAAGCGCCCTGGCCAACCGCAGTGCTGTTTTGCCCGGCGGTTGAATTGCTGCCAATTGCTGTGGAATTGGTTCCGGTTGTTGAGGCACCTGCACCGCAGACGAGGTTCGATGGCATTGACGGCACACCACTGCCGGGGAAAATCGTGCTGCCATTGTCGGTTTCGTTGAATGAGCCGCTTGGATTAACTCCATCTGACTTAAGCAGATAGCAGAGTTCCGCCCTTGCCTCGTTCGGAATGGTGAGCAGGCCTGCGGCCATTGCCAGTGTTGCGGTGGTGGCGAATGCGGCCCGTTTGCCGCCAATTCCAAATGCCTTCATGATGGTAACTCCCTGCCCGAATGTGCGCCCGAACTGATCGCCAAAGCATGGCAACTGGAGCAAGGTCGTGCTGGGAGACCGAAAGGTTCAACGCGCCGCACATTTTTTTGGCAGGCATTAAAAAAAGGGCCGGAGGATTGCTCCCCCGGCCCTTTTTGGTGTGCCTGTATGGCTCGATCGAGTGACTTGAGCTTAGAAGCCCATGCCGCCCATATCGCCCATGCCGCCGCCGGGCATGCCGCCCATGGCGGGCTTGTCTTCAGGCTTTTCAGCGATCGCAGCTTCAGTCGTGATCAGCAGACCAGCAACCGATGCGGCATCCTGAAGGGCAGTACGAACGACCTTGGTCGGATCGATCACGCCAGCCGCAACGAGGTTTTCGTAAACGTCGGTTGCCGCGTTGAAGCCCTGCGTTTCATCATCTTCGCGCAGCAGATTGCCCGAAACCACGGCGCCGTCATGGCCAGCATTGCTGGCGATCTGGCGAAGCGGGGTCTGGATCGCCTTGCGGACGATGTCGATACCCTTGGTCTGGTCGTCGTTAGCGCCCTTCATGCCGGCAAGTGCCTTGGTAGCATAGAGGAGAGCCGTGCCGCCGCCGGGGACGATGCCTTCTTCAACCGCAGCGCGGGTTGCATGGAGAGCGTCATCAACGCGATCCTTGCGCTCCTTCACTTCGACTTCCGAAGCGCCGCCGACCTTGATCACGGCAACGCCGCCAGCCAGCTTGGCCAGACGTTCCTGCAGCTTTTCCTTGTCGTAGTCCGAAGTGGTAACTTCGATCTGGGCGCGGATCTGTTCGACGCGGGCCTTGATCTCATCGCTCGAACCGGCACCATCGACGATGGTGGTGTTGTCCTTGTCGATCGTGACCTTCTTGGCCTGACCGAGCATGGCCAGCGTGACGTTCTCAAGCTTGATGCCGAGGTCTTCGGAGATCATTTCACCCGCGGTCAGCGTGGCGATATCGCCCAGCATGGCCTTGCGGCGATCACCGAAACCGGGAGCCTTGACGGCAGCGATCTTGAGGCCGCCGCGCAGCTTGTTGACCACGAGCGTGGCCAGAGCCTCGCCTTCGATGTCTTCAGCGATGATCAGCAGAGGACGGCCCGACTGCACCACAGCCTCAAGGATCGGCAGCATCGCCTGGAGCGATGACAGCTTCTTCTCGTGGATCAGGATGTAGGGGTTTTCCAGCTCGACGATCATCTTCTCGGGGTTGGTGACGAAGTAAGGCGAGAGATAACCGCGATCGAACTGCATGCCTTCAACGACATCGAGTTCAAACTCGAGTCCCTTGGCCTCTTCGACGGTGATCACGCCTTCCTTGCCGACCTTTTCCATGGCTTCAGCGATCTTTTCGCCGACTTCACGATCGCCATTGGCCGAGATGATCCCGACCTGAGCAATTTCGGACGAACCGGCAACCGGCTTCGAACGCTTCACCAGATCTGCAACAACTGCAGTCACAGCAAGATCGATGCCGCGCTTCAGGTCCATCGGGTTCATGCCGGCAGCAACGCAGGTCATGCCTTCGCGAACGATGGCCTGAGCCAGAACCGTGGCGGTGGTGGTGCCGTCACCGGCCTGATCGTTGGTTTTCGAGGCCACTTCGCGCAGCATCTGTGCGCCCATGTTCTCGAACTTGTCCTTGAGCTCGATTTCCTTGGCGACGGTAACGCCGTCCTTGGTGATGCGCGGAGCGCCGAAGCTCTTGTCGATCACCACGTTGCGGCCCTTGGGGCCCAGAGTGACCTTCACCGCGTTGGCGAGAATATCGACACCGGCGAGAATGCGTTCACGCGCATCGCGCGAAAAGCGTACTTCCTTGGCAGCCATTTTGATTTCCTTTTGATTTCAGATATTAGCTAAAGAACAGACAATCAGGCGATAACGCCCAGAATATCCGATTCCTTCATGATCAGCAGTTCTTCACCGTCGACCTTGACCTCGGTGCCGGACCACTTGCCGAACAGCACGCGATCGCCAGCCTTGACGTCCATCGGGGTGATTGTGCCGTTTTCGGCGCGGGCGCCGGTGCCGACAGAAACAACTTCGCCTTCAGCGGGCTTTTCCTTGGCGCTGTCGGGGATGATGATGCCGCCAGCAGTCTTTTCTTCAGCTTCAATGCGGCGAACGAGCACGCGATCGTGCAACGGACGGAAACTCATGTGGATACCCTCTCACAATGGTGAATGTGCGATTGGCACTCTCATGACGAGAGTGCCAGCGAGGCGCATATGGGTAGGGGCGGGGGCGAGGTCAAGGAGAGTCTGACGGAAAAATTTCCCGCAAATTGAATCGCTCAGCTGCGCAGCAGCCCCAGAACCTCACGCCGGTTCCATCGCCATAACAGCAGCACCGAGACCACGACCAGCCCCATCGCGAGGCCAATCCACACGCCAACACCCGAAAGCGGGGTCGCGAAACCCAGCACCACGGCGGTACCAAAGCCCGCGATCCAGTAGCCGAACAGCGCCAGCGCCATCGGTACGCGGGTATCCTGCAATCCCCGAAGCGCCCCGGCGGCAGCGGCTTGTGTGCCGTCGAACAACTGGAAGGCGGCGGCGATGACCAGATATTGCACGGCAAAACCCAGCATCGCGGCATTGGCGGGGGCATCCACGTCGACATAGGCCGAAAGGATGGTGCGCGGGAATGCGACCATCGCGGCGGCAGCGACAAAGGCGAACAGAAAAGCGACGATCAGCCCCGACCAGCCAGCGCGGCCTGCCGCCTGATGATCGCCTGCGCCGAAATGAAAGCCGACGCGGATCGTCGCCGCTTGTCCGACGCCAAATGGCACCTGAAAAGCGAAGGCGGCGATTTGCAACGCCACGGCATGGCCCGCAAGCTGCGCCGGGCCGATCAGCCCCATCAGGAAAGCGGCCGAACTGAACAGGCCTCCTTCAGCGATAACGATGGCGGCAATCGGCAAGCCGATGGCCAATATCTCACGAAACCGCGACCATTCGCTGCGCCACCAGCGCCCGAGAATATGGTAACGGCGCAGCTTGCGATCAGAACGGATGGCAAGAAGATAGGCCGCGAGCGTGACCAGCGCAGTGAGGATCGTCGAAATCGCCGATCCCTGAAGGCCCAGTGCAGGCGCGCCGAAATGGCCGAAAACGAAGGCGTAATTGCCCAGGGCATTGACCGCAATCGCCAAGGCAGTGATCGCCATGGCAAACATCGGTCGGCCCAGCGCCGCGACGAACGTCCGCAGCACATTGCAGGCGATCTGCGGGATCATTGACCAGCTAAGCAATGCGAGGAAAGCACCGGCGGGCGCGGCGACGGCCGGATCTTGTCCGGTGGCCAGCATGATCTCTTCGCCAAAACGGCACACCACCATGCCAAAGACACCGCACAGAACGGTAAGCCACAGTGCCATGCGCACTGAGCGACGCACTTCGCGCACCGCATGTCGCCCCCGGCCCAGTTCGGCGGCGATCAGCGGGGCTACCGCGCCGGTCAGCGCTGAAAAGCACCACATCATCAGGCCAAACAGCGTTGTTGACAGGCTGGCGGCGGCCAGCGGTATCTGCCCCAGCCGCGCGACGAAGATCACGTCCACCGCATAGACCGCCATTTGCAGCAGGTTGGCAGCAGCCAGCGGCGCGGCCAGCCACAGCATTGCGCCCATTTCGCTGCGCCAGGGGGAAGAGGAGGTTGCTTGTGCCATGGGGCCGCACCGGATAGGCGAAGGTTGCAATTTTCGGAAGCGGATTTGCGATTTTTGCGAGTCGGATCGTCCGCACGGGCGTTGACGATTTCGGGGCTCGAAGGCTAGAGTTGGCGGCTGGATCTGTAAATCACTTCGATCCTCCCCTGGAAGGGGAGGTGCCGGAGCGAAGCGGAGGCGGAGCGGTGACAACGCTGGCGTGGACACCCCTCCGTCAGCCTAAGCGGGCTGCCACCTTCCCTTCCAGGGGAGGATGCATGTGGCTCTGATTTTTATGCACGGCGATCAAAACGCGGTGCAGTCTTGGATGAAGGAATATCGAATGCGCCGTTATGCTGTGGCCTTGGCCCTCACCTCCACGCTGGCTCTGTCAGCTTGTGGTAGCGGTTCTGAAACTGCCAAGGACACGTCAAGCGGGGATGCGGCGGCTCCAGTGGCCGAAACCTCACCAACCGGCCCCAGCCTCGCCAGCGCACCCATAGAATGGGGCCAATGCGCCACCTGCCACACGATCAAGCCTGGCGTAAACGCCGTCGGCCCAAGCCTGTTTGGTGTGTTCGGCAAGAAATCAGCAAGCGTGGAAGGCTATGCCTATTCCGAAGCGATGAAAGCCGCCGGCAAGACCTGGGACGAAGCCACGCTCGACACCTATCTCACCGCCCCGATGAAGGACGTCCCCGGCACCAAGATGACTTACGCCGGGATGACGGACCCCGCCAAGCGCAAGGCGGTGATCGATTTCCTCAAGACGGTGAAATAGTAGCCATCCCATTCGGATCGGGCGGGAAGGAAGGCTCCTCCGGATGGGTGCGGGCGACCAAGCGAAAAGGGCGGCCCACGAGGAGCCGCCCTTTCAATCCCGCGATATCTGCGCGGTCCAGAAGGCTCCTTGCGGGAACCAGCTGGCACCGCCACGAATGGATTTCCGGTCTGGCGAAATTGTCCCGGAATAAAAGCCTTTTGTGCCCTGGCGGTAGAGCCGGACGGTGTTGACGGTTATTTCGCGCAGTTCGATCACGTCAGTAAAGCTTTGCCCGGTCAGACTATCGCGCCACTGTGCATCGAAGGTGTTGCTACTCCCCCCGCGAATCCAGCTTCCCTTCCAGTTTCGGCCGCCGGGGATTTCCTCATAGATAGTCCAGTGACTGCCCAGCAAGGGTACCACCTGCGCCGATCCCGGGCTGGATTTGCTGGAGCTGCCCCAGGCCTTGATGAAACCTTGCCCCCGACTCGCCGGGTTCTGGCAGACCCGTGGCCGTTCTGTCTGGATCGTATAGCTGCCTGCTGGCAGGCTAATGCGCGGCGACCCGGTGGCGACGCACCAGGCACCCTGATAGGGATCGCAGGAATCACGCGCCAGCAAGCCCTCTGCAAAGACGCGACCATTGGTGTTGGCCAGCCGGTAGCGGCTTGATCGTTCCTGCTGTGCCCAATTATACCAAAGATCGATGCGGTCCAGCCGCGTCGCTTGTGGCAACGAGAACTGAGCATGGTCGGTAAATCCGCAACCTTGCGGGTTCCAGTTCTCGACCAGCAGCCGGGTGCTATCGCTGCTTGCGGCCCCGCGGTTAGTTCTTGCATCATCAGTTCGGCGCACAGGCATATCACGCATGGCCTGATCGATCAGATCAATGAACCGACCAGTCGGGCGGCCTGCCAGCAGGCTTTGCAGGGGCAATGCCAGTGCCAGAGCGGCGCAAGACAGGGCGAGGATGCGGGCATGGCGATTCATGGTCTTCACCGCTTTTCCTTGCTGGGATCATGCTTGCACAGCGTCTGATCGAGGAATGACCCCTTTGAGCAATCCGTTGTGATTGCCGGCTTTGGTGCTGGTGCCGGTTCTGGTGCCGGTGTCGCGGCGGCGCGCTTTTTCGCCTGAAAGGCGGCATACTGGCCATCCCACTGGCGCACGCGCTGCTTCTGCATGGCTTCGAACGCTGCTTCATCGGGCAGGCCATCCAGCACGCGGTTCAAGGTATCAAGATCGGTGATGTCGGTGCGGCCCATCTCCATCGATTTGAACTTGTTATAGCGCGTCTGGAACGCCTCGAAAGAGATGACCAGCCGCTTGACGAAGGTCTGGGCCAAGACCGGATCCTTGGGCGGATGCGCCCAGCGCGCGGGATCGGTATCAAGCCTCATGGCATCGCGGATGGCGATGATGTCGGCCATCAGCTTGTAAGTACCTTCAACGCCGGGGCGACCGCGCCCCAGCTCTTCGGCGAGCTGATAGCCGAAATCGTGCTTTTGCGCGGCGGCATCAAGGTCATCGACCGGTGCCGACATACCAGCCCGGCTGTCGAGTTCGCTACCGCCCCACCAGCCGGGTCCTAGCCAGTTGCCATAACGTTGCACGACGTTTGACCCACCATGGAACAAGTCACCCGCCGCAGCCGCTGCTTCGACCACGCGCTCTGGCATTCCGGGCGAGGTGCTGGGGCCAGCACCGACCGGCGCGGCCACTGTGGCCAGCAGCAGCACAGCTGCGCGCAGTGATTTCCTGTGGCGGGCGTTCACACGGAACCTCCTGTGTCTGTCGCTCATTTGACAGCGTTCAGGTGGGGCCGATGCAGGCGCGATGTCATTGATCGAAATCACAAACGAGCGGCGCTGCCCCCCAAAAAACGAAAAGGGCGACCCCCTAAGGAGCCGCCCTTCCATCCACGAGCGCTTCAAGACACCCGTGAAACTCTATCCGAAGATCGGAAGCTTACTTGATCTCGACGGTGCCGCCGGCAGCAGTAACCTTGGCCTTGATCTCTTCGGCTTCAGCCTTGTTGACGCCTTCCTTGATCGCCTTCGGAGCGGCTTCAACCAGCGCCTTGGCTTCGGTCAGGCCGAGCTGTGTGATAGCGCGGACTTCCTTGATGACGGCGATCTTGTTGCCGCCATCGTTGATCAGGATAACGTCGAATTCGGTCTTCTCTTCAACGGCTTCAGCAGCCGCAGCAGCAGGACCGGCAACTGCGACAGCAGCAGCGGCGGAAACGCCCCATGCTTCTTCCAGTGCCTTGGCAAGGTCAGCCGCCTCAAGGACGGTCAGCTTCGAAAGTTCTTCTACAAGCTTGGCGATGTCAGCCATGATGTTTCACTCCAAATTGTTGAGACCGGATGCCCAGAGCGGGCCACCCGGAAAAATCGTTGCACTCTTTTACGCAGCTTCTTTCGTGGCATAAGCGCCAAAGACGCGCGCCAGCTTGGCCGCCGGAGCGGTTGCGAGCTGAGCGATCTTGGTCGCCGGTGCCTGAACGAGGCCAACAAGCTTTGCCCGCAGTTCATCCAGCGACGGCATCGAGGCAAGCGCCTTGATCCCATCGGTATTCAGAATCAGCGAACCCATCGCACCGCCAACAATTTCCAACTTGTCGTTGGTCTTGGCAAAATCGACCGCGATCTTTGCCGCAGCAACCGGATCGACCGAAGTCGCCAGAGCCACAGGACCGGTGAGCAATTCACCAATCCCTGCATAGTTCGTGTCCGCGATGGCAAGCTTGGCAAGAGAGTTCTTGGAAACCTTGAACGATGCGCCAGCTTCCCGCATCTTCACGCGCAGGGCCGTGGTTTGAGCCACGGTCATGCCGAGGTTGCGGGTGACTACCACCACGCCGACCTCGTTGAAGACTGCGTTGAGCGAAGCGACCGAATCGGCTTTCTGCGAACGATCCATGCCTTACTCCTTCCTTTATGTGTCCGCATGAACAAGCCATGCGGTGGCACACATGGTCACGCAGGAATGCCCAACGCGACCGGCTACATTGTCCCGCACGCTTGCGCGTTTGGGGCGAGTCCATTGAAGGGGAAGGAGTGTGGCCCCAGAGGTTTGGGGAGCACAAAGGCCTCACAAGAGTGAGGGCCATGGGGCCGAAACCCCGAAATCTCTTTTCCCCGCCTAGGCTGGAAATTAAGCTGACTGAATGTCAGCACCAACTGTCTCGGACGGATGATCGGCGGGACGAATCCATACCGGTCAGGCGCGGCCAATAGCAGGCAGTGGTGCGGAGTCAAGAAATCTGGTGCCCAATCCCGCCACATCCGTGCCCTGCGCAATTCCGCTAACAGGATGTTAACCCTGTTCTGCGAGTTCAGGCCAAGTGAATTTACGCGAGCGGGGATCAGATGACAGCAATACTTGAAGCCACAGGCGATCTGCAAGCCAAGTCAGGTGGCTGGATTCGCCCCGCCGTGGCTGACCGGCTTGAACAGGTGGCGGTGGTGTTGCTCTGGGCGTTCCTCGCCTATCGCATCAATGTCTCCGGCAATCCCTATGCCTGGCTGCTGCTGATCTCGGAATCGACGATTGCCTTCTTCACCCTGATCCGCCGCCCGACCGACAAGCTTTCAATGCGGCTGGGGGACTGGCTGCTGGCGATGACCGCAACCTGCGCCGGTCTGCTGATCGTGCCGGGGGTGGTGCTGGTGCCCGCGCTGATCCCGCTGGGGCTGGGGCTGATGATCTTTGGCAACCTGTTCCAGATATGGGCCAAGCTGACCCTGCGCCGCAGCTTCGGCGTTGCCCCGGCCAACAGGGGCGTGAAAATTTCCGGGCCGTACCGCTTTGTCCGCCACCCGATGTATGCGGGCTATCTGGTGATCCACCTTTCGGTGATGATCCTGATGTTCATGCCGATCAATCTGGTGATCTACATCATCGGTTGGTGGGCACAGATCCTGCGGCTGAAAGCCGAAGAGCGGGTGCTGAGCGAAGACCCGAAATACCGCGCCTATCTTGAGCAAGTGCGCTGGCGGCTGATCCCGGGGGTGTTTTGAGCTAATTGCATTGATCGGCCTCGCATTCGCGTGGCCTTGCGCGGCACCAGCCCGCTCCCCCGCCCGGCCACCCATCAATAGTACCCTATGGGTGGCCGGGCGGGGGAGCGGGCTGGTGCCGTATCCGCCGTTAGGCGGACTAAAGAGTGTCGAAACCCAGCAGATCACCCGGCTGACAATCCAGCACCTGGCAGATTGATTCCAGCGTGGAAAAGCGGATCGCCTTGGCCTTGCCGGTCTTGAGGATCGAGAGGTTGGCCAGCGTGATGTCCACCCGTTCCGCCAGTTCGGTCAGGGTCATGCGGCGCTGGTAAAGCAGATCGTCAAGCTTGACGATTATGCGGCCTTCGGCGGTGCGGGTTTCTGGGCGCGTTTCTGGGCGTGGTTCTGGGATTGCCATCACACGGTCCCTTCCAGCTCTTCGCGCATCGCCGCGCCCTCGCGGAAAACCCGCGACAGGAGGAACAGGATAACGGCGAGCAATATCCCACCGAGCGAAAATCCGAAGTCCGCCGTTGCGAGGCGGAACATGCCCGCCATCCAATGCCCGATGGCACCAGCGGGAATCGAGATCACCTCGATACCAACGGTGATCCAGCCCATCCGCGCCAGACGAACAGAATTGATCGGAATGAAGGCGTTGCCTTCGCCGACCGAGTCAACAATGCGGCGCATCTCGCGCAAAAACATGAAGGCCAGCGCCGCCATGACAACGATCAGGCCCAGGATCGACATGATCGCGATGATCATGTCGTCGCCAATTACGCGCGTTGTGTGCTCGGCGATTGATACCATCACCCGGTCCTTGAAGATCAGCGCCAGTGGCACGGCGGCCAGCACGGCAGCGCCAAGCAGAACGACCAGCCCCATGATCAGGGTCAACAGCAGCCGCGCCGAGATCAACAATGGGTCGCGAGGTCTGATTGGCATGGGTTTGCTCCCGGTTGGCGCGCCGTCACTGGGCGCGCAACGCGTCTACTTTATAGGGCGACAGGTGCCAAAGTGGCCAGCCACAGAATCTGGGCAACTTGCAGCGACACGGCAATGGCAACAGCGCGGGTCAGAACAGGACTCATTGGTGAGGCTTTCAGTATGGAGGAGGCGTCAGGAACGTTCACAGCGCGGTGGGAGCCAGCGTTGCCAGCCACAGCAGGTTGGCGATGCTGAGCGCGAGGAAGGCGGCGACAGTGCGGGGCAGGTAAGCAGTCATTGGTTGTTCTCCGATATGGTCAATATTGATAAACAATATATCGAGTCGGCCATATTGTCAAACGATATTATCGTAAAACGATATGGTATTGATTGTTTATCGAGAATTCTTGCTTTCTAGCGCTTCGGCGGCACTTCGGTCGGCGCTTGGGGGCGGGAATTTAGCCAATCCGCTCCACCCCCCGTTTGACACTCCGCCCCCGCCCGCCTATAGGCCCGCCTCGCCCTAGCTTCGAGCAAGGCGGTCCATGCGCGGTGGGCCTGCCCAGGAAGGAAGCATCCGGGTTTTCATGCGACGCGAGATCTGGCTGCGGGCCATGGCTCCCCAACGGGAAGCCGTGCGCCATGTGGCCGTTTTGCGTCGCGTAAAATCACCCCGCGCACCGCTATTTCCCGCCGGTTTTCCGGCATAGTTCGAGCGAAAGAGGCAAGACCCCTCATGGCGACCAAAGCCCAAACCCCAGGCCGCGCTTCGGCGAAGAAGCGCATCCGCAAGATCTTCGGCGACATCCACGAAGTGGTGCAGATGCCGAATCTGATCGAGGTTCAGCGCGAATCCTATGAGCAGTTCCTGCGGTCTGATCCTTCGACTGGCTATATATCCGGCCTCGAAAAAACCCTGCGCTCGGTCTTCCCGATCCGCGACTTCGCCGGCACCAGCGAACTGGACTTCGTCCACTACGTGCTGGAAGACCCGAAGTATGATGTGACCGAATGCCGCCAGCGCGGCATCACTTATGCCGCGCCGATGAAGGTTACGCTGCGGCTCATCGTCTTTGAAGTCGATGCCGAAACCGAAACCCGGTCGGTGCTCGATATCAAGGAGCAGGACGTTTACATGGGCGATATGCCGCTCATGACCGAGAACGGCACCTTCTTCATCAACGGCACCGAGCGCGTCATCGTCAGCCAAATGCACCGTTCGCCGGGCGTGCTGTTCGATCACGATCGCGGCAAGACGCATTCATCGGGCAAGTTCCTGTTTGCCGCCCGCGTCATTCCATACCGTGGCTCGTGGCTCGATTTCGAATTCGACGCCAAGGACATCGTCAACGTCCGCATCGATCGCAAGCGCAAGCTGCCGGTTACGGCGCTGCTTCATGCGCTCGGCCTCAATGACGAGGAAATCCTCAACCACTTCTACGCCACGGTCTCCTGGGATCGCTCTGAAGGCGGCTGGCGCGTGCCTTTCGCCGTTGAGCAATGGCGTGGGTCCAAGCCGACCTTTGACATTGTCGACGCAAATTCGGGCGAGGTAATCTTCCCCACCGGCACCAAGATCAGCCCGCGCGCCGCTAACAAGGCGGATAAGGACGGGCTCAAGCAACTGCTGATCCCGACCGAGGAAATCTTCGGCCGTTATGCCGCACACGACCTGATCGACGAAAAGACTGGCCGCATTTATATCGAAGCCGGTGACGAAGTCTCGCCAGAGAACCTCGACGCGCTCGACAAGGCCGGGATCGACCAGCTGCAGCTGCTCGACATTGACCATATCTCCACCGGCCCGTGGATCCGCAACACGCTGAAGGCTGACAAGTCGCCTGACCGCGATCATGCGCTGGCCGATATCTATCGCGTCATGCGCCCCGGTGAGCCGCCGACGCGCGAAACCGCTGAATCGCTGTTCGAAGGCCTGTTCTTCGATGCTGACCGCTATGACCTTTCGGCTGTGGGCCGCGTCAAGCTCAACATGCGCCTCGCACTTGATGCCGATGACAGCATCACCACGCTGCGCAACGAGGATATCCTCGCCGTGGTCAAGGAACTGGTCGACCTCAAGGACGGCAAGGGCGAGGTCGATGATATCGATAACCTCGGCAACCGCCGCGTCCGTTCGGTCGGCGAACTGCTGGAAAACCAGTACCGCGTCGGTCTGCTGCGCATGGAACGCGCGGTGAAAGAACGCATGAGCTCGGTGGATGTCTCCACCGTCATGCCGAACGATCTGATCAACGCCAAGCCTGCGGTTGCCGCCGTGCGCGAGTTCTTCGGCTCCAGCCAGCTCTCACAGTTCATGGATCAGACCAACCCGCTGTCCGAAGTCACCCACAAGCGCCGCGTTTCAGCGCTCGGGCCAGGTGGTCTTACCCGTGAGCGTGCCGGCTTCGAAGTCCGCGACGTTCACCCGACCCATTATGGCCGCATCTGCCCGATTGAAACGCCGGAAGGCCCGAACATCGGTCTGATCAACTCGCTGTCCACCTTCGCCCGCATCAACAAGTATGGCTTCATCGAAACGCCGTACCGCAAGGTGATCGACGGCAAGGTGACCAGCGATGTCCGTTACCTCTCCGCCATGGAAGAGCAGAAGCACGTCGTTGCGCAGGCCTCGGCCGAACTCAACGCCGATGGCAGCTTTGTCGAAGAACTGATTTCGGCGCGCGACAGCGGCGAATTCGTCATGGCCCCGCGTGATACCGTGACGCTGATGGACGTTTCGCCCAAGCAGCTGGTCTCGGTCGCCGCATCGCTCATTCCGTTCCTCGAAAACGATGACGCCAACCGCGCATTGATGGGATCGAACATGCAGCGCCAGGCTGTGCCGCTGGTTCAGGCCGAAGCGCCGTTTGTCGGCACCGGCATGGAAGAAACTGTGGCGCGCGATTCGGGCGCGGCGATCTCTGCGCTGCGTGGCGGTATTGTCGATCAGGTCGACGCTACCCGTATCGTCATCCGCGCCAGTGGCGATATTGATGCCGGCAAGTCCGGTGTCGATATCTACACGCTGCAAAAGTTCCAGCGTTCGAACCAGAACACCTGCATCAACCAGCGCCCGCTGGTGAAGGTGGGCGAAGTAATCAACACCGGTGATATCATCGCTGATGGTCCTTCGACCGAACTGGGCGAGCTGGCGCTGGGCCGCAACAGCCTCGTCGCCTTCATGCCGTGGAATGGTTACAACTACGAAGATTCGATCCTGATCTCTGAGCGGATCGTCAAGGACGACGTCTTCACCTCGATCCACATCGAGGAATTCGAAGTCATGGCCCGTGACACCAAGCTTGGGCCAGAAGACATCACCCGCGACATTCCCAATGTCGGCGAAGAAGCGCTGCGCAGCCTCGACGAGGCGGGCATCGTCTATATCGGCGCTGAAGTGCATCCGGGCGATATTCTGGTCGGCAAGATCACGCCCAAGGGCGAAAGCCCGATGACCCCGGAAGAAAAGCTGCTGCGCGCCATCTTCGGCGAAAAGGCTTCGGACGTGCGCGATACCTCGCTGCGTCTGCCTCCGGGTGTTGCCGGTACTGTGGTTGAGGTCCGCGTGTTCAACCGCCACGGCATCGAGATCGATGATCGTACCCGCGCCATCCAGAACGAGGAAATCGAACGCCTTGCCAAGGATCGCGAAGACGAACGCGGCATTCTTAACCGTGCGACCTACAACCGTCTGCGCGACATGCTGCTCGGGCAGGTCGTCGCTTCGGGTCCCAAGGGCATCAAGAAGGGTGCCGAGATCGACGAGGCATTGCTGGCTGAGGCCGAGCGTCACGAATGGTGGAAATTCGCCGTCGCTGATGACAAGGTTCAGGGCCATCTCGAAGCGGTGAAGACCCAATATGACGAGACCGTCAAACTGATCAGTGAGAAGTTTGAAGACCGCAAGGAAAAGCTGGAGCGCGGCGACGAGCTGGCTCCGGGCGTGCTCAAGATGGTCAAGGTTTTCGTCGCGGTGAAGCGCAAGCTGCAGCCGGGCGACAAGATGGCCGGGCGCCACGGCAACAAGGGTGTCATTTCGCGCATCCTGCCGTGCGAAGACATGCCGTTCCTCGAAGACGGCACCCACGTCGATATCGTGCTCAACCCGCTGGGCGTGCCGAGCCGCATGAACGTCGGTCAGATCTTCGAAACCCACCTTGGCTGGGCCGCGCGCGGTCTTGGCCAGCAGATCACGGCTGCGCTTGAGGAATGGCGTCATGCCAATCCCAACCCCGAGGCTGCCGCTCCGCCAACCGCTCTGGTTGACAAGCTTAAGGACATCTACGGCGAGAACTATCACGCCGAGATCGACGATCGCACAGTGCCTGAAATCATCGAAATGGCCGGACTGCTGAAAAACGGCGTACCGATGGGCACTCCGGTGTTCGACGGCGCGCGCGAAGCTGACGTTTCGGCCATGCTGGCCAAGGCCGGGCTCGACACTTCGGGTCAGGTCACGCTGTTTGATGGACGCACCGGTGACGCTTTCGACCGCAAGGTGACTGTCGGCTACATCTACATGCTCAAACTGCATCACCTTGTTGACGACAAGATCCACGCGCGTTCGATCGGGCCATACAGCCTCGTCACCCAGCAGCCGCTGGGCGGTAAGGCGCAGTTCGGCGGACAGCGTTTCGGTGAAATGGAAGTCTGGGCACTGCAGGCTTACGGCGCGGCCTATACCTTGCAGGAAATGCTGACGGTGAAGTCCGATGACGTTGTCGGCCGCACCAAGGTTTACGAAGCGATCGTCAAGGGTGACGATACTTTCGAAGCCGGCATCCCCGAGAGCTTCAACGTGCTCGTCAAGGAAATGCGCAGCCTCGGCCTTAATGTCGAACTTTCGTCCATCGCCCCGACTGACGATGACGACGATTGGGCTGTGGCGGCGGAGTAACCGGAAAGGGCGGCTGAAACGCCGCCCTCCCGCACCACCCCGCCCTAGAAAATTCACCCTGCTGAGGGACTGAAATTATGAACGACCTGACCAAATTCACTAACCAGATCGCCAAGCCTGAAACTTTCGACCAGATCCAGATCGGTCTGGCGAGCCCTGAGCGCATTCGCTCGTGGTCCTTTGGCGAGATCAAGAAGCCGGAAACCATCAACTACCGCACGTTCAAGCCTGAGCGTGATGGCCTGTTCTGCGCCCGCATCTTCGGTCCGGTGAAGGATTACGAATGCCTCTGCGGCAAGTACAAGCGGATGAAGTACAAGGGCGTCGTCTGCGAAAAGTGCGGCGTTGAAGTTACCGTCACCAAGGTGCGCCGTGAGCGCATGGGCCATATCGAACTGGCCGCCCCGGTTGCACACATCTGGTTCCTCAAGTCGCTGCCTTCGCGCATCGGCCTGCTGCTCGACATGCAGCTCAAGCAGCTGGAGCGCGTGCTCTATTTCGAGAGCTATGTGATCATCGAGCCGGGCCTGACCTCGCTTGAGAAGTATCAGCTGATCACCGAAGACGAGCTTTACGAATATCAGGACGAATACGGCGAAGACGCCTTCTCGGCCGGGATCGGTGCCGAAGCGGTCAAGCACATGCTGATGGACCTCGATCTGGTTCAGGAACGCGAAGACCTGCTCGAAGAACTGCGCACCACCAAGAGCGAGCTCAAGCCCAAGAAGATCATCAAGCGGCTGAAGGTCGTCGAAAGCTTCATCGATTCGGGCAACCGCCCCGAATGGATGATCCTTGAAGTGATCCCGGTGATCCCGCCAGAACTGCGCCCGCTGGTGCCGCTCGATGGTGGCCGCTTTGCGACGTCGGATCTCAACGATCTTTATCGCCGCGTGATCAACCGCAACAACCGTCTGAAGCGGCTGATCGAACTGCGTGCGCCGGACATCATCGTCCGCAATGAAAAGCGCATGCTGCAGGAAGCCGTTGACGCGCTGTTCGACAACGGCCGCCGTGGCCGCATCATCACCGGTGCCAACAAGCGCCCGCTGAAGTCACTGTCCGATATGCTCAAGGGCAAGCAGGGCCGTTTCCGCCAGAACTTGCTCGGCAAGCGCGTCGATTATTCGGGTCGTTCGGTGATCGTTACCGGTCCCGAACTCAAGCTGCACCAGTGCGGCCTGCCCAAGAAGATGGCGCTCGAGCTGTTCAAGCCGTTCATCTACGCCCGGCTCGACGCCAAGGGTCTGTCGATGACCCTCAAGCAGGCGAAGAAGTGGGTTGAAAAGGAACGCAAGGAAGTCTGGGACATCCTTGACGAGGTGATCCGCGAACATCCGGTGATGCTCAACCGCGCGCCAACGCTGCACCGTCTTGGCATCCAGGCGTTCGAACCTGTGCTGATCGAAGGCAAGGCAATCCAGCTGCACCCGCTGGTCTGCTCGGCCTTCAACGCCGACTTTGATGGCGATCAGATGGCCGTCCACGTGCCGCTTTCGCTCGAAGCTCAGCTTGAAGCGCGCGTGCTGATGATGTCGACCAACAACATCCTCTCGCCCGCCAACGGCAAGCCGATCATCGTGCCTTCGCAGGACATGGTCCTGGGCCTCTATTATCTCTCGATGGACCGCGAAGGCGAGCCGGGCGAGGGCATGATGCTGACCGACATGGCCGAAGTGCATCAGGCGCTCGAAGTGGGTGCGGTGACGCTCCACTCGAAGATCATTGCCCGCGTTCCGCAGACCAATGAAGCTGGCGAACAGTTCATCAAGCGCTTTGAGACCACTCCGGGCCGCATGCTGCTGGGCGAATGCCTGCCAAAGTCGCACACCGTGCCGTTCGATGTCGTCAACCGCCTGCTCACCAAGAAGGAAATCGGCGACGTTATCGATCAGGTCTATCGTCACACCGGCCAGAAGGACACCGTCCTGTTCGCCGATGCGATCATGAGCCTGGGCTTCCGCCATGCCTTCAAGGCCGGCATTTCCTTCGGTAAGGATGACATGATCATCCCCGATTCGAAGGTTGAGCTGGTCGACAAGACCAAGGAACTGGTGGCTGACTATGAACAGCAATATCAGGACGGCCTGATCACCCAGCAGGAAAAGTACAACAAGGTGATCGACGCCTGGAGCCGTTGCGGCGATCAGGTGGCGGCAGCCATGATGGACGAGATCAAGGCCACGCCTCTGGATGAGAACGGCCGTCAGAAGCCGGTCAACTCGATCTACATGATGAGCCATTCGGGCGCGCGTGGTTCGCCAACCCAGATGAAGCAGCTTGCCGGTATGCGCGGCCTGATGGCCAAGCCTTCGGGCGAGATCATCGAAACGCCGATCATCTCGAACTTCAAGGAAGGCCTCACCGTCCTTGAATACTTCAACTCGACTCACGGCGCCCGCAAGGGTCTGGCCGATACCGCGCTCAAGACGGCAAACTCGGGTTATCTGACCCGCCGTCTGGTCGATGTTTCGCAGGATTGCGTGGTCGTGGTGGACGATTGCGGCACCGAACGAGCGCTGGAAATGCGCGCCATCGTGCAGGGCGGCTCAACCATCGCCTCGCTGGGCGAGCGCATCCTTGGCCGGACGCTGGCCGAAGATATCGTCGATCCCAAGACCGGTGAAGTAGTCGCGCACAACGGCCAGCTGCTCGATGAGGCTGCGATCACGGCGATCGAAGCCGTCGATCCGCAGGGCGCGCGCATCCGTTCACCGCTGGTCTGCGAAGCAACCATGGGCGTTTGCGGCAAGTGCTATGGCCGTGATCTGGCCCGCGGCACTCCGGTTAACATCGGTGAAGCTGTCGGCGTTATCGCCGCTCAGTCAATCGGTGAGCCGGGCACCCAGCTGACCATGCGTACCTTCCACATCGGCGGTGCGGCGCAGGTCAACGAGCAGTCGCATCTTGAAGCGCTGTGCGATGGTACCGTCCAGTATCGCGATATCCCGACCATCACCGACAAGCGCGGTCGCCGCCTCAGTCTTGCCCGCAACGGCGAGATCGTGGTGCTCGACAGCGAAGGCCGCGAACGCGCCATGCACCGCGTGCCTTATGGTACGCATCTGCTGCATGAAAACGGCGCTGCCATCATCGAAGGCGCTCGTCTGGCGGAATGGGATCCGTTCACCACCCCGGTGATCACCGACAAGTCGGGCATCGTGAAGTATCAGGATCTGATCGATGGTCGTACGCTGACCGAGCTGACCGACGATGCGACCGGCATGACCAGCCGCGTCGTAACGGAGAACCGCTCGACCAGCCGCTCCTCCAAGGAAGACCTGCGTCCGCGCATGACCCTGCTGGACGATGGCTCGGGTGAAGCTGCGCGCTATATGATGGCACCGGGCACCACGCTTTCTGTCGAGGATGGCCAGACGGTTGAGGCAGGCGACATTCTTGCCCGTGCCAGCCGCGAAGCCGCCAAGACCCGTGACATCACCGGCGGTCTGCCGCGCGTTGCCGAACTGTTCGAAGCCCGTAAGCCGAAGGACAATTCGATCATCGCCAAGGTTGCCGGCCGGATCGAGTTCGTTCGTGACTACAAGGCCAAGCGCAAGATCGCGATCATCCCGGAAGAGGGTGATCCGGTGGAATACCTGATCCCTAAATCGCGCGTGATCGACGTGCAGGAAGGTGACTGGGTCAAGAAGGGCGATAACCTGATTTCCGGCTCGCCTGATCCGCATGACATTCTGGAAGTGATGGGGGTTGAGGCCTTGGCCGAATATCTCGTCGCGGAAATTCAGGAAGTCTATCGCTTGCAGGGCGTTAAGATCAACGACAAGCACATCGAGGTGATCGTTCGCCAGATGCTGCAGAAAGTTGAGATCACCGACGGTGGCGATACCACCCTGCTCGCGGGCGAAGAGCTCGATTACGAGGAAATGTACGAATACAACGCCAAGCTGACGCCGGGCCAGCGCCCTGCTGTTGGCAAGCCGATCCTGCTTGGGATCACCAAGGCTTCGCTGCAGACGCGTTCGTTCATCTCGGCAGCATCGTTCCAGGAAACCACGCGCGTGCTCACGCAGGCCGCGGTTGAAGGCAAGAAGGACTCGCTGATCGGCCTCAAGGAAAACGTCATCGTCGGCCGTCTCATCCCCGCCGGTACCGGTGCGGGCATGAACCGTCTGCGCGTTGCCGCCACCAGCCGCGATGCTGCTCTCCGCGCGCAGTATCGCAAGCTGCAGGAAGTGCTCATCGCCCCGGCTTCGGCCGCCGAAGAGCATGCCGCTGAACTGGCACAAGGCCCGGAAGCGGCAATCGGTGACGATCCGCTGGCAGCGGTCGAGGGTGAAACCCACGGTCTTGACGCCGATGCCGGTGATTACCTGATCAAGGGCGACGAGGCCGAATAAGCCTCGTTTCCCTCTGAACAACAAAAACCCCGCCGGATCGCTCCGGCGGGGTTTTTTGTTATGGCAGCCAAGCGCTCAGACTCAGGGGAACAGGCTCAGGGGATCAGCCGATACCCCAGTGTTCGCAACAACGAGAAGCCACCTTGCGGCTGCTGGAGGATCACACCAGTGACCGCGCCGTCCCGCAAGCGGAAACTATAACCCATACCGCGATAGACCAGCACTTGCTCTGCACCGGCAGTCACTTTGCTATCCGGCACCCCGAAAGCGGCAAAGACTTCCGCTTGTGAAGCGCCCGATCCCACGCCCAGAACGGAGGGGCAGCCGACCATGCTTTGGTCAGAAACAACGCAGCGCACCTCGCTGATGCTTCCGTTATTGAAGCGGGCCAGCACTTGCGCAGGACCAGAGGAATAGAGCCAATCATCGCCAGCCGCATTTCCGCCCTCGGGAACACCGCGTATCTCTTGCAGAGCGATTTTCGGCATCCCCAGCGAAATCCCGGCATAGGCCTGCCCGGCGCGTTGCAGCCCGTAATATTGAGTGCCGACAAAGCCCATCAGCAACAAGCCAACCGCGCTGGCCATGTGGAGGCGCGCCATTCGGCTGTGGAAATAGGCGACGGCTCCCTTTTCCTCATGCTTGCGCCGACGCTTGCGCCGAAACGCCGCTTCATCGCCATCAATCCCTGCCACGCCTACCCCCTGTTATGCCGCCCCTGCCCCCGAGGCCTCGTCCGTCGATATCTGCTTCCCCGGTTTCAACCGGCGTAGCAAGTGTAACATACCATCAATATTGGCACCCCAACTGGCAGACGTGCGGAAAGCGGCAAATGCGGCCTCACGCCCGCCGGGCGCAGATATCAGCTGGCGCAGCCCGCCTTCGATGGCATCGGCACTGTCGGGCGGAACGAATATGCCAATGCCATAATTCCCCATGGTTTCCCGTAAAGCGCCAGGCCCGCTGGAAGCCAGCACCGGCTTTTCCCACTGTGCCGCGATCTGAAGAACCCCGCTTTGTGAAACGAAACCGCTGTCGTAAGTCAGGGCAATGGCATCGGCAGCGGCGAAGTAGGCCGCCACTTCTTCATCGGGGATGAATTGGTCCAGCACGTAAACCCGGTCCGCACAGCCAAGTGCGCTGGCCTGATCGCGATAGAACTGCGGCGGGCGCTGGCGGGTTGAATGCTGCGGTCCGGCGATGACCAGCACTGCTTTCGGCACCCGCGCCACCGCTTCCACCAGCAACTGCTGGTTCTTGCGATCGGCGATGTGGCCGAAAGAGAGCAGCACGAAACTTTCCGCCGTGATGCCCAGGTTCCGGCGCAAGTCATAGGGCGGGGTGGCGGCCTCAAGGTGATCGAACAGCCCGTGCGGCACCACCTCTATCGCCAGCGACTTTGGCAGATAGGCTCCCTTTGGTGGTTGGCCATGGATCAGCCCGCCCCACAGCAGGCGATAGGCCGCCCATAGCGATAAACGGCTGAACCACTTCGGCCCGAACCACAGGCCGCGCACCGGATCATGCAGGTTCATGATATAGGGCAGGCCCAGCGCGCTCGCCGCCAGATGCGGCCAGGCCCAAGCTGCGGCATAGAATTCAGTATTGGCCTCGATCAGTACCGCCGAGGGGCGCAGCCGCAGCACCCACCAGAACAGCTGATAATGAATCCAGATATGGGTGAGCACGCGCAGCACTTTGTGCCCTACAGAGCGTCCGGTGGGGGCCACGGACAGGCGGCGGATCTGGCGATAGGAAACCTTGTCTTGCGGCCAGGGATGATCGGGGCGGCAAACCATGGTCACATCAATGCCGCGCCGCACCAGCTCTTCGGCCTGATGATGCGTGTAATGCGGGATGCCGCCATCGACCGACGGGGCGAAGATCAGCACCTTCTTCGGCCAGCTGATCGCGCTCATCGCAGCAGTCCCCCCAGATCACGCAGCAGGCTCATCGCACCACCTTTTTCGCGGTAAGTGCCGCCAAGCAGCGCTGCCAGAAGCTTGGCCGGACGGGCAAGTCGCGGGCCATGATGCACGGCAATGCGCTGCTTCTCGCGCTCAAGTGCAGCGCGTTGAATGCTAATCTCCGCCTCCAGCCGATCGGGCGCAACCACCTGGGTCAGCACAGCGGTGTGGTGGACGAGAGCAGCAACCAGATCCTCGCGCGATGCGGCGGCGGCGCTCAGCGCGACCCCAACCGGGGTGGCCATGGCCTTGCCTGCCCGGTCCCTGAAGCGCGCCCAGCGGCTGGCCGGACGCGCATCTGACATGAAGCTTGCCGAGACATTTCCGCCATGGCGGCGATAGTCGATCAGCGCTTCAGGCAGATAGGCGCGCAGCCCAAGTCGCTCTGCCGCGGCTGCCAACCAGGCATCATGCTGGGCAAGGCGTGGCAGCGGATCGTAGAGTCGGGCCAGCCGCGCATCGATCGCCATGCAACATCCGGCAACAAGATCACGCGCCGCAATCCCGCCCGGAACGCTGTCTATCTGCCCGCCCATGGTGAGACCCAGCGGCTGGCCATCGCCATCCACCAGCGCCGCATCATGGGTGGCCAGCCAGCAATGTGGATGGTCAGTCATGTGCTGCATCATCCGTTCGATCTTGCCTTCGTGCCAGATATCATCCTGATCGGAGAGGAAGATGACATCGCCCGTGCTGCGCAGCACCGCCTCGACAAAATTACGCGTCGGGCCAAGGTTGACCGCATTGACCGTGATCCGCACCGGGAAGGGAGCGCGCCGTGCGAAATCTTCCAACAGGGCTAGTGTGTTATCGCTCGAACCATCATCGCCGACGACCAGTTCATCTGGCAGCCGAGTTTGCGCCAGATAGCTGGCGAGCTGTGCGGGCAGGAACCGCTCCCCATTGTAGGTTGTCAGGACAATCGAGACGGTGCGCGCCATCACCCGGTCCTCAGCAAGTCTGCTATGGCGAGATCAAACCGTTCTACGATGCGACTTTGCGACCAGCGCTCGCCTGCCCGGCCAATGCCCTCAGCTCCCATTACTTGCGCTTTGGCCGGATCATCAATCAACCCGGCGATGGCAGCTGCAAAAGCATCGGCATCGCCCGGATCGGTGGTGATGCCGCAGCCCTGCACTTCATCGTAAAGCCCGGTCCCCGCCGAGGCCGTGGCCACCACCGGGCGGCCAGAGCCGAGCATATTGGCAAGCTTTGATGGCAGCACCAGATCGGCCGCCCCGGCAATCTGCGGCAGCAGGTGGACGCTGGCGAGCGACAGCAGTTCGCCCATCCGCTCTGCCGGTTGCAGATCGTGAAAACTGATATTGCTGAGGCCTGCTGCCAGCGCCTCCAGCCGCGCACGGTTTGGTCCCTCACCGCAAATGACGAAGGTAATGTCGCGGCGTCCTTCAAGAATTCGCGCTGCCTCGACGACGATCTCGATGCCCTGCTTGTTGGCGATGTTCCCCGAATAGAGCGCCACCTGCGCATCCCCAAGCTGCCATTGCTGACGATAGGCCACGCCGCCCGCTGGATCAGGCGCAGGGGCATTGGCCCAGTTGCGCAGTTCGACCACGCGGCTTTTGGCCACGCCCTTGTCGATCAGCTTGACGCACATCTGCGGACTGATCGAGGAAACGCGGTCCGCCAGACGCAGCAGGCGGTTTTCCAGCCAGCGGGCAAGCCGCGCCAATGGGCCTCCACCCATTAAACCGGTCGCAAAAGCAGCCTCAACCTCGAAATCCTGGACGTGTATCCACAGCTTGGCACCGGCAAGTTTGGCCGCGATCCACGCTACAGGCACTGAAAGCAGCGCCGGAGCTATGCATATCACCACGCGGGGCCGGGCCTTGCGCGCACCAATCGCGGGGAACAGTGCGGCAGCAGCAAAGCTGGCAAGGTGCAACACGCGTTTTAGTCCGCTGGGCCGTGCCGGAATATAATGCGGACAGCGCGTGACGTTAACGCCGTTTTCCTCTGCATTGTGCCAGCCACCGGGATAGCCAGCATAGGCCTGCCACTGCGGATAATAAGGCCGCCCGGTGATGACGCGAACGGTATGCCCGCGCGCCGCCAGCCCCTCGGCCAGACCGCAAGTGAAAGGCCCGATACCCACCGGTTCGGGCGCATAATTGAGCCCGACGAACAGCAGAGCGCCTGCCTGTTCCGACCCGGTCATGCTGCTCCGGCGAGGAAATGGGCATAGGCATCGGCGATGCCCTGTTCGAGCGCGATACGCGGTGCCCAGCCGAGCGCGTGCAGCCGACTTGAATCCATCAACTTGCGCGGAGTGCCATCGGGTTTGGTGACATCGCGTGTTACCTCGCCGGAGAAGCCGATCACCCGGGCGACCAGCTGCGCCAGTTCGAGGATCGTCACATCGCTGCCAAAGCCAATGTTGATCGGCAGCGGATCGGAATAATGCTTGAGCAAAAAGACGCAGGCCTCGGCAAGATCATCGACGTGCATGAATTCGCGCAAGGGCGTGCCGCTGCCCCAGATCTCGAAACTTGCCGCACCCGCCAGCTTTGCCTCATGCGCCTTGCGGATCAGCGCGGGCATGACGTGGCTGGAGTTCAAATCGAAATTATCGCCCGGCCCATAAAGATTCGTCGGCATGGCAGAAATGAAGTCCGCCCCGTGCTGCGCGCGATAGGCCTGACACAGCTTGATCCCGGCGATCTTGGCAATCGCGTACCATTCATTGGTCGGCTCAAGTGGTCCGGTGAGCAATGACTCCTCGCGGATCGGCTGCTCGGCCAGCTTGGGATAGATACACGACGAACCCAGGAACAGCAGCTTGGCCGCACCATGGCGATGCGCAGCCTCGATCAGGTTCGCAGCGATCATCAGGTTGTCGTAAAGGAAGTCAGCCGGCAGCGTCGAATTGGCGAGAATCCCGCCCACCTTGGCGGCGGCGATCACCACCACCTCGGGCCGGTTAGCGGCGAACCATGCCTCCACCGCAGCCCCGCTCCGCAAATCGGTGCTGCGGTCCGAAGTTTGCACAGTGCAGTGTTCGTCCGCCAGCCGCCGGACAATGGCGGACCCCACCATGCCCTTGTGGCCAGCGACATAGACCGTGCGGCCGGTGAGCGAGAATATCGGGTCTGTCATGTTCGCAGTTTCAACTTCTCGGCCAGCTTGAGAATCAGGTCGCGGGTGAATTTCCGCAAGGAACGGCGCGGGTATCCCATTACGCGGTCATAGCTCAGCTGGTGCAAGCCCATTGCAGTAGCGTTGCGCGCAGGATGCAAATCGGCATTTTTGGTGATCACGGCAAACAGATCAGCAAAGCCGGTACGCTTTTCGGCGGGCAGATGCCAGATCGTCAGATCGCGATCAGCGGCGGCAAGATTGTGATGGTGGAAGGTTGTCCACATCCGGCGGATGAAGCGATTGGCCGTGCCGCCACCGTTCACTCCTTCGAGCGCGTAAAGTATTGAAAGGAACTGCGCTTCTTCACGCGGCGCATCGGCCTCTTGCGCCAGCACCAGCGGCCACAGCGCACGGGCACGGGTGGAAATCTCGCGTGTCTTGGCGGCGCTCGCGGCATAGATCTCACCGCCGAAATAGGGAGTGGAGACAAGCCTTGGCCCACCATTCGCCGCCAGGAAATCCGCCATGCTTTCGCGTGTCAAACCATTGATTACAAGGCCTTCAGGATGCTCGTCAAACCCGAGCAGATAGGTAAGCGCACCGTGATTTGCGATTTCTTGCACCATGGCATCGGCGCTTTTCAGCCAGATGCAATCGCTATCCAGCACGATCAGCGGCGCATCGCACTTGCTTGCCGCATAGTGCGCCAGAACATCGAAAATGTAGAACTGATTACCCCAGCTGGAAACCGCTCCCTTGGGCAAACGCCAGGTGATCGGCAAGGTCACCACCTCAACCCCCCAACGAGTAAATAATTCAGCTATATCAATGCCATCGACGACCGGAACCTGCGTGTTGGTATAGAACACATGCCGCGCCACCGGATTGTTTGCGATGCTCGAGGCATAAAAACAGACCGTGCAACGCCAGTAAGCTGCTTGGGCAGCAGGCGCATCCGAACGGCTGCCAACCTGGGGAAAATAGGTCGCGCTGGCGCCATCATCTGCCACAAACCATGTCGCGATTGTCGGGGGAGGCGCTGCATTCATAGCGGGACGCTTAGCCTTAGATCTAAAGCTTGGACAAGTCGCCAGTGGCGGCAAAGATATTGCCTTCCTGCGGCTGATCGATGAGCACAAAGCGCTTTTCGGAATCGAGCAACCACATACGGTAACCAAACGAGGCCATGAAGGCGAACATATCGGCCGAGGTCATGCCTTGCCGGGCAAGCGCCGCGTCTGACACTTCGAACATCACCGCCGGATGCGAGGCCTCGATGATCCCGCGCGCGCCTTCAAGCGCCGATTTCTCATAACCTTCAACATCGATCTTGATAAACGAGACGTCATCCCAACGCTCTGCAGGAACGGCAGCGTCCACCCGCTCGGCCTTGACCTGCTCTGCCTCAACGCCATCAACCAGCGCGCCGACGGCGAAATTCACCGGCGAATCGGCGAAATGCGACAACATGAGCACCTGCGCCGCATCAGAGGCGGCGACATTATGGGTCAGAATGCGCTGCTCCATTCCATTCAGCGCAATGTTGCGGGTCAGCCGCCCAAAGGAAAAGCGGCCCGGTTCGAAAGTGAAAACCCGGCCTTCCTGACCGGTGAAGTGCGCCATGAACAGGCTGAAAATGCCATAGCTGCCGCCAATATCAATTACCGTGGAGCCCGGACGGATCAACCTTTTGACCGCGAGCAACTCGGGCTCATATTCATCGCGGCGGATAAATATCGCGGTTGAACCGAAGGCTTTTAGCCTGGGCACCAATTCCATGCGCAGGCCGCCGGTAGCGAAACGCGCCATCTTTGGCCGGCCCAGAGCGCAGGCAATGAGCCAGCGCGGCCAGCGTGATAGTGATGCCAGCGGATGACGCGAATCAATCATGCTTTTTGATGCACGATCAAGCAGCGAGGTGATGCTCACCGCTCAGCTGTCTTTCGCGATGGGAGCGTTTCGCATGATCTCAAGGTCAGCCTGCACCATTTCGCGCGCCAGATCACGAACCGATGTTTCGTGCCGCCAGCCCAGTTTCTGGTGCGCTTTTGATGGATCGCCGATCAACAATTCCACTTCTGTCGGGCGGAAATAACGCGGGTCCACCTCGATCAGGCAGCGCCCGGTTTTCTGGCAAAAGCCCTTTTCTTCAATGCCTTTCCCGCGAAATTCAACGGGGATGCCTGCATCCTCGAAAGCCCATTTGACGAAATCGCGCACTTCGGTGGTTTCGCCCGTCGCCAGCACATAATCATCGGGCTCGTCCTGCTGCATCATCAGCCACATGCCGCGGACATATTCCTTGGCGTGGCCCCAGTCGCGCTTGGCGTCGAGATTGCCGAGATAAAGCTTGTCCTGCCGCCCCAGCGTGATCGCCGCCGCCGCGCGGGTGATTTTGCGGGTGACAAAGGTTTCACCGCGCAACGGGCTTTCATGATTGAACAGGATGCCGTTCGAGGCATGGATCCCGTATGCTTCGCGGTAATTGACCACGATCCAGTAAGCATAGAGCTTGGCCACGGCATAAGGGCTGCGCGGGTAGAATGGTGTCGTCTCGCGCTGCGGCACTTCCTGAACAAGGCCGTAAAGCTCTGAGGTCGAGGCCTGATAAAAGCGTGTGCGTTTTTCAAGGCCAAGGATGCGGATCGCTTCAAGTAAACGCAATGTGCCGATGCCATCGGCATTGGCGGTATATTCGGGCGTTTCGAAGCTTACCTGCACATGGCTTTGCGCGGCGAGGTTATAGATCTCGTCCGGCTGGGTTTCCTGCACGATGCGGATCAGGTTGGTTGCATCGGTCAGATCGCCATGATGCAGATGGAAGCGCGCATGTTCGACGTGCGGATCCTGATATATTTCCTCGATCCGCGACGTATTGAACGAGGACGAGCGGCGCTTGAGGCCATGAACGACGTAGCCTTGCTCCAGCAGCAGACGCGCTAGATAAGCACCGTCCTGACCGGTCACCCCGGTAATCAGGGCGACTTTGCCATTGCCCGTGTCGCCATTTTTCGTGTCGCCATTTTTCGTGTCGACGGCCATAATTCTGATCGTGCCCCAGTTCGCAGTTGCGGAATTTTTCCTACAGGGTGGAAGGATTTAGGCAAGTTACATTTGTTCAAGTCAGCCACCCTGCCAGTGTCATAACGGGTCAGCTATCAAGCCACTGGCTGAGCCTTGCGAGATTACCCGATTGATGGCGGACATCGCGGCGTGAGAGCTCGCGCGCAGTGCGCATGAAGCGGCTTACAGCCCAGCGAAAGTAACCGCCTTCGCCTGAAAGATCGCGCGCCGTCGTGGCTTGCTCGGTGGCAGCACCGCGCCTTGCGGCGATCCGTTGCACAAAACGCAACGGCCCTGCGGCTCGCGCTGTGGCCATCACACCGGCGCTCTGGCGTGAAACAAGGTCTTGCAGCAACAGATCGGGTGCCGATTTCAGCAGCTGGGCCGGGGCGGGTGGCAGATCGGGAGGAAAGGTTATTGCCACAGCCGGATCATGCGCGGCCACCAGATCCAGCACCAGACGCGCACCGCGCTGCCAGTTTCCCGCAATGGCTCCAGCCCAGAAGCGGTCCCAGTCGACCGCTTCGCCGCGCAGGAGGTAGGCGATGTCGAACAACAGCAGCGGTCCGCAATCCAGCCGGTGATCGTAAATCGCATGAATGATGAGATGAGCGAGGGTATCGGTCGCGCCAAGATAGGCGATACCGTGCTGCCGCACCGCCCTTTCCCGCGGGTTTCCGCCGAGGCCTGCAGGTGCAGCATGGTCCATGCGGCCATCGACTTCCCACAGGCGCTGATGCAGTTCAATTGCCACACCGCGTGGGCTGATCAGCGCGGGCAAATGCTTTTCGAGCCGCAGGACATCCTCCAGCGCGAGCTCCTGCACTGCTTCGGCGCGGTATCCCTTGGACTTGAGCAATTCAAAGGCGGGAATTGCAGTGTCTGCATCGAGCAGCAGATCAAGATCGCGCATCGGCCGCAGAGCCGGGTCAGGATAGGCGTGCCACGCCAACCATGCGCCCTTGAGGGCGATCGGGGCCAGCCCCGCCTGTTCGAGGAGCGCGGTTACTATTCTGAGTTCGGCACCCAGCGCCATCGCTTGCAGCGCCGTATAGCGGTGAGCCTGCTTCCAGTCCTCGGCCAATGCCCCCGAACCGTTGTATTGTCCTGATAAAGATAGTGCAGAACCGGCTGCAAACGGTGCTGCGCGGCCATGGCATTCAACGCGGCACAAGATGCCGTATCAAGGGCACCAAGCTGCACCAAAGCATCGCTTGGGACCGGCGAGATCAGCTTCAGCAAAAGCCGCCGCAAGGCCGGGAGATCTGGATGACTGGACAGGGCTGCGGCCCTCCCGATGATCAGTTTTTCTTAGGCACGGCGAAAGAGCCAGACACCCGCCCGCCGGAACCACCGCCACTGCCATTAACGCTGGCAACGCCGCTATCCAGATCAATTACCATGCGGCCACCGTTGAGCGTGTCACCACCGCGGTTCAGATGGACATTGCCTGACAAGGTGATGATCCGGGCGTTGAAATCATAGATCGCCACGTCACCGCGCGCGGTTTCGCCGCCGCGTGCCACGATAACGCCGCCCGTGGCATCAATGCGCTGGATCTTGAGGCTGCCGGTGTCGGTATAGGCCACCGTAGTGCGCGCCGCACGGACGCGCAGATCGCCTTGCGAAATATCGACATTGCCCGAAAGCACCACGCGGTTCTGCTTGTCCTGCAGTTCAATCCGGTCAGCCGCATAGTTGACTGGCGCACCGCTGTTAAAACCGGCGATGGACTGCCCCTGAGCGACAAATCCGCCAGCGGCAAAGGCGATGATCGTGCCAGCTAATGCGCCACCAATGAGCGAACGGGCGGCAAGCGATGAGAGTGAGCGGCGGGTCATGCCAATGTCTCTAGGCGATTGAGCCGCGAAGGTGAAGCCGCATTGTTCAGCACTCACCGGGACCGCCAGGCCGCGATGGTGTGAAATTCGCGGGCCTGCGGATTATGGCGATCCACTGCGCTCGGCTCTGGGCCAAAGGCAATCGGCGGATCAGCGCGGGCCGCCATGGCCGCGCTCTCTGCATCAAGCAGCGGCGATGGATCGACGCTTGGCAGATCCTCGCTCCGGTCAAATCCGGCACGCGCGAGAATACCGTGCAGCGCGCGGTGCGAAAACAACAGCAAGTGACGGGGCACTTCCAGCCCGCGCCAGGCGGCACCGAAACGGGTATGGCCATTGGCATCGATAATGGGGGTCTCAAGGTAGAGCATCCCGCCCGGTTTCAGCAGGCGGCAACAGGCACTGAGCAGCGCCAGCGGATCATGAACGTGTTCGATAACATGGCTGAGCGTCAGCTGGTCATAGGCCTCGCTGATCCCGTCCAGCAGCTCGATCCCTCCCTGCGTGACAGCTAGCCCGGATGTGCGCGCCGAAGCCACCGCCGCCGGATCGGGTTCGACGCCTTCAGCCTGCCAGCCAATAGTCGCAGCGAGCCGCAGGAAATTGCCATTGCCGCAGCCGACATCAAGAAGTTTTCCGCCCCCTTTTGGCAGGCGGCGGATGTGGCGATAGCGATAGTCCAGTGCCAGTCGCTGCGTGGGGAGCGCGCCTATCAGCGCTGCGCCGAACGGCAGCGCCGGTGATTGCGCCCCGCCAAAGCGCGCATTGACATAGGCATT
This sequence comes from Novosphingobium sp. Chol11, assembly GCA_945906105.1. GTDB lineage: Bacteria > Pseudomonadota > Alphaproteobacteria > Sphingomonadales > Sphingomonadaceae > Novosphingobium. The sequence continues at coordinate 136,808 of CAMDQO010000001.1, read as the reverse complement.
GGCATTGGCGAGCGCCTTGCGGGTCCAGGCCTTCAATCCGCGCGCTTCGCCCCCGGCAGCACTTTCGGCATGGGTATAATAGGCTGAATAGGCGAGGCCGATGTGTGCGGCATCAGGCCGGGGATCGAGATAGGCGCTGCCGCAATCCGCACAGCGCCACAATGTCCGGCGGCCCGGTGCGCAACCGAAGGCAAGATCAGTTAACCCATCATGCAGCACAGCGCGGCCAGCCGCCGCGCAATCCGGGCAAGTGCCCAGCGCTTCAAGACCTTCGGGTGGCCATTCGGTTATTGGTATCGTCATTCAGGAACCGCCCGGCGGATGCGAAATGCAGCGAGCAGTGTCTCACGCTGGCCATAGAGCCACGCCAGCGCCGCCAACGATGTCGCGATGATCAGCACGCTGGCGGCGAGCACAGAGGACGCAAATATCGTGGTTGATTGTGCAACCCTTGTCCCGGCCCAGAATGCCAGCACCAGCGCCGGCGTGGCGATAGCGATCAGTTTCACAAATTCACCCCACAACCCGCCAAACCAGGCGAGCAGGGCATCATCAAAGGCCCCCCGAAGGGCAAAGGCCGCTGCTGCACCGGGAAGGCCGTAGAAATGCATCCCCGCCCACAAACACAGGAGATAGGGCGGAATCTCGATCAGATGGGCAATGGCGATCAGACGCGGTCTTCCGCGCGCGCAGGTGCTGGAAACAGCAGAAACCCAAGGCGTTAAACCAGCATCCCACCAGCATGAACTGCGCGGAAAGCGCGGCAGAATCCGCAAAATCGCGTGATATCCACAAGCTCAGGAAGGGGTGAATAAAGGCAATTCCGGCCACCATCGGCGGGGTCATCAGCGCGACCACCGCGCGCATCCCGCGCTTGCTCACCCCCAGCGCCACATCCTCACTCGCCCCGGCAAGCCGCGGCAACATGGCATCTAGCAGTGCCGAAGGGATGATCAGACTGCGCTGCGCCAGCTGGTATGGCACGGTGTAATGGCTCACCGCTTTCATGCCCAGAAACGAAGAGATCAGAAAACGGTCAATGGTCGTCAGCAGTGGATCGACTACTGCCGAGAGCGTTATCCAACCGCCGAACGAGAGAAGATCGGCAATGCGGCCACGATCAAAGTGCGGAGTCCAGCCATGAGTGACCCGCTTCGCCACGACAAACATCTGCAGAGCCAGTGCCAGCAGCCGCACAGCATAGAGCGTCGGCAGCACCCAGATCAGGCTGGGCGAGACATAGATGGCGACCAGCAGCGGGATGATCTGCGTGGCCGGACCCATCACCACATTGATCAGGTTCATCTCGGCAAAGCGCCCCGCGCCCTGCAAGGCTCCGCGCATCACCCCGCTGAGCAGCATGATCGGCACGGCCAGCGCTATCCAGACAATAGAGCCGTTGATCTCTGCATGAAGCTCTGCCGAGGTGCCTTCAGTCGCGCCGAAGAATACCCAGGCGACTGGTGCAAGAATGAGCGCTCCGACCAGCCCCATGGCGAGATTTATCCCGGCGGCGGTCCAGAAGATGCTGCGCCGGGCTTCCAGATCATCGGGATCGGCGGCGGCGATACGCTGGGCGCTGGCGGCGCTGAGGCCTAAATCGAACAAGCCGAAATAGCCGATCAGCGCGGTCACCAGCGCAATCACGCCATAACGCGCCTCGCCCATGGTGTGGATATAGAGCGGCAGGGTGATCAGCGCGACCAGCGTCGGCACCAGCATGGCGGCGAAATTATAGCCGGTGTTGCGGACCACACTCATGCGCGAATGCCTTTAACGAGAGGCACGGTCATGGCTTTCGATGAGCAAGGGGGCAAGCATCAGCGCCCCTGCGGTCGAGAGGTGATTGGCATCGCGGTACCAGCTCTCGCCCGGCTTGCCCCATAAGAAGCGATCGCCGCTCTGGAAGGCCTGTTCCAGTCGCAACACTTGGATGCCCCGCGCCTCCTGCGCTCCCAGCGCCGGTGAAGAAGCCGTGCGCAGCGAAAGAAAGGCGTCGCTGCGCACAGAGCCTTGGGTGATTGCCGATGCCAAGCCTTCAGCAGGCGGTTTCAGCGCCAGCCATTTGACATAGCGATCCACCCGGAACTGCTGCGTCGGCACCTGATCGACGATCACCACCCTGATCCCCGCCGCGCGATAGGCATCAACGGTGCGCGCCAGCAAGGGCGCGAGGACGCGGGCGGAATCGGCGCGGCTCCACAACAGGGGCTGCGCGCTATCCGCCAGCAGGTAGCGCCCCGGTGGGTTGAACGGATCCTCGGCGGCATAAAGCACCCAGCGGCCGACCAGATAGACCGTATCCAGCTGCACGGCCTTGGCATGGGCCAGTTCCGCCTCTGCCAGTGCTGCACAAGCCTCGGGCCGATCATTGCCGTTCAGCACATAGCCGCCCAACAGCGGCGGGCAGCCGCCACTTGCGGCATAATGCAGCTCAAGCCCGCGCGCCTTGGCGAGGCTTTGGAAGGCGGGCAGGATCGCCTGCGCGTGGCTATCGCCGTAAAGCGCAATACGGCCCTTGGCACCGGCCAGCGGCATCAGGGTGCAGGGCTGAGCAAAGCCATCGGCATCGCTCTGGCAATCACCGCCTTCTGCGCGTGGCGGCGGATCGGCGCGGGCCATGGCGAGCACCGCAGGATCGCTGCTTGGCGTAAAACGGCCTGGCACACCATGGCTTACCAGCAGCCAGCCCGATAGCGCGGCGAGGAAAGCGGTTAAGCCCAAGGCCAGCGGCAAGGCCCGCTTGGCTTGTCCGATACCATCCCGCTGACGAAACGGTTGTTCGACAAAGCGCCAACTCAGCCATGCGAGCACACCCGCCAGCACAGCAAGGCCCAGCATAGTGCCTTGCATCATAGGGCCGGTTTGCGACAGGCGAGCGAAAGCGAACAGCGGCTGATGCCACAGGTAAAGGCTGTAACTGATCAGGCCGATGCCGACGAACGGCTTCAGTGCCAGCAGCCGCCCGGCACCACTTGCCGGTTGGGCATAGAGGATCAGCAGCATGGTTCCCGCCACTGGTAGCAGCGCCCAGTGCGAGGGGAACGGCATGGTGCCGTCCAGCCCGAAGATCGCCGCGAGAATCAGCGCCAGACCCAGCGCCGCCAGCCAGTCCGCGCCACGCCGCGCATCCTGCCGGGGTATGCAGGCGCAAAGCGAACCGCCCAGCAGCTCCCATGCGCGCGTCGGGGCGAGGTAGAAATTAGCCAGTTGGAATCGATAGGCGGCAAATTCTGAAATCACGAAGCTGCCGACAGCCCCCACTGCCAGCACCGTGACCAGCGTCTTGCGGCTGACCTTGCGCAGCACGAACAGCAGCAGCGGGAAAAGGATGTAAAACTGCTCTTCAACCGCCAGACTCCAGGTGTGGAGTAATGGCTTCAGCTCTGATGCGTCGGTGAAATAGCCTTCCTCGCGCCAGAAGGTGATGTTCGAGATAAAGCCCAGCACCGCCAGCACCGACTTGCCAAAGCGCTCCAACTCATCAGGCAGCAGGGTGAACCAGGCAAACGGCAGACAGCATAGCAGCACCAGGAACAGCGCCGGCAGGATGCGCCGCGCGCGCCGTTCATAGAAACGGGCAATCGAAAAGCGATCCTTGTCGATATCGGCCAGCAGAATGCCGGTGATCAGGAACCCCGAGATGACGAAAAACACGTCGACCCCGACAAAGCCGCCAGAGAACACCGCAAACCCGGCATGAAACAGCACCACCGGCACCACCGCGACAGCGCGCAGACCATCAATCTCGGGGCGGTAATTTGGTGCGGGCTTCATCGCTTACCCTCAGCATGGCGATTGGGCTTATCCAGCACAATGCGCAGGTAAGGCATCACGCGGTGGCCGATCACTGCCAGCAGCCCGCCGCCATGCAGTTTGACAAAACGCCGCCAATCGCGCGCATGGAGCTTGCCGTCCTCGCGCCAGCGTAGCTGCAACCGCTTGCGCCGCGACAGCGCGGGATCGAGCGAGGTGCCCGCCGTGCTGTTGGTGCCGCAAGTGCCGCCCACCCGGCTGGCCAGCATCACCGGGATGCCCGCCTTGCCCGCGCGCAGACCGTAATCGAGATCGCCATAGATATGGACAAAATCAGGCGCCATATTGCCAAGAACGGCCTCAGCTGCGGCTGAAACCAGCACCACATTGCCGCTGATGCTATCGACCGGCAGTGGATGCCCTTCGGGCTGCACCAGACCCATGCGCAACGGGCGGCGCGGATCGGGGCGGCGATGGGCCCCATAAGTGATCGCGCCGCTTTCAGGGTCGCTCGCTGCCGCCGCCACGATCACCGCACCGCCGCGAGGCACCGTACCATCGGCATCGGCCACCAGCATGGCCAACGCATCGGCGGCGAGTTCAACATCATCGTTGAGCCACAGGTAGAAATCGAATTTGCGGCCTGAAGCCTTGGCGCTGGACCATGCCAGCCGCATTCCGCCGTTCCAGAACAGGGAGCCATCGCCGCGAATGACATTGGCTTGCGGCATCAGGGCCAGAACTGCATCGCCGGTGCCGTCGTTTGAACCATCATCGACCAGAAACAGGTTCCGGGCATGGAAATGTGCCTGTTCAGACAGCTTGCCAAGGCATTGCAGGGTCAATGCACGCCGGTTGTAGCAGGTTACCAGAACCGCAATTTCAGCCCCCGGCATTGCTCCTCAACCCTTGCCGACCAGCACCGCAGGCAGCGCGTAATCAGGCCGATTCCCAACGCAAGGAGTATCAAGCGGATGGGGAAACCGGGTAACGAAACCCGTCGCTTCTGCACGATCCTTGCGCAGCAGGGTGATCTCGAGAAACCCCGGTATCTCCATCCCGGCATGGCGAAACGGTGGGGAGAAATTGTTGGGATGCGAATGAACCACGTGAAACAGCCGCCCCAACCGATCAAGCGCGGCATCAAACATGGCGTGCGTCATGCGGTCAAACAGATGCGGCAGCCCGTGCAATTCCAGCACGATCACGCGGAAGCGGCTGAGCAGCGCGTCCGATACATTGAGCAGCACTGGCCATTCATGGCCCTCAATGTCCATCTGCAACAGCAAATCCCCGCTAGCCGCAGCCGGTTTGCGCGCGGCCCAGTGATCAAGCGTGGTGAAGGTATCATCCTCGACCACGCCGATGAACTTCTTCTCGAAATCAAACAGCAGGTTGCCCAGCGGCGGCCCATCAACCGAGGCATCGGCCAGAAAGCACGGGATGCCGCGCGCCGCCATGTCACTCTCAAAATTGGCGAGGACATCAACGCCTGGTGAGAAGCACGCGGTAATGCCTTCCAGATCATCGGGAACGAGATAACCGCCGTCCCCCTCACCGCCGATACGGATGAGGCCGACTGGCGTGCTGACCGGATGCAGCCGCGCCAATGTACGGCGCACGGCCTCATCAGGCACCTTGCGCTGGAGATGGAAGCCAAGGCCTAGCGCGGCGGAATATACCAGATCTTTGAGCATTTACTCGCCCGGAACCCTGATCCGCCCCGGCTGCATGTTCAGCCGCGCACGACCTGACAGTGTTACGGTGCGATCATCAAGATCGGCATCGAAGCGATCGGCGCTGAACGTGCCGGTCGGCACGGCCCCTGCCACGCCGCCCGCGCCCGTGACGTGCTGTTGCCCCAGATCAATCGAAACCGCGCTGGTGGTCAGGCGATAGCCGCCTGCGCTGCGAAAATTGACCGGACCGCGCACTTCGATCAGATTGGTATCGTAATGAAAGGCACCATCGGGCGCGCGCAATTCAGCCGGCCCATCGCTGAGCAGGATGCGCGCAGCAAGGTCAGTCATCTCGACCACCTTAACCTTGGGCGAATGCTGCACCGCGCTGCCAGCTGTGACCGAAAAGGGGCGCCCCTTGTTGTCTGCGCCGCGATACATCGCCTGATCCATCTTGATGCGATCCTCGGTCACCGCCACGCGGTTGCGATCAAGCAGAAAGCTGACTTCGCCGCGCGGGAACATCGGTGCGATGATCATCACCGCAACGATGACCCCCACACCGCCCGGCAGCGCCATGGCGAGAAAGCGCACCAGCCGGTCATGCGATCCGCCCGGTAGTGCAAAATGCCGCCTGCGGTCACGGATCTGGTCAGCGGCCTGAGTCATCTGAGGTTGGTCATCCGGTGCGAGTCAATTTGGGCAGGTCGTCTAGGACAGATCATTCGTGACTGAACACGTCCTTCTCCGCCCAGCCCGCCAGATCGAGCCTGGCGCGGACGGGAAGGAAATCAAAGCAGGCCTGAGCCATTTCGGTGCGGTGTTCGCGCGCCAATCGTTCCGCCAGGATCACCTGCATCGCATGAAGATAGCGCACGTCCGAAGCGGCATATTCGCGCTGGGCTTCCGAAAGCTCTGCTCCGCCCCAGTCGCTCGATTGCTGCTGTTTGGAAATCTCCTTGCCGAGCAGTTCGCGCACCAGATCCTTGAGCCCGTGGCGATCCGTATAGGTGCGGACCAGCTTGCTGGCGATCTTGGTGCAGAATACCGGCGCGGCGGTGACGCCAAGGTAATGCTCAATCGCCGCCAGATCGAAACGGGCGAAGTGGTAGAGCTTTACCCGCGCGGGATCAGCCAGCACCGCCTTCAGATTGGGCGCATCATAGCGGCTGCCCGGGCCGAAGCGCACAAGGTGTTCGTCCCCCTTGCCGTCCGAAATCTGGACAAGGCATAGCCGGTCACGCGGGGTGATGAGCCCCATAGTCTCGGTATCGACCGCAAGCGGACCCTGGCCAAGTACGCCTTCGGGGAGATCTTCTTCATGGAGATAGACAGTCATATGGGCGAGTGCTTAGGCGCATTGGCGGGCTTGCGAAAGCCCTGAACCGCACAGAATGAGGCAAGATGCTGGACTCAGTCCCAGAAAGCTGGCGCAACGCGCTTGAGCCTGTGCTGGAGACGCCGGAAGCGCGGCGGCTGGGCGGATTCCTGCAAGCCGAGGAGGCGTCCGGAAAACCGATTTACCCGCCGCGCGGAAGCCGTCTGGCCGCGTTGGAACTCACGCCGCTTGATCAGGTCAAGGTCGTAATCCTTGGACAGGATCCCTATCACGGACCGGGTCAGGCGCATGGCCTGTGCTTTTCAGTGCAGAACGACGTGAAAGTTCCGCCCAGTCTGGTTAACATTTACAAGGAGCTGGAAAGCGATCTCGGCATACCGCGCGCTGCCCATGGCAATCTTGAGAATTGGGCAAAGCAGGGCGTGTTGCTGCTCAACAATGCCCTGACTGTCGAGTCTGGCCTTGCCGGATCGCATCAGGGCAAAGGGTGGGAAGCGATCACCGATGCCGTCGTAGCCGCCGTGGCAGCAAAGCCCGAGCCATGCGTATTTCTGCTATGGGGCAGCCATGCTCATAAAAAGGCCGCACGCGTTACCGGGCTGGGGGCAGGACTGCGGCCGGACAGCCCCCATCTGATCCTGACCGCCCCGCACCCCAGCCCGCTTTCGGCCTATACGGGCTTTCTGGGCTGTAAACATTTCAGCCAAGCCAACGCATTTCTGGAAGCGAAGGGGCGAGGGGCGATTGACTGGCGGGCATAGGCGCTTGCTTTGCGCGGCGTGCTAAGCGAAGGGATGGCCATGGGGGAGCTGATCCGACTACCTTTTATTGTGGCACGGCGGCTGGCCTGGCCGGTTGAGCCGGGTGCATTCCGCTTGTTCCTTGCCATGCTGGTCTTCGTCCACCATTTCTCCAGCCTCGATTGGGGACCTTACGCGGTTTACGTCTTCTTCGTCCTCTCGGGTTTCTGGGTGCAGACGATGTGGGATGATCGCTATGCGCAAACCCGCTCACCCTACTTCACTTACATGGTGAGCCGGGTCTGGCGACTGGCTCCTGCCATGCTGGTGGTCAGCGCCATAACTCTGGCGCTGCTGCTGCTGATCGGCATTCCTGCCACGACGGTTTTTTCAAGCAATCCCGTGCATCTCGCCTTTTCCAGCACTTTCCTGCTGGGCTATGCGTGGCTGCCATTCGGACCCGTGGGCTCGGCCTGGTCGCTTGATGTCGAGATGCAGTATTATCTGCTGGCCCCGCTGTTCGCCTTGCTGGCGGCACGCACGCGCGGGTGGTGGCTGCTGGTGCCTGCAGCTTTGCTCTCGGCGATCTTCGCCTGGGCAACCTTGGACTATTACATCGTTCCCAAGTACCTGTTCTTCTTCGCCGCCGGACTGCTCGCGGCAAAACGGGACTGGCGGTGCGCGCCTTGGCTGGCGGCGCTCTCCGCAGGTGTAGTCGTGGCGCTGGTGATCGGCGTGCTGCTCTCGCCCTGGCCCTCTATCCTGATCGGCGGGGCCAATCCAGGTCCGCTGCATCACCATGCCCCGGCGTTCAACGTGGTGCTCGGCGTGCTCAGCGTGCCCTTCGCGCTATACACCGTGCGCCAGCCGAGCGACGCGACCGACCGGATGATGGCCGACCTATCCTATATCATCTACCTGCTGCACTGGGTGGCAATGCAGTGGTTCTTCCAGTTCACGCACCCTTTCACCAAGCGGCTTGCGGTGGCAGCAGCCAGCTTTGTGCTGGTGCCGGCGGCCTCATGGCTGATCTGGCGTTTCCTCGACAAACCGCTGAACCGGATGCGCGCGCGCTGGGTGGCGGGACGGCTGAAGGTTTAGCGCTCAGTGGAGTAAACCTGCGCCAACCCGCCTTCTCGCTCAGGGCGGGTATGGGCGATCCCCACGATCAGAACCTCTCTCCCAAGCGGACACAGGCGGACACCCTGTCCGGGTACATTATGGTTTAGTATTAACATTTTATCCCGAAAAAGGTGACACATGTCCGCTTTTTGCGACGAATTGATCTTCAGGCTTTCAAAGAACCTGGGGATCATGTCAATTTTCAGACCTGTAGGACAGCCCTGGTTCGAGCAGCTTGGCGCAGATAACCCTGCGATAGTCTATCTCGGCAGTTCGCTCGATCCCATCAGCATCTCGTCAACCGCCCGCGCTGCCTGACGGCCTTCGCGGATTGCCCAGACCACAAGCGATTGCCCGCGCCGCATATCGCCGCAAGCGAATATCTTGGGATCGCTGGTCTGATAATTCACGATATTTGCCGCGACATTGCCGCGCGCATCAAGATCGACGGCCGCCTGATCGAGCAGACCTTGTTTGATCGGGCCGACAAATCCCATAGCGAGCAGGATCAGGTCAGCCTTGAGCGTAAACGCGCTGCCAGCCACTTCCTGCATCTGGCCGCCCTGCCATTCAACCCGGACACATTCGAGGCCGGTGACATCGTTTTCTCCGACGACGCGCTTGGTCAGGATCGCCCAATCACGGTCCACGCCTTCTTCATGGCTTGACGAGGTGCGCAGCTTGAGCGGCCAATCGGGCCAGGTCAGCGCCTTGTCTTCCTTTTCAGGAGGCTTGGGCATGATTTCGATCTGGGTAACGCTGGCTGCACCCTGACGGTTCGAAGTGCCGGCGCAGTCAGAACCGGTATCGCCGCCGCCGATGACGATGACGTGCTTGCCCGTAGCGGTGAGGCTCCCGCGCGGCGCGGCGCGCAATTCATCATCACCGGCATTGCGCTTGTTCTGCTGGGTGAGGAATTCCATCGCCAGACGAACGCCGTTCAGTTCTGCGCCCGGAATTTCCATCCGGCGCGCGTCTTCCGCACCGCCCGACAGCACGATGGCGTCGAAGTTTTCCTTGAGCGAATCGACTGAAATATTGACGCCCACTTCCATCGAGGTGCGGAACTGGACGCCTTCGGCCTCCATCTGCACCGCGCGGCGGCTGATCAGATGCTTTTCCATCTTGAAGTCAGGAATGCCGTAGCGCAGCAATCCGCCAACCCGGTCATTCTTCTCGAACACCGTTACCGAATGGCCAGCCCGCGCCAGTTGCTGCGCGGCGGCAAGACCGGCGGGGCCGGAGCCAACCACGGCGATGGTCTTGTTGGTGCGATGGGCCGGAACCTGCGGCGTGATCCAACCTTGTTCCCAGCCCTTGTCAACGATCGCGCATTCGATTGATTTGATCGTCACCGGCTGGTCCGAGATGTTCAGCGTGCAGCTTGCCTCACAGGGCGCGGGGCAGATGCGGCCGGTGAATTCGGGAAAATTGTTGGTCGAATGCAGCACTTCGAGCGCGTTTTGCCAATCGCCCTCATAGACCAGATGGTTCCAGTCCGGGATGATGTTGTTCACCGGACAACCGTTGTGGCAATAAGGAATGCCACAGTTCATGCAGCGCGAGGCCTGCGCTTTCAGCGCGGGTTCGGCGAGCGGAATGACGAATTCCTTGTAGTGCTTCAGGCGCCCCTTGGGGTCCGCATAAGTGCGGTCCTTGCGGTCAAGCTCGAGGAAGCCGGTTTCCTTGCCCATTTCGTTACGACCCCAATTATTCAGCGGCGACCGAAGCGGCTTCAAGTCGCTCGGCTTCGAGTTGCTTCAGCGCCTTTGCGTAATCGCGCGGCATGACCTTGATGAATTTGCCCAAGGCATTGTCGAAATCATCGAGCAATGCGCGGGCACGCTTGCTGCCCGTGTGCAAGTGATGACGCTCAAGCAGAACGCGCAAGCGTTCGGCATCATGGCGGAGCATATCACCCATGCCCGGATCGCTGGCCCCGTTGGTGCGCTGCTGCGGACGGCCCTCTCCGTCTTCGTCCTCGCGGGTCGGCGAAACCGGCAGCAAATCGACCTGCGCCAGATTGCACAGCTTGGCAAAATTGCCATCGGCATCATAAACATAGGCAATGCCGCCCGACATTCCTGCGGCGAAGTTGCGGCCCGTGCGCCCCAGCACGCAGACAACGCCGCCGGTCATATATTCGCAGCCGTGATCGCCGGTGCCTTCAACAACTGTCACCGCGCCCGAATTGCGCACGGCAAACCGTTCACCCGCGACACCGTTGAAATAGGCCTCGCCCGCAATCGCACCGTAAAGCACGGTATTGCCGACGATGATGTTCTCAGCAGGATCGCGATCAACGTGGGGCGGCTGGCGCACGATAACGCGCCCGCCTGAAAGCCCCTTGCCGACATAGTCATTGGCATCGCCGGTGAGATCGAGCGTGACCCCGTGCGCCAGCCATGCGCCAAAGCTTTGCCCGGCAACGCCCGTCGACTTCACGCTGATCGTGTTATCAGGCAGGCCGACATGGCCATAGCGCCGCGCAACTTCACCCGAGAGCATGGCCCCAACCGTGCGGTTGACGTTGATCACCTTGCGCTCAAGCCGCACCGCCGCCTTGTTATCCAGCGCATCGGCAGAGGCGGCGATCAGATCATTGTCGAGCGCGGCTTCAAGACCGTGATCCTGCGTGCCGCTCCAGCCCAGCGTGGTGCCTGCGACCGGATCGACCTGATGCAGCAGCCGCGACAGATCGATGCCTCTGGCCTTCCAATGAGTGATCGCCTGATGGGTTTCGAGCCGATCAACCCGGCCGACCATTTCGCCCAGCGTGCGAAAGCCAAGATCGGCCATGATCGCGCGCAGTTCCTCGGCGACGAAGAAGAAGTAGTTGATCACATGCTCTGGCTGGCCAGTGAAGCGTGCGCGCAATACCGGATCCTGCGTCGCCACGCCGACCGGGCAGGTGTTGAGGTGGCACTTGCGCATCATGATGCAGCCAGCCGCGATCAGCGGCGCGGTGGCAAAGCCGAACTCGTCGGCACCCAGCAAGGCGGCGACGGCAACATCGCGCCCGGTGCGCAGCCCGCCATCGGCCTGCACCGCAATGCGGCTGCGCAGGTTGTTGAGCAGCAAGGTCTGCTGGGTTTCGGCCAAGCCGATTTCCCACGGGCTACCCGCATGGGTCAGCGAGGTTAGCGGCGAAGCGCCGGTGCCACCTTCGTAGCCCGAAATCGTCACATGATCGGCGCGCGCCTTCGATACGCCCGCCGCCACCGTGCCGACGCCAACTTCTGACACCAGCTTCACCGAAATGCGCGCTTGTCTGTTCACGTTCTTGAGATCGTGAATCAGCTGGGCAAGGTCTTCGATCGAATAGATATCATGATGCGGCGGGGGTGAGATCAGGCCGACGCCCGGGGTCGAGTGGCGGACCTTGCCGATCACCTTGTCAACCTTGTGGCCGGGCAGCTGGCCGCCCTCACCGGGCTTGGCGCCCTGTGCCATCTTGATCTGGATATCGTCCGAATTGACCAGATATTCGGTGGTCACGCCAAACCGGCCCGATGCCACCTGCTTGATCGCTGAGCGCATCGAATCGCCATTGGCCATCGGCAAGAAGCGATCCGGCTCCTCGCCGCCCTCGCCGGTGTTCGATTTGCCGCCGATGCGGTTCATGGCGATGGCGAGCGTGGTATGCGCTTCGCGGCTGATCGAGCCAAAGCTCATCGCGCCAGTGGCGAAGCGCTTGACCAGTTCGCTCGCCGGTTCAACCTCGGAAATATCGAGCGGTATTTCGGCCAGCTTGAAATCCAGCAGACCCCGGATGGTGAGCATCCGGGTGGACTGATCATTGATTGTCTGGGCAAATTCGCGGTACTTCTCGGGCGTATTACCGCGCACCGCGTGTTGGAGACTGGCGATATTTTCCGCCGTCCAGGCGTGCTCCTCACCGCGCAGGCGCAGGCCGTAAATGCCGCCAACGTCCAGCATATTGCGATAGATCGGATTGTCACCATAGGCCGAGGCGTGGCGACGCACGCTCTCTTCGGCGATTTCAGCCAGGCCAACGCCTTCGATCGTGGTGGCTGTCCCGGTGAAATAGTGATCAATGAAGGGGGTGTTGAGCCCGACGGCATCGAAGATCTGCGCGCCGCAATACGATTGGTAGGTCGAAATGCCCATCTTGGACATGACCTTGAGGATCCCTTTGCCGACCGCCTTGATGTAGTTCTTCTGAACCTCCTTGGCGCTAAGCGGCAGTTCCTTCTTCACCCGGATATCTTCGAGCGTTTCGAAAGCCGCATAGGGATTGATCGCCTCTGCGCCATAGCCCGCCAGCATGCAGAAGTGGTGGACTTCACGCGCTTCGCCGGTTTCGACCACCAGCCCGGTCTGCATCCGCAGGCCCTGCCGAACGAGGTGATGATGCACTGCCGCCGTCGCCAGCAAGGCGGGCATCGGCACACGTTCAGCACATTGCGCACGATCAGACAGGATCAGGATGTTTTTGTCCTGAAGAACCGCCTCGGTCGCCGCCCAGCACATCTCCTTCAAGGCCATTTCCAGGCCATCGGCCCCAGAGCTGGCGGCCCAGGTGATGTCGATGGTTTCGGTGCGGAACGCACCATCAAGCGCCGCTTCAACCGTGCGAATTTTCGCCAGATCCTCATTGGTGAGGATCGGCTGATCAACTTCCAACCGCTTGTGCGAACCGGCATCGTGGCCGAGCAGATTGGGGCGCGGACCGATCATCGAAACCAGGCTCATCACCAGCTCTTCGCGGATCGGATCAATCGGTGGATTGGTGACCTGAGCAAAGTTCTGCTTGAAGTAATCGTAGAGCAGGCGCGAACGGCTGGAAAGCACGGCAATCGGCGTGTCGGTGCCCATCGAACCCAGCGGATCTTCACCAAACCGGGCCATCGGTTCAAGGAAGCGGGAGATATCTTCCTGCGTATAGCCAAAGGCCTGCTGGCGATCCAGCAAACTGGTGGTTTCCACCGGCAGCTGCGTCAACTCGGGCTCGATCGGATCGAGGTCTTTCAGATTGTACTGCGCGGCCTCAAGCCATGCCTCATAGGGCTCGGCGGCGGCCAGTTGGGCCTTGATTTCCTCGTCCTCGATGATGCGGCCTTCGGCAAAATCGATCAGCAGCATCTTGCCCGGCTGCAAGCGCCACTTGCGGACGATATTGTCTTCCTTGATCGGCAGCACACCGCTTTCGCTCGCCATGATCACCAGATCATCATCGGTGACGCAGAAACGCGCCGGACGCAGCCCGTTGCGATCCAATGTCGCGCCAATCTGGCGGCCATCGGTAAAGGCGACCGCCGCCGGCCCGTCCCACGGCTCCATCAGCGCGGCGTGATATTCGTAGAAGGCGCGGCGCCCAGCATCCATCAGCGGATTGCCTGCCCAGGCCTCGGGGATCAGCATCATCACCGCATGGGCAAGACTGTAGCCGCCAGCGAGCAGCAGTTCGAGCGCATTGTCGAGGCAGGCGGTGTCTGATTGACCATGCGGGATCAGCGGCCACATCTTGTCAAGATCGGCACCGAGCAGCTCGCTCTCCATGGTGCGGCGGCGCGCGTTCATCCAGTTGACGTTGCCACGCACCGTGTTGATCTCGCCATTGTGGGCGATGAACCGGTAAGGGTGCGCCAGCTTCCAGCTGGGGAAGGTGTTGGTCGAGAACCGCTGATGCACGAGGCCGAGCGCCGAGACGCAATCCTCATCGCGCAGATCTTCATAGAAGCTGCCCACCTGCGTTGCCAGCAGCAGGCCTTTATAGACCACCGTGCGGGTGGAAAAGCTGGGCATGTAAAGCTCTGTCAGGCCCGGAAGCCCGTGCTTTTCAGCCAGCGCTGCCAATGGATTCTGTGCCTGCTTGCGAATGGCGAGTATCTTGCGCTCAAAAGCATCCTGATCGGGGCAGGTTTCGCCGCGGCCGACAAAGCACTGCCTGATCACAGGCATTTGCTCGATAACGGCCTTGCCAAGCCCGTCCAGACTGTGCGGCACATCGCGCCAGCCAATCAGGCGCTGGCCCTCCTTGGCGACGAACTTTTCGAAATTGCCGATAGCGAAAGTGCGGCTGGCTTCATCGCGCGGCAGGAAGCACATGGCGACGGCATAATCGCCCTCTGCCGGCAGGGTCAGGCCTTCGCGCTTCGCCCACTTGCGGAACAGCGCATCGGGTGTCTGGATCAGAATGCCCGCGCCGTCTCCCAGCAGCGGATCAGCACCAACCGCGCCGCGATGATCAAGGTTCTTCAGAATTTCCAGCGCTTGGGCGACGATGGCATGGCTTTTGGCACCCTTGATATGGGCAACAAAGCCCACACCACATGCGTCATGCTCATTGCGTGCATCGTAAAGGCCCTGGGGCGCCGGAAATCCCATCGTATAGATCCGTCCTGTCTCAACAATCTGGCTCAACCAGATGGTTTCATCTGATATCAAGCGCGACTCACCCAGCCGCGAAAAGCAGCGAAGTTGCGCAAGTTGCCCCCATGGCGACAGGATCGTGTTTTTGCAACTGCGAAGCTGCGAATCGCGCATTCAGCCGCCGTGTCTGGCGACTGAATGCGTATGCGATGCGTTGAACGAAGAGAATTGGTGCGTTCAGGGGCGCTTTCAGGCCGCGCCGCTCATCCTTTGCAGGGTGGCCAGAGCGGCTTTGAGCGCGCGTTCTGTTTCCTGCGCATCCGCCGGTTGCTGGGCCGATGCACTCTGGATTCGGATGGGTGCGCTTGGCGAATGTTGTGCGCCAAGCGTGATCGGAGCGCTCGATGATGGCGGCGCATCAAAAGGCCGTGGGGCGACAGAACCTGCCGCAGGATTGGCGGCTGGCATGATGCGTTGTGTCTGACCGGGGAAAATCACCACCGGCTCAACAGGGGCATCCTCATCAACCGGCTCGTCGATCCTGACGAAACCCGGGCGCGTGGAAGGCTTCATGCCAAGCAGTGAGCCAAATCCATCATCCTGAGGCTCATCAGCGGCCTCGGCGGGTAAACTGGTTTCAGCACCGCCGACAGCGAAAGTGCTCTCGGCTTTCTCAGCCTGAACGGCAGGAGCAGCCATGGTGAACCGGCGCGGCGGAAGCAAAGGTTCCAGCGGTTCATCGTCATCCGCATCATCAAAGCTGAACGGCCGAAATGCAGCGGGTAGGGCAGGTGGCGTAATGATTGTTGGGGCCATTTCCGGCACCACTGGCGCGGGATCAGCGACAACTTCGCAGGAAATCAAACTAGTGCGCTCTTCCGGCTCATTGACCGCATCAGCCTCGGCTTCTGGCCGATTGGCTTCGAGCGGGGCATAGACCGCAGCTTCAGCGCCGGTGCGGCGGCGTGAAATTGCCAGCGCCAGTCGTTCCGCCAGTTGCACCACACCGAGCGACGCCAGGGGAGCAGCAAGCAGCGCTTCAGCGCCTTCGTGCGGGCTGGAACCGAAGTTCGGAATGGCGGTGGCGGCAGGCGTCGCAACAGCTTCAACTGAAGCAGGCGCTGAAAAACGTGGGGTTTCGGACCCCATTTCGGCCAGCTCTGGGCCGAAGCTGGACAGCGCAGGCTGAGCTATGAAATCTGAAGGCCTATAAGAAGCCATTGCATCTTCTTCCTGAGACAGCTCGCCCAGGACAGGCGCGCCGTTCTCTTCAGCCATGGGCATTGGCGAAGTCGGTGCAGCGAACCGTGCGGGAGCAAATTCTGATTCAGCTTCAATCGGGCTAACAGGTGGGGCTACGTCGCCCACCGCGTATTCGGCCTCCTGAGCAGCATTCGCAGCATTCAGCGCGGCTGTTTCGCGCCGACGCCGCTGCCACGGATCAAACCCGGCCTCAGCTTCAGGCGGTTCTGAGATATGTGACGCAGCAACATCCTCGCTCTGATCATCAAGCGGGGATTCACCGATCATTCCCAGATCGGCAAGATCGAGAATCTGCGGATCGAGGTTTTGGGGTGCGCCGCCAGGAACGGGCATGAAATCGTTGACCACAAGCGCGAAATTTTCTTCCATCGCCAAGGCGCGGCGTCGTCCGGCGATGGGATTGGCTACGGCAGGGTTTTTTACCCGCGCTGCTTCAAGGCGGGCAAAATCCTCGTCTTCAACCTCATCAGGACGGGCGACAGATGCTACCCGAAACGAGCGGCTGATGGACTGAGACTGCGCTTTTTGATGCACAATCCGGCGGGCAAGGAAAAATCCAAGCACCCCGCCCAAAACAAACAGGCTTAGCGCCAGCAGAATACGCGCAGTAATGCCCAGTGGCGGAGCCGTCGCCGGAATCACCAGATCAAGCTGCACCGCCAGCACGAAGCTTTCGATCAGCGTCGGGCGAATTGCCAGGCTTCCCAAACCAAACAATGCGGCAAACCAGATGCCGACCATCGCCGGAAACAGCGGATGGCGGCTTACGGGCAGTGACCCCTTGGATTTGCCAGCAGGCCCGGTTTTTCCAGAAGCTTGGCCAGTCATTTTGGACATAGTCGCACTCAACACTCGATCCCCACGTTTCGCCTCAGAGAAGCGCATCGCATCCATGCTGTGCCTTACGCCGCTGCACAGATGCTCCGGTCTGTCAGTTGGCCTACCAGTGTTTGGTAAACACGAAGATAACGCTCTACGTTTTTCGCCCAATCATGATCCTTGCGGACATGGGCTTCCCCGTTGTTTCGCATGGCTTTCCAGCCGCTTCGGTCGCTGAGCAAGCGCGAGAGGGCAGAGGCACAGGTGGCTGGATCATCGGGCGCAAAAAGCACGCCGGTCACGCCATCGCTGACCAATTCGCGGTGTCCGCCAACCGAAGATGCGGCCACCAGTTTGCCCTGGGCCATGGCCTCAAGCGGCTTGAGCGGCGTGACGAGATCGGTCAGGCGGCTGGCTTTGCGGGGATAGGCCATGATGTCGGTCAGCGCATAATAGCGTTCCACCTCATGATGTGGCACCCGGCCGACGAAGTGAATGGCATGGGCGGCGCTGGAGCTGGCTGCCCGTTCGCGCAAGGCAGTCTCGCAAGGTCCGCCACCAACCAGCAGCAGTCGCGCGTCGGGATGATCGGCGATCAGCAGCGGCATGGCATCAATCAGATCGTCGATGCCTTCATAGTCATAAAAACTGCCGATGAAGCCAATCGCCGGGCCGGTGCCAAGCCCAAGCGCCTCGCGCAAGGCAGGATCCGCCGCCAGCGGCGCGCCAAACAGCGCCAGATCGACGCCATTGGGCGAAATGGTGATCCGCGCCGGATCGACACCGCGCGTGATGAGATCGTCCTTCAGCCCCTGACAGATCGTCACCACTGCATTGGCTCCGGCAACAACATGATTCTCCAGCTGTCGGGTCAGCCGATATTTGAGCGAATTTTCCCGGCCCGTGCCATTGCCAACCGCGGCATCCTCCCAGAAGGCGCGGATTTCATAGACCAGCGGAATGCCCAGCTTGCGCGATGCCCGCAGCGCCGCAGCGCCGCAGAGTGCCGGTGAATGCGCATGGATCACATCGGGCCGCCATTCTTCGCAGAGCTGCTGGATTGAATCGGCCAGCCGGGCAATCTCGCGCCATTCGCGCAGGCCCGCAGGTCCGCCTGCCTCACCGCGCGTTCGGTGGAACTGGATGCCTTCGGCTTCTTCCATATCGGGACCATCGGCCATGTGCCGAAGCCCGGTAATGCCGCGCACCTCGATCCCGCAGGCCTGCTGCGCCTTCAGGATCGCGCGCGTGCGAAAAGTATAGCCGCTGTGCAGTGGCAAGGAATGGTCGAGGACGTGAAGAACGCGTGTCATGGCGGAAACCTTTGCCACACAAGGCTTAACGCGCCGTCAACCGAACCTTGCTAGAGCATCGGCACCATGGTGGACAATTTCGCTCTCGTGTTGACTCACGCGCTGCTGGCGCTCGCCGCCTGGCGGCTGCTGCTCAGCGATGGCCTGGGCCATGACCCGGAAGACAAACCAAAGGGCAAGGCACGCGGGAAGTCCGGCTCGGTGAAGCCCGGCCCAGAAGGCTCTGGCGATGCTTGACCTTTTTTTCACTGGCTTCCTGCTGGCGCTGTTGGGACTGGGGCTGAGGCGGCCTTTCTTCTGGGTTCTCGCCTATCTCTATGTCGATATTCTGGCACCCCAGAAGTTCACCTATCTGATCCTGCCCTTGATCCCGGTCTCGCTGATTGCTTTCGTTGCCGCCTTTGGCGGTTGGCTGCTGATCGATGACAAACGCGATAGCCGCTTCACCTTGCGCCAGTTCCTGATGGTGATCCTGCCGCTCTATTGCGGCATGACTACCATGTCCGCCGATTTTCCAGCCGAGGCGGCAGAGAAGTGGGCGTGGGTATGGAAAGCGCTGGTCTTTGCGATATTCCTGCCGCTCACCCTGCGCACCCGGCTGCGCTTCGAGGCGGCGATCCTGACCATGGTGCTGTCAGCCGGAGCGATCATCATTTCCGGCTCGATCAAGACGCTGGCATCGGGCGGCGGCTATGGCAGCCTCAAATTCTTCGTCAATGACAACACCGGCCTCTACGAAGGCTCGATCATCTCCTGCGTTGCCATTGCCGTGATCCCGCTGATCTGGTGGCTGATGAATAACGGCACAATCTATCCGAAAAACTGGATGGTAAAGCTGTTCGGCCTGTCGCTGACCTTGGCCTGCCTGCTCATTCCGATCGGCACCCAGGCCCGCACCGGCCTGTTGTGTATCGGACTTTTGTTCCTGCTCTCGTTGCGCTCGGCAAAGCGGCGCTTGCTCTATCTGACGCTGATCGGCGGGCTGGCGCTGGCGGCAATCCCCTTGCTGCCCGATAGCTATACCAAGCGCATGAACACCATCGAAAACCACGCGTCCGACGAATCGGCTTCAACGCGCGTTGCGGTGTGGATGTGGACACTCGATTATGTGAAGGAAAACCCCTTCGGTGGCGGTTTCGAAGCCTATCGCGCCAATCGGCTGACCATCGAAACCCGCACCACCAAGACCGACGGCAACACCAGTTCGGTTGCCGTGCAGGCGGTGGAAGACAAGGGCCGCGCCTATCACTCCAGCTACTTTGAGATGCTGGGCGAACAGGGCTGGCCGGGGCTGATGCTGTGGCTGTGGATTCAGCTGCTCGGCTTGTGGCAGATGGAACGCCTGCGCAGCCGCTGGCGCAAAAAAGCCGCCGCACCGGGTGCCGGACCAGAGCAGCAATGGCAGGCACCACTGGCCAATGCGCTGCAACAGGCACAGCTGGTCTATCTGCTCGGCTCGCTCTTCGTCGGCATCGCTTATCAGCCGTTTATCCTGATGCTGATCGGGCTTCAATGCGGCTTGTGGAGCTATCTGCGGCGAATCGATTCGGCGGAACCGCGCGTGTTACGTCCCTTGCACAAACTCAATGTGCCGGATGCCGTAGCGGCGCATTGAGCTGCGTTGCACAGGGGCTTCTCTTGGTCCATGAACAGGTCAAATCCATGAGGAGGAGACCCCATGCAGCTGCAAGACCTTACCGCGAAGATCGGCGAAACCATCGGCACTTCGGACTGGTTTTTGATCGATCAGGCCCGGATCAATGCCTTTGCCGATACCACCGAAGATCATCAATTTATCCATGTGAACCCGGAAATGGCCAAGGCCACGCCGTTTGGCGGCACCATCGCCCATGGCTTTCTCACCCTGTCGATGCTGGCCGCCATGTCGGACAATGCGGTAGAGAAGCCAGCCGTGAAGATGTCGGTCAATTACGGCTTCGACAAGATCCGCTTCCTCAATTTCGTCAAGTCGGACAAACGCATTCGCGGTCACTTCAAACTGCTCGAAATGGCGGAAAAACGTCCCGGGCAATGGCAGCAGAAGCTGGAAATCACCGTTGAGATCGAAGGTGAGGAAAAGCCTGCGCTGATCGCTGAATGGATCGTCCAGCATTTCGCGTAATTGCCAGAATTTCGCGTAATTGCCAGCATCTCTCGTAATTGAACGAAGTTCGCGGCACAATTCGAAGGATCAAACACCATGCGTGATGCCTTAATCGTTTCCGCCGCCCGCACGGGCATGGGCCGGGCCTACCGCGGCAGCTTCAACATGACCCAGCCGCCGTCGCTCGGCGCGCTTTCACTCGCCGCTGCTGTCGAGCGTGCCGGAATTGAGGGGGGCGAGCTCGATGATGTGCTGTGGGGCTCCGCGCTCCAGCAGGGCGGGCAGTGCCCCAATATTGCCCGTTTGGTGGCGCTGCGCGCTGGCCTGCCGGTGACGGTTTCAGCCATGAGCATTGATCGCCAGTGCTCCTCCGGCCTGATGGCCATCGCCACGGCCTCACGCCAGGTGGTGATGGACCGCATGGATGTGGTCGCTGCCGGGGGGCAGGAATCGATCTCCATGGTCCAGACCAAGGACATGCGGATGGGCTTTGATCCCGCGCTGATCGCCATGCATCAGGCTACCTATATGCCGATGCTGCAAACCGCCGAAGTTGTTGCCAAGCGCTATGGCATCACGCGCGATGCGATGGACGCATACGCCCTGCAATCACAGCAACGCACCGCAGCCGCGCAAGCAGCAGGCGCATTCGATACCGAGATTGCCGCCGCCACTGTCACCATGGGCGTTACCGACAAGGCCACCGGCGAAACCTCCACTCGCGAAGTTACCGTGACCAAGGATGAGGGCAACCGCGCCGATACCACGCTGGAAGGTCTGCAATCGCTCCAGCCGGTGGTTCCCGGCGGTACGATCACGGCGGGTAATGCCAGCCAGCTGTCCGATGGTTCGGCTGCGGTGATCGTCATGGAGGCGGCGCTCGCGGCAAAGAAAGGTCTTACCCCGCTTGGCCGCTTTGTCGGAATGGCTGTGGCGGGCACCGAACCTGACGAAATGGGCATTGGCCCGGTGTTCGCCATCCCGAAGCTGCTCAGCCGTTTCGATCTGAAGATGGACGACATCGGACTATGGGAGCTCAACGAAGCGTTCGCCGTGCAAGTGCTCTACTGCCGCGACAAGCTGGGCATCCCGAACGATCTGCTTAATGTGAACGGTGGCGCGATCTCTGTTGGCCACCCTTACGGCATGACCGGCGCGCGCTGTTCGATGCACGCGCTGATCGAGGGCAAGCGGCGCGGTGCCAAGCATGTTGTTGTCACCATGTGCGTGGGCGGCGGCATGGGTGCGGCGGGATTGTTCGAGGTTCTGTAAACTAACCACCCTCCCCGTTAACGTCGGCGATAGGGGTGGGGCACTTCAGTATTCAGGCGACCGCCTTCAACCCCTTGCGGCTGGCGTGACTGGCCATCCACTCTTCGACTACCGGCGCGATGCGCGTCCGCCACTTGCCGCCGTTGAAGATGCCGTAATGGCCCACTTCTTCGGCCAGCAGATAGCGCTTATGACTTTCGGCAAGGCCCGTGGCGAGCTTGAGCGAGGCGCGGGTCTGGCCGATGCCTGAAATATCATCCTGCTCACCCTCAATCGCCAGCAGCGCCGTATCGGTGATCTTGCCCAGATCAATCAGACGGCCACGGTGGAGGAATTCACCCTTGGGCAGTGAATGCCTTTGGAACACGTGTTCGATGGTTTGCAGGTAATATTCGGCTGGCAGATCACAAACGCTGCGATATTCCTCGTAGAACGCCTTGGAAGCGTCAGCACTTTCACCATCTCCCGCTACCAGATGGCGGAACATCTGATAGTGGCTCGCCAGATGGCTGCGGAGATTCATCGCCATGAAGCCGGCCAGCTGCAAAAAGCCTGGATAGACCTTGCGGCCGGCACCGGGATAAATCAGCGGCACAGTGGCAATCACATTGTTCTGGAACCACGAAAGCGGCCGCTGCATGGCAACATCATTCACGCTGGTTGGAGCTTCGCGTGTGTCGATAGGCCCGCCCATCATGGTCAGTGTCAGCGGGCGGCAAGGGTGTTTGTCTTCACCCATCATGGCCGTCACCGCCAGCGATGGGACCGAGGGCTGACACACCGCCAGCATGTGCGCGCCAGGGCCGATATGCTCAAGGTAAGTCGCCAAGTGATCGATGTAATCATCAAGATCAAAGGTGCCCGCTTCCACAGGAACCATCTTCGCATCGGCCCAATCGGTGATGTACACCTCGGCGCGTTCCATCAAACGCGCGACTGTGCCGCGCAGCAAGGTGGCGAAATGACCGCTCATCGGGGCGACTATCAGCATTTTGGGGGCGTTTTCAGGGAGACCCGTGTGCGTGAAGCGCAACAGATTGCCATAAGGACGGTGCAACACGATCGCTTCGATCGTCGGGTAACTGACGCCATCGACCGTCACTGTTTCAATATCAAATGCGGGCTTGCCGCGCGGCGCTGCCGCATGGGCAAACACATCAAGCGCCGAGGCGAGCACTGGCCCGAGGCCCAGATAACCGATCGGCAGCTTCGGGTTATTGAGGATTTCGGAAGCCACTGAGGCCCAGGCACTGGCACCATTCATCCAGGAGCGATTGAGTTCATAAGAATTGTACAGCAAGTTCCGTGCTCCCGCTGCGGTGCGTTTTCGTGTTCCCCGCAGCTTGAGTAATGATCGCTTTTGGCTGATGTTGCAATGCACAAATTGCGCTGCACAACGAGGGCGCAATGTTGGGCGCTGTGAAACGTGGTTCAAATATTGATCTAGCTGCTTCCTTGGCGCGTCACGCTGCGCTAGGGCGCTGGGCCATGCAAACTGCCACTGCCGCCGACCTTCCCGCCACCGAGGCCGTTCCAGAGCCGAAAGCTTCGCGCAGCCCCAATACTTCGCGCAGCTTGGGCCCGTTGCGGATGATCTGGAAAGCCGCCCTGCGTTATCCGGGCCGCATCGCCACAGCTGTTACCGCCTTGGTTATCACCGCGACATCAACGCTGGCAGTGCCTTGGGGGCTGGGCCAGATGGTCGATCACGGCTTTTCCAGAGGCAGCGATCCTGAAGCCATCAAGGTCTGGTTTTTCCGCCTGTTGCTCGTTGTGGTCGTGCTGGCGATTGGCACGGCGGTGCGTTTCTATTCGGTATCATGGCTGGGCGAACGCGTCGTCGCCGACATCCGCCTGGCCGTGCAGAGCAATCTTCTGCGGCTTTCTCCCGGCTTCTTTGAAGAGAACAGCCCGCGTGAGATCTCATCGCGCATGACATCGGATACCACACTGATCGAACAGGTTGTCGGAACCACAGTGTCCGTCGCACTGCGCAATGCCATCACCGCCGTGGTCGGCATTATTGTGCTGTTCATCATGGCCCCCAAGCTGACCTTGGGGCTGGTTTTTGGCATTCCGGTGGTTGTCGGCCCGATAGTCTGGTTTGGACGGCGGCTGCGCGATGTTTCGCGCACCAGTCAGGACCGGGTGGCCGATATCGGCTCGCTGGTTTCAGAAGTGCTGGGGGCGACCAAGATCGTCCAGTCGTTCAATCAGGAACAGCGCGAGACCGAGCGCTTTGCTGCTGCTGTCGAACGCACCTTCACCACCGCCAAGCGCCGGATCATGATTCGCGCGACCATGACCGGCGTGGTCATGTTCCTGATTTTCGGCGCGCTGACGCTGTTGATGCAGGCGGGCGCGGTGGGTGTTGCCACCGGCACGGTTAGCGGCGGCACCATCGCCACTTTTGTTGGCATCGGCGGTCTTGTCGCCGGAGCGTGCGGCGCACTGACAGAAGTTTACGGCGATCTGGTGCGCGGGGCTGGTGCAGCAAGTCGGCTGAACGAACTGCTCAACGAAAAGCCCGCCATTGCCACCCCGGCAAGGCCGCTGGCACTGCCCGTTCCGGCGCGCGGCAAGATCAGCTTTGAAAGCGTGACTTTCCGCTATCCGACCAGGCTGGAAGTGGCCTCTCTGGCCGACTTCACCCTGACCGTTGAGCCGGGTGAAACAGTCGCCATCGTTGGCCCGTCCGGCGCGGGCAAGAGCACGATCTTCCAGCTCGCCGAGCGTTTCTATGATCCGCAATCGGGCACGATCAAGCTTGACGGGGTGCCGCTGACATCCGCCGATCCCATGGAAATTCGCCGCCGCATGGCCTTTGTGCCGCAGGAGGGCACGCTGTTTGCCGCCAATGCGCGTGATAATCTGCGCTATGGCAACTGGGAGGCCAGCGACGAGGCGATCTGGGAAGCGGCGCGCGCTGCCAATGCCGAGGCTTTCCTGCGCGAACTGCCTGAGGGTTTGGACACTTTTCTGGGCGAGGATGGCGCGCGGCTTTCGGGCGGGCAACGCCAACGCATCGCCATTGCAAGGGCACTGCTCCGCGATGCACCGATCCTGCTGCTCGACGAAGCAACCTCTGCGCTCGATGCCGAGAGTGAGCAACTGGTGCAGGAAGCGCTTGATCGCCTGATGTCCACCCGCACCACACTGGTCATCGCCCACCGCCTCGCCACTGTCCGCAAGGCGAACCGTATCGTCGTGCTCGAGGCTGGCCGGATCGTCGAACAGGGCACCCATGATGCGCTGGCCAAGGCAGGCGGGCTCTATGCGCGGCTGGCTGCGCTACAATTCGACGAACGGCGCTTCGCCTCCGCCGAATAACTTTGCACTGATCCCCTGAAGGTTTAGGAAATGGCCACTGGTTGCGGATGCAACCAACCTTTGGACCGGGGAATCATGCCTGATGATCAAGCGAATCGCGATTACCGCCAGCCTCGCCGTGCTGGCCAGTGCCTCACTCAGCGCACAGGCTGGAGCCGCCGCCAAGCCCGCTGCCAAGCATGATCACGCTGCGATGGGGCATTCTGCGCCTTCGCCCACCACTCCGGCCGCTGACAAGACGGACGGCTGGGGCGCCGCCGGTATCCAGACGCAGTGGGTGGATAACGCAGCCAAGCCGGGCAATGATTTCAACCGCTATGTCAACGGCAAGTGGCTTGATGCCACGCCGATCCCGTCGGACCGCACACGCTATGGCTCGTTCGATTCGCTCGCCGTACTGTCCGAGACGCGGATGCACGCCATCCTTGAAGAACTGGCCGCCAGCAACCCCGCCCCCGGCAGCGATGCAGCGCGGGTTTCGGCGGCCTACAAGGCGTTCATGGATACAGACGGCATCGAGAAAGCCGGACTCACGCCGGTCCAGCCCTATCTCGACCGGATCAAAGCGGCCAAGAGCCCTCAAGACCTCGCGGTGCTGTTTGCCGAGCCCGGCATGGCGTCGCCGCTTGGCATGGGCGTCGGCGTCGATGCCAAGAACAGCAGCGCCTATGCCTTTTATGTGCGCCAGGCACCGCTTGGCCTGCCCGACCGTGATTATTACCTCGTCGATTCGCCGCGCAACAAGGAATTGCAGACGCGCTACAAAGCCTATCTGACCTTCCTGTTCACCGAACTGGGCTATGCCGATCCGGCCAAGACCGCCGAAGATGTCTATGGGCTGGAAACCCGGTTGGCGCAGGCCAACTGGGACCGCGCGCTGGGCCGCAACCGCGATCTGACCTATAACAAACTGACCATCGACGAATTCGCCGCTCTCGCCCCCGAGGCACCGCTTCGGCTGCTGCTGGATAAGGCCGGCGCAGGATCGGTCAGCTATGTCATCGTCAGCCAGCTTCCACCGACCAAGGGCGAACTGGAAGTGGCGAAATATACGCCGGAAATGGCCGCCAAGCTGGGTGGCGGCGTCCCTGCCCTCGCCAAAATGATCACCAGCGAACCGATTGCGAACTGGCAGGCCTGGATGGCGAAGAACCTCGTCTCAGGCGGCTCGTCGGTGCTGCCCAAGCGCTTTGATGAAGCCAATTTCGCGTTCTACGGCAAATTGCTCAGCGGCCAGCCAGAGCAGAAGCCGCGCTGGAAGCGGGCGATTGGGGCGGTTGAAAGCGAAGTCGGTGAACTGGTCGGCAAGATCTATGCCGAGCGTCACTTCCCGGCGCAGAACAAGGCAGCGATGGAAAAGCTTGTTGTCAATCTGCGCGCAGCCATGGCCGTAAACCTGAACGGGCTCACATGGATGGGGCCGGAAACCCGCAGCCAGGCCAAGGCCAAGCTGGAAGCTTTCACCCCGAAGATCGGTTATCCGGACAAGTACAAGACCTATGACGGTCTGGTGATGCGGCCCGACGCTGCCTTCGCCAATGGCATGGCTTCGGCGCGCTGGGGCTTTGTGGACAATATTTCGCGGCTGGGTAAGCCGGTGGACAAGACCGAATGGGGCATGCTGCCCGAAACGGTGAATGCCTATTACAATTCAGTGTTCAACGAGATCGTCTTTCCCGCTGCCATCCTGCAACCACCGTTCTTCAACCTGAAGGCCGACGATGCGGTGAATTACGGCGCGATCGGCGCGGTGATCGGCCACGAGATGGGCCACGGCTTTGACGATCAGGGCTCGAAATCGGATGGCACCGGCAATCTGCGTGATTGGTGGACCCCGGAAGACAAGGCCAATTTCACCCGGCTCACTGATGCTCTGGTCGCCCAGTACAATGCCCATTGCCCGCTTGATGATGGCAAGACCTGCATCAACGGACGACTAACGCTGGGCGAGAATATCGGCGATCTTGGCGGCCTCAGCCTCGCCTACCGGGCCTACAGACTGTCGCTGAAGGGCAAAAAGGCACCGGTGATCGGCGGCTTCACTGGTGATCAGCGCTTCTTCATGGCCTATGCGCAGGTCTGGCGTGAAAACATCCGCGAGGCCCGTCTGCGCCAGCTGATCATCACCGACCCGCATTCGCCCGCGCAGTTCCGCGTCAACGGCATCGTCCGCAACTTTGACGAATGGGTCAAGGCGTTCGGCATCAAGCCGACTGACAAGCTCTACCTGCCGCCCGAAAAGCGGCTTCGTATCTGGTAAGCCGGGCATCTGGTGATAAGCGACTGAATGCGATGCCATGACGGCGGGCGGACTTGACATGGTCGCGCCCGCCGCTTCATTTCGCGCCCATGGACCTGACCCTTACCGCCATCCTGCTCGGCATTGTCGAAGGATTGACCGAATTCATCCCCGTTTCCTCGACCGGGCACCTGATGCTGGCGAGCGAAATTTTCGGCTATGATGCGGCGACGTGGAAAGTGTTCAACGTCCTCATCCAGCTTGGCGCAATCCTTGCCGTAGTCGTGCTTTACTGGCGTACCTTCTGGGCGGTCGGCATGGGTCTGCTGAAGGGCGAGCGGTTGAGCTTGCTGTTCGTGCGCAATCTGCTGCTGGCTTTCCTGCCTGCCGTGATTGTCGGTCTGGCGCTCAAGCACCAGATCGACGCCATGCTGGAAACCCCGATCATCGTTGCCTGGGCGCTGATAGGCGGCGGCATTGCCATTCTGGCAGTTGAGCGCATGGCCAAACCCGGCGGCCCGAGCGGTGTTGCCCAGCTCTCTGTGAAAACTGCACTGGGCATCGGCCTGCTGCAATGCCTGTCGATGATCCCGGGCGTCAGCCGTTCTGGCGCGACGATCATGGGCGCTCTGGCGCTGGGGGTTGAGCGGCGCACAGCGGCCGAATTCAGCTTCTTCCTTGCCGTGCCAACCATGTTGGGCGCTTCGACGCTCGAAATCCTCGATAACCGCGATGCCCTGATGAGCGGGGCTGGCCCGGTCGGCTGGGGCCTGATCGCTGTCGGGTTTCTGGTGTCCTTCGTGGTGGCACTGGCCGTGATCAAGGCCTTCGTCGCCTATGTCAGCCGCCGGGGCTTTGCGCCGTTTGCGTGGTATCGCATTGTGGCTGGTGTGGCCGCGCTGGTGCTGCTGTCGCGCTGACCGAGAATATTTAACAGCCAAGGAACCAATAGCGCCCTCAGCGCTTTCCCCCTTAGCAGTTCAAATCCGGCGTATCCTGCGATCGGCCCGTTACTGCATCCTGATAAAGGGAATAGTGATGAAATCAGTAATCAAGATAGCGATGTTCGCCTCGACTCTCGCCATGGGCCTCACTCTGGCTGCTTGCGACGGCAAGAAGGAAAATGCCGCAGAGAACGTTGCCCAGGAAGTGCGCGAAGCGGCAGACGCGACCGCTGATGCGATTGAATCGCAGGCTGCTGTCACCAATGACAAGCTGGACGCAAAGGCTGACGCGATCCGTGCGTCGGGCGACGCGAAGGCTGACAAGATCGAAGACAAGGCCGACAAGATGGACAAGGCACCGCAATAAGGCTTGCTGCAGCGAGAACAGCGAGAGACCGGTCATACCCTTGTGGTGTGGCCGGTCGGACCTGTTTTTGCACCGACCAGCTTCTCGCTCTCTGACGCTGAATTCTGTTCAAACCGGCTCTGCCCCAGACCCCCGCCCGCCGCGCAGGTGATATTCCAGCGTCCCCCGGCTCACCACATTATCGACATCAATCACCGCCGTATTGGCATAAGTGAAGCCTGGTCCCAGGTTGCGGTAAAGCCGGTCAAAGTCGCGCTCCACCGTCTGGTGATAGAGATCCTTGAAGCTTTCGATGACGAAATAACTCGGCTGCAAATCGTCTATCACATAGTCAGTGCGCATCACCCGATCGACATTGAGCATGATCCGGTTGGGCGATTTCGCCTCGACGCTGAACACCGTCTCGGAAGGGCCAGACAGGATGCCCGCGCCATAGGCCCGCACCGCATCGCCTTCCATGATCAGGCCGAACTCAACCGTGTACCAGTAAAGCGCGCCAAGTGCCTTCAACCGGTTATGCTGCATCGCTTTCCACCCGGCGCGGCCATATTCCTGCATATAATCGGCATAGGTTGGATCGGTCAGCAGCGGCACGTGGCCGAAAACATCGTGGAAGACGTCCGGCTCCTGAATGTAGTCAAACGTCTCACGGCTGCGGATGAAATTGCCCGCCGGAAACCGCCGGTTGGCAAGGTGCCAGAAGAATACGTGATCGGGGATCAGCATAGGCACCGGCACCACGCTCCAGCCGGTGAGCGCCCCGAGTTCCTCAGACATGCGCGCAAAATCCGGCACCCCGCCGCGCCCCAGATCTAGCCGCTCCAGTCCGGCCATGAAGGCGCTCGCCGCACGGCCCGGAAGAATTGCCATCTGCCGCGCATAGAGATCATCCCAGATCCGATGTTCTTCGGCTGAATAGCTGCGCTGGGCGGGCTCCAGCCAGTCCTCTGCGATGTGCGCCGGGCGCTTGAGCGGTGCGGCGAACATCCCCGGCCCGGGCTTGGGCAGGAGCGTGAAGTCAGTTTCGGGTGCGGTCTGGTCAATCATGGTTTCGACTGAAACCTGTATCACTGCGGGGCATGGGGGGCAATTGTAAGCCATTGCGCTTACGGTGCGGCTAACGCAGTCTGATGCCAAAGGACGAAAGCCATGCCCAAGAATCTGAAACACCCCAAAATTCTGAAGCGCAAGCACTATGAAGAGCTGCTCGAACCGCTTGAGGCCGAACTGGTGGCCATGGCCCGCTGGGCTGCGGCCAGTGGCGCACGAATCGTCGTGCTGTTCGAGGGGCGTGACACCGCTGGCAAGGGCGGGGCGATCAAGGCCGTGGCCGATCAGATCAATCCGCGTCAGTGCCGCATCGTCGCGCTGTCCAAGCCCAGCGAGCGCGAGCAGGGCCAGTGGTATTTCCAGCGCTATGTCGCGCATATGCCCGCTGCTGGTGAAATCGTGCTGTTCGATCGCTCGTGGTACAGCCGTGCCGGGGTGGAAAAAGTCATGGGCTTTGCCAAACCCGAGCAGATCGCGGCATTTCTGCGCGACGCACCCGCCTTTGAGGAAATGCTGATCAATGATGGGGTGCTGTTGTTCAAATACTGGCTGTCCTGCGATCAGGAAAAACAGGAAGAGCGCTTTGCCGAGCGGCTGGCCGATCCGCTGAAGCGCTGGAAGCTCTCGCCCAT
Organism: Novosphingobium sp. Chol11; assembly: GCA_945906105.1. Taxonomy (GTDB): domain Bacteria; phylum Pseudomonadota; class Alphaproteobacteria; order Sphingomonadales; family Sphingomonadaceae; genus Novosphingobium. The sequence continues at coordinate 106,503 of CAMDQO010000001.1, read as the reverse complement.
CGATGTTTCCGCGCGCGAGAAATACCAGGACTACACCAAGGCGCGCGAAGCCATGTTCAAGGCAACGCATAGTGCCAGCTCTCCCTGGACGGTGATCGACTTCAATGACCAGAAGCGTGGACGACTGACCCTGATTCGCGATCTGCTGGACCGCCTTCCTGATACTCAGGTCAAACCGCCTGAAATTGCGCTTGCGCCGCTCGGTCACGATCCGGCCAAGGAAAAATTTGGCGCACTCAAGCCGATTGCCCCCTATCAGGCACCATCCGCATCCTGAGCCTATCTGCGCGCCGCAGCTTTCCATGCCTTGACTTTCCGGCACTGCTGACGCAATGGCCCGTCCTTGCAAGGGCGGCGCGGGACACGTGCCGCTCGAATCGTTTCTAAGACTTCAGGACCAAAGCCATGGCGAAGCCAGCAACCGTCAAGATCCGCCTCGTGTCGAGCGCCGATACCGGTTTCTTCTATGTAACCAAGAAGAACCCCCGCAACACGACCGAGAAGATGAGCTTCAAGAAGTACGATCCCGTCGTGCGCAAGCATGTCGAGTTCAAGGAAGCCAAGATCAAGTAAGGTGCTGCCCGAAGCAAATGCCGATGCATTTGTCTTGGGCGGGTTCACATCAAGTTCAATAGCAGGCTATTAGCCGGGCCCTATGAACCGAACCGCACTCATCCTTCGTAGCAGCGCCGCGCTTGTCGCGGCGTTTGCCGTTTCTGCACCAATGGCACTGATCGCGCCTCTATCTGCGCAAACTCCGGCTCAGGCCCCAGCACAGGCCTCGGCCCCATCCGCAGACCTTGATCGCGCGCTGGCAGCCCTGCGCGGCATCTCAACGATGCAGGCGGCCTTCACCCAGACCGATCGCAACGGCAGCCGCGTTTCGGGCACCCTGACTTTGAAGCGTCCGGGCCGCATCCGCTTTCAGTATCAGCCCGGCGTGCCGATGCTGATTGTCTCTGATGGCGCGGCGATGACCTTCATCGACTATGAAGCCAAGCAGGTGCAGCGCTGGCCGATCAAGAACAGCCCGCTGGGCGCGCTGCTCGATCCCGCGCGCGATGTGAAGAAATACGGGCGTCTGATCAGCAGCGGCCCCGCCGGCATCGCCATCGAAGTGCGCGACAAATCGCATCCCGAATATGGCGTGATGACTTTCCGCTTCCAACCGAAAGCCAGCGCGCCCGGTGGGCTTGAACTCAACAGCTGGACTTCGCTCGATTCGCAGAAGAAGCAGACCTCGATCCAGCTTTCCAGCCAGCGCTATGGAGTCGCGGTGTCTGATGCGATGTTCAAGTACAACGATCCGCGCCGTCCGGCTCGTCGATAGTCAGCAACGCCTCGCCCCAGACTGCCCATTTCCTGCGACAAACTGCGACACACCTGTTGCTTCCGTTCATTGAACAGCAAGTCAGAACACCCTACATAGAGCTGGACGACGCGGCTTGAAGCGGGTTTCCCCCCTGTTGCCCTTGCTTCAACAAACCACCGCCTCGTCAAGCGTGACGAACGCACAAAGGAACCCTCGCTCCAATGCCCCCGGAGCGGGGGTTTTTTGTTGGGATGGGTCTGGATTGGCACATACCGGGCTAAGCCAATTCCAGCCGCAAACACACGGTGTGGCCCTGACCAAATACAACGGCGGGTGTTGCGGTGCCTGAAAAGCGCTCTAAAGCCTCTCCCATGGTCAAAATCGCCACCTGGAACATCAATTCCGTCCGTCTGCGCGCGCAGCAGGTGGGGCGCTTCCTCATCGAGCAAGAACCCGACGTGCTCTGCTTGCAGGAAATCAAGACGGTTGCCGAACTGTTCCCCTATGATGCGTTCAACGCGCTCGGCTATACCCATCACGCTGTCCACGGCCAGAAGGGCTATCACGGCGTCGCCACGATCAGCCGCATTCCGCTGCGCGAGGTCAGCCGCCATGATTGGCAGGACAATGGCGAGGCGCGCCATGTCGGCGTTGAGCTGCTCGGACCCGGAAATGGCATGATCCTCGAGAATGTCTATATCCCGGCAGGCGGCGACATTCCTGATCGCGAAGCCAATGCCAAATTCGGCCAGAAACTCGATTTCCTCGAGCGCATGACCCGCTGGGCAGAGAAGGTCGAGAGGCCGACACTGATCGTCGGTGATTTCAATATAGCCCCGCTCGAATGCGATGTTTACGATCACAAGGCGCTGCTGAAAGTCGTCAGCCACACCCCGCTTGAGGTGGAGACTCTTACTCGCTTTGCCGATGCCCATGGCTGGGTCGATCTTGGCCGCAAGCACATTCCCGCGCCCGAGCGGAACTGGACCTGGTGGTCATACCGCACTTATTGGCAGGAAAAAGATCGCGGTCGGCGGCTGGACCATATGTGGGCTTCGCCTGAACTGGCGGCGCAGTCCACCAGCCACCGGATCGTTGAGGAAACCCGGCGCTGGGAGCAGCCGTCCGATCATGTCCCACTGATCACGGAGTTTGCTCTTTGAGGGCGACCCGCCGTGTCGCGCTGGCGCTTGATGCGCTGCGCCACGGTTGGCCGATAGAGGTCGATGGCGTGCTGCGGCTGCTACCTGCGGAAACCGGCTTTGCACCGGGTGCCACATCCCAGCGCCTGCTGATTTCCTCGGCCCGCGCGGTCACGCTCAAGCTGGCCAACCAGCGCGAGGCCGCCGAGCCGCAGGCACCGGCGCTGATTCGCGCGGGTGAGCCGTTTACCCTTGGAGCAGCGCGGATCATCGCCGATCCGGCGCTTGATCTCGCCAACCCTTTCAAGGGGCCGTTTCTGGCCGAACCGCTCGATCACCCGCAGGCTGCGCAGACGGCGATGGAACTGGCGCGCCTCGCCGGCATCCTCCCCGCCTTCCTCATCGATCCCACCTCTTGCAACGAGGCACAGGCCATCTCCAGCGGCGATCTCGCCGAATGGAAAGACACCCGCCACCTCGCCATTGCCGCCCGCGCGCGGCTGCCAATTGCTGCCAGCGAAGAGGCGGAAATCGTGGCCTTCCGTTCTGCCGACGACCTGCGTGAGCACGTGGCGCTGGTGATCGGCGCTCAAAATGGTGATCGCGCGCCGCTGGTGCGGCTTCATTCGGAATGCCTGACCGGCGACATCCTCGGCAGCCTCAAATGCGATTGCGGCCCGCAGCTCGATGCGGCGCTTCACGCCATGGCGGCAGAAGCCCGCGAGGGCACCGGCTGGGGTGTGCTGCTCTATCTGCGTCAAGAAGGCCGCGGCATCGGCCTGATCAACAAGCTGCGCGCCTATGAATTGCAGGATCAGGGCTTCGATACAGTCGATGCCAACAACCGGCTTGGCCTACCCACCGAAGCGCGCGATTTTCCGGTGGCGGCGCGGATGCTCGACTTGCTGGGGGTGCGTTCCGTGCGCTTGATGACTAATAATCCGTCGAAGGTCTCTGCACTGGAAGCCGAAGGCGTGACGATAGCCGAGCGCGTGCCGCACCAGTTACCACCCAACCCGCACAACGCCCGCTATCTTGATACCAAACGGGATCGCTCGGGGCATTTGCTTTGAATGATGTCGCTCGTTCGGAATGAAGTGAAGTTTGGTTCACGCAGAGAGCGCAGAGGACCCCTTCTCTACCGCTTCTCGAACCGCTTCAAATGTGCGCCGAGCGTGTTTGCGCCGATGCTCAACGCATCGCCAGACCAGTCGGCCACCCAAACCGTGTCGCGGTCAAGGCCGGGAACCAGACGCGCGTCGTTGCCTTCGATCACCAGCCCCGCCGAACTGTTGGTGTGGCTTTCGGCACCAACCGCGATGAAGGCAGAGTAATTTTCCTTGTGCTGGCCTTGTACGAACCAGTTTCCGGCAATCCGACCTTTGGCTCCGGCGGGCAGGTCGATCATGTAATTGGTCCATTTACCCGCCGAATCATCAAAGCTTGATGCCAGCACGGCGACGCGCGCAGCGCGGCTTTTCAGGTAATGCCCGCCGCGGCCGATCTCGAAACGGCTGCGCGTGACCGTCAGTGCGCCAAAGCCGCCGACATAGATCGAATGGGCACAGCCCGCGCTGAATTCACAGGTGCCAAGGCGCGTGAATGTGCTTTTGTCGACGGTGATCGTGCCGTTCGAATCGTCGGCAGACAAGATGCCCTGCTGGCTATCGCGGAACCAGCTTTGCGAGACCGAGATGTTGCCGCGTTCGGCGCGGATGCCAGCGCCGTTGCCCGCGCCGGAGCGCTGACCGGCAAAGACCATGCCCTCGACATGGGTAGAGCGCCCGCGCAGCACCAGCGCCGCCTTATCCTCGCAAGCCTCGCCCTCAAGCACCGACTGGCCGGGGACGGCGGCAGTGAAAGTCACATCGCCTGCTTCCTGCACCGCGCAGTCGCGGAACCGGCCCGAGGCCATCTGAACGGTGCCCCGGCCATCGCCGATGGCGTTCACCGCATCCTGCAACCGGGCATAGCCCTTGCCGGTTTCGAGCACGGTATAGGGCGCGCCGCTCTGTGCCCAGAGCGGGGTTGAGGCGATAGTCACGGTCAGCGCCGCGAGCGCGATCTTGCGAGTGAAGTTCATGCTGCGATCATAGCCACAGACAGGTCAAGATCGGGTAAATGACCGGAAAGTAGGGACTGTCCCTATTTTCTGCCGCGCCGAAGTGCTTCATCCTGCTGGCGCTTGAGATCGACCATCTTGTCGAGATCGATGATTTCACTGCGAGCCTTCATCCACCGCATCATTTGCCACAGCCAGACCCCCGTCGCCGCGAGGTGCAAGGCGGTATAGACGGCCACCAGCACCGGCCGCGGATAGGTGCTCATGACCCAGATGTAGATCCCGAGAATCGTGAGGAATGGCAGCTGCCACAGCCCCGCATGCTTCCACCCTTCCGCACCGCGCGGCTGGATCTTCATCGAGGTGCGACTTTTGTAGCAGATGAAGGGTTTGTCCTCTTCACGCATCACGGCTTCTCCTTGGGCGGACGTCCGCGCCGGGGCGGTTCTGCCGCTGCAATCTTGATCCCCCTCCGCGCCAGTCCCTCGCGCAGAAGGTATTCCATTTCACCATTTACCGAGCGCAGATCCCCCGCTGCCGCCCGCTCCAGCGCTGCGAACAGCGCCGGATCGAGCCGCAGGGGAAAGGATTTGCGCGCGGGAGGTGTCACGGGCTTTACTGGTAAAGCGAGCCAGCGTTGACCACCGGCTGGGTATCACGCTCACCGCACAGCACGACCATCAGGTTGGAGACCATGGCGGCCTTGCGTTCGTCATCAAGGTGGACGACGCCCTTTTCGGCCAGCATCGCCAATGCCATCTCGACCATGCCAACCGCGCCTTCAACCAGCGTCTTGCGCGCGGCAACCACAGCTTCGGCCTGCTGGCGGCGGAGCATGGCCCCGGCAATCTCCTGCGCATAGGCAAGGTGGGTAAAGCCGCATTCATCGACGGTGATGCCCGCCAGTTGCAGCCGCTCGATCAATTCGGTGCGCAGTTCCGCGCCGACCTGATCATGATTGCCGCGCAGGGTGATTTCGGCATGAGCGAAATCATCATAGGGATAGCGCGAACCGATGGTGCGCACAGCGGCTTCGATCTGGACCATGACGAAGCCCCGATAATCATCGACATCGTAAAGCGCCTGCGCCGTATCGACCACGCGCCAGACGACTTGCGCTGCCATCTCGATCGGATTGCCGCGCAGATCGTTGACCTTGATCTTGTCGGAGATCAGATTGTTGGCGCGCACGGCAATCTTGGTCTTGCCCATCCACGGCCAGACCCAGCGCAGACCGGCGTTGCGATCCGTGCCGCGATAGGAGCCGAACAGAGTGATCGCCGCGCCCTGATTGGGCTGGAGCATATAGAAGCCGGAGGAGATCAGCACCAAAGCCAGCACCGATATCAGCGTCGGAATGAGAAAGGGCAGCACTTCGTAATCTTCGGGTGAACTGCCGGCAAAAGCGATGATGCGATAGATTGTCAGGGTCAGCAGCACGAGAAAAAGGATGAACATCAGATAGCCGCTGGTGCTCCAGGCACTGCGTTCGCGGCTGGAGGTCATCATCGGGTGTTTTTGGGCAGAATGCGAATCAGTCATGGGTGAGCCCCTCTTAAAGTGATATCATATTAATATCACTTGGGGCCGAGCCGTCAATGCTGTTTTACCACCGCCAGAAAGGCATCGCCCCAGGCCTCAAGCTTGCGCGTGCCGACGCCGGAAATCTCGCCCATGGCGGAGAGCGTACCCGGACGCAGCTGCGCCATTTCACGCAAGGTGGCATCGTGGAAGATGACATAGGGCGGTACGCCTGCCGTTTCGGCAAGATCGCGGCGCAGGCTACGCAGCGCCTCGAACAGCGGATCGCCAACCGGGTTGACCGCACCAGTTGCAGCGCCGCGAGACCCGCGCCGCAGCTTGCGCTCACTGCGCGGCGGCACCACGATCATCACCGCGCCTTCGCCCTTGAGGATTGCACGCGCATCGCCGCCCAGAGCCAGCCCGCCGTGTTCGGTCGGCACCAGGCTGCCGCGCGCCTGAAGGGCACGGGCGAGCGGCTTCAGCAGGTGGACTTCTTCAGACGTGACGATGCCGAAAACCGAAAGCTGGTCATGACCACGCTGGATCACCCGGTCATCATGCGCGCCGGTCAGCACCTTTTCGATATGACCAAGCCCGAACGACTGCCCGGTGCGATAGACTGCCGAGAGCAGCTTCTGCGCCAGCTGGGTAACATCGGCAACGCCGGGAGCCTCAAGGCAGTTGTCGCAGTTGCCGCATTTCTCGGGCGGGCTTTCACCGAAATGGCGCAGCAGCACGGCGCGGCGACATCCAGCGGTTTCGATCAACTGGGCGAGCGCATTAAGCCGCGCCTCCTCACCCGCACGGCGGCTGGCTTCGACATCGCTGAGAAAGCGCCGTGCCTGCGCGAAATCGCCCGCCGCCCACAGCATCACCGCCTGCGCCGGATCACCATCGCGGCCCGCGCGGCCGGTCTCCTGATAGTAGCCCTCGATCGATTTCGGCACGCCGGCATGGGCAACAAAGCGCACGTCGGGCTTGTCGATCCCCATGCCAAAGGCCACCGTAGCGACCATCACCATGTCTTCGGAAGAAACAAATTCGGCCTGATTGGCACTGCGCACCTGCGGATCGAGCCCGGCGTGATAGGGCAGCACCCGCCGCCCGGTCGTGGCCGCCAGTTGCTCGGCCAGCCGCTCAACCTTGGCACGGGTGGGCGCGTAGATGATCCCCGGGCCGCTGTGTTCGGCAAGCAATTGGGCCAGCTGCTTGGTCCCGCTTTCACGGTGGCGGATGGCATAGCGAATATTTGGCCGGTCAAACCCGGCAACGATAAGCCCCTCTTCGGCAATACCCAGCTGGGTGAGAATGTCGGCGCGGGTATGCGCGTCAGCCGTGGCGGTAAGCGCGAGGCGCGGTACATCGGCAAAGGCATCCATCAGCGGACGCAGCAGGCGGTAATCAGGGCGGAAATCGTGTCCCCATTCGGAGACACAATGCGCCTCGTCGATCGCGAACAAACTGATCGGAGCGCTGCCGAGCAGGGCGCGGAAATGCGTCTGGCTGGCGCGTTCGGGGGCGACATAGAGCAAATCAAGCTCGCCGCCACGAAAACGCTCAATCGTCAACTCGCGGTCGGTATCGACGCTGGTCAGCGAGGCGGCGCGGATGCCATTGGCCTGCGCTGAGCGCAGCTGATCGTGCATTAGCGCGATGAGCGGTGAAACGACGACGCAGGTGCCGGGCAGCATTACCGCAGGCAGCTGATAGGTGAGCGACTTACCCGCGCCGGTCGGCATCACCGCCAGCGTCGATTTGCCCGCCAGCACTCGATCAACGACATCGGTCTGCACCCCGCGGAAGGCGGAGAACCCGAATGTGGCGTGGAGGGCTTCAAGGGGATCGGTCAGGAGCAAGCGTCGCCTATGGCAGACGGCTTGGCCAAGTGCGAGGTGCGCCGATACGGAACGCTCGATTTTTTGAACCAGCCATGCTCCCCCGCCAAAGCGGGGGGTCTGGGGCTACTTGCGCGCTTTGCGGGCCGCAAAGCGCGCATCGCGTGCGGCTTTTTTCTCAGCTTCGGTAAGCTGGGGCTTGGGCTTGGGAGCAGCAGCCAAAGCGGCGGCCAGCGCAGCCTCGCGCGCGGCGATCTTGTCGGCTTTGGCCTGCGCCATTTCAGCGCGGCGGGCCTCACGGCGGGCCACTTCGGCAGCTTTCTTGGCCTCAAGCGCGGCAAGACGTGCAGCAACTTGCTCAGGATCAATGGCGGGACGGGCCTGCAATTTGGCGAGCGCCTTTTCGCGGGCCTGTTGTGCCAGTGCGGTGCGTTCCGCGAAGCTCGGTTCCTTGTAGGACGCCATAGGTCGAATCGGTCTTTCTTGATGCGGACGGACTTAATACGGGTAGTCTTTATACAAACGGGGCGGGCAGGCCAACGACCCGCCCGCCCCGCAGGTTGTTTTTAGGCGCTCTGAAGATTCACAGCCGAGGTCTTGCCACGCTGATCGGTTTCCAGATCATAGGAAACGCGCTGATCCTTGTCGAGCGTGCCCATGCCGGCACGTTCCACGGCCGAAATGTGCACAAATGCGTCAGCCCCGCCGCCCTCAGGCGCAATGAAGCCGAAGCCCTTGTCAGGGTTGAAAAATTTTACGGTACCAATAGTCATAGGGAAGTCCTTTATCCCAGAAAATGCGAAAGGTACCGAGATCGGTACATTCCGGCTTCAGAAAAACGAGAAAGGGATAAATGGAGCCGCGATTAGAGGCCCGATATCCGTCGCAAGCGACGTCAGCGGAGCCTATATAGGGCATAGCGCAGCAAATTACAAAGAATCTGTCGTCTCAGCCTAATGCCTGGCCACAAGCGTCTGGCTAACGAGGCTTTCCTCGCGTGCGGTAAAAGCGCTCCGCGCACCGGGATCAGAGCTTGGGGCAGCACTGATGAAGAACGCGAGGCCCCGGCCAGTGCGAGAATCAATCCACAGACCGCCCTTGAGGCCATAGGCATCCCCGGAATGGCCGAAACGGGTGATGGCATCGCCGAACAGACCATCGTGGCAGCCGGGCCCACCGGCTTCGATCTGGTGTGCGGCCAGCCCATAGGTGCAGAAAAAGCCGTTCGAAGTGCCATCCTCACCCAGCCCGTTGCTCCCATCGAAGCGCCACTGAGGCCTGGTCATTTCGGAAAAGGACTTGTTTGAGATGAACCCCTTACCGCCACGCGCCAGAATCTGCCCGACTTTGGCGAGATCTTTCATCGTGATTCGCAGCCCCCCTTGTGGCGAGAATAGCGCGCCATTGCTGCCGGGAATATAGCTGGCAAGATCGCACGATCCGTCCGCCGCGGAAACGACGAGGCAATCGGGAAATTCGCCTTTCAAATCATCCTTCGCCACTTCGCCCGAGGCCCGGTACAGCACCACCGCCCGTTTCATCGCGCGCGGGCTGCAGCCAGACCAGTTGAAGCAGGCATCAAGCCTGAGCGGCTTCAGCACCAGCCGCCGCATCAGGCGGTCAAAGCGTTCGCCGGTGGCGCGCTCCATCACCGTGGCAACCACCGGAAAGTTCAGATTGGTGTAGTGGAACCAGCCCGAACCCGGTGCGTGGCCCGCATCCCACACACGCGGATCGGCAAGTCGTGCGCGCAGCGTTTCGCCGAGCGGAATGATATAGAGATCAGGCCCATCGAGCAGGCTTGACTGGTGCGAAAGCAGCAGCCGCAGCGTGATCACTTTTTCCGGAAAGGCCGGATTGCGCAAGCGCCAACCGAGATAGTCCGAAACATCGCGGTCCAGATCGAGCTTGCCCGCATCGACCAGTCGCATGACGCCGAGCGTGGTGACGAGTTTCGATATGCTGGCAATGCGCACCGGATCGTCAGCCGTGACCAAGCGCTCCGTCTGCCGGTCAGCGAAGCCTTCGGCGAGAACCACATGCGTGGTCTTGCGATCAAATGTGACGGCAGCCATGGCCGGAACATAATCAGGCGGTGTTACTTGGATCGACAGCAACAGGAGTGCCAGTGACATCATCTGCCCATGATAGCGCAAGCGACTTCCGAGTCGACCCCGGCTCGCGCTTGCCTCAGCCATTGAGCCGGGGCATTGCTGGAGGGCGCATAAAAGGAAAGACCATGTCCGAACCCCGCACCGTTGACGCCGCAGTAGAGCGCGTGATCGAGTTGGAGGCCGAGCTTGAATCGGCAGGCGAGGCAAGCACTCAGGGCGAGGCGCTGGCCTTTACCCGGGCGCGGCTGCACGAATGGATTGATACGGTCTGCGCTGTCGTGGTTTCCGCCGGGCAAGGCCGCGTCACACTGATCCATGATAATGGCCACCAATCGGGGATTGCCTCAAACGAGTTGCCCTTCATTCTTTCGCGGCCCGCGCGCTTTGACATCAGGAACAGCAAATGAAGCACACGCAAACAGCCTGCACGGCAATCGCACTGCTGGGTGCAGCGATGGCTGCGCCTGCCCTCGCCAATGACAGCGAGGCAGCGATTGCGCTGGGCGGCATCGAGCTGGTGCAGAACAACATGATCTCCATGGACAGCGAGGACCTGTTCATCTCGGCAGACGAAGTACGCGTTGCCTATCGCTTCACCAACCGATCAGCCAAAGACATCGAAACACTGGCTTCCTTCCCATTGCCCGCGATCCCCGGCGGCCTTGGTCCGTGGTATGGTGATGGGCAGATCCCCGATCTCAGTCGGCTCGATTTTCGGACAACGATTGATGGCAAACCGGCGAAGCTGACCGTGATCGAGAAGGCTGAGGTGAACGGGCGCGATGTGACGGTGCGGGTAAAGGCGCTCGGCTGGCCGGTTTCGTGGTTTACCGGCGAGGGATCAGCCCCCGATTTCGTTCACAAACTGACCCCGGCCCAGCGCGATGGCTACATCAAGGAAGGCCTGCTGCGCCGTGAGCGGGGAGCCAGCGGGGTGGTCCTGCCTGCGTGGGACATGGTCACTCATGTTACCCGCCGCCAAACATTCCTTGCTGGCAAGACGGTTACGGTGACGCACCGCTATGTGCCGATCACCGGCGGATCGGTGGCTGGATCGCTCTATCCCGAAGCGCGGAAATATCCTGACTGGAAAGATTATGCCGGGCGCTATTGCATCGACAAAAGCTTCCTTGCCGCTTTCGATTCGCGCGAGGCACTGAACCGCAAGAACAAGCCCGATAGCCCAGCCATCAATTCCGAGACCTGGATCGGTTATGTACTCAGCTCAGGCCGGAACTGGCGAGGGCCGATCAAGCAATTTCGATTGGTGATCGATAAAGGCAAGCCCGGCAATTTGGTGAGCTTCTGCATGGACGGGGTGAAAAAGATCTCCCCCACCCGCTTTGAAGTGCGCAAGACCAATTTCGAACCAAAGGGTGATCTTGAGATCGTCATCGCCCAATGGCACGAAACTGATTGATCAATCGAGGTTTGGCCGCAACCAGCGTTCCGCCTGTGCCAGATCAACCCCGCGCCGCGCGGCATAGTCTGCCACCTGATCGCGGCCGATGCGTGCAACGCCAAAATACTCAGCCTGCGGGTGGGCGAAGTAAAGGCCTGAGACTGCGGCTGTTGGCAGCATGGCAAAGTTTTCGGTCAGTTCCATGCCGATGTTGGCCGCGCCGCCGAGCAGATCGAACAACATTGGCTTGAGACTGTGATCGGGGCAGGCCGGATAGCCGGGAGCGGGACGGATGCCGCGATATTGCTCCTTGATCAGTGCCTCGTTGGTCAGTTGCTCGCCGGGAGCATAGCTCCACAGCGTGGTGCGGACGTGCTGGTGCAAGCGCTCGGCAAAGGCTTCGGCAAAACGGTCAGCGAGTGCTTTGAGCAGGATGTCGTTGTAATCGTCATGGCCTGCCTGAAACCGCGCAAGGTGCGGCTCGATGCCATGAATGCTCACCGCGAAACCGCCCAGCCAATCACCATCGGGATCGATGAAATCGGCCAGACAATAATTGGCGCGGTCACGGCTCTTGCGAATTTGCTGGCGCAGGAACGCAAGATGCAGCGGCGGCTGCGGGCCTTCAAGGTGGATGATCACATCATCTTCCTCGCGCGCGCAAGGCCAGAAGCCAACGACACCGCGCGCAGTCAGCCACCTTTCGCTGACAATCTGATCGAGCATGGCCTGGGCATCGGCAAAGAGCGAACGCGCGCTTTCGCCGACCACCGCATCGTCAAGGATCGCCGGGTAATTGCCCGCCAGTTCCCAAGCGCGAAAGAACGGCGTCCAGTCAAAACAGGCACGCAGATCGGCGAGATCCCAGCCGTTGAACAGGTGGATGCCGGGCTGCTCTGGCGGCGGCGCTTTTTCGCTCATGTCGGCCTTGAAGCCATTGGCGCGCGCATCGGTGAGGCTGAGCAGCACCGACTGCTCCTTGCCCGCGCGGACATCGCGCATGTGCTGATACTCCGCCGCCGTCGCCGCAACGAAGGGATCGCGCTGGGTGTCTGACAATAGCTGGCTGGCAACGCCCACCGCCCGGCTGGCATCGAGGACGTGGATCACCGGGCCTTTATAGGCCGGTTCGATCCTGAGCGCGGTATGCAAGCGGCTGGTGGTCGCCCCGCCGATCAGCAGCGGAATTGTCAGCCCCGCGCGCTGCATTTCTTCAGCCACAGTCACCATCTCATCCAGCGAGGGCGTGATCAGGCCGGACAGCCCGATGATATCGGCATCCTCCTTGATCGCCGTCTCGATGATCGTCGACCATGGCACCATGACGCCGAGATCGATGACCTGATAGCCATTGCACTGGAGCACGACGCCGACGATGTTCTTGCCGATATCGTGAACATCGCCCTTGACCGTGGCCATCACGATCTTGCCCTTGGGCCGCGCGCCGGGTTCCTTTGCAGCCTCGATGAACGGGATCAGGTGCGCCACGGCCTTCTTCATCACGCGCGCCGATTTCACCACTTGTGGCAGGAACATCTTGCCTGCACCGAACAGGTCTCCGACCGTGTTCATGCCCTGCATCAGCGGACCTTCGATCACCTCGATCGGGCGCCCCCCGTTATTGGCGTGGAGCAGCCGCGCTTCTTCGGTATCCTCGACTACATAGGCATCGATGCCCTTGACCAGCGCGTGTTCCAGCCGCAGCGCCACATCCCAGCCGCGCCATTCCTCGGCGGCTTTCTCAACCGCCGCATCGGTGCCGCGAAACTTCTCGGCCAGCGTGACAAGACGCTCGGTGGCATCAGGATCTCGGTTGAGGATCACATCCTCGCAGGCCTGCCTGAGTTCCGCGTCGATCTGATCATAAACGTCAAGTTGCCCGGCATTGACGATGGCCATATCGAGCCCGGCGGGGATGGCATAGTACAGGAAGATCGAATGCATCGCCCGGCGCACCGGCTCGTTGCCGCGGAACGAGAACGACAGGTTCGATAGTCCGCCCGAAAAATGCACATGCGGGCAGCGCAGGCGGATTTCTTTCACCGCCTCGATGAAATCGACGCCGTAATTGTTGTGCTCCTCGATCCCGGTGGCAACTGCAAAGACGTTGGCATCGAAGATGATATCCTCGGGCGGGAAGCCAATGCCGGTGAGCAGCTTGTAGGCCCGCTCGCAGATCGCAACCTTGCGCTCCTTGGTGTCCGCCTGGCCCTTTTCGTCAAAGGCCATGACCACGACGGCAGCGCCATAATCCATGCATTTGCGGGCGTGGCCGAGGAACTGTTCCTCGCCCTCCTTCATCGAGATCGAATTGACGATCGGCTTGCCTGAAACACATTTCAGCCCGGCCTCTATCACTTCCCACTTCGATGAATCGATCATCACCGGCACGCGGGCGATGTCAGGCTCGGCGGCGGTCAGGTTGAGGAAGGTGGTCATGGCGTGAACCGCATCGAGCAGCCCTTCGTCCATGTTGACATCGATAACCTGCGCGCCGTTCTCCACTTGGCTGCGCGCGACTTCGACCGCGCGGGCATAGTCACCGCCAAGGATCAGCTTCTTGAAAGCCGCTGATCCGGTGACATTGGTGCGCTCGCCGACATTGACGAAACGAACGGAAGAAGGATTTTGTGTCATTCGCTACTCTCTCAAGCCCCTCCTCTTCAGGGGAGGGGTTGGGGTGGGGTCTCTCCGCTGGGCTCAACGTTGCACCCCTAGGATAAACCCCACCCCACTGCGACTAGGCAGCAAGCTGCCAAGTCTCGATGCCCCTCCCCTGAAGAGGAGGGGCGAAGTATCAAGCCGCCATGATGAAGGGTTCCAACCCAGCCAGCCGCGTCACCGGCTCCAGCACCGGCAGCTGGCGGGGGGGCAAGCCCTGCACCGCCGCCGCCATCGCCGCGATATGCTCAGGGGTTGATCCGCAGCAACCGCCGAGAATATTGACCTGTCCGTGATCGGCCCATTCCTTGACCAGCGCCGCCGTGGTCTCGGGCATTTCATCATATTCGCCCAACTCATTGGGTAGGCCCGCGTTGGGATAGACCATGATCAGCGTATCGGCGATGGCCGACAGTGCCTTCACATGCGGGCGCAGCTGGGTGGCACCGAACGAGCAGTTGAGCCCGATGGTCACCGGCTTGGCGTGGCGCACCGCATGCCAGAACGCCTCGACCGTGTGGCCCGAAAGATTGCGGCCCGAAAGATCGGTCAGCGTCATCGACAGCATGATCGGCACATCGCGGCCGAGGTCTGCCGAGAGCTGCTTGATTGCCATGATCCCGGCCTTGGCGTTGAGCGTATCGAACACCGTCTCGATCAGGATGAAATCGGCCCCGCCCTCAACCAGCGCAGCAGCCTGTTCCTTGTAAACCGCCACCAGCGTGTCCCAATCAATCTCGCGGTAGCCGGGATCGTTGACATCGGGCGAGAGCGACAGCGTCTTGTTGGTCGGGCCGATGGCACCGGCGACGAACCTTGGGCGGATAATACCGTTTTTGGCGTCTTTAGCCTGATATTCGTCCGCCACACGCCGTGCCAGTTGCGCCGAAGCGAGGTTGATCTCGCGCACCAGATGCTCGGCGGCATAGTCGGCCTGACTGATGCGGTTGGCCGAGAAGGTGTTGGTCTCGGCGATGTCCGCCCCGGCCTCGAAATAGGCGCGGTGGATTGCCTCGGGCACCTCGGGCTTGGTCAGCGCGAGGATATCATTGTTGCCCTTCTGGTCCTTGGCGAGGCCCAGCGATCCGGCATAGTCCGCCTCGGCAAGCTTGTAGTTCTGGATCTCGGTACCGAAAGCACCATCGGTGATCAGGATGCGCTTGGCCGCCTCGGCAAGCAGGGATTCGCGGGCTGTCATTGGTCAACTCCTGTGGGTCTAAGCCCGAGCAACTGGCAGATGGCATAGGCCTGTTCGGCACGGTTGAGCGTGTAAAAATGGAAATCGCGCACACCGCCTGCATAGAGCCTGCGGCACATATCGGCGGCAACCACGGCAGAAACCAGCGCGCGCGGGCCGGGGCGATCGTCCAGCCCTGCGAACATCGCCTCCATCCATCCCGGAATCTCGGTATTGGCGGACATCCGCCGGATCGCAGCAAAGCTCGTCACCGGCATGATCCCCGGCAGGATCGGTGCACTGATACCAGCGGCCAGCGCCTGATCGAGAAAGCGGAAATAGGCGTCGGTAGAGAAGAAGAACTGAGTGATCGCCTGTGTCGCACCGGCATCAAGTTTGCGCTTAAGGTTGTCGAGATCGGCCTTGGCATTGGCCGCATCGGGGTGAACCTCGGGATAGGCGGCAACCGAAATCTCGAAGTCGTGGCCCGCGCGCAGACCTGCGACCAGTTCGGCAGCATTGGCATAGCCATCGGGATGCGGCGTGAACATGCCGCCATCGCTTGGCGGCGGATCGCCGCGCAGCGCCACGATATGCCGCACACCGGCTTCCCAGTATTGATCGGCAATCTCGGCAATCTCGGCCTTGCTGGCCGCCACGCAGGTGAGGTGTGCGGCGGGAACCAGACTGGTTTCCGTGACGATCCTCGCAACCGTTGCATGCGTGCGTTCGCGTGTGGAGCCGCCTGCGCCATAAGTCACCGAGACGAAGCGTGGCCCGAGCGGAGCCAGTTCAGTGATCGCAGCCCACAGCTGATCCTCCATCTTCTCGCTCTTGGGCGGGAAGAATTCGAAGGACACGGCAATGTCCCCTGGCAGGTCGGCGAATATCGGGGCTTCAGCGGGCAAATTCATGATGCCTCTTCCTTGTGGGACTTGTTCAATGCGCGCGCGGTTTTGCCTCGCGTGCCGGTCCAGATCTTGACGGTTAGCTCGTGCCCGGGCAGCGCCACGGCTGGGCCAGCGGTAAACCCGGCGTCGGATAGCAGCGCGAGCATCTGCTCATCGGAAAAGCCGAGCCGCGCATGGGCATGGGCCGTGCGCAGTTCCTCACGGTCATGCGCGGCGAAATCGACCACGGCAATCCGGCCACCGGGACGCGTGACCCGCGCCGCTTCGGCCAGCGCGCGTTCCGGCTCCTGCGCATAGTGCAGCACCTGATGAAAGGTCAGTGTGTCAAACGCGGCATCGGCAAACGGCAGCGCGGCAAAATCGCCCTGCACCAGATCATGGCTGTCAGCGGGCAGATGCTGGAGCCGGGCACGGGCGATACGGAGCATTTCAGGACTCTTGTCTAGTGCAGTGACATGGCGTGCAGCGGGGGCGAGCAATTCGGCAATCCGGCCCGTGCCGCTGCCGACATCGAGCAGTGCGCCCAACTCTCCGCCCTCATGCTTTCCGCCCCCAACATCACCACAGAGCGCCGCCACCAAGGCTGTCTCAACCGGTCCGTCCGGGCTGTGCATCAGACGCAACTGATCCCATTCCTCGGCATGGCGGGCAAAGTATGCTGCTGCCTGCAATTCGCGCGCGGCACGGATCGCAGCAAGATGGCGACGATCCTCGGCGCAGCGCGCGGCAAAGGCGGCATCATCCATTTCGGCCGCAGCCAGCAGCCGCGCGACCGCCGCGCCAATCGGTGGGGCTTGATCCTCACCGATGGCAATATGCAGGAACACCCAGCTGCCTTCACGCCGCCGTTCAGCGAGGCCGGCGTCGCACAATATCCGCACGTGGCGCGAAACACGCGGCTGGCTTTGTCCCAGAACCTGTGCGAGTTCTCCCACTGCCAGCTCCATATGGGCCAGCAGCCGCATGATGCGCAGACGCGTCGGGTCTGCCAGCGCGCGAAGGGCGGGATCAATTTTCATTCAGAGCATCATATAAAGAATTCTTTATATGTGTTCAAGGGCGCTCTCGAGGCTATTCCGCAGACAGAAATCATGCGTGAAAATAGAAATCAGATGGCGGAAAAGCGGCGATTGTCATTTGTCTTGCGCTTTTCGCTTGGCTAGAGACCCTGGGGTTGGTTAGACTCTATTGCTCAAGCTGGCGTTATGCGTCGGCCTTCCAGATTGCTCCCCAAAATAGTTCATAGGGATCTACGATGAAAAAATTTGCTTTCGCCGCCATTGCTTCGGTTGCTGTTCTGTCGCTTTCCGCCTGCGGCAAATCAGACAGCCCTGATGTTCAGGCCAGTGAAGATAGCGCCGATATGCCTGCTGACGAAGCGGTGAATCAGGTTGAGGCTTCGGCCGCCCCGGTGACAGACAATGGCGCTTCTTCAAGTGAAGCTGCAAAAGAGGCCGCCAAAACTCCAGATCAGGTCAAGGATGATGCGGCGCAAGTCGCCAAGGAATTCAACGACCTTGAAGAAAAACCAGCTGAAGGCGCGCCCAAGCCTAACTGAGGCGGGCGAACCTCACGCCAGACTAATTTACACTGGTGGGCGCACTTGGTTTTTGAAGGATCGCGCCCGCTGGCTTGCTGAATGGATTGGCCGATGAAACCGCTTGCCCCTCTTGCACTCGTATTGTTGCTGGCCGCCTGCGGCCAAGGTGACTCTGCTCCTGGCGCGGTGACTCCAGGAGAGGAAAAGGCGCTGAACGAAGCGGCAGAAATGATCGAGTCCCAGCGGCTCAATCCCAGCGCCTTCCCGCCAATCGCACCCGCCCCTGCCGTTCAGGGGACGGAAAATGCGGCGGCGAAGGCCAACTAATCCATCTGCACTTTTCCGCGTGCCGATTTCACCGTTCCGCGCAATTTCTTGCCCTGCAGCCGCTTCTCCTTGCCAACCCGGTTGAGGCGGCTTTTGGCGCGTTTTTCAGGCAGGTTGTGGGCATCGCGGATCAGTTCTGACAGCCGTTCGCGCGCATCGGAGCGGTTGGCTTCTTGCGTGCGAAAACGCCGCGCGGTGAACACCAGTTCGCCCTTGCTGGTCAACCGGCTGCCGGCCAGCAGCTTCAGCCGCGCAAAAACTTCAGGCTCCAGCCGCAGCGCATAGATATCCAGCCGCAGCTGCACCGCGCTGGCCACTTTGTTGACATTCTGCCCGCCTGGGCCGGTCGCGGCGATGAAGCTCTCGCTGAGCAGCGCCAGCGCCCGTTCAATCACAGCCTCGGGCTCCTCAGCCATCACTGAAACCGAGCGCAATGAAATCGGCTGGCATCGGGGCCACAGCCGCGATTGGCGGCTTGCCCTCGCGCATTACGGTGATTCCTGCGGCATGCAGCATGGTCCGTTTGGCTGCCCCTTGCGCGCCCGCCCCATAGATCGGATCGCCAAGCAGGGCGTGGCCGAAAGCGTGTTCGGCATGAATCCGGATCTGGTGAGTACGCCCAGTTTCGGGGCGGAATTCGACCAGCGTGTTGCCCTCATGCTCGGCAATCTTGCGCCAATGCGTGACAGCGGGCTTACCCTTTTTGGCGACGATCATCCGCCAGCCATCCTCGGCGCTGCTGATCTTGGTCAGCGATAATTCGATGGTACCCTGCTCACCCTCAACCGGTCCGGCAACGATGCCGAGATAGCGCTTTTCCACCAGCCGGGCCTCAAAAGCAGCGGAAAACCGCTTCAGTGCCTTGGGGTTGCGCGCCAGCAGCAGGCAGCCCGATGTGTCCCGGTCAAGCCGGTGAACGGGAAACGGCACCCGCTGGAAACCCAAACAGAGCGATTCAAGGTGATCGGCAAGGCTTTCGCCCCCCGCACGCGGGCGATCGAGCGGCAGGCCAGCAGGCTTGTCGATCACCAGTGCTTCGCCGTCCTCGAACAGAATGGGGAAACGGCTCAAGAGACTGCCCTTGCGATGCGCTGCATTGCTTCACTCAACTTGGCTTCGTCGGCGGCGAAGCTGATGCGAAATCCGCTATGGCCGCCGAAGGCCGATGCGGCGACGACGGCAACGCCGTGGTCGAGAAGGTGTAGTACCAGCGCCTCGTCCCAATTCTTATCGGGTGTAGCACAAAAGCGCGCCATCAAGGGCGTCGCATCAACCATGCAATAGAACGCGCCGTCGGGCACCGGTGTCGAAAGACCGGGAATCGTATTGATCGTGCTCACAACCAGATCTCGCCTAGCACGGAAACGCTCGCACCAATCATTCAGAAAATCCTGCGGGCCTTCGAAGGCGGCCACGGCAGCGGCCTGACTGATTGACGAGGGGTTGCCCGATGAATGCGATTGCAGCTTTTCCATGGCCTTGATCAACCATATCGGGCCGGCGGCAACGCCAATGCGAAAACCCGTCATCGCATGGCTTTTTGACACGCCAGACACGGTCAGCACGCGGTCCGCAAGGTCTGGGCATTCCGCCGCCAAGGTCGCATGAGCGCCTGCACCATAGCGCAGCGGCGCATAGATATCATCGCTCATCACCAACACTTGGGGATGCGCGCGCAACACTTCACCCAGCGCCCGCAGTTCCTCAGCCGGATAGGTCGCACCGGTGGGATTGCCCGGACTGTTAAGCAGCAACCAGCGCGTTTTCGGCGTAATTGCGGCGACCAGTTGGGCGGCAGTGATGCGAAAGCCCCCGGCGGCATCGGTGGGCAAGGCGACAACTTCGGCACCGGCAAACCGCACGATCTCCGGATAACTCACCCACCACGGCGAAGGGATCAGCACTTCGTCACCCGGATTGAGTGTGGCGAGCAAGGCATGGAAGATCGCCTGCTTGCCGCCCGCGCTGACCGTCACTTGGGCAACCGGGACGTCTAGGCCAAGATCGCGCGCGAAGTGCAGGGCCGCCGCCGCTTTCAAGCGCGCGGTGCCGCCAACTGCCGTATATTTCGTATCCCCCGCATCAAGCGCCGCCTTGGCCGCTGCAATGACGTGCGGCGGTGTGGCGAAGTCCGGCTCCCCGACCGAGAGCGAGATGATATCCCGGCCCTCGGCGCGAAGCTCGGTGGCGCGGTCGGTCATCGCAGTGGTCTGTGATGGGGAAATGCGATTCAGGGCAACCGATGTATTCACGCAAAAAGCCTGGCGGGCATCAGCCCGCGTAAAGCGTTACCGATGAAAAACTCGCTGCCCAGATCGGCTATGGTAAGCTCAGCCTCTTCGGCAAGGCCTTGCTCTATAAGCGAACGACGCAGCACACCAGGCAGCAGACCAAGGCGAGCGGGCGGTGTGAGCAGTTTGCCGTTCCGCTTGACGAAGAGATTGGTGAAACTGCCTTCGGTGATCAGGCCGTCATCGCGCAGCAGAACCGCCTCGCACGCACCGACTGTTTGTGCCGCCACAAAGGCGGTGGTGTAAAAGCCGCGGTCACTGGTTTTGTGACGCAACCGCCAATCACCCGAATCAACCGGCAGTCTCAGCACCGCGCAAGGAACCGGGTTGGGAAGCTTGTCGGGCATGGCGCTGATCTCCAGCGCATGGGCACCGCTGTGCGCAAGGCACAGGCGGACTTTTGATGGCAAGTCCGCCTCAAAACACAGCGCTTGAATGGCATTGCGCACCGCGTGGCGATCAAAGGAAAAGCCCAGCTCGCCTGCACTCGCCTTCATCCGCTCGAGGTGCAGCTCGAGCAGAACGATGCCCTTGTCGGGCGTGAAGGCCATGGTCTCGATCAGATCAAAACCCCCAGCAGATGCGCGCACGAAACCCCCTTTTACCAGACACTCGCGCCACTCAGACAGTACTCCCGAATCGGCGACTATCGCCGAGCCCACCCCCAGCGTCGCGCGCCCGTGTCCGTTTTCCCCCGGAACGAGCCGCAGCGTGCGGATTGCCACATTGAACGCAGCATCACCAGTGGGATCAATCCGGCCGATCGCACCGCAATAGACGCCGCGTGCATCGCGCTCTGCCGCATTTATCAGCTCCATGGCCCGGATCTTGGGCGCACCGGTGATCGAACCGCAGGGGAACAGAGCAGCGATCAGATCGAACACCCCCCTTTCCGGCTGTAACACTGCCCGCACGGTCGTCGTCATCTGGTGAACGGTAGGATAGGTCTCGACCGCGAAGGGCCGCTCAACCTTGACGCTACCTGGCCGAGTGACGCGGCTGAGATCATTGCGCAGAAGATCAACAATCATCAGGTTTTCGGCGCGGTCCTTGTCCGAAACGGCGAGTTCTGCGGCGAGCTGCGCGTCTTCTGCCGCATCGCGGCCACGGGGCCGCGTGCCTTTCATCGGCTTGACCATGGCCGCATCGCCCTGCAGCGCGAAAAACAACTCGGGCGAGAAGCTCAACAGCCACTGCGCGCCATCGTGAACCAGCCCGCCATAGCCAGCCCCGGCGGCGGGACGGATCGCGGCATAAAGCGCCAGCGGATCTCCCCGGTATGATCCGGTGAGCGGGAAGGTGAGGTTCGCCTGATAGATATCGCCCGCAGCTATGGCCTCCTGCAATGCCCCAAAGGCACGGGCATAGCCGCCCGGTGACAGTGCCGGATCGAGCGGCCCGACCGAAGCCACGCCCTCTCCGCGCGCTGCCAGCCAAGCCGGAACCTCAGCAGCCAGAATCGTCTGATAGCCATCAAAGGCTCCAAACCACAGCAACGGCCCGGCCGCGCCGGTGCGCGCATCGGCGAGCGGGGCCAGTCGCTGCTCTAGGGCCAGCCCCGCCTCATAAGCTATCCAGCCTGCCAGGTGGCGGCCCTCCCGCCGAAGCTGTTCGATTCGAAGCAGCGCCCCCGACACTTCGTCCGCGCGCCGTGCGACAACGATCTCCAGCGGCCCTTCATAAAGACGTGCGTCGCTCGCCCCGTCTGGCCGGGCATCGTCAAGCAGGATGAATGGGGCAGCCATAAGCGCGCGCTTCTAGCGGCGGCGCGCCATTCATGCAAAAACCCTCTCGCAGATTGTGGCGATGACCCTTATGGCTGGCCTGAAATCACTGCAGGGAGCGGTCGCAATGGACGGAATTTTTCTCGGGCTTGGCTCGAACGGCGAACAGCAGGTGCTGCCACTCTCGCGCTCGAACCGCCATGGTCTGGTGGCGGGGGCAACCGGCACCGGCAAGACCGTTACCTTGCAGACCATGGCCGAGCAATTCTCGGCCAATGGCGTGCCGGTGTTCCTTGCTGATGTGAAGGGCGATCTTTCGGGTATCTGCATGCCTGGCAGCCATGATTTCAAGCACGCCGCCGTGCTTGAGGCGCGTGCCAAGGAAATCGGCATTGCCGACTATTCCTATCACGATAATCCAGCAGTGTTCTGGGATCTTTATGGCGAACAGGGCCATCCGATCCGCACCACCATTTCCGAAATGGGTTCGCTGCTGCTGGCACGGTTGATGGGGCTGAATGAAACGCAGGAAGGCGTGCTCAACATCGCCTTCAAATATGCCGACGACAACGCGCTGCTGCTGCTCGATTTCGAAGATCTTCAGCAAGTGCTGATTACTTGCGCCGAACAGGCCAGCCAGCTTGCCACCACTTACGGCAATATCTCACGCGCCAGCGTCGGCACAATCCAGCGCCAGTTGCTCGCCTTTCAGGCCCAAGGCGCGGATAATTTCTTTGGCGAACCGGCGTTTGAGATCCATGATTTCATCCGCTGTGATGAAAGCGGAAAGGGCATTATCAACGTGCTCGCCGCTGACAAGCTGATGCAAAGCCCCAAGCTTTACGCCACCTTCCTGTTGTGGCTGTTGTCCGAACTGTTCGAGGCGCTGCCTGAAGTGGGCGATCCGGATAAGCCCAAGCTGGTGTTCTTTTTCGACGAGGCGCACTTGCTGTTCGAAGACGATGCCCCGCAGGCCATGATCGACAAGGTTGAGCAGGTTGTCCGCCTCGTCCGATCCAAAGGTATCGGCGTCTATTTCGTCTCACAGAACCCGATCGACATTCCCGAGAAAATCGCCGGGCAGCTGGGCAACCGCGTGCAGCATGCGCTGCGCGCGTTCACACCGCGCGATCAGAAGGCGATCAGGGCAGCGGCGGATACTTTCCGCATCAACAAGGATCTTGATGTCGAGACGGTGATCACCGAGCTGCGCGTTGGTGAAGCGCTGGTTTCGGTGCTGGGCGAGGATGGCGCACCCAGCATTGTCCAGCGCACGCTGATCGCCCCGCCGCGCTCGCGCCTTGGCCCGATCACCCCCAAAGAACGCGCGATCATGCAGTCTATCAGTCCGTTTGACGGCAAGTACGAGACCAAGGTTGATCGCGACAGCGCCGCCGAAGTTCTGGCGCAGAAAAGCGCTGATGCCGCCGCCGCTGCGCAGGTCGTGGAGGAGCAAGGCGAGGAAGTTCAGCGCGGACAGGAACGCAAGACGCCGTCGATGTGGGAAAAGGCGGGCAAGGCCGCGATGGGCGCAGTGGCATCCTCGGCGGGGGCGATGATCGCCGCCAAGATGACGGGCCGCACCTCGCGCGCTTCGCCAGTGAGTTCAGCGGCCAGCGCGATCGGTGGAACCCTCGCCACTGCGTTGGGCGGCGCGGCCCTCGGCAGGTTTGCACGCGGCATTCTGGGCGGGCTGCTGCGCTGAGAGCAGGCAGCTGCTGATCTGCAGCCTAGCATCGGTTTGACATAGCACAATGCGCCAGCCGGGCAGATGTATAGGTTAACGTCTGCCAGGAGACCCGATGATGCACTTTCTGTCCCGTTTGTTGCTGGCGCTGGCCTGCTTGGCTTGCGCTGCACCCGCTGTAGCCAAGGACGAAACCTGGGCTGAATCGACAGTCTGGTACCAGCCCATGCCGGTTGGCTCACTCACCGAGGCAGCGGGCACCATCTCTAACCTTGCGCAGTTCTTTGTGTCCTATGACGGCACCCAGATCGACAAGTTCGTTGTCAACCGCGAGGGAATCGCCGTCGCCACGACCTCCACTTCAGTGCAGAATAACAGCCAGTGGGTGCCTTCCTATGGCGGAACCTGGATCGGCGGACGCTACGTCCCCTATTACGGAGGCTCGACCGTCACCTCGCAAGTCCCGGTGACCCGGCACGGTCAGGCCTGGCTGGGCATGGCGAACCTTTCCGGAATTTACCTGTCATACCTTCCCAACAAGACAAATCACTGGGGGGTGAGCTTTCAATACAAGGACGGCACACGGCTTGAGGTCAGGACCGCGCAGCCCACCCTGGCCCGGCAGTTCGCCGACGCTGCAATCACCCTGGCGATCGAGACCGATCCTGCAGTCCTTGCCTATGCCCAGGTCGGTATTTCGTACAAGAATATCGAGTCCAAGGATGCCAGACGGCTGAAGTGGGCGCCGAAAACCGGCATGCTGATCACGGCGGTATGGGCAGGCAGCCCGGCCGAAGCCGGTGGATTGCGCGTTGATGACGTGCTGACCGAAATCAACGGGACTCCGATCATGGCCTTCGCCGAATATCTCAGAGTGACGCGGACCTCATTGCAGGACAAAGCCGAGGCTGAGCTTGCCATCAAGGTTCTGCGCGCAGGCGTGGTGCATGACCTGCGGGTTGTCGGCAGGAATGCACAGGTCGCCTATGAACAGGCAAAGCGTGAAAAGCAGGCAGCCAATGCGGCAAACCCGCCGAAGCTTGGCATCAGCATGCGTGCTCCGTCCGCCGAAGAAGCGGCAAAGGCAGGGCTGGCCGAACTGCGGGGCGTGGTGGTTGACCGGGTGGTGGCCAATTCGCTCGCGGAAAAGATGGATGTGAAGCTGGGCGATTATCTTCTCGAATTGAATGGTGCAGCAATCCCGAACACGGAAGTACTGGCGAAGATGGTCGGGGCCAGTCCGGTGCAATCGCTCAAGGTCTGGCGGAATGGCACGATTCTGGAACTGCGGTCGCCCTCGGCACGGCAGCATCTGGGCATATCGGTGCGCGATCTCGCCGCCGGCGACCCTGCCCGCCATGACGGCAAAGGTGTTACGGTCACGACTGTCGAAACCAATTCGGCAGGGGCGGCGCTCGATATCAGGATCGGTGACTTGCTGATCGAAGCCAACGACAAACCTGTCGCGACCGCCGCCGATCTGGTGGCAATTCTGGGTGAAGGTTCTGTCGTCAAAGCCAGGGTAGTGCGCGCTGGCGTGGTGGTGGAACTGCGATTGGCCATCAGTCTCTGACTACAATGCGTTATTTCGGCCCTGACGTTCGTCGGTTGCACATGGCAGTTAGTCGAAGGTTGCATTGGTAATCAAATGCGCCATGCAAGGGGCACAGTGAAATTTCATGTGCCTTCGGGAGACTTCATGCGCCGATTTCCGCTTGCTGCCACAGCGGCAGCCATTGCCATTGCCACGAGCATCGCCGTACCCGTTCATGCGCAGAATTCCCCCACCGCCGCAGCGGCAGCCCAGCCGTCTGTTCCGGCGGCCCCGGTTGGCCGGTTGTCGAATGCGGTCTCGCCATCGGCCTATCGGCTTGACCTGACTGTGGACCCGGCCAAGGATCACTTTTCAGGCCGCGTCGAGATTGAGGCGGCGATGAACTCCGCCAGTGACACCGTGTTTCTCCACGGCAATGATCTGGCCGTGACCCGCGCCGTGGCGACAGCGGGCGGTAAGCAATATGCCGGTGCCTGGAAGCAGGTTGATGGCTCGGGTGTAGTGGCGCTGACCTTTGCCGAACCGCTCCCCGCTGGCCCTGTCGCCTTTGCCTTCGATTACACTGCGCCGTTTGGCAGCGGACCTGCCGGTATGTTCCGGGTGAAAGTCGCGGACGACTGGTATTCGTGGACCCAGCACCAGTCGATCGACGCCCGCGCCAGCTTTCCCTCATTCGATGAGCCCGGCTTCAAGACGCCGTTCACCGTCACGCTGCGCACCCCTAAGGGGCTGACCGCGGTGAGCAATGCACCGCAGGTTTCCAAGTCCGAGGAAACCGGCCTAGAAGTTCATCGTTTTGCCCCAACCCTGCCGCTGCCGACCTATCTGGTGGCGATGATGGTCGGGCCATTTGCCGTGATCGAAAGCACGGCGCCGCCCACGCCGCAGCGCAAGGAGCCGCTGCCGCTGAGGATCATTTCGCCCAAGCCCAATGCGGCAAAACTCAGCTATGCGCTGGAGAACAGCAAGACCATTGTCGCCCTGCTGGAAGACTATTTCGGCCAGCCGTTCCCCTATCCCAAGCTTGACCAGATCACTTCACCGATCATGCCTGGCGCGATGGAGAATGCCGGAGCCGATCTCTATGCCGATGGCCTGATCGTGCTTGATGAGAAATCGCCGATCCCGCGCAAGCAAGCCTTCGGCATGGTTGTCAGCCACGAACTGGCGCACCAGTGGTTCGGCGATCTCGTTACTCCCGCGTGGTGGGATGATATCTGGCTGAACGAAAGTTTCGCCAACTGGATGGGCTATCGCATCGGCGGAGCATGGCGGCCCGATCTCAACATCGGTTCGGGCGCTACCGCTGAGGGATTTGCCGCGATGAGCACCGATTCGCTCGTCGCCGGCCGGCCGATCCATCAGAAAATCACCACCAATTCCCAGATCGACGCGGCTTTCGATTCGATCACTTATGGCAAGGGCGGGCACGTTGTTGCGATGATCGCCGCCTTCATGGGCGACACCAAATTCCGCGACGGGGTGCGCAGCTATATGGCCGCGCATAAATACGGCAACGCCACCAGCGCCGATTTCTTCCGCTCCATGGCCGAGGTTTCGGGCGATGCGCGCATCCTTCCCGCCATGCAGAGCTTTACCGATCAGCAGGGTGTGCCACTGGTCAGCTTCACGCGGTCCAAAGGCGGCTGGAAGGTTGAACAAAGTCGTTACGCTCGGCTCGGCACCACCCCGCCCGAAACGCGCTGGGGCATTCCGCTTTGCGTCCGGCAGGGCAAGACGCGCAATTGCCAGCTGCTGGACAGCAAGTCTGGCACCATTTCCATTCGCGGTGCCAAAGGTATTCGGGGAGCGCTGATGCCCAATGCAGGCGGCACCGGCTATTACCGTTTCGAGCTGCCAAAGGCCGATTGGGACGCTCTGATTGCCGGGGCTGACAAGCTTTCAGGTAATGAGGCGCTGGCGCTGAATGACAGCTTGCGCGCCAGCTTTCTGGCCGGCCGTTCCAGCGCCAGCCAACTGGCAGCTCTGGCAAGGAAACTGGCGAACAATCCTGACAGCAACGCTAATGGGATTGCTCTCGGCGGTCTGGAAATGCTGTCGGGCTCAGGACTCCTCGATGAGGGAGCCAAGGCTGCTTACCGCAAATTTGTTGGCAAACTCTATGCCCCGCAGTTCAAACGTCTTGGCTTCAACCCCGCTGAAGGCGCCTATGCAGGCGAAGATCCTGAACGCACCCAGCGCCGCTCATCCGTGATTGATGCCCTTACCGGCACGGCCAAGGACAAGGGGCTGCGCGCGCTGCTGGCGGATGCGGGTGGAAAATTCCTGGCCGGTGATCACGCGGCTCTGGATTCGATGTGGTACGGCGATACCTTTTCGGCACTGCTTGATCGTGACGGAGTAGCGGCAGCGCGCAAGCTGTTTGATCGCGCCTTGTCATCACAGGATTCATCGCTTCGCCCGGTTCTGCTTGGTGTAATCGGATCGAGCGGAAACAAGGACATCGGCAAATGGGTGCTGGATGATGCCAAGGATGCGCGCCTGCGCCCCAGCGAACGGCTGAGCCTGCTGCGCGGTGTGATCACTTCAGGTGGCACTCGTGACATCGGCTATAGCTGGATGAAGGCCCATCTTGACGAGCTGCTGGGCGGATCAGGCGGGATATTCTTTGCCGCGCGCCTGCCGCAGACATTGTCTGGATTCTGCTCGGTGGAGCAAGCGGAGGAATTCGCCCGCGAGCTGCGCCCACGCTTTGCTGGCAAGTCCGCTGAAATGGAATTGGAACGCACTATCGAGCGCGTGAAAAGCTGCGGCCTGCTACAGAATGCCCGCAAGACAGAGACAAGCCGCGCGGTGAAACTGCTCAAATAGAGCCTGATGAGATAAGGTCAGAGGGGCAGCCGCAATACGGCGGCCAGCCCGGTGACATGGCCTTGAGCGTCTTTGAGGTTGGATAGCGTCAGCGTTCCGCCGTGCTGCTCGGCGATGGCGCGGGCCAGTGTCAGGCCAAGCCCGGCACCGCCCGTTTCGCTGTTGCGTGATGGTTCGCCGCGCGTGAAAGGTTCGAGCATCCGGGCGATCTGATCATCGGCAATGCCCGGTCCCTCGTCGCTGATGGTTATCACCGCAACCTCGCCTTCGCGGGTGAGTGTCACACTGGCGCGCTGGCCATAACGCAGGGCATTGCTGATCAGGTTGCGCAAAGCGCGCCGCATCCAGGTCGGGCGCAGCGAAAGCACGATGCGCTGGGTCGCACCCAGCTCCACCGGATCGCCCATATCCTCATATTCCTCGACCACCGAGGCTATGAGTGCTGACAACTCGTTGGGTTCGCGCAGATCGGTCGGCCTTCCGACTCGGGCAAGGCTGAGAATATCGTCGAGCGAACGGGTAATGTCTTCAATCGTCCGTGCCATGCGGCCGCGCTGCTCTTCGTCCGCCACCGATTCGATCCGCACCCGCAGCGCCGCGAGCGGTGTTTTGAGATCATGGCCGATCGCACCAAGCATCACGTCCTTTTCATCGAGCAAGGCAGCAATGCGCCCCTCCATGGCATTATGCGCGGTGATCAGGCGGCGAATGTCACCCGGACCTTGCGGTTCCAGCGGATCGCCGGGATCGCGCGTATCGGCAAACCGTTCAAGCCGGGTCGTCAGCGCGGCAAGCGGGCGGGTGATGCGCCGCAGCAACAGGGCGACCACTCCGACCATCACCGCGTAAATCAGGATCGTCTGCCCGATCAACGAGAGAATCAGTGCCCGCTCATAGGGTGGAACCGGAGTCCGAACGACCAGCCATTCAGCTGAGTTCTTCTTGCGGACACCGGCAACAATCACACTTTCCGCCACGGCGCTGTGGGGCTGGCCAAGCAACTGGCTGCGGCGGGTCAGGCGGCGTAGGGTTTGCGGATCATCCACCACGGCCCGGCGAATAACGACGACATCTTCAACCGCGACGTCCTGATCATTGAGGATAGAGCGCAGGTCATTCTCGGCATCACTGCTGCGCGCCTCCCCGGCACGAAGCGGCGAAGCGGCGAGGTGCTCAACGCGGAAAGTTCGCGGGCCGCCAAACAATTCGGGCCGCGGGCGCTGTGTTGAGAGATGGCCGTTATTACCAATCGGCCCGTCTGACTCAGTGGCTAAACGCTCAGGCGGTGCCTCTCTCGTCGCGGTAAAAAGGCGCATGGCAACGGCGTGAACCAGCGCCGCCTCGCGCCGATCATGCTGGGCGTGATAGAGCAGCACCGCACTGAACGCCTGCGCCGCCAGCAATGACAAAGCTATGGTCAGCAAGACCTGCCCTTTGAGGCTGCTTGGCCACAGGCTCTTTAGAAAGTTGCCCTTTGCGCTTGCCATCAGCTGGCATCAGCCGGTTGGCGAAGGACATCGGTGGTGAGCATATAGCCGCCGCCCCAGACAGTTTGGATCAGTTGCGGACTGCGGCTGTCGACCTCGATCTTGCGGCGCAGACGGCTGACCTGATTATCTACCGCACGATCAAACAGGTGCGCCTCACGCCCCTGAACCATATCGAGCAGCCGATCCCGATCGAGCACCTGTCGTGGATGCTCGAGGAAGGCCACGAGCAAGCGAAATTCAGCCGATGAAATTGCCACAATCGCGCCTTCGGCATCGATCAGACGACGCTTCAGCGGATCGAGTGTCCAGCCTTCAAACAGGAAAACCTCGTTCTCGGCCACATCTGTCGCGCCCCGGCCCGCACGGCGCAAAACCGAGCGGATACGGGCAACCAGTTCGCGCGGCTCAAATGGTTTGACGACATAATCATCAGCGCCAATCTCCAGTCCAACAATGCGGTCCGTCGCTTCGCCGCGCGCTGTGAGCAGGATTGTGGGAATGGACTGGGTTTCGATCAGGTGGCGGCAAAACGACAGGCCATCTTCACCCGGCATCATGATGTCGAGCAGCACCAGATCAGAGCGCGCTTCGCGCAACAGGCTGCGCGCCTCGGCGGCAGAGGCGGCTTGCCTGACGACGAACCCCTGAGCCGAGAGATAGTCGGCCAGGGGTTCGCGCAGGACTGCTTCATCATCGACAAGCAGCAGATTGATCGGCGCGGTATCAGGCATGACGCGTGAATCTATAATCTGGCGTCATGATAAAATCCCGTTGGCTGATCAGTTGGCCGGGGGCGGAGGCGGGTTCATGCCATGCTTCATGCCACCCTTCATGCTTTTCATGTGCTCGTGCATCTTGGCCATGGCGGCGCGGCGCTCTTCTGGTGTGACCTTGCCGTCCTTGTTGGTGTCGGTCATGTCGAAATGCTTGAGCATACCGCCAACCATTTCATCGCGGGTGATCACGCCATCCTTGTTGGCATCGGCCATGTGGAGCATCATCATCTTGTGACCGCCGTCCATGCCGCGTTTGCCGTGCTTGCCGCCTGCGCCCCTTGGCCCGCCTTCATGGGCACCACGCTCATGCGGCATGGCCATCTTGCCGTCAGGGCCACCCATACCAGAGTGCTCGTTACCGGGTCCGCGCTGATGGGCGGCAAGAAATTCCGCTTGCGAGATCGAACCATTGCGATCGGTATCCATTTTCTTGAAATGCTCAAGCTGGCGGGCTGCGTGATCGGCCTTGTCGAGCTTGCCGTCGCTATTGACGTCCATCATCGCGAAATGCTCCTTGGCCTTGGCTTCCGCCTCGGCGCGGGTAACGGTCTTGTCACCCATCGGATCCTTCATACGCATGCCGCCTTCCTGCGCGGCATAGGCAGTTCCGGCCAGCGCCAGTGCAACTGCCGAGATAGTTAGGGTCAGCTTTTTCATGTTCGATCCCTTCAGAGAAATTTCGGGAAAGCCGCATGGCGCAATCAAGGAGGGGGAGGGGACGACAGCACCACACGGCTTCCTGATAGTCCATATAGGGTCATGCTGTCGCAAACGTATGCCGTATCATGCCTTTATTGTCGCCATTTGTCGCAAACTGGCTGTTCCATTCAGCTGGAAGACAGTCTGTGCGGCTTTCAACCAAAGGTCATCATATAGGCATTGAGCTTGTTGCCATCAGGATCGCGGAAATAGGCGGCGTAAAACCCCTCAAACCGCTGTCCCGGCGGGCCTTCGCAGGTGCCGCCATTGGCCAGCGCGATGTCATAAATCCGCTGGACCTGCGCCTCGTCCTTTGCCTCAAGCGCGACCATCACGCCATTGCCGACCGTGGCGGGATTACCATCAAGCGGTTTGGTGAGGCCGATACCAGGGCCACCGCCGGGAATGCCCCAGGCGATAAACGTATCATCATCCATCATCCGCCCGATGCCGAATTCACCGCAGACGGCATCATAGAATTTTACGCCGCGCGCGAGATCATTGGTTCCCAGTGTTACGTAACCGATCATAGCCTGTCTCCTATTCTGCGACTCGCATTGCCTTTTGCTAAGAACAATACAAGAACAATTTAACCCATGGCAACCGCATTCATCTTGTTGCCATCGGGATCGCGCCAGTAGGCTACATAATGCCCGTTGCCGCGTTCGCCGGGTGCGCCTTCGTCACTGCCGCCATGGGCGAGTGCGGTGGCGTGCAGCCGGTCAACGATCGCGCGATCCGGCGCACCGATGGTCGCCATCACGCCGTTACCGGCCGTAGCCGGATTGCCATCAAAGGGCGTGGTGATGGCAAAGCCAACCCCGACACCGGGGTTCGCATAATAGATCGAACGCTCTGTTTCTGCGGTTCGGGTGCAGCCCAGTTCAGCAGTCAGCGCATCATAGAACGTGCTCGCCCGCTCCAGATCGCGCGTACCGAAACAGATGTGGATTATCATCGCATACCTTCCTGTTTGTCTGGCCCGCTTATCGCATCACAATGGCGCGCATTGCGCCTTGAGCCAGTCCAGCGCCGCACCTTCCAACTGAGGCCCGATAATGTCCAGCACCCGCGTATGATAGGCATTCCACCAAGCCACCTCATCGCGCGTCAACAGGCTGCAATCGACCAGCGCCCGCTCGATCGGCACATGGGTAAGCGTTTCAAAGCCGAAAAACGTGCCCTCTCCACCCTCGATTGCGCGGACTTCCACCAGCACCAGATTTTCGATGCGGATGCCGTATTCGCCGGTTTTGTAATAACCCGGCTCGTTGGAGAGGAACATCCCTGCAAGCAATTCCTGATCACTCCCAGCCTGACCGCCAGCGGCCTTGGCGATGCGCTGCGGACCTTCGTGGACCGAGA
Source organism: Novosphingobium sp. Chol11 (assembly GCA_945906105.1). Lineage (GTDB taxonomy): Bacteria > Pseudomonadota > Alphaproteobacteria > Sphingomonadales > Sphingomonadaceae > Novosphingobium. The sequence continues at coordinate 74,077 of CAMDQO010000001.1, read as the reverse complement.
GGAATGAGCCGACGCCGTGGCCGGTGCCATGTGCATAGTCGAGCCCCGCCGCCCACAGATATTGCCGCGCCAAGGTATCGAGTTGGCTGCCCGCGGTGCCCTTGGGGAAGGTGATCCGGGCCAGCGCAATATGGCCCTTGAGCACGCGGGTGAAACGGTCCTTCGCCAATGCCGGTGCTTCATCGGGGCCGATCCAGACGGTGCGGGTGATGTCGGTCGTGCCATCGGGATACTGCCCGCCTGAATCGACGAGATAGACGCTGGAGGGTGCGAGCGCCCGATTGGTTTCCTCGCTGACCCGGTAATGGACAATCGCCCCGTTCGGCCCCGCGCCGGAAATCGTATCGAACGACAGATCGCGCAGATCGCCGCAGTCGCGCCGGAACTGGTGGAGCGCTTCGGCGGCAGATATCTCGTTGACTGTGTCCTGCGGTGCCTCAACCGAAAGCCAGTGCAGGAACCGCGTCACCGCCGCGCCGTCACGCGCTTGCGCCGCACGATGCCCGGCCTGTTCAACCGGGTTTTTCACCGCCTTTGGCAATACAGTGGGATCGCGCTGTTCGATCACTTCAGCCCCGGCGGCGGTGAGCGCAGCGAAGACCGCCGAGACCGAACGCTCGGGATCGACAGCGACCTTTTTGCCCTTGAGTCCTTCTAGTCCCGGCACGAATGCCGCACGTGGGCGGATCGTCACGGCATTGCCAAGGTGCTGGCGCAGCGCTGGCGTGACCTTTTCCTCGGCGATGAACAGTTCTGCGGTGCCATCGGCATGGGCAATGACAAAGGACAGCGCGACAGGCGTGCGCTCCACATCGGCCCCGCGAATATTGAGCAACCAGGCGATGGAATCGAGCGCCGAGATCACCGCAGCGTCATATTTCTGCTCAGTGAGCCATTCGGCCACCGCCGCGCGCTTGGCCTCGCTGACTTGTCCGGCAAAGGCAAGACCATGCACCGCTGCGGGAGCAGAAGATGGTTCGGGACGATCATTCCACACCGCGTCAATCGGATTGCTCTCTACAGCGACCAGCCTGGCACTTTTCGTGGCCAGCGCTTTTTCCACCGCCGCGACCCAGACCTTGCCGTGGAGCCATGGATCGTAAGCGATCCTTGCGCCGTCATGGGCGTGTTCGCCAAGCCACTTGGCAATGCTGGTCTGCGGCACTGACTCATAGGACCAGAACCGCCCGTCCACCTGATCGCGAACTTGCAAGGTATAGCGCCCGTCAACGAACATCGCCGCCTTGTCCTGCAAGACAACCGCCGTCCCCGCCGATCCGCCAAAGCCGGTCAGCCATTCGAGCCGCTGCGCATAGGCGCCGACATATTCGCTCATGTGCTCATCGGAAATCGGCACAACAAAGCCATCAAGATCGCGGGCGACCAGTTCCTTGCGCAGGGCTTCGAGGCGGGCTTCATGGGTGTTCATCAGCATGGTTGCAGTCCTTCTGCGCGCATCATAGAGGCAGTGAATGACAGTTACCACACCCCCAATCGCCCCACCTGCCGCTCGCAAGAAACCCCACAGCTTTACCCACCACGGTATCACCATTGCAGATGACTACGCGTGGCTGCGCGATCCCCTCTATCCCGAGGTGACGGACAAGGCGGTGCTCGCCCATCTCAATGCGGAAAACACCTGGTTCGAGGCGCGGATGAAGCCGCACCAGCCGCTGATCGACGATCTGTTCACCGAAATGCGCGGCCGCATCAAGGAGGCGGACACATCGGTGCCGCAGAAGGACGGCGACTGGCTCTATTGGATCGAGTTTGAGGAGGGCGCGGAATACAAGAAGTGGTGGCGCAAGCCCGTCACCGGTGGCCCCGATGAACTGATCCTCGATGAAGTCGCGCTGGCCGAGGGGCTGGAATATTTCCGCCTTGGCGCCATGTCGGTGAGCAAATCGGGCAAGCTCCTCGCCTATGCCATTGATGACAACGGCTCTGAGCGCTTCACCGCGCGGATCAAGGATCTGGCCAGTGGCGCGCTGCTGGGTGACGAAATTCCCGGCACACTCTCGGCACTGGTCTGGTGCGCCGATGACAAGGCACTGGTCTATTCGCTCGCCAACGAGCAGTGGCGCACTGATAATGCGAGGCTGCACTGGCTGGGCCAGCCGCTGGAAAGCGATCTGGAACTCTATCACGAGCACGACGAGGGCTTCCGCGTCGGCTCGGGCATTTCAGCCAATGAGCAATGGCTGGTGATCTCCGCCAGCGATCATGAAACCGGCGAAGTGCGGCTGGTGCCTGCTGCCGATCCACTAGCTACTCCTATCCTGGTCAAACCGCGCCAGAAGGGCGTCGAATATGATGTCGACCTGAACGGAGATAGGCTGTTCATCCACGCCAATGACACGCATGAGAACTTTCGCCTCGCCACTGCAGACCTCGCCGATCCGGGCATTTGGACCACGCTGATCGAGGGGACGGATGCGTTTTACCTGACCGGGTTCGAGCTGTTCAAGGATTTCTACGTTGTCGAAGGCCGCCGTGCAGGTCTGGATCAGATCGAGATCCGCTATTACGATGAACCCGCCAGGATCGAACCCATCGCATTTCCCGAGTCGAGCTATGATGCCGAACTGGGCGACAATCCCGAGTGGGATACGAAAGCGCTACGGCTGGGCTATGAATCGATGGTCAGCCCGGCCAGCACCTATGATTATCACATTGCCGAGCGGCGGCTTGAAGTGCTGAAAGTGCAGGAAATCCCCTCGGGCTATGAGCCCGCGCTCTATACCACCGAGCGACTGGAAATTGCGGCGCGCGATGGCACAATGATCCCGGTGAGCATTGTTGCCCGTAAGGGCCGCGTTTCTGGCGGCCCGCTGCATCTCTATGGCTATGGCGCATACGGCATCGCCATCGCTCCGGGCTTTTCAACCACGCGGCTATCACTGGTGGATCGCGGCTTTGCCTATGCCATCGCCCATATTCGCGGCGGCGATGATCTGGGGCGCGCCTGGTACAAGGCGGGCAAGCTGGAGGCGCGGACCAATACCTTCAACGATTTCGTCGATGTCGCGAAGGGGCTGGTTGACGCCGGTTACACCTCGGCAGGACAAATCAGCATTTCTGGCGGATCGGCGGGCGGCGAACTGATGGGCGCAGTGGTCAATTCGAACCCTGAACTGTGGGGCGCGGTCGTCGCCCATGTGCCCTTCGTCGATGTGCTGGCGACCATGCTCGATGAGACCTTGCCGCTGACGCCCGGCGAATGGCCCGAATGGGGCAACCCGATCGAAGACAAGGCCGCCTTTGATCTGATCCGCTCCTACTCACCCTACGATCAGGTTTCCGCACACGACTACCCGCCGATCATGGTAACCGCCGGACTCAACGATCCGCGCGTCACTTATTGGGAACCGGCCAAATGGGTCGCCAAGCTGCGCGAGCTCAAGACCGACAGTAATGAGCTGATCCTCAAGACCAACATGGGCGCTGGGCATGGGGGAAAGTCCGGGCGCTTTGAAAGCCTGAAGGAAACGGCAGAGGAATTTGCCTTTATCCTGTGGCAGCTGGGGCTGGCGGAAAAATGAGCAATCGCTGTTCGCTGAATTCCTAAGGCGGCGATGACATTATATCTAGTCGCTGGGATTGTGAATCAGCTCGATCCTCCCCCTGTGGGGGAGGTGGCTGCCTGAAAGGCAGTCGGAGGGGTATCCACGCCAGCGTTGTCACCCCTCCGTCAGCCCAAGTGGGCTGCCACCTCCCCTTCCAGGGGAGGATACCAGTGGTTCAGATTTTGCGCTCGGTGTTCTAAGGGCTGTCCTACAAGGCCGGAAATTGGCATGATCGACAGGTTCTTTGAAAGCCTGAAGATCATTTTGCTGCCAAAAAGCGGGCATGTGTCCGCTTTTCGGGATAAAGAGCTGAAGTTCCGTGATAATATACTCGGACAGGGGTGTCCGGCCTGTCCGGCTTGGATATTCAGCTTAAAAGTAGACAGCGGCCCAAATAGTCACAGCGGGCCAAATACTTACAACGGATTACCATCCCGGTCGCGGTAGATGTCGCGCCGTCCGACGTGGTTGGCGGGTCCGACAAAGCCGTCGGCTTCCATCCGCTCGACCCATTTCGACGCGGTGTTATAGCCGACGCCCATCTGCCGCTGGATCCAGCTGGCCGAGGCTTTCTGGCTTTCGAACACCAGCTGGCAGACCTGACGGTATTTGCGCTCATCGGGATTGTCCGAGGCCGTGCCATCAAGATCATCAAAGCCAAAGCCGCCGTCCTCGGGCTCTTCGGTGACCGAATCGACATATTCGGGCGTGCCCTGGCTGCGCCAGTATTCGGCGACACGGAACACCTCGTCGTCGGACACGAACGGGCCGTGGACGCGGCGCACGGGATCAGTCGCAGGCTTGTACAGCATATCGCCCTTGCCCAGCAGCTGTTCAGCGCCCTGCTCACCCAGAATGGTGCGGCTGTCGATCCGGCTGGTGACGGCGAAGCTGATTCTGGTGGGCAGGTTGGCCTTGATCACGCCGGTGATGACATCGACCGAAGGCCGCTGTGTTGCCATGATCAAGTGGATGCCCGCCGCGCGGCTCTTCTGGCTGAGGCGCTGGATCAGCACTTCAATTTCCTTGCCGACGGTGACCATAAGATCGGCCAGTTCGTCAACGATGACGACAATCTGCGGCAGCACGCGGTAGTCATACTGCTGGTCTTCATAGACTTCTTCGCCGGTCTCGGCATCGAAACCAATGGCGATGCGTTTGCCTAGCGGCTTGCCCTTGGCAATCGCGTTAGTGACCTTGTCATTGAAGCCGGAAATATTGCGCACGCCGATCTCGCTCATCATCCGGTAGCGACGCTCCATCTCCTCAACCGCCCATTTGAGTGCGCGCACTGATTTTGCAGGCTCGGTGACAACGGGTGAGAGCAGGTGCGGAATATCGTCGTAAACCGAAAGCTCCAGTACTTTGGGATCGATCAGGATCAGGCGGCACTGCGCCGGGGTCAGGCGGTAGAGCAGCGATAACAGAATAGTATTGAGGCCAACCGACTTGCCCGATCCGGTCGTGCCCGCCACCAGCAGATGCGGCATGGCGGCAAGATCGGCGACCACCGGCTCGCCCGAAATGTCTTTGCCCAGAATGATCGGCAGCATCGCCTTGGAAGCGGCAAAGGCCTCGCAGGCAACCAGTTCCTTGAAGCTCACCATCTGCCGGTCGGCATTGGGCAGCTCGATACCCATGACCGTACGCCCCGGTATCGCCGAAACGCGCGCCGATATCGCGCTCATATTGCGGGCAATATCATCGGCCAGGCCAACCACGCGACTAGCCTTGATGCCGGGGGCAGGTTCCAGCTCGTACATAGTGACCACAGGCCCGGTTCTCACCGCCATGATCTCACCCTTGACGTTGAAATCATCAAGCACGGTTTCGAGCAGCCGGGCATTGCGTTCCAGGCTGAGCTTGTCGATCTTGGGCTTGGTACTTTGAACTGGCTCCTCCAGCAGATCGAGCCCGGGAAGCTCATAACTGTCGAACAGATCGCCTTGCCGACTGACGGAAGAGAGCTGCGCAGGCCTGGCAGGCCGCGAGGGATCGGTGATTTCAGGCGGACGGCGCGTTACTGGAACCACAGCATCCAGCTCGGTGACAGCTTTGGTCTCACGAGACTTGCGGAGCCGTGGCACGCGCAGCCCTTGTGAGCCATCAGATGATGGCGCGCGATGCAGGTTCGGCAGAGCAAACAGTGCTGCCCAGTCGATAGCGAAAACCCGGCCCGCTAGAACGGCTCCGACGAGCAGGCTGACCAATCCCATGCCAAAGATCGCCCAGCCCTGCGCGGCAAGTGGCAGCAAGGATGCCGTGGCACGCACCAGCTTTTCGCCGACTATGCCTGCCAGTCCGCCCATCGAGGCGGGCAGGGCATTGCCAGTGGCTGGCCAGCTCAGGCTGAGCACGGTTGACAGCAGGATCATCGCCAACAGCAGCACTGACAGGCTGTTCCACCAGCTGTGCGGCATTGGTTCTTCTTCAACATCATCGGCCAGCCGCCACAGCTTGCGTGCCACGACATAGAGCAGCGGCAGCAGCAGCACAGAGATTGGCCCAAAGCCAAGCAGCGCAAGATCAGCGGCCCAGGCACCGGGCGCGCCCATCCAGTTGAGCACCGTTCCGCCAGCTGCAGTCGACGATGAAGGGTCAGTCTGATGATACGAAACCAGCGCCAGCGCGAGGAACACCATGGCAGCAAACAGCAGCAGCGCGGCGCCCATTTCGCTGGCACGGCGCAACGAACGGCGCAGCGCCGCGCGCCAGTTGGAGCTGCTCGTCGGCCTTCTGGAAGTGCCGCTCCTTGGGCTGATCGCCTGGCTTGCCATTTACGCTATCCCCTGTGTCTCACAGTCATAATGCGCCTTTGAGTGACTCCCCGTCAAGAATCCTTGGGATTTCCTGCGATTCCACTCATCGCGTTTTGCCGTACAGCCCGTCGATGGCCGCCCAGCCGTGACCGCTCAGTTGATCCGCGCGGTGCGGCGTCATGCCGCCCAGCGCGATCACCGGAAGTCCGCTTTGCCGCGCGATCATCAGGAAACGAACCGTCCCGAGCGAAGTTGCGCCGGCGTGTGACCGCGTTTGGAAAACTGGTGACAGCAGCACGGCATCAGCCCGCGCGCGCTGTGCTGCGCCGATCTCTCGCAATGAATGCACGGCGGTGAGGCGCAGGCAGTCTGGCCCGCGCGCCAGTTGGTGTGGCGATCCGTAAGCCCCGTCAGCACCCCATCGCCGCGCCTGTTTCGCAGTCCCCGCCACCACCACCACATGGTCAAAGCGCCGCGCCAATCGCGCCAAGGCCTTGAATCTCTGGCGGCGCTCAGCTTGGGTGAGGTGATAATGGCGGAAGATGAACCCCGATCCGCGCGGCAGGTTGTTGAGCGCACTTTTCAGCACAGCATCGTTGCGCTCATCCGATATGAGCCAGATCATAGGGTGGCGCTTCAACACCGCATCGCTATAGCAGCGCGCCATGGATCAGCCAGCCGCCCTGCTCGAAAGTGTGAACAATCGCATCGCCCATGCCGCGAAAGTGGCGCAGCGTGCAGTGTCTGACATCACCCTCATTGCCGTCAGCAAAACCCATCCCGCCGAAGCGATAGAGCCGCTGATTGCCGCAGGACAGCGCGTGTTTGGCGAGAACCGGGTGCAGGAAGCCGTGGCAAAATGGCCCGCGCTCAAAGCGGCACACAATGGCACCCAACTGCACCTGATCGGGCAGTTGCAGTCCAGCAAGGCTGAGGAAGCGGTGCAGCTGTTCGATTGCATCCATTCACTCGATCGCTCCAGCCTCATCGCCGCGCTGGGCAAGGCGATGGACAAGGCGGCAAGGCAAGTGCCTTGCTTCGTACAAGTCAACATCGGGGCCGAGGAGCAAAAAGGCGGCTGCGCGATTGCCGATCTGCCCGCTCTGCTGGCCGAGGCGCGCGCGGCCGATGTGCCGGTGATCGGGCTGATGTGTGTGCCCCCGCTGGGCATCGAGCCCGCGCCGTTTTTCGCGCTGTTGGGCAAGCTGGCAGCTGATAATGGCCTCGCGGGACTTTCGATGGGCATGAGCAGCGATTTTGAGACAGCGGTGATGCTGGGGGCAACGCATGTCCGTGTCGGATCAGCGTTGTTCGGGGCGCGGACGCCGTGAGTCTCGCCCCGCAGCTTGCCGATCTGGAGCGGCTTACCGCCAAAGGCAGGTTGCGTGGGTTAGCCAGCACCCAGGGTGTGGATTTTGCCTCCAACGATTATCTCGGCCTTGCCGCCTCGCCCTTGCTTGCCGATGCCGCCCGCACAGCGCTCCATCGCGGCGTGGCAGTGGGCTCTGGCGGATCACGGTTGCTGCGCGGCAATGCAGAGGAACATGAGGCACTTGAGGCAGAGGCCGCCGCGTTCTTTGGCGCAGAGGCGGCGCTGTTCTTTGCCAATGGCTATGGAGCCAATTCGGCGCTGCTCTCCACCCTGCCGCAGCGTGGCGACATGATCTTCGCTGACGAACTGGTTCACGCCTCGATGCAAGAAGGCCTGCGCCTGACCCGTGCCGATTTCCAACTGCTTCCGCATAATGATGTGGCCGCCTGTGCCGGGGCCATCGCGGAATGGCGACGACAGGGCAGCAACGGTCAAGTGTGGATCGCGGTCGAATCGCTTTACTCCATGGATGGCGATTTCGCCCCGCTGGCGGAATTTTCCGCGCTTGCCGAAGCTGAGGGCGCGCTGCTGCTGGTCGATGAAGCCCATGCCACGGGCGCGTTCGGGCCGCAGGGGCGCGGGCTGGTTGCCGCCTTGCCCGGCCGCAACCACATCATCACCCTCCACACTTGCGGCAAGGCGCTGGGCTGCGAAGGCGCTCTGCTCTGCGGGCCAGCCGCGATGAAGCAATTCCTGATCAACCGGGCGCGCGGTTTCATCTTCTCGACCGCGCCATCCCCGCTCAGTGCTGCGATCATCCGCGCGGCGCTGGAGATTGCGCGTGGTGGCGATGGCCTGCGCCAAACTCTACGGGAACGCATTGCCCACGCCGAAGCGCTGCTCGGCCCGCTGGGGGCACAGTGCCATGGTTCCCCGATCCTGCCGCTGGTGCTGGGCGAGGATCAACGCACGATGGCGGTGGCCGCCAGACTGCAAGCGGCGGGCTATGACGTGCGTGGCATCCGCCCGCCGACCGTGCCCGAAGGCACTTCGCGCCTGCGCATCGTCATCACGCTTAACGCCACGCTGGACGACATCACCGGGTTGGCTGAAGCGCTAAGGCAAGCCCTGTGAGCCAGCGCTTCATCATCACCGGCACCGATACCGGGATCGGCAAGACGGTGCTGGCCGCTGCGCTCACCGGCTATCTCGGGGCGCGCTACTGGAAGCCGGTGCAGGCAGGTCTCGATGGCGAAACCGACAGCCAGGTGGTCGCGCGGCTTTCCGGCCTCGACGCGGACGCTATCTTGCCCGAAGCCTATCGCCTCACCACACCTTGCTCGCCGCATCAGGCCGCCGCGATTGACGGCGTGACGATTGATCCAGCACGGCTATCCTTGCCGACTAGCGACGGCCCATTGGTGGTCGAAGGCGCGGGCGGAGTGCTGGTGCCAATTTCTGACACCGAAACCATGGCCGATCTCTTCGTCCTGTGGCGTTTGCCGGTGGTACTGGTCGCGCGGACCTCGCTCGGCACGATCAATCACAGCCTGCTCTCACTCGAAGCCTTGCGGGCGCGGGACATTGCGGTGGCAGGAGTGGCCTTTGTCGGCGAGGCTAACGAAGAAAGCGAGCGCGTGATCTGCGCGGCGGGCAATGTCCGCCGCCTTGGTCGATTGCCGCTGATCGATCCGCTGAACACCGAAGCGCTGGCGCAGGCATTTGCCAGTGGTTTCGATCTGGATGCTCTGCAATGCTAGGGCGGTTTATGGCTGCACGAACTGAATGGATTCACGCAAAGGCGCAAAGGCGCAAAGGGGTTGCCTCGCGCCGCAGGCTATCTCTGCCAGCCCAACTTTCCGGAAATACCCGCGATAGAAATGAGAAAGCGGCTTCGCCGCAAACGCAACCCCTTCGCGCCTTTGCGCCTTTGCGTGAAAATAATTTCGCAGCAGTTCACCGCACACGCAAAGCCAGCCGCGCATGACCCGCTCCCCCGTCTGGCACCCTTTCACCCAGCACGGACTGGAAGAACCGATCCCGCTTGTCACCCATGCCGAAGGGGCGATTCTCCATACCGCCGATGGCCGCCGGGTGATCGATGCGATTTCATCGTGGTGGGTGACGACGCATGGCCACTGCCATCCGCGCATTGTTGCCGCGATCCGCGAACAGGCGGGCAAGCTTGACCAACTGATCTTCGCCGGCTGGACGCACGAACCGGCCGAGCGGTTGGCGGCTGAACTGGTTCCGCTGATGGGCCTGCCCTATGTCTTTTTCTCCGATTCTGGCTCCACCAGTGTCGAGGTTGCGCTGAAGATGGCACTGGGGTTCTGGGCCAATCGCGGTCCAAGAGAAGGAAGCCCGCGTCACCGGATTCTGGTACTGGAACATAGCTATCACGGCGACACGATCGGGGCGATGTCGCTGGGCGCGCGCGGCGTGTTCAACCAGGCCTATGCGCCGCTGCTGTTCGATGTCGGCACGGTGCCGTTTCCCGTCGTCGGACGCGAACAGGCGACGCTCGATGCACTGGAACTGGCCTGCCTGACGCAATCCGCCGCCGCCTTCATTGTCGAGCCGCTGCTGCTCGGCGCGGGCGGAATGCTGATCTATGCACCGCAGGTGCTCGCGCAAATGCACGCGGTCTGCGCCGCGCACGGCGTGCTGTTCATCGCTGACGAAGTGATGACCGGTTGGGGCCGCACCGGCACCATGCTCGCTTGCCAGCAGGCCGGAATCACACCCGATATCCTGTGCCTTGCCAAGGGGCTGACGGGCGGATCGCTGCCGCTCGCCGTCACCATGGCCAGCGAGGCGGTCTATGACGCGCATTATTCACCCGACCGTACCAAGACCTTCTACCATTCCTCCAGCTACACCGCGAACCCGATTGCCTGCGCCGCTGCGCTGGCCAATCTGGCAGTGTGGCGCGAGGAACCGGTGGCAGAGCGGATTGCCGATTTGGCCTCGCGGCAAGCGGAAGGGCTGGCCATGCTGGCCAAGGTTCCCGGTATTGCCAATCCAAGGCAATGCGGGACTGTGATTGCAGTGGATTATGTGGGCGGCGGCGGCGGATACTTGTCAGAGCTTGGTCCTAAACTGCTGGCCTTCTTCCGCGATCGCGATCTGCTCATCCGCCCGCTCGGCAATACCGCCTACGTCATGCCGCCCTATTGCATCGAGCCGGACGATTTGGCGCTGGTGCATGAGGCTTTGGCGGAAGCGACGGGGCAATAAACCACCCTCCGCAGGGCAGGGGGAGGATTACCCCCTACTCTTCCAGTTCCTTGCCCGTCAGCGTCACCACATGCAGCAAATTGGTGGATCCCGGGGTGCCAAAAGGAACGCCCGCCAATGCGATCAGCCGTGAACCGGCAGTGGCGAAACCGTGGCGCAACGCCATGCGCTTGCCTTTCGCAATCATCTCCTCGAACGAACCGATGTCCTTGGTGTGGACCGCGTGCACCCCCCACAGCAGCGCGAGCTTGCGGGCGATCTTGGGCGAGGGGGTGAGCACCAGGATTGGCACATTCGGCCGCTCGCGGGCCACGCGACGCGCGGTCGAGCCTGAGCCGGTGAACACAACGATGCCCGCCACCGTCACCGTCTCGGCGATCTGCGCGCAGGCTTGAGCCAGTGCATCGGCGGTGGTGGCATCGGGGCGTACATCGGTGAAATGCACCCGCGCGGCATAGCCGGGGTCGTTTTCCACCTGCTTGGCGATGCGGTCCATGATCGTCACCGCCTCTTCGGGCCATGCCCCTGCGGCAGTCTCAGCCGAAAGCATCACCGCATCGGCGCCATCATAAACCGCATTGGCGACGTCCGAGACTTCGGCGCGGGTCGGTGTCGGGCTTTCGATCATTGATTCGAGCATCTGCGTGGCCACCACCACCGGCTTGCCCGAGCGGCGGGTTACTTCAACGATGCGCTTTTGCAGCGGCGGCACTTCTTCGGGGTTGAGCTCAACCCCCAGATCGCCGCGCGCCACCATGATGCCATCAGACAGCTCGATGATTTCCTCAAGCCGATCGAGCGCGGCAGGCTTTTCGATCTTGGCCAGCAATGCACCATAACCGCCCATCAGGCGGCGCGCCTCGGCGACATCTTCAGGCCGCTGGACGAAAGACAGCGCGATCCAGTCTGCGCCATGCTCCACCGCAAAGGCCAGATCGCGCCGGTCTTTCTCGGTCAAGGCCGGGATCGGCACCACCGCATCGGGGACATTGACCCCCTTGCGATCCATGATCACGCCGCCGACTTCCGCCGAACACAGGATTTCATCCGGGCTGGTGCGAATAACCCGCAGCCTCAGCTTGCCATCATCCACCAGCAGGCGCTGGCCCTTTTCGAGCACGCTGAAGATTTCGGGATGCGGCAAGCAAACCCGGTTTTCATCGCCGGGTTCGGGATTGCGATCAAAGGTGAAATGGCTGCCGTGGCGGATGACTGCGCGGCCATCCTTGAAGGTGCCGACGCGCAGCTTTGGCCCTTGCAGATCACACAGCACGCCGATCGCCCGGCCAAAGTCCTTTTCGGCGGCGCGGATATTGGCGATGGTTTCGGCATGAGTCGCCTGATCGCCGTGGCTCATGTTGACGCGGAAGGCATCGGCCCCGGCGCGCAACAACCGCGCGATCATCTCGGGCGAGCGGCTCGCCGGACCAAGCGTGGCGAGGATCTTGACCTTGCGGCCCCGCAAGTTCGATTTCGTCAGATCGCTTTTTGCCACGATATTCCTTCCACTGCTCACTGGCCCTATGGCAAAGCAAGGCACAAAACCCAAGGATGATCGCCATGAGTTGCTCTGAACATACGAATTCACCCGCAGATGATCCGCTTGAAGCGCTGGATGATGCGGTCGCCGCCGCAGCTTTTCGCCGTCTGGTTCGCCATTTGCGCCACCGCCACGATGCCCAGAACATCGATCTGATGGGACTTTCGGGCTTTTGCCGCAACTGTCTGGCAGACTGGATCATCGATGCCGGTGCCCCGCTCGACAAGAAGATGGCGCGCGAAGTGATTCACGGTATGCCCGCTGATGAATGGAAGGAACAGTTTCATAGCGAGGCAACACCTGGGCAACTGGAGCGCATGGCACAGAGCTTGAAGAAGAACGCGCACTAAGGTTGGGGAATAGTGAGTCGCCCCCTTCCACCATGCAGCACCCCCGGCTAACAGCCCGTCAACTGATTCACCCCTGATCCGGAGATACCCCCGATGGCCGAAGCCACCGACGACCGCCTGCGCCTCCTCATCGAACGCGTCGAGCGTCTCGAAGAAGAAAAAAAGGGCATCGCCGACGATATCCGCGACGTTTACGCCGAGGCAAAGGCGGTCGGCTATGATGCCAAGATCATGCGGCAGATCGTGCGCCTGCGCAAAATGGCGCCCGATGACCGCGCCGAGATGGAAACCATCCTTGATCTCTACAAGGCAGCGCTGGGGCTGGGCTGATTGCCCTCTTGCCGGTTTGATTGAAAGCTGCGCCGCTCTGGGCTAGGGGCGGCGCAACCTTTTTCAACAGCTGATGAAATGATCCATGGCAGGCCATTCCAAATTCAAGAATATCATGCACCGCAAGGGTGCGCAGGATAAGAAGCGTTCGGCGAGTTTTTCCAAGCTCTCCCGCGAAATCACTGTCGCGGCGAAGATGGGCATGCCCGATCCTGACATGAACCCGCGCCTGCGCGCCGCGGTCAATGCCGCCAAGGCGCAGTCGGTGCCCAAGGACAATATCCAGCGCGCTATCGACAAGGCATCGAAGGGCGAAGGCGATAATTACGAGGAAGTGCGCTATGAGGGCTATGGCCCCGGCGGCGTCGCGCTGATCGTTGAGGCGCTGACCGACAACCGTAACCGCACCGCCACCAATGTCCGCACTGCCTTCGCCAAAAACGGCGGAAACCTTGGTGCATCGGGCGCGGTGAGCCATGGGTTTGAGCGGCTCGGTCTGATTGAATATCCCGCCAGCGCGGGCGATGAGGACAAGGTTCTCGAAGCCGCGATCGAAGCTGGTGCTGATGATGTCGAAAGCGATGATGATGGCCACGCCATCTGGACCTCCATCGAAACCTTGCACCCGGTATCGCGCGAGCTGGAAAAGGTGCTGGGCGAGGCCGAGGCGGTCAAACTGGCATGGAAGCCAGGCCTCAAAGCCGAAGTCGATGAAGACGCAGCACGCACGCTGCTCAAGCTGATCGATATTCTGGACGATGACGATGATGTGCAGACCGTCTGGGGCAATTACGAAATCTCCGACGCGGTGATGGAGAAGCTGGGCTGATCATTATCGGCCTTGATCCGTCGCTCTCGTGCACAGGCTGGGGCATTATTGCGCGATCAGGCAATCGGCTCAGCCACATTGCCAACGGTCAGGTAAAAACCGATCCCAAGGCCTCCTTGGCTGAGCGCCTCGTTACGCTCGACCGCGAACTGACCGATGTGATCGCGCGCTACCAGCCGGAAAGCGGCGCGGTGGAGGAGGTTTTCGTCAACGCCAATCCGCAATCGACGCTGAAGCTGGGGCAAGCGCGCGGTGTCTGCCTCCTCGCGTTGGCCCGCACAGGCATGCCGGTGGCTGAATATGCCACGCGGCTGGTCAAGAAAGCCATCGTCGGCACCGGGGCTGCGGAAAAGACGCAAGTTCAAGCCATGCTCAAGGTTTTGCTGCCCGGCGTGAAGCTGGCAGGTGCAGATGCCGCCGATGCGCTGGCGGTGGCCATCGCCCATGCCCATCTTGTGCGTTAGTGTCTGATGACATTGCATCGCTTCACTTCGTCATTGCGAGCGTAGCGAAGCAATCCAGAGCGTCACGCGCGCCGCTCTGGATTGCTTCGTCGCTTCGCTCCTCGCAATGACGATTCTATGTAAAGTCATCGCGCTCCAGTGTGCAATATGCAAAATCTGAACCACTTCGATCCTCCCCTGGAAGGGGGGGTGCTGGAGTGAAACGGAAGCGGAGGAGTATCCACGCCAGCGTTGTCACCCCTCCGTCAGCCCAAGAGGGCTGCCACCTCCCATTCCAGGGGAGGATCCGTGTGATTCACAATTTCAGCGGCTTACTCTAAGAACCACGGACCCGAAAAAGCTTCTCGCGAGAAGTCGCGCCGCGCAACAATTCTATGCGCGAGGGGGCGATGCCGAGCGTCTGCGCGAGCAAGGCGCGCACTGCTTCGGTGGCCTTGCCGTCCTCTGGTTTGACGCGAACCTTGGCGAGCAGGTGTCCCTCGCTGATTTCCAGCAGTTCACGCCGCGATCCAGGCGTTGCCCGCAAGGCCAGCCGTCCTTCATCGTCCACCAGCGCACGGATGGCCTCGGCAGAGGGAAGCTCAGCCTTTGGTTTCGCCAAGACCTGAAGCCTGCCCCAAACCAGAAGTCTCTAGGCCCATGGCAAGTGCATCCGCATGGGCCTTTGCGTTCAGCACATAGCCCTGAACACCGCGCTGCATCTCGGCAATTTGCGCATCGTTCAGATCGCGCATGAACTGCGCCGGACGTCCGCCCCACAGCTGGCGCGAGGGAATCACCTTGCCTTGGGTCAGCATTGCCCCCGCCGCCAGCA
The DNA here is from genome assembly GCA_945906105.1 of Novosphingobium sp. Chol11. GTDB lineage: Bacteria > Pseudomonadota > Alphaproteobacteria > Sphingomonadales > Sphingomonadaceae > Novosphingobium. Next base: position 58,873 of record CAMDQO010000001.1, on the reverse strand, counting down.
TGCCGTCTGATTCTATCCGGCAGCCATCCATGACAATCGAACCGATGCCGACGAAGGCACGGTCTTCCAGAATGGTGCCGTGGACCATCACCATGTGGCCAAGCAGCACATCATCGCCGATGATCGTCGGCAAACCTTCGGGCCGCTTGGGATTTGGGCTGTCACAATGGATTACGCTGCCGTCCTGAATATTGCTGCGCGCGCCAATGATGATGCGGTTCGCATCGCCCCGGATCACGCAATTGTACCAGATCGAGGAATCGGGTCCGATCTCGACATCACCGATGATCCGGCATCCCGGCGCAATGAACGCCGACGAGTGAATCCGCGGAACCTTGCCATTAAAGGAAGCAATCGTGGTTCCCGGCGGGCTGACGATCATTGCGTGAATCCTGTAATAGTCATGCGCCGAGCAGCCGTGCGGCATGGGCTGCATGATAGGTCAATACGCCCGAACAGCCCGCGCGTTTGAATGACGTCAAGGTTTCAAGCACCAATGCATCGCGGTCCCCCGCACCGGCTGCTGCCGCCGCCTCGATCATCGCATATTCGCCGCTGACCTGATAGGCGAAGACCGGCAGTTCGAAGCGCTGCTTCACCCTGACAATGATATCAAGGTAAGGCAGCCCCGGCTTGACCATCACGCTGTCCGCACCCTCGGCAATATCCATCGCCACTTCGCGCAGCGCTTCTTCACCATTGGCCGGATCCATCTGATAGGTCTTCTTGTCACCCTTCAGCAGTCCGCTTGATCCCACCGCATCGCGGAACGGACCATAAAAAGCCGAGGCATATTTTGCCGCATAGCTCATGATCTGGACGTTGTGATGGCCTGCGCTTTCCAGCGCCGTGCGGATCAGGCCGACGCGGCCATCCATCATGTCTGACGGGGCGATGATATCCGCGCCCGCCGCCGCCTGATTAAGGCTCTGCCCGATCAGCACCTCGGTGGTCGCATCATTGAGCACATAGCCCGCATCATCGATCAGTCCGTCCTGCCCGTGGCTGGTATAGGGATCTAGCGCCACGTCAGTCAGCACGCCAATGCTGTCGCCACAGGCATCGCGGATCGCCCGGGTGGCGCGGCACATAAGATTATCGGGGTTCAGCGCTTCCTTGCCAAGCGGATCGCGGCGTTCGGCTTGCGTATTGGGGAACAAGGCAAGGCAGGGAATGCCGAGCGATACCGCCTCTTGCGCGCGCATGGCGATCTGATCCACCGACCAGCGCGAAACGCCAGGAAGCGAACCGATCGGCTGCTCCACGCCGGTGCCTTCGGTAACGAACAGCGGCCAGATCAGGTCTGCCGGGCTGACCAGTATTTCACAGTGAAGCGCGCGGCTCCAGGATGTGGCGCGCGGACGGCGCAGGCGAGTGGCAGGATAGCTCGGTGTGATCATGGTGCGCAGTCCTGCCGGAAAGCTGCGCAAGACTCAATAACTCAGCGCAAGGCAACGTGCGAGGAATGCCCCATCGCTATCGTCCCGGAACCCGCGCCGGCTCGAATCGCCTTGAGCTGGTTGAGCTTGGCCTTGAAAGCAGCTTGCTGCTTGGGATCGACCTTCTGGACTACGGTAGTTGTTGTCGCAAATTGCGTTCCCAGAGGATTCACCGTGCGACCGCTGCGATACATCTCATAATGCAGGTGCGGTCCGGTCGATAGCCCGGTCGATCCGACATAGCCGATGACCTGCCCCGATCGCACGGACTGGCCGGGTGAAACCGCGATGCGGCTCATATGGCCATAGCCGGTGCCCAGGCCGCCGCCATGATCGAGACGCACATAATTGCCGTGACCGCCGTGCCGCCCGGCGAAAGACACCGTGCCGTTGGCCGTAGCAAAAATCGGTGAGCCCCATGCGGCGCCGAAATCGGTGCCCGCGTGCATGCGGGCATAGCCCAGAATCGGGTGGCGGCGCATCCCGAAGCTTGAGGTGATGCGCCCGTTGACCGGCATGGTGAGGCCGGCGGTGTGCGTCTCGACGGTGGGGCGAGTTATCGAATCCGCTGAATAGAACTGTCCGTCGCTTCCCCAGCGCATCAGCTCTACCACCGGCTTGTCACCGCGATTGAGGCCGACATAGAGCACTTTGCCGGATTGCCCGCCGACCGTCTCGCCGCCTTTGGGGGACAGGATCATGTCATAGCTGTCTCCGGGCATGATATCGCCTTCAAGACTGATATGTGAATCAAGCGCCTGAAGATATTGCTGGAGCGCTGAAACCGGCGCACCGGCAGAGCGCGCCGAGCGATAAAGACTTGCCCCTACCAGCCCGCGAATACGCAGCGGTGCGCTATCCGCAGCGATCGCATGGCTGGCGAGGGTCAGGGCATCGCCGTTCCGCTTCACGCTCAATGCAAGGTCCATACGCGGCTTGAAATCAAGGCTCTGAAGGCTGCGCGGCTGGTCTGGTGCAGAACGATCACCCAGCACCAGATCAATCTTCGTGCCCGGCTGAATCTGTCCCAGGGCCACTTGTGCAGCAACCAGTTCGCTGGCTTGAGAAGCATCCTGCGGTGAGACTCCGGCGCGCTGCAGCATCCCGGCAAGACTGTCACCACCAGCAAACACAGCGGTGAGCCGGGTGCGAGAGTGATCTTGTCCAGCATGAGCGGGCCGCACTTTGCTGCTTGCCGCCATGCGCCGGCCGCTGTCTCCGCCCAGACCGAGCGGCATGATCATCTGACTGCGAAATTCATCGCGTACCGGAATATCAGCCTGCATCGCAGGGGCGGCCTTGAGTTCAAAACCTGGAAGAAAGGCGAGGGCCGCCAGCAGCAGACCCAGAAATGTTGCCAGCCCGCGCAGCCAGCGGCGACTACCGATTTCTTCGGCAAGATCGGGTGCCCAATCTATGCCCGACCAATCAATAGTTGAAAGGTTTGCAGGAAGGCGAGCGAGATTTGTTAGCCAGCCGTGACTCTGGTCTGAAGATTCAGCAGACTGCCTGAGTTCGCACGGCAAAACGGCAACGCAGGCTGGACCGGCAGGGTCCGCCACGCCCGGGTTGGAGTCACCCGAATCGCCTTGATTGCCGCAGTCGAGCACATAGCCTCCATTGCCCGGCAGCCAATTGGCAGTACCGGGCCCCGTTTCCGACCTATGTTTCTGCACCCGAAGGGTTAATCTTAGCCTAAAATGGACGAAACCGAGGCGGGAAAACTATTACAATCGCCTTGTCGTGACATCGTTGCGCTGCCACATTCGCGCCAGAAATGCCCATTCGCAGTCACGCCCAATCCAAGCGCAATCATGACAGCAAGCTCGTGGCGGTGCTGGGCCCGACCAATACCGGCAAGACTCACCTCGCCATTGAACGGCTCTGCGCCCACTCCTCCGGCGCTATCGGCTTTCCACTGCGCTTGCTGGCGCGCGAGGTTTATGAGCGGGTTTGCAAGATCAAGGGTGAGGCCAATGTCGCGCTGATTACCGGTGAGGAGCGGATCGAGCCCAAAGGCGCTCGCTGGCTGCTGTGTACCGTGGAGGCCATGCCGGTTCATGCGGACTTGGCTTTTGTCGCGCTGGACGAAGTGCAGCTATGCGCCGACCGCGAACGTGGCCATATTTTCACTGACCGCTTGCTCAATGCGCGCGGGCGGGAGGAGACCATGCTGCTTGGTTCGGCAACCATGGCGCCAATGGTTCGCGCCCTGCTGCCCGAAGCCGAGATTATCACCCGTCCGCGTTTTTCCACGCTGAGCCATTCTGGAGCACGCAAACTGTCGCGCATCCCGCCGCGCAGCGCGATTGTCGCCTTCAGCGCCGAGCAAGTCTATGCTGTGGCCGAGCTGTTGCGGCGCTTCAGGGGCGGCGCAGCAGTGGTGATGGGCGCGCTATCGCCCGAAACCCGCAACAAGCAGGTGGCGCTCTACCAGTCGGGCGAGGTCGATTACCTTGTCGCCACCGATGCCATCGGCATGGGGCTCAATCTGGATGTGAATCACGTCGCCTTCGCCGGCCTGTCCAAATTTGACGGGCAGCGCCAACGGCGGCTGACAAGCTCCGAAATGGCGCAGATCGCCGGACGCGCCGGGCGACACCAACGCGATGGCACATTCGGTACGCTCTCGGGTTCGAAAGGCCATGATGCCGAATTTGATCCCCAGGAAATCTACGCCATCGAGGAACACCGCTTTCCGCCGCTTACCCGCATCTTCTGGCGAACCAGCGATCCGCGGCTCGATAGTCTTGATGTGCTGATCGACGATCTGTCCGAGCCGCCCGAACGCCCAGAACTGGCCTCGGCGCCCGAAGCCATCGACCTCGCAGTGATGCGCCGCCTCGCCGAAGATGCCGAAGTGGCAGCCTCTGTGCGCGGACGCGGGGCTGTCGCCCGGTTTCGCGAGGCTTGCATGCTGCCTGACTTTCTCCAGCAAGGGGCCGAGGTTCATTCACGCTTTGTTGCGCGGCTGTGGGAGGATTTACGAGACGGCACCATCCCCAATGATTTTATTGCCGCCCGAATCGCTGAGCTCGATAACCCCTCAGGCGATATCGACACACTGCAAAGGCGCATCGCGGCGATCCGCAGCTGGTCCTATATTGCCCAGCGTCCTGACTGGATTCTGGCCCGCGAAGAGATGGCATCCCGCGCCCGCGCAGTGGAAGCACGGCTGTCTGATGCCCTCCATTCCCGGTTGACCGAACGCTTCGTCAACCGAAGAGTAACCATTCTGATGAAAGGAGCGGGTGCGGATGCAGCACTGTTGCCTGTAGCCATGCAAGGGGAAGATATTTTGGTCGACGGCGAGCCTATCGGAAAGCTGGAAGGCTTCCGTTTCAAAGTTGATCCACAGGCGCATCATGATGATCATAAACTGCTTTTCGCCGCCGCCGAAAAGCATCTCCCGCATATGCTGGCTGAACGCGCCATCGCTTTGGCCAGCGAGATTGAAGGCGCCACTGCGGCTATTAAACTGAGCGGGGCGGCAATCATGCTGGGCAATGAACGTCTGGCGAAGCTTAGCCCTGGCCGCACCTTGCTGGCCCCTGTGCTGACCCTTGAACCAGCTTTGGGGGCAATTCCACCGTCAGAGCGCGGGCTGTTGAAAGCAGGTCTGACCGCATGGCTGGATAAGCAATTGCTGGTACTTGAACCGATTTCAAAGCTCGATGCGGCCAGCCGCGATGAAGCTGCCGGGCCAGAGCTGCGCGCCCTGCTGATCAAGCTTGTTGACGGTGGCGGTGTTGTCGTACGCGCTGGCTCAGGGATCGAAGCTTTGCATCCAGAGCAGCGCGCCGAACTTAAACGGCTTGGCGTCAAAATTGGTGGACTTGACCTGTTCATACCCAGAATGGTGCGTCCTGCCGCACAGGCGGTGCTGCATGAGCTGTTTCGGATACGCGGTCAGATCAAGGCTGATGTTCCTCAGGGCACGCCGGCAGTGGTGGACCGTCACAACAAGCTGCCGCCGCACGGTTATCGCCGGGCAGGCAAACAAGCGATCCGTGTCGATCTGGCCGAGCGGGTGCTGGTTGCAGCGCATGAATCACGCATCAAAATGGGGCGTCGGCCTTTTCCTGTCGACGAAACCTGCGCCATTTCGATGGGGTTGATTTCCGAGAGCGTCGTCCGCTTGCTTCTCGATGGCGGCTTCAAACCGCGCAACAGCCGCAAGCTTGCCGAAAATGAATTTGGGCCAGCCACCACAAGGTTCTGGATATGGGTGCCGCCACCAATTCAAGCGCGCAGGGCTGAAGCCGTGGCCGCCAATGCGAAGCAATTTCATCGTTCGCGTGAGCCCCAGCGACGACAAGCGCCCGAATCCGGGGCCTTCGCTGCCCTCGCCGATCTCCTGCAGCCCAAAATTGCTTAGGTAGCGGCGCAGAACATCGCTGATTTAGGCCATCGCTTATTTAGCACTGCCGAATCGCCGTGCTTCGTGCGCTGCGCCGTAAAGCTGATATCGGGTGCTTGACGAGCAGACCCCAAATCTCATAGCTGCATTCTAGGATTGGCATGATAGCCAAGTGTCAACCATCGAAGGGGATTTGCCAACATGACCTATGTCGTTACCGACGCCTGCATCAAGTGCAAGTACATGGACTGCGTCGAGGTCTGCCCCGTCGACTGCTTCTATGAGGGTGAGAACATGCTGGTGATCAATCCCAGCGAATGCATCGATTGCGGTGTGTGCGAGCCTGAATGCCCGGCCGAAGCGATCCTGCCCGATACGGAAAGCGGTCTGGAACAGTGGCTTGAGCTTAACACCAAATTTTCAGCCGAATGGCCCAATCTCACCACCAAGAAGGACTCGCCTGAGGATGCTGATGAGCACAAGGGCGAGGAAGGCAAGTTTGAGAAATATTTCTCTGCTGAACCCGGCGAAGGTGATTGATCTTACCGGCATGGTAAAGAGGGGGGTTAACGCCCGATAAACCCCTGTGTTTGTAGAGTTTTCATCGAGTCGGCAGTGGCTTGGCTGCTGGCCGTTCGCCATTGCGACTCACGCCTCTGGTAATTTTGTTACAGTCGTGCTATATAATGCTGCGACTGCCGGGGCATCCGCCTCGCGGCAAAGTTGAATCTTGAAAGGCAGGATTGCAGCATTGGGTTGATGGGGCCATTCGACCGCATCACCATTGGTGATCTATACGATGCCATTGGCGATCTATACAGCGATCACCAGTCCCATGCTCGCAGCATCCGTCTTCCAGGCGAAAGGACGCTACATGTCGGCCAAGGCAAACGCCTTTGATGTTGGTGATTACGTCGTTTACCCCAAGCACGGTGTCGGAAGGGTTATTGAACTGCAGGAGCAGGAAATCGCCGGTATGACGCTGGAACTCTATGTGCTTCGCTTCGAAAAAGAGCGGATGACACTGCGTGTTCCGATGAACAAGGTTGAAGCGATCGGCATGCGCAAGCTGTCGTCTGACAAGACTTTGCGTGAAGCGCTTGATACGCTGACCGGCAAGCCAAAGGTAAAGCGCACCATGTGGTCGCGCCGCGCCCAGGAATATGAAGCCAAGATCAATTCGGGCGATCTGGTATCGATTGCCGAAGTCACCCGCGATCTGTTCCGCGCTGACGATCAACCCGAACAGTCCTATTCCGAACGCCAGATCTTCGAGGCCGCATCATCGCGCCTTGCCCGCGAACTGGCGGCTATGGAAAAGACGGATGAACCTGCCGCGCTCAAGAAGATCCTGGCGATCCTTAATGAGCACGCGCCGAAGTATTACGAGGCTGCGGCTGCAGCCGCTGCGGTGGTTGCTGCGGTCTGATCCGCTAGTATCATTGCTGAAAGTCCGCCGAGGGGCCGCATCCGCAAGGACGCGGCCCTTTCGTTTGGAGCTTGTCAGACATCCTGTGTTAGTGTATTAGTTCATCAATACACATAGCAGAAAGGTGTCAGCCTCGTGAAAATCCGTAAAATCTGCAAAGGGATACCTCCCATTGCCGCCATCCTCTTCGCCGCCGCGCTCTCTGGCTGCGACGGTCATGTGACGATCAACGGTGACGAGGGCGAGAAGCTTTCCGAACTCGATATGTCTGGTGCGGCGCCCAACAAGCTGGTGCTGGCAGGCCCAGATCATGTGAAATTGAGCGAGGGTGACAAGCTGGCGATCACGGTCGACGGCGATCCGGCGGGGGCAGAGCAGCTGCGCTTCACGCTCAAGGACGGGACATTAGGCATTTTGCGACTCAAGGGCTGGAAAGATGGCAGTGCGGTGACGGTCAATGTCACCATGCCGGCACCGCAAGACCTGACGCTTGCCGGTTCAGGCTCGATCAACGCAGCCAAACTGGCAAACAATGCCAAGGTTACGGTCGCAGGATCGGGTGATGTCAATGCCGGTGTCATCTCGGGCGATTCGTTCAAGCTCAGCCTGGTCGGATCGGGTGCGATGCGCGGCAGCGGCACCGTGAAAGACCTGGATCTGACGATTCCGGGGTCCGGCAGCGCCGACCTTACCGCGCTGCGCACCGATCATGCCAAAGTGACGATCCTCGGCTCGGGCAACGCCAGCTTCGCCTCTGATGGCGATGTTTCGGCAACGATCATGGGATCGGGCAAGGTAACGGTAACAGGCCGTGCGACCTGCAAGGTCACGGCCATGGGATCGGGCAAGCTGGTCTGCGAAAGCGGCGAACCCCAGAAAGCAAAAGCTGACGAATAAATTCCGTCAGGTCGCCGCGCGGCTCAGCCGATCATTGATCGCAGCGCCAATGCCCTCATGCGGGACCGGGGCTATGGCGATGCGTGGCTGGGCAGCTCCGGCGGCAAGATGCAGGCAGGTGTAAAGCCGCGCCGCCGCTTCAGCGAGATCGCCGCTGGCCGTAAGCGTTACCTCACCGGCAACCGCCCCAAAGCCGATGTGAAATTCATCCGCCTCTGCCGTCAGGGCATCCAGCCGCACCGGTTTGCCTGGAGCATAATGGCTGGCAAGCTGGCCGGGGGCTTCGATTCCGCTAAGTGACGCCGTGACGTCATTCTCTTCACCAATAATTTCAGCAATTTGGCTGGCTGTTATCGGACCGGGACGAAGCAAAGACCAGCCGGTGTCCCGAAAAATAACGATAGTCGATTCGATCCCCTGCTGCGCCGCGCCGCCATCCAGAATGAGCTTCACATCAACGCCAAGGCTAGCCGCGACATGATCCGCCGTGCTGGGGCTGACGCCGCCGCTGCGATTGGCTGAGGGCGCAGCAAGCGGCAAGCCGGTCTTAGCCAGTACCGCGCGCATCACCGGATGCGCCGGACAGCGCAGAGCAATCGTCGGCAGGCCCGCCGTCACCGCCGGGGCAATCGCAGCATCAGCTTTCAGCGGCAACACCAGAGTCAGCGCGCCCGGCCAGAAAGAAGCTGCCAGAGCCCGCGCGCGGTCATCGAACGCGGCTATTTGCTCTGCGGCTTCAAGCGAAGGCACATGGACGATCAGCGGATTGAAATCTGGGCGGCCCTTGGCACGATAGATTTTGGCTACCGCCGATTCGCTGTCTGCCCTTGCCGCAAGGCCGTAAACCGTCTCGGTTGGCAGCGCGACAAGCTCGCCAGCGCAGAGCAGTGCCACGGCTTCTTGCAGAGCCGTAGCGTCAACCTTGCGAATGTTCGAGATGCTCTTGTCGCTCATGCCAGCGCGCTATAGGCAGACAGCGCCCACGCCAAGGAAAAGAACATCAGGCCATGACCTTTACGCCCCCCACCGCCGAACAGGTTTTCGCGCTGAAGGTATGCGCCGGGATCGAGGAACTGGCGCTCAGCCCGCGCTTTTCTGCCGCCAGTGCCGATATGGTGGAGGCCATCGTTGATGGTATCGGGCAATTTTCCGCCGGTGAATTCGCGCCGCTGAACCGCATTGGTGACACCGAGGGGGCACGCCTGATCGATGGCGTTGTGCAATTGCCCGCCGGCTATGCCGAGGCTTATCAGGCCTATGCCGCGCAGGGCTGGAACGCGGTTTCTGGCCCGGAAGAATTTGGCGGGCAAGGCCTCCCGTTCAGTCTGGCCGTATGCGTGCTGGAAAACCTTGGCACGGCGAACATGGGCTTTTCACTGCTGCCGCTGTTGACCGTCGGTGCCATCGAGGCGATCGAACAGCACGGCACCGCAGCGCAGAAGGCGATGTACCTCGAAAAGCTGGTCAGCGGCGCATGGACCGGGACAATGAACCTGACCGAGCCGCAGGCGGGCAGCGATGTTGGCGCACTGCGCAGCACGGCCACACCGATCACCGCCGATGATTTTGGGGGCGCGCACACGGGGAAATACCGCATCAAGGGCACCAAGATTTTCATCACCTGGGGTGAGCATGAATTGGCGGACAACATCGTCCACCTGGTACTGGCGCGCACCCCCGGAGCACCGGCCGGATCGCGCGGCATCTCGCTGTTCATCGTTCCGCGCTTTCATGTGCTGGCTGATGGCACTCTGGGTGTGCAGAACGATTGCAGGGCGGTCAGCCTTGAACACAAGCTGGGTATCCACGCCTCTCCCACCTGTGTGATGAGCTATGGCGATCAGGACGAATGCATTGGCGAACTGATCGGGGCCGAGAACGAAGGCCTGAAATGTATGTTCACCATGATGAATTCGGCGCGGATCAATGTCGGTGCGCAGGGCGTAATGGTGGCGGAAGCGGCGCTGCAACAGGCTCGCAGCTATGCCCGTGATCGTATTCAGTCCGCCCGCGCCGGTTCGCCTGACAAAAACCCCGTGGCCATCATCGAGCACCCCGATGTCCGGCGGATGCTGCTGCGGATGCGTGCGCTGACCGAAGGCGCACGGGCGCTGCTCTATTACAACTGCGGGCTGGTTGATCGCGCCACGCTGGGTGACGAAGCGGCGGCTGCGCGCGCCGATCTGCTGGTGCCGCTAACCAAGGCGTGGAACACCGATATCGGCTGCGAAGTCACCAGTCTCGGTGTGCAGATCCATGGCGGCATGGGCTTCATCGAGGAAACCGGTGCCGCCCAGCATTACCGCAACGCCCGCATTGCGCCGATCTATGAAGGCACCAACGGCATTCAGGCCGCCGATCTCGTCACCCGCAAACTGGGGATGGAAAATGGCGGGGTGCTGGCCGCACTGATGAACGAGATTGCCCGCGATTCAGCTGATGCTCCCACGCTAGCCGCCCTCGCCAATGCTTGCGCTGCCATAGGCCTATGGATGGTGCGGGATGCCTCGCTCGACGACCGGTTGGCCGGAAGCGTGCCGTTTCTTACCATGTGCGGGGTTGCGGTTGCGGGCTGGCAATTACTGCGTCAATCGCGCGCCGCCGCCACTGCCGGGGGGGCCATTGCGCAGACCAAGCCGGTGATCGCGCGCTATTTTCTTGAACATCAGGTGCCCGAGGCCATGGGGCTGAAAGCTTCTGCCACCGCAGGGGCCGCGCTGCTCTATGCGCTCGATGCCGAAGCGCTGACTACATGACCGACAAGACGGCAGCCCTGCTGGAGCGCATTGCCAAGGCGCTTGATCGCCTAGCCCCTTCAGCGCGCCACAGCGCTGATTGGCTCGCTCACCCCGCCTACCTGTGGGATGGACACGAAGCGCGCGCCGTGCCCAGCCTGATTGCCCCGCGCCTCGTCCTGCTGCGCGGAATTGATCAGCAGAAAGAGGTGGTGGTCAGCAATGTCGCCCGCCATGCCGAGGGTCACGCCGCACATGATATGCTGCTCTGGGGATCGCGCGGCATGGGTAAGTCAGCTTTGCTGCGCTCGGCTGTCGTCGCGGCGCAGCTCGCCCATGGCAGCGCCATCGCCCTGGTGCAGGTCGCCCCGGAGGCGCTTTCCGGTCTGACCGCACTTTTCGCGGAACTGGGTGCCGCGCAGCGGCGTTTCCTTGTTTATATCGACGATCTGGGCTTCGAGGATGGTGACAGCACCGGCCCGCGCCAGCTGCGATCATGGCTGGAAGGCGGCGTTGAAGCACGCCCCGGCAATGTCCGCCTTGCTGTCACCGCCAATCGCCGCGCCATCGTCGCCCGCCACATGAGCGAGCAGGACGATCCGATCAATCGGCGCGACGTGGTGGATGATCAACTGGCTCTGGCTGACCGTTTCGGCCTGTCAATCGGCTTCCACGCCTGCGATCAGGATGACTATCTGGCGATTATTGCCGGTTACGCCGCTGAATATGACCTGACCTTTGAATCGGGCGATGCGCTCGAATGGTCGCGACGGCGCGGGGCGCGATCTGGGCGGGTCGCCTGGCACTATATCACCGAATTGGCCGGACGCGCCGGGCGGGTGCTTTAGCGAATTCGGCTAATCCCCCCGCAGTTCCGCTGCCTGACGCCTGAACTGCGCATCGAGGGCACCATCAATCGAACGCTGCGGCGGAATAATTCCGGTCTGCACCGCCTTGGTTCCGGCTGAAGGGGCCGCGCCCGGTGCGATTACCCGCCAGATGATACCGGCGGTGTCATCACTCACCAGCAAGGCCCCACCGCGATCAAAGGTGATCCACACCGGGCGGCCGTGGGTAGTGCCTTTGTCGGTCAGGAAGCCGGTGAGCAAGGGGACCGGCATTCCCAGCGGATTGCCATTGGCATCGAATTTCACGAAAACAACATCATAGCCCGAGGCCGGTTTGCGGTTCCACGAGCCATGGCGGGCGATTATGGCACCGCTGGCGAATTGCTCACCCAGTAGGTTGCCCTTGGGCGCAAACCGCAGCCCCAGCGCAGCGGTATGCGCGCCAAGCGCAAATTCAGGTTTGCGGACATATTCGCCGAGGAATTCGGGCATCGGTGCCTCGACCCGCTCGTCCAGCTTGTCTTTCCAGTAATACCAGGGCCAGCCATAGTTCACGCCGATTGGCACATTGCTGAGGTAATCGGGGACAAGATCGCCACCGAGCATATCGCGCTCGTTGACCACGGTCCACAATTCGCCGGTGGCAGGGTTCCAATCCATGCCATTGGGATTGCGCAAGCCACCGGCAAATTGCCGCATACGTCCAGTGGCGAGGGTGATTTCATAAATTGCGGCGCGGCCCTTTTCGAGCTCCATGTCGTTTTCGCCGATATTGGACGCAGATCCGATCGCCACGTAAAGCATCTTGCCGTCTTCACTGAGCAGCAGATTGCGCATCCAGTGATTGCCGCTGGCGGGCAGGTCGGCGATCTTTTCCCCGGCGCCGGTCAGCGCAGTATCGCCCGGCTTGTAAGCAAAGGCGAGCACGGCATTATGGTTGGCAACGTAAAGCTTGCCGGCACCAAAAGCCATGCCGGAAGGCGAATCAAGGCCATCCTTTCGCAGGGTAAAGCGCTGTTCGGCGCTGCCATCGCTATCCCCGTCGCGCAGCAGCACGATGGAATTGGGTGAAGCTGTACCGGCCCCTGCCCGCCGCCAGAAAAAGCGCTGGATCGCCCCCATCACCCCGCCGCCGCTGTTACCAGTTGAGGGCGGATGATCAGTCTCGGCAACCAGCACATCGCCATTGGCCAAAGTCAGCATGGTGCGCGGATGGCTGAGGTCCTCGGCGAAGCGGTTTACCGCCAATCCCGGCGCGGGTTTGGGTGCTTCGCCAGCGGCCCAGCCGACAGTGCTGGCTATGCCAATCGTCGGAATTGTCTCCGCCTTGGGCTTGACCAGCGCCACATCCTTGCCCTCGGTGGACGAGATCGGCCTGTCGGTGGGGTTGCCGCGGGCAAACCACAGGCCCAGTGCAATCAGCACAAGAATGATGACCCCAAGGGAGACGAGAAGTTTTCTGATGATCCGCATCGACCAAGGATAGGCAATGCCGGGCCTTGCGACAACCGTTTGGCGCGCTAGGACAGGGGAATGTATGATTTTACTCCCGACACCACCGCTCCCAAGGCCGAACTTTACCGCGAACTAGTCATTGCAGCACAGGCTCTGACCGCCGGTGAGAGCGATGGCGTGGCCAATATGGCCAATGTGGCCGCCCTGATCTGGCAATATCTGCCAGACCTCAACTGGGCCGGATTCTATCGCAATGTTGGTGGTGAACTGGTGCTCGGCCCCTTCATCGGCAAGCCTGCCTGCATCCGCATTGCCAGCGGACAGGGCGTTTGCGGCGCGGCGCTGGCAAGCGGCAATCTGCAGCTAGTCGCCGATGTTCACGCCTTTCCCGGCCATATCGCCTGCGACGCCGCAAGCCGCTCGGAATTGGTTGTGCCGGTGTTACGTGATGGTCAGGTCATCGCGGTGATAGACCTCGACAGCCCGCACCCAGCGCGTTTCGATGCGGCTGATGCTGAAGGAATCACTGCGCTTGCCGCGATCATCTCCTTGGCAATCGCTCCGGTAATCTGACCCCGCACAACTGAACCATTTCGGGACAGCGCTGCAAGTCGTCGCAGTGTCCGCTTGGTTTTCTGCGGGATACGATGCTAAATTCCAGGTTAACAGGTGGGACTCGGCGTTCTGCCCTATGGCTTGAGGGGGTTCAGCCCATGCGCATTCGCGCTATTTCCAGCCTTGCTGCCATTACCGCGACCTTTGCGGTCATTTCGACTGCCTTCGCGCATGATCATCGCCCATCGATGCCGCCTACTGGCTATGCACCGGCGAATCCCGCCCAAGGCTACCCCGCTCAGAACGGCGACTATGCGCAGCAGCGCGACCGCTGGCTCGCCGATTGCCGTCAACGTCAGGGCGACAACGGTGTCGGCGGCGCGCTTATCTGCGGAGTTGCTGGCGGACTGCTAGGCCGCCAGATCGCCGGTCACGGTAATCGCACGGTTGGTACCGTTGCCGGAGCGGCCGTTGGTGCAGTTGCTGGCGCGGTGATCGACAAGGCCGAAGACCGCAGCCGTGTGGCGGATCGCTGCGAGCAGATGCTGAATGGTTATAGCCAGGGTGGATACGGCCAGGCTGGATACGGCGGCGGCTATGGCCATCAGGCCTATGGTTATGCCATGCCGATGATGATGGTTCCGGTGATGATGATATCTGTGCCTGCCCAGCAGCAGAACTGCCATGAGCACGAGACGGTCGAATATGTCACCTCCTACCACACCGTCTATCGCAAGGTTCGCGAAGTGCGTTACGCCCCTGCCCCGCAGTATAAGCGCGTTCGCATCGTTCCTGACAAGCGCGTGCGCATGGCCCCCGGCAAGCGGGTTCCAATGAATTAACTCTTTGAATTAAATAAATTTCCTGCAATAATTATTGGCCCGGAAGTTGCGCAGCGCAACTTCCGGGCCTTTTTTCTGCTAGTTCAAATTCCGCCGCCCGTCAGCCGCTGACAGATCAGATCGAGCTGATCGAGTGTGCGATAACGGATCGTCACTGATCCTGAGCGTGGATCGGTATCGGCGCTGATCCGCACCGGCAAACCAAGAAATTCCTCAAGGTGCCCCTGCACCGCGGCGATATCGGCATCGTCTGCGCCCTGACGCTCGACACGGGCGCGGCGCGGTGGGGCCGCCTCGCCGCGATTGCTCTTGCGGACCAACTTTTCGATCTCGCGCACTGACAGCTGTTTATCGACCGCCGTACAGGCCAGATCGAACGCATGGTCAGAGCCGACCAGCGCACGGGCATGGCCCATCGAGAGCCGTCCCTCTTCCACCAGTTCAAGCACCGGTTCTGGCAGGCCAAGCAAGCGCTGAAAATTGGCGACATGGCTGCGTGATTTATCGACCATGCGGGCTATCTCGGCCTGAGTCATGCCCTCCAGTTCCGACAACCGCTGATAGGCGCGCGCTTCTTCGATGGGGTTGAGATCCTCGCGCTGCAAATTCTCGATCAGCGCCAGAGCCATGACGTCACGTTCGGAAAGTTCGCGAACTAGTGCTGGTATTTCATGGAGTTGTGCGCGCTGCGCGGCACGCCAGCGGCGTTCGCCGGCAACCAGTTGATAGCGCCCGCCCCCTAGCGGTCGAACGATCACCGGCTGAATAACCCCGCGCGCAGCGATGGAAGCGGCGAGCTCATCCAGCGACGCCTCATCAAAGCGGCGACGTGGCTGATCGGGGTGCGGCTCGATCGCGGCGATGGCGAGCAGGGCCAGGCCCGAACTTGGTGAAGCAACGCCGGACGATGTTGCTACCAAAGGCTCTTCGCGCCGCACTTCGCCCATCAGGGCACCCAGTCCGCGCCCCAGCACCGATGGCTTGCGCTTGACGGCGGGTGCGACATCAGGCGCAACTTCGGGCTGGTTGACCGAAATGCGAACCACCGGATCTTCGCTCATGCAGCCTTCCTCTCTTCAGGCAGGCGAGAAATCAATTCGCGCGCCAGCGCCATATAGGCCCGGCTGCCCGTGCAATTGTGATCATAGACCAGTGCCGGCAGACCGTGGCTTGGCGCTTCTGACAGCCGGACATTGCGCGGGATCACCGTATCGAACACCAGCTTGCCCAGACAAGATCGCACGTCATCGGAAACCTGATCGGTCAGCCGGTTGCGCCGATCAAACATGGTGAGGGCAATGCCCAGAATGCCAAGATCGGGATTGAACCGCTGCTGCACGCGTTCAACCGTCTGGAGCAACTGGCTGAGGCCTTCGAGGGCAAAGAATTCACATTGCAGCGGAACCAGCAGGGTATCCGCCGCCGCCAGCGCATTCAGTGTCAGCAGGCCGAGCGAGGGCGGGCAATCGATAAAGCAGATGTCATGGCCGCTGTGCTGGGCAAAGGCGCGGCTCAGGCGGTGCGAGCGATCCTCGACCGAGACCAGCTCAACCTCCGCGCCAGACAGATCAACCGTGGCAGGAACCAGATCGAGGCCGGGAATACGCGTCGGCATCACGCATTCAGCCAGCGGCACCTCATCAACCAGCACATCATAGGACGAACGCGCGCGATCTGATGCCATCACACCGATCCCGGTTGAGGCATTGCCCTGCGGATCAAGGTCAATAAGCATGGTTTTCCAACCGGTTGCCGCAAGAGCCGTGGCGATATTGATCGCCGTGGTGGTCTTGCCCACCCCGCCCTTCTGGTTGGCGATCGCAATCTTGATCACGCTTTGCGTCCTTTTCGGTTAGATTCAGTCAGCAGCGTACCGACAATAATTCCGCCTTCGGAATCGGTCAGCGATTGTTCCACGTGGAACTTATGACTCCATCCTGAGAGATCATGCAATTCCTGCTGTGCAGAACGCCCCTTCGGCAACAGCCAGATCGTGTCGCTTGTGGACAAACGTGCGGATAGATCGAGTAATTTTTCCAGCGGGGCAAAAGCCCGTGCCGAAATGACGCTATATTTACGCGTTTCCACCCGTTCGAGCTGCTGACCGAGTACGTGCGCATGGGCAAGCCCAAGCGATTCGACGGCCTGTAAAAGCCAATCGATTCGGCGGCTACGCGATTCGACCATGATCATCTCGGTTTCGGGCAGCAGACAGGCGATCACCAAGCCGGGAAAGCCCGCACCGGTGCCGAGATCAAGCCAGGGGCCGGGTGCTCCATCAGAAACATGCGCGGGGACGTGAGCGAGCAGTTGCGCAGAATCTGCCATATGCCGCCGCCAGACATCACCAAGGCTGGCAGCCGAGACGAGGTTCTGCCGCGCATTTTCGGCAGCCAACAGCGAGGCCAGCCGCTCCAGTCGCTCCATCGCCAAGGTGTCCGCTTGCGGCAAGGCAGCTATCCAGGCACGGGCCTCAGCCTCATTACCGATCATGCCGCACGTCGCCGCGCATGGACGAGCAGAGCCGCGAGGGCCGCTGGCGTGATCCCCGGCAACCGCCCCGCAGCGGCAAGAGTTGCGGGTCGTGCTCGTTCAAGACGTTCAACCATTTCGCGCGACAGGCCGGAAATGTCAGCATAGGTAAGGTGATCGCCGAGCGGCAGACCCTCGCTGGCTCGCAAATCGCGTAGCTCGCCATCTTGGCGCGCAAGGTAAGGCGCATAGGCCGCATCCTCTGCCACTTCTCCCGCAAGCTCAGCGTCATCAGTCAAGCCGTCTGCCACCCAGGGCGAGAGTGCGGCAAGATCGACCCCGCCAAAGCGCAGCCATTCGCGGAGCGGCAAGCGGCCGGTATCGATGCGCACCGGCAAGCCTGCGCGGGCAAGCTCGGCAGCGCTGACTTCATGATCCAGCGCAGCATCGAGTGTTTCACGTGAAACATTGCGCTGCGCAAACCACATGCGGCGCTCATCGCGCACTGCCCCCACCCCGATCGCCAGCGGTGTCAACCGGGTCGAGGCATTGTTGGCGCGCAATCGCAGGCGGTATTCGGCGCGCGCTGTGAGCATACGGTATGGCTCGGTAACGCCTTGTAGGGTCAGGTCGTCAATCATCACTGCCATGTAGCAGTTGGCACGATCCAAAGGTGCAGGCTCCTCGCCCAGAACCGTGGCAGCGGCGTGCATCCCCGCCACCAGTCCCTGCGCAGCCGCCTCCTCATAGCCGGTGGTGCCGTTGATCTGCCCGGCGCAGTAAAGCCCCGGAATATCACGCAGCTCCAGACTGGGCCGCAGCGCGCGTGGATCAATATGATCATACTCTACCGCATAACCCGGCACGGCCATATCGACGCGTTCCAGACCCGCCATGGTGCGCAACATCTCAAGCTGCACATCAGCGGGTAGCGAGGTGCTGATCCCGTTGGGATAGACCAGATGTGTATCCAGTCCTTCCGGTTCGAGAAACACCTGATGACCGTCACGATCAGCAAAGCGGTGAATCTTGTCTTCAATCGATGGGCAATAACGTGGCCCTGATGCACCGATAGCACCTGAGAACAGCGGTGATCGGTGCAAGTTGGCGCGAATAACATCATGACTGCGCGCATTGGTGCGGGTGATCGCACAGAAGATCTGCGGAACCGTACGGCGGCGATTCATTGCCGACATACACCAATGCTCGGTATCACTGGGCTGCTCATCAAGCCGCGCCCAGTCAATCGTCCGGCCATCAAGGCGTGGCGGGGTGCCGGTCTTGAGCCGCGCCATCGGCAGCCCTGCCCCGCGTAATTGCTGGGCCAGAACTTGCGCCGAAGCTTCACCGATCCGGCCGCCAGTGAGCCGCTCTTCACCCCGGAATAACGTGCCGCCCAGAAATGTTCCTGTGCACAATACCACAGCCGGTGCTGCCAGCGCCGTCCCGTCAGCAAGATCCAGACCGGCCACACGCCCAGCCTCAAACCTGAGCGCCGCCGCCTCGCCCTCGATCAGCGTCAGATCACCCTGCTGGCCAAGCTGGCGCTGCACCGATGCCTTGAACAGCTTGCGGTCAGCCTGAACGCGCGGCCCTTGCACAGCGCTGCCCTTTGAGCGATTGAGCATGCGGTAATGGATCGCTGCATCATCAGCAGCGCGGGCAATGATACCATCGAAGGCATCAACCTCACGCACCAGATGGCCTTTGCCCAGGCCGCCTATGGCCGGATTGCAGCTCATCGCGCCAATCGCAGCAAGATCAAAGCTCACCAAAGCAACATGAACACCCATCCTGGCCGCGACGGCTGCTGCCTCCACGCCCGCATGGCCACCGCCAACAATAAGGATGTCAAAACTCTGCATTGAAGCCGCTTTAGCGGCGCAGCTCTTTCCGGTCAAAGCGGCGTGTTCCACGTGAAACAATCACTTGGGAAAAATCACTTGCCGATGCAGAAGCGCCCGAACAGCGTATCAAGCATATCTTCGGTGGTGGTGCGACCGAGCAGCCCATCGAATGCATTGCGCGCAAGCCGCAGGTTCTCGGCAATCAATAGCGGATCACTTTCGCGGCCCGCTGCATTTAGTGCCTGTCCAGCGTCGGTCAGTAAACGATGCTGGCGATCATTGAGTGCGGCTTCGCCCGGTTTTGGCATGGCGCGACCGGCGGTGGCGACAAGATCTTCGCGCAAGCTATCCAGCCCCTCACCCGTCATGGCTGAAATGCGATGACGCGGGGAATGCTTCGACACGGCATTGGGGCGATCACATTGCGAAGAGACTTCCCAGCAGTCCGCCGGACCCTTGCTCTCCGGCCCCAACCACAGCACCAGATCGGCCCGATCAAGCGCTTCCAGCGCTCGCTCAATACCAATGGCCTCGACTACGTCATCAACTGCATCATGCAAACCAGCCGTATCGGCAAACAGGAAAGGGACCCCGGCGAGCGATACCGGCCGCGTCAGAACGTCGCGGGTCGTACCAGCAATCGGCGTGGTTATCGCTGCCTCTGACTCAACTAAAACATTGAATAGTGTGCTTTTTCCAACATTTGGCGGTCCAGCGATAACCACCCTGAAACCCTCACGCAGGGCTTCGGCGCGCGGGCGCGTCAGCCATGTGGTAATCTCGCTGCGGAGAAATTCCAATTGCAGTGCAAACCCTGCGGGAAGGATGGCAACATCATCCTCATCAGAAAAATCGAGCGCTGCCTCAAGCTGTGCCGATGACATCAGCAGCTGCACCCGCCAGTCCTCAACTTGCCGTGAGAATGCGCCATCAGCCATGGCCATGGCGCTGCGTCGTTGCAGTTCGGTCTCGGCGACAAGCAGATCGGCCAGCCCTTCTGCTTCGGCGAGATCGATCTTGCCATTGATGAAAGCACGCCGGGTAAACTCGCCCGGCGCGGCTCGTCGCAGACCCGGTATGACCGAAAGCGCCGTCTCAACAGCCGCAATCACTGCACGTCCCCCGTGCAAGTGAAGTTCGGCCACATCCTCACCCGTCGCAGTTGCCGGCCCTGGCAGCCACAGCACCAGTGCCCGGTCGAGCAGTTCGCCTATTCCATCACACAGTTTTGCTGCGGTTGCACGGCGGGCCTCGGGAAGTGAGCCGCTGAGTTGTCGCAGAGCCATGCCTGCCAATGGCCCGCTGATCCGCAACACGGCAATCGCCGCTGGAGGCGAACCGCTGGAAAGGGCGAAAATCGTGTCAGTCATGGTTGTACATCGGTACTGCGCCTAAGGCTCAGTCCGGCTTCTTGGACGGTTTTCCAGCGCTTTCCATAAAGTTCTGGAACAGCTTGAGTCCGATCTCACCCATCGGCGCGACCTGCTTGGCCATGGCCTGCAATTGCTCGATATTGCCGACACCCTTCATCGCCTTGGCCACGGCATCGACATAGACCTCATTGGCCTTGCCGACATCGGGCAGGCCGAGGAATGTGCGCGCCTCTTCGGGAGTGCAGTCGACTTCCAGATTGACCTTCATGTCACGCCTTTCTTGCCCGACTTGTGATAGACTCAAGTGCTGGCACAACCCCTTGGCAATGTCCATGATGCGCGGCAAAGGATGAGTGAAGCCAATTCACAGGAGCGACTCGCCATGGGCAACACAGTTCGCATCAGCACGCTAAAAAATTCAGGCGATGGAATGGACACATTCCCCGCCTATGTCGCGCGTCCTTTGGGCGAGCCGCGCGGGGCAATCATCGTTATTCAGGAAGTGTTCGGGGTGAATCCGGGAATCCGCAAAAAGGCCGATACCTGGGCGGGGCAAGGTTATCTTGCCGTCGCACCCGAAGTGTTCTGGCGTCAGGCCGAAGGAATTGATCTCGATTCCGATATTCCTGAGGAATTTCAGCAGGCTATCCGCTACATGATGGCGCACGATTTTGATCTCGGCATTCAGGATGTTGAGGCAACGATCCACTGGATTCGCCGCGAACAGGGTGTCAGCAAAGTTGGCCTCGTCGGCTACTGCATGGGCGGCAAGGTAGCCTATCAGGCGGCGACGCGCACCGATGTCGATGCCTCTGTCGGCTATTACGGCGTTGGCATCGATCAGATGCTGGGGGAAAGTCAGGCCATTGCCAAGCCGCTGATGCTGCATATTCCCACCGCCGATGGCTTTGTCCCGCCCGAAGCACAAATGGCGGTCCATGCAGTGCTGGACGACAACGCCCACGTCACGATCCATGACTATGAGGGACTCGATCACGGCTTTGCCGCAGAGGACGGCGTGCGCCGTAATGATATTGCCGCGCAGATCGCCGATGGGCGCACCGAAAAGTTCTTTGCGGCAAACCTCGCCTAATTGATCCCGAAGCTGTCGATCGCCTGGAATATCCGGGCGATCGCAGCGCGGTCTTCCTCGGGAACTTCGGGCCGCCATATTTCAAAGAGCAGAATCACCCGCTCCTCTGGCCCTTCATTGCGCGCTTCATGCTCGATAGAATCATCGAAAATCAACGCCTTGCCATCCTCCCAACGCCGCGTTTCATTGCCCACACGCAGGCTGCAATAGGGCGCATTGCGGATCGGGATGTGGCAGATCAACCGGGTGTTGAGCATCCCGTGGTGCGGCGCGATATGCGCGCCCGGCAGCAGGCGTGACCACAAGGCATTGGGTGCCCGAGCCGGAACGCGCGGCATGGGGGCATGGGCGAGCGCCGCCATAGTGGCCTGGCAGGAGGCGGCGTTTTCCGCAACTTCTGCGCCGTCACGCCAGAAATAGAGCGCTGACCAGTCCATCTTGCCGAGCAGCGGGTTGTTAGGAGCGGGCCGGTCACTGCGCGCGGTGACATAGGGCTCGAACCCGGATTCATGCCCGACGGCCAGCTCACCCTGCATCTGCGGTAGCAGCGCCAGCATCGGCTCCAGCCATGGAAAATCACTGATATCGTAAAACCACTTCTGCGGCAGGCCGGGGTAATAGAACACCGAAGGCTGCTGCAAATAGATCTGGCTTTGGCCGGTCAGCAGATCAATCGCCTCGCGCATGGTGGGTGAAAGCGCATCGCCGACCACTTCGCGCAAATGCGCGCCATAATCACCCTGCGCGGCAGTGATAAAACGCTCGCCATGCACCATGAGATCAGCAAGTGGCGGCGGGGTTCCGCCACCAACTGCCGCCTGCTTGGAGGCCATCTGGTAAAAGCTGGTCGCCCCGCGCGAATCGCCTTGCCGCTCACGCAGCAGGCCCTTGAGCAGCAGAGCGCCAATATCGCGGCTCTTGAGCTGCAACTGGCGGTCAATCGCTGCCTCAGCCGCATCAAGCCTGCCCAGCGCCATCTCGGCATTGCTGAGCGCCACCCACGGCATTTCGCTGGCAGGAACGGCGCTGGAGGCCTCGCGCAGTAGATCGGCAGCCTTGGCTGGGTCGCGTGCTTGCAGAGCCGCCAGCCCCCCTGAAATCGCCTCATGCGGATCAAGGGAGCCAGCCATGGCGGGACTACTGATTCATCGTGGCGAAGAAGTCGTCGTTGGACTTGGAGTCCTTCATCTTGTCGAGCAGGAATTCCATCGCGTCGATCGTGCCCATCTGCATCAGGATGCGGCGCAGCACCCACATCTTGCTGAGCTGATCCTTGGGAACCAGCAACTCTTCCTTGCGGGTGCCGGACTTGCCGACATCAAGCGCGGGGAAGATGCGCTTGTCGGAAACCTTGCGGTCCAGCACGATTTCCGAGTTACCGGTGCCCTTGAATTCCTCGAAGATCACTTCGTCCATGCGGCTGCCGGTATCGATCAGGGCGGTGGCGATGATCGACAGACTGCCGCCTTCCTCGATGTTACGCGCCGCACCGAAAAAGCGCTTGGGGCGCTGCAAGGCATTGGCATCAACGCCGCCGGTCAGCACCTTGCCCGAGCTGGGCACCACGGTGTTGTAAGCGCGGCCAAGGCGGGTGATCGAATCGAGCAGGATCACCACGTCCTTTTTATGCTCGACCAGGCGCTTGGCCTTTTCGATCACCATTTCAGCCACTTGCACGTGGCGCGTGGCGGGCTCATCAAAGGTTGAGGAGATCACCTCACCCTTCACCGAGCGCTGCATGTCGGTCACTTCTTCAGGCCGTTCATCGACCAGCAGGACGATCAAAAACACTTCGGGATGGTTGTCGGTGATAGCCTTGGCGATGTTCTGCAGCAGCACCGTCTTGCCGGTGCGCGGCGGTGCGACGATCAGCGCGCGCTGGCCTTTGCCCTGTGGCGAGATCAGATCGATCACGCGGGCGGACTTGTCCTTGATCGTCGGATCGGTGCTATCAAGGTTCAGGCGCTCATCGGGATAGAGCGGGGTGAGATTGTCAAAATTGACGCGGTGGCGGACGGCTTCGGGATCATCAAAGTTCACCGAGGTCAGCTTGTTGATGGCAAAATAGCGCTCACCATCCTTGGGCGCGCGGATTTCGCCTTCGACGGTATCACCAGTGCGCAGGCCCCATTTGCGGACCTGATTGGGAGAGACATAAATGTCATCGGGGCCGGCGAGGTAATTGGCTTCGGGCGAGCGCAGGAAGCCGAAACCGTCGGTCATGACCTCGATTGTACCAAGGCCCATGATTTCTTCGCCATCATCGGCCACTTCCTTGAGGATGGCGAACATCAGATCCTGCCGGCGGAGCGTCGAAGCGCTTTCAACACCGAGTTCTTCAGCCATTTCGACCAGATCAGCGGAGCTCTTCTTTTTGAGTTCTTTAAGATGCATTCTTTGGATTCCAGATATTTGGATTGGTATTCTGATGTGCGGGCCTGCGGGTCATCGGGCTTGGAGAAAGCAGACCCGGTCGCGGCGATGGCGCGACCTCTAGCTGGTTGGCGCGGGATTATGCCTGCATGCGGCACAAGTCAACGCGTTTGCGCCAGATAGTTCTCAAACCATGCTGCGCGTCAGAACGGGCGGTGGGTCAGAATGGTTTAACGACCACCAGCACAACGATCAGCGCCGCCGCAATCCCTGGAACTTCATTGAGCAGACGCAGCTGTTTGCCGGTAAGGCTGCGCTCGCCGCGCGCCAGACGTGTTGCATAAATTGCCAGCCACAGATGATAGACACTGAGCGCGAGAACCAAGCCAAGCTTGACGTGAAACCAACCTTGCTGAAACGCGCCGGTGGTTACAGCCAGAGCCAGTCCCAACACCCAGACGACTATCAATGATGGCCAGAGGATAATCTTGAGAAGCTTGCCCTCACGATCAATCCACCTTGCGTTTTCGGGTGAATTTGGCTCGGATTCCTGATGATAAACGAAGAAGCGCGGCAGCATGAACAGGCCCGCCATCCAGAAAATCACGAAAATGATATGTCCGGCCTTGAGCCAGTAATAAGTCATGCTGAGCACCGTTAACATGGCAGAAGTTTAGACCGCTACGAGGGTTTTTTCCAGCCCCTTACCACGCCGAGCAATTGCTCAACATGCTCGATCGGCGTGAACTGGCCGATGCCATGACCAAGGTTGAACACGTGCGGCCGGTCAACAAAGGCCTCGAGCACGGCCCTCGTCTGGCGCTCAAGTTCATCGCCGCCCGCCAGCAGCAGCAGCGGATCAAGATTACCCTGAACCGGTAAGCCTTCTGGCAGAACCTTGGCCGCCCACAACGGGTCAATCGTCTCATCGAGCGCCAGCGCATCCACTCCGGTCTCGCGGGCATAGGCGGGCAACTTTTCACCGGCACCCTTGGGAAAGCCGATGATTGGCGTTCCGGGACAACGTTTGCGCAAACCTGTGACAATCGCGGCATTGGGCGCAATCACCCAGCGTTCGAACGCTGCGGGCGCCAAACTGCCTGCCCATGAATCAAACAGTTGCACCGCTTCTGCCCCGGCAGCGATCTGTCCGGCGAGGTAATCAATGGTCACCGCAACTATGGTATCAATGATCGCCTGAAACGCCGCCGGATCACGATAGGCCATCGCCCGCGTTTCGTGCTGATCGCGGCTGCCCTCACCCGCCACCATATAGGTTGCGATGGTCCAGGGACTACCGGCAAAGCCCAGCAACGTCCGCCCAGCGCCCAGTCCGGCCTTTACCTTGGCAACCGTCTCATAGATCGGTGTCAGGCGGGCTGGGACAGCGCTCAGAGCCTCAAGAGTGCTGTCCACCAACCGGGGTGACATCCGCGGGCCTTCGCCTGCCAGAAACTCCAGATCCTGCCCCATGGCATAGGGTACGATCAGAATGTCGGAAAACAGGATGGCACCGTCAAAACCAAACCGGCGGATCGGCTGAAGTGTAACCTCCGCCGCTGCATCGCTATCATAGACCAGCGCGAGGAAACCACCCTTTTCGGCCCGCAAGGCGCGGTACTCGGGCAGGTAACGTCCGGCCTGTCGCATCAGCCAGATGGGGCGCTCATTTCCGTTGATTCCGCGCAGGGTATCGAGGAGAATTCCGGGCATTTCGTCGCTCACTAACTAAATAATAGATTTATATATAAAGGATTCTGTAGGTAGTAGGCCTGTGGATATCGAGGGTTGCGCGCCCTTGCCCGATTTGTCCCGCGATGAACAGCGAGAACGTGCTCTGCGACTCTGCGGGACCGGTGAGTCAAGAAAGACTTATCCCCCCTATCTCCTGCCTGTGGGTAGCGCTGTCCACATGTCCATAAGAGTCCATGTGCGTGGCCGGAAGCGGTGACGAAATCGCGACGTAAAGTTGTCACCAGCCCTGTCCCGTGGTTTATGCAGGCTTAGTCCACAGGGTTCACCAGACGCGCACGATGACCAAACTCCACCTCCATTTACTGTCCGATTCAACCGGTGAAACCTTGGAAATGGTTGCCAAGGCAGCACTGGCACAGTTCGATGATGCCGAGGTTTATCGGCATTTCTGGCCGATGGTCCGCTCGCAGCAACATATGGACCGGGTGTTGGGAGAAATCGCTGCTCACCCCGGTCTGGTGCTGTTTACTCTGGTCAATGCCGATCTTCGCGCACGACTGGAAGAGAAGTGCCGTTCGCTGGGACTGCCATCGGTGGCGGCGCTTGATGCGGTGACGGCAGTTCTGGAAGATCAGCTTGGCCAGCAGGCCAAAGCCCGGCCGGGGCGTCAGCATCTGATGGACGATGCCTATTTTGATCGCGTCGATGCCATCCATTTCACCATCGCTCACGATGATGGCGTGGCGCATGAAGATTGGGAAGAAGCAGACATCGTGCTCGCCGGAGTTTCGCGCACCTCCAAGACGCCGACCAGCATTTACCTCGCCAATCGCGGTTACAAGGTGGCCAACATTCCGATTGTTCCCGAAAGCCCGCCACCGCAGTCACTCTACGCCCTGAAGCGGCCCATGGTTGTCGGGCTGACGACAGCGCCTGATCGGCTGATCCAGGTGCGCCGAAACCGCCTGCTTTCGCTCAATCAAGCGCCTGAAACCGCCTATGTCGATCAGGATAAAGTCGCCAAGGAGCTGCAATATGCGCGGCGGATGTTTGCCGATAATGGTTGGCCGGTGATCGATGTCACGCGCCGTTCGATCGAGGAGACGGCGGCGGCGGTGATCCGCCTGCTGGGTGAGCAGCGCCTTGATGCCGAGGGCGTTGCCCCATGATTGTTCTCGCGTCATGATTGTTCTCGCATCGCAAAGCGCCTCGCGAAAAGCGATGCTGGAGGCTGCAGGGCTAGCTTTCACCGCCAGCCCCGCCCATGTCGACGAGCGCGCGATTGAATTGGCTCTGGGCAATGCACCGGCAGAACTGATTGCTCTGGCACTTGCCGGTGCCAAGGCGCTTGCAGGCAGTGAGGCACGTCCCGGCGCTGTGGTGCTTGGCAGCGATTCACTGGTTGAAGTGGCAGGCCGTCGTTTCGACAAACCGCAAAACCGCGAGGATGCCGCCGCACATCTGCGCTGCTTCTCGGGCAAGCTGATGCGGCTTCACAGCGCTGCCGCACTGGCGCGCGATGGCGAACTGCTGTGGCAGGATGGGGCCATGGCGTCATTGCAAGTAATTGAAATGTCAGACCGCTTCATCGAGGACTATCTGGCACACGAATGGCCTGCCGTGGCCGGCTGCGTTGGCGTGTTCCGCATCGAGGCGCGCGGGGCGCAGTTGTTTGAATCCATTGAAGGCGATCAGTTCACCGTGCTCGGCATGCCCTTGCTGAAAGTGTTGGGCGCGCTGCGCGAACTGGGGGAACTGCCGCGATGAGAAAGCCCTATGCCGAAGTTATTGGCGATCCCATCGTTCAGTCAAAGTCGCCGGTGATTCACAATTTCTGGCTTGAGAAACTGGGCATCGATGCCGAGTACCGCGCCGTGCATCTGAAGACGGATGGTCTCACCAATTACTTTGCGTCCCGGCGTAGCGATATCCTTTGGCGTGGGTGCAATGTCACCATGCCGCATAAGCAGGCCGTCATGCCACTGCTCGATGCCATCGATCCGCTGGCTGCGCGGATCGGCGCGGTGAACACCGTGGTGCGCGATGCAAATGGCTTGCTAACCGGTTTCAACACCGATGCACCCGGCTTTCTTGAGCCATTACGCGATGTGCTGGGTCAGGTTCATCTGTTCCGCATGGCGCGCGTGATCGGCACCGGCGGTGCAGCACGGGCGATCATTACCGCACTGGCAGCGGAACACTTTGTGATCGTTCTGGCTGGCAGAAACCCGGAAAAGGCGCGGGAACTGCTCGATGAACTCGATCCGGGCGGCGAACATCATGCCATCGACCTCAGCCATTTTGCCGATACCACCGATTTTGTCTTCGATGATCGCCAGCAGTGCTGCGATCTGATCGTCAATGCCAGCCCGCTCGGCATGGCAGGCCAGCCAGAATTGCTGTTTGATTTCAGCCATGCTCCGCCGGGATCTGTGGCCTATGACATTGTCACCTCACCGCTTGACACTGATTTTCTCCAAGCTGCGCGCGCCGTCGGTTTTGCCACGATTGATGGCCTGGCGATGCTGATCGGCCAGGCAGACTTTGCCTTTGCGCACTTCTTTGGGCTGCGTCCGCCGCGGGGGTTTGACGCTGAATTGCGTGTCAGGATCAGCGGATGAAACAGGAGGGCAAACCTTTCATCCTTGGCCTCACTGGTTCGATCGGCATGGGCAAATCGGCGGTGGCGGCGATGTTTCATGGCCTTGGCGTACCGGTCTTCGATGCCGACGCTGCGGTGCATGAGTTGCAAGGGCCGGGTGGAGCGCTGTTGCCGCAGATCGAGGCGGCGTTTCCGGGCAGCACGGGTGCTAAGGGCGTGGACCGGCAGAAACTTGGCGCAGCCGTGTTTGGTGACAAAGACAAACTCGCCTGGCTCGAAGCGATTGTCCACCCGGCGGTAGCGGCGATGCGGGCGCAGTTCCTGGCTGACAACGCGCATCAACCGCTGGCGGTCTTCGACATTCCACTTCTGTTCGAAAAAGGCGGCAATGCGGGGACTGATGCTGTTCTGGTCGTCTCCGCCAATGCCGAGGCCCAGCGCGCGCGGGTGCTGGCAAGGCCCGGCATGAGCGCAGAAAAATTCGAGAAGATTCTGGCACTGCAGGTGCCAGATGCGGAAAAGCGAAGCCGCGCTGATTTCGTCATCGATACCGGCACTTCGCTGGCTCAAACACGCCATGCGGTGCAGCGTCTTGTCCATGCCCTGCTCGATAAAAATAGATGATTCCGCCCCTTGCGCATGGCTGCACACAAGCAGATATGTACCGTAATGCGTGAGATTATCTTCGATACCGAAACGACCGGTCTCGATCCACAAGGCGGCGACAGGCTTGTGGAAATCGGCTGCCTCGAAATGGTCAACCGCGTGACCACCGGTCAGAGCTTCCACGCCTATTTCAACCCCGAGCGCGATATGCCCGCCGCTGCCGAGAATGTGCACGGGCTTTCTGCCGCCTTCCTTTCAGACAAGCCGCTGTTTGTCGAACGGGTGGGCGAATTGCTCGAATTCATCGGTACCTCCCCGCTGGTGGCCCACAATGCCGGCTTCGACTTTGGTTTCGTCAATGCCGAGCTGGCGATCTGCGGGCTTGAACCGCTGGATCGCGCGCGGATGGTTGATACCGTGGCCATGGCGCGTGTGCGTCATCCCGGTGCCAAGAATTCGCTCGATGCGCTGTGCACTCGTTATGGCATTGATCGCAGCCATCGGACCAAGCACGGCGCGCTGCTCGATGCCGAACTGCTGGCGCAGGTTTATGTCGAACTGACCGGGGGCCGACAAATCGGCCTCGAACTTGCCGCAAATCAAAGCGATAGTCTCGTTACCACGGTAAGCACCATGGTGCGTGAACGTCGTTTTCGTCCTGCCCGCTCGCATGCGGCCAGTGCAGAAGAACTCGCCGCCCACGCGGACTTCATGGCGACGATTGTCTCGCCGCTATGGGGGTCACAGTCGGAAACACCCCACAATCCCGGGGGGGATTGATCACAGGAGAACTTGCACATGGACATTCGCGTTTCAGGCCATCAGATGGCTACGGGCGAGGCTTTGCAAACACACGCCAATGATCGAATGTCCGCGATTGTCGGGAAGTATTTCAGCCGCGCGCTGTCCAGTCATGTCACTTTCGGCAAAGCCCCGGCCGGAGCTTTCAGCTGCGATATCGTCACCCATGTCATGCATGGCCTGATCCTCAAGGGCGCGGCCAGCGCGCATGATGCACACGCTGCACTCGATCAGGCGGCAGAGAAGATCGACAAGCAGCTGCGCCGATACAAGCGCCGTCTGAAAGACCGGCACGAAGCCAGCACCTTTGCCAGACAGGAAGAAGAAGCCGCCTATGTGGTCTTCGCCGAGGCAGAGCCTGAGGCAGAGGAAATCACCGCGGACGCGCCGCTGGTTATCGCCGAAACCCGGGTGGACGTGCCCACAGCGACCGTTTCCGACGCTGTGATGATGCTCGATCTGCGCAACACCAATGCCTTGCTGTTCAAAAACGCTGGAACGGAGAAGCATAATATGGTTTACCGCCGCGGCGATGGGTCGATCGGCTGGGTCGAACCATCCTGAAGCGCTGTATTGGCGCTCCTTACCGAGCGGTTGATGTTGCAAATGGGGACCGGATCCGGGCCTTGTTTCACTTGACCGCAAGGTGGGGAACAACAGGTAAATATTCAGAAAAATGAGCGCTCTTTTCACTCTCCTTCCCGAGTCCGTCAGGACAATTCGTGCCGATAGCAAGCAGGCCATCCTGCAACAGCTCGCGACACGCTTCGCTGCTGACTATGGTCTTGATGCGCCCCATGTGCTTGAGCGAATCGAAGAGCGGGAGCGGCTGGGCAGCACCGGTTTTGGTCGCGGTGTGGCGATCCCCCATGCCCGCATTGCCGATTTGCAGCGTCCGGTTGCGGCTTTTTTCCGTCTTGAAGCACCGGTCGCTTTCGATTCTGCCGATGGTCTGCCAGTGGACCTGATATTTGGACTGTTATCGCCCCAGGCAGCTGGTGCGGCGCATCTCCATGCGCTTGCGGCGATCTCGCGGATGATGCGCGATGAAGCCATGCATCAGGCCTTGAGTCAGGCACCGGGGAGCGAAGCGCTGTATGGCCTGTTGAGCAATGTTATCGACCGCGACGCCGCCTGAACCGGGCTCTGGCTGCGATGAGGCAGCCACTGGCGCCGCGCTGCACTGGCGCGCGCTGGTAAATCTCTATGCCACCGCGCCAATCAACAACCTGTTTGAATCGCGCATCACGATCACCGAAGAAGGCCGGGCGCGGATCGAATTTCTGGTTGATGAGCGGGTCTATCATGCAGCGGGCGCAGCGCACGGCACGGTCTATTTCAAGATGTTGGATGATGCCGCTTTCTATGCCGCAAACACGCTGGTCACCGACCGCTTTTTGCTGACAACATCGTTCAATTTGCATTTTGTGCGGCCCGTCCGCAAAGGCTGGGTAACGGCTGAAGGCCGGTGGATCTCTGGTCGCCGCCGGGTGCTTGTCGCTGAATCGCGGCTGGTCGATGCCGATGGCGAGGAAATCGGCCGCGGCACCGGCACCTTCCAGCGTTCGCGTATCGCGCTTTCGGGGCTTGCCGGTTATCGGCCAGAATGAGTGGCCAGAATGGGTAGGCGGCATGAGTGGGCGGTATGAGTGAAGCACGTCTGCCCGCAAAACTGGAGGTTTCCGGGCTGGTTCGCCGGGTTCAGGCTGAAGGCGGCTTTGCCACCATCTTGGCTAAGGGTGAGGCTGACGCCGGAACAATCATGGTGCTGACCACCGTGAACGGCCGCAATTTCCGCGCCTGGGAGCGGATGCCGCAAGCCGATGGCAGCCGCGCCTGGGAATGCGTGCGTCGTGCTGAAGAGGGTTATGGTGAAGATCTGGCTAACTACCTTGATCGGCGCAAATCGCAGGATTCCGACCTGTGGATTGTTGAACTGGACATCGCAGATGGCGAACGGTTCATCGGATTAACGCCCTCCATGGGTTGACTTTGTTGCACCGCACAATAAATGAGCCGCCAACTTTGATGCGCAGGCGGTCTTGGGGCATTCAGCCTTTGGATTGGCACGCAGACGGGGGGCAGTCGGCGGGTTTACCCGGTTCCTGAACTGATTTTCAGCTTCAGATAACCACCCCGTGCAGATGCGCTCACCGCCCAAAAAGCATGAATAATGAGTCGTAAGCTAGATATCGCCGGGACTATCGCCCTGGCTGCCACACTTTCCTTCACTCTGTTAATTGCCGACGGTTCCGGCGCGGCTGCAAAAGCCCGCGAACCCCACATGATCCGTGTTGCACCCGATGCCGCGGTCACTGATCTGAACATTTCTCAAAACACACTTGAAACCCCGGCCACTGCTCATCAGCAAGATGAGGTTGTGTCTGACGCGCCTGCTGCTGAAGAACCGGTCGTTTCCCCCTCCACACTCGGCTCTCTGGTCTCTGCCCAGGGAACTTCTGCTCCGCTCTCGCGTGAGCTCAATTGCCTAGCTGGGGCGATCTATTTCGAATCGAAGAGCGAGCCGCTGGTCGGTCAGCTTGCGGTTGGCCGCGTGGTCGTCGCGCGTTCGCGTTCGGGTCGCTTCCCCAATTCCTATTGCGGCGTGGTGTTCCAGCCTTCGCAGTTCTCGTTTGTCCGTGGCGGCGCTATGCCGGGGATCAACAAGGGTTCGGCTGACTGGAAAGAAGCCGTCGCGATTGCCCAGATCGCCCATGAGGGCAGCTGGCGCAGTCCGGTTGAAGGCGCGCTGTTCTTCCACGCCGCGCGCGTATCACCCGGCTGGCGCATGGCGCGCATGGCCAAGGTGGGCAACCACGTATTCTATCGCTGATTTGGCGGTTCAGATTTTATGAAAAAGGGTCGGGTAATTCCGGCCCTTTTTATTCAGGCCGTAAAGTCACCCACACTGGCGCATGATCGCTCGCCTTCTCGCGGCCACGGTGTTCCTTATCGACCCCAACTGAAACCAGCCGGTCAGCGAGTTCGGGCGAGAGCAGCAGATGATCGATGCGAAAGCCGTGATCGCGCTGCCAGGCACCCGCCTGATAGTCCCAATAGGTCCAGACCCCGCCGCGCGGGTTGAGCCGGTCAATGGCATCGGTCCAGCCATCGCCCAGCAGCCGCGCATAGGCATCGCGTGACCCGGGCTGCATCAGCGCGTCATCGGCCATGGCCTTGGGTGCCCAAACGTCCTTGTCTTCGGGAATGACATTGTAATCGCCCAGCACAATGGCAGGCACTTCCTCAGCCGCAATCGCTGCCATGCGCGCGCGCAACCGCACCATCCAGGCCAGTTTGTAATCGAATTTCGGTCCGGGCAGCGGATTGCCATTGGGGAGATAGATGCAAGCGACGCGCACCCCGAAAACCTCGGCTTCAAGATAGCGTGATTGTACATCATCAGGATCGCCGGGAAGCCCGCGCTGTACTTCTATGGGCTTGGTGCCATCAGCCAGAATGGCGACGCCGTTAAAGCTTTTCTGCCCGTGCCAGATTGCCTGATAGCCAATCTTCTCGAATTCTTCGGCGGGGAAACCTTCATCCTGCGTCTTGATTTCCTGCAGGCAGGCGATGGCAGGACGTGTTTCTTCGAGCCATTCAAGTAGTCGCGGCAACCGCGCCTTGATGCCGTTGATGTTGAACGACGCGATCTTCATTTTGTGCATGGTCCGGCGCAGCTATCGCTGCATCTTGCACGGCACCAGCCCGAGCCGTCAGGCGAGCCAATCATATGGCAAAACTGGAGCCGCAACCGCAGCCAGCGCTGGCATTCGGATTTTCCACCTTGAACGCCGCACCGCCCAGCGATTCGACGAAATCGACCACACAGCCCGCCACCAGATCGAGGCTCACCGGATCGACCACCAGTTTCACCCCATCGGTTTCAGCCACGGCATCATCAGCCTCCGCCGCATCGGCCAGATCGAACTTGTATTGAAAGCCCGAACAGCCGCCGCCTTCAACGGACAAGCGCAGCATGGCGGGTTTGCCCAGCTTGGCGGCAATCGCTGCAACGCGCTTGGCGGCAGAGGAGCTCAGTGTAACCGGGCTCAGGGTAACGGCGGAAATGTCCATAACACGGGATGTAGGCGCTCTGGGCCTAAGCGACAAGCATCAGGCAGTCTGGATATAGCTGCGCATTGCCTCAGCCTCGCTCTCAATCCGGTCGATCCGGTATTTGACGAGATCGCCGATGGAAACAAAACCAACCGTTCGGCCATTTTCAGTTACTGGCAAATGACGGATGCGCCGCCGAGTCATCAGGCCCAGCGCCGCCATAACTTCGGAATCGGGACTGACGGTGATGGCTGGTGCGGTCATCACATCGCGCACTTGCCGGTCAAGCGCCTCGGGACCAGAGGCGGCCAGCCCATGAATGACATCGCGCTCGGAAAAAATGCCGACCACGGTGCCGGCTTCCTCAACCGGTAGCGCGCCGATCCGCCACTGCGCCAGCAAGGCAATCGCCTCGCGTACGGTGGCTGAGCCATCACAGGTGAAAATCTCACCCGAACCTCGATTGGCAATAACCCGTGCGATTGTCATGGCTGGCCTCTCCATCTTTTATTGTTTCAAGAATGCCATGAATTGAAAGCTAAGGCGAGTCTGCTTGCTGCTGAGCCGGATAGAGCCGGAATTGCTCTACCGGCACCCCGCCCACCAGATGTTCCTGGATGATGCGTTCAAGGACCGGTGCGGTGCAGCTATGATACCAGACGCCCTCCGGCCAGACGACAGCCACCGGCCCGGCGGCGCAAATCTTCAGGCAATCGGCCTTGGTCCGGTCAATTCCGCCCCCGGCCACGCCATCACCAACCAGTCCCAGCTCTTTCAGCCGCTTCTTGAGGTATTTCCACGCAGGTGTGCCAACCGCGCGGCTACAGCACTCGCCTTTTTCGGCTTCGGCGCACAGGAAGATGTGGCGCTTGATCTTGCCGCCGCCGATCTTGGCGAGATTGGCGCGGGCGCGGTCAAGTTCGAGGGCATCGCCAGTCCTTCTGTCATTGCCCGTCATGATCGCACCATCCATTCAGCAACCGATTGTCGAAAGGAGTCTGGCAGCGGAGCGGGGTGTCCCTGATTCATGCAGACCATGACTGACCGGGCAAACACCACCACCCTGCCCTGCTGTTCAAGCAGTAGTTCCAGCGCATAGCTCGAACGCCCGATGGCCGCTGCCCCGCCATGAACAGTGATCGGCGCCGGATAGAAGGCCTGCCCCAGATACTCGATGGCCATGCTGGCGATCATGGCGGCGTGACCATCGGCAACCGCGGCGCGAAAGCCGCTGGCGGCATGAAAGCGCACGCGGCCTTCTTCCACCATGCCAGCGAGTGCGACGTTGTTGAGGTGGTTGTTGACATCAAGATCGCCAAACCGCGTCTCGATTTCACAACGAAACGGATAGCGTTCAGGATCGAGCAGCGCTGGGTCTGGTTTGGCCATAAACCCGCAAGACTAGGGTTTCTGCCAGAGGTCAAGCCCCGGGGTCAGAGCTTCTTGCCGACAATCCGGGCGATTTCTGCCGCCACCATGCGTTCAACCAAGGGCGGAAGGTTTTTGTCGAGCCACTCTGTCAGTGCAGGACGCAGCAGTTCGCGCGCCATACCCTCCAGCGAGGTTTCGCCAGAGCGGACAATCTGCGGCTGAACGCCAGGTTGTGCCATGACGGACAGCGCGGCCAGTGATTCGCGCATCGAATCGCGCGCTTCTGCCGTGACCAGCGGGGTATCGGGAGCAGGCTGATCATCGGCCAGTTCGGAAAGATCGAGGATCTCATCCATGCCGCCAGTATCAAATTCTGGCGTTTCACGTTCAGGCTCGGGAAAGTCACGAATTTGGCGCGGGGCGCGCAGCTCGGCGGCTTCCGTGCGATTATCGCGCGCGATCACCTTCTTGATCGAGGCAAGAATTTCTTCAACCGATGGTTCGCCAGCCTGAGCCATGAATCGCTTTCCCCCCGGGTTTTAGCCCCACAACGGGGGCACTGATTCACTTGTCTGTTGAAATTGAACCGTTTTGCACCTTGGTGTCAACGGTTCGTGTCGATTGTGCTTTGGGTGCCGGATCCAGATCCCAATCGAGCAGCTTGCCGTGAACCCGCCGATAATTGGTTTCGGGATCATAAAACGCGCCGCCCTCAAGCCCGAGATCGCGCGCCTCGGCCTTGCCCATGGCAGAGAGCAGATTGAACCCCGCAACATAGGCATTGCGCTGCGCCGTCACCAGCGAGACCTGCGCGTTGAGCAGTTCCTGTTCGGCGTTGAGAATGTCGAGGATAGTGCGGTTGCCGACGGTATTTTCAGCGCGCACGCCTTCAAGGCTGAGCGCAGCGGCATCAACTGCGGTCTGGTTCGATTCGATCACCTGATTGGCTGCCTGCCACTGCGAATAGGCAGAGCGCACCGAGGCGATGACATCGCGTTCGACGGCGATTTCCTGCTCCATTGTCGCACTTTCACGCGCGCGGGCTTGCCGTTGCTGCGCCGCTGGCAGTCCTCCCGAGAAAATCGGTATGGTGGCGCGCACTCCTGCTGAGGCGCTGGTCAGGCGCTGATCGAGCGTTCCGGGCGGAACCAGCCCGCCTCCCAGAGTGTTCAGAAAGTCAGTGTGATCGATCGAGGTGAACACGCTGATGCGCGGCAGCCGCCCGGCACCGGCGGCATTGGCGTCGAAACCTGCGGCCTTCGTGCGTTCACGCGCGGCGAGGAGATCGGGGTTGTTCTCCAGCGCAACGTCTTCGGCATCATTGGCACCGGCGGGCATTCCGGGCAGCGGTGGTGGTGCTTGCAGGGCACCCGGTTCCTTGCCGACAAATTGGATATAGCGTTCACGGCTGGCTGAAAGGGTTGCTTCGGCGCTGCGCAGGGCACTTCTGGCAGTAGCATAGCGTGATTGCGACTGGGCGACATCAGTGCGGGTCAGATCACCAATCTCGTAACGGTCCCGCGTTGATTGCAGGTTGACCTCCAGCACGGCAACACTCTTTCGCCGCAGACCGACAATGGCCTCGTCCTTGATGACATCGAGATAGGCGGCAACCACGCCTGAGAATATCCCGCTCTCGGTGCCGCGCAGATCAGCGCGTCCGGCTTTTACGCGGGTTTCAGCAGAGCGAAGCGCGTTTTTGACCGCGCCGCCCGAATAGACCGGCACACTAAGGTTGGCCCCGGCGGTGAACAGCCGATCCTGTCCGGAAGCAGAACTTTTCTGCAACTGTTCAGTATAACTGGCCGTCCCGGACAGAGAGGGCAGTCCGGCCGCTCGCGCAATCGGCACGCCCTCGTCAACCGCGCGTTGGTTTGCTCTTGCCGCTTGCAACGATGGATTGGTATTATAGGCGTTGATCAAGGCTTCGCGTAGATCATCGGCGAGAACAGTGGTGCTGGAGAGCGCCAGACAGCTGCTCACTAGCAACGCAAACCGCAGACTCATGCTCAGAAGCTCCAGCGCGTGGGTGCGGCAAATTCGGCCAGTATTGGCATCCCGATCTCGGCGACAGGCAACAGCGCAATGGCACCTGCCGATTTGCGCCCGACAGCAAGCCGGGTAACGCCACGTTCAACAGTGCCGGTAACGATCCGGCCATCATCGGCGAGCATTGCCGCGATCCCGGCGGGAAGTTGCTCGGCAGCGCCGTCAATCAGGATCAACTTGTAAGGACCACCCTTTTTGCGCGCGGCGGCATCTGCAGGGGAAAGCAGCGCCACATTGCAGCCCAGCGCCCCCACCACTTCGGCGAGATAGCCGCTGGCCGAAACCACCAGCACATTTTCTCCCGCGAGCGGAGCTGCCTCCATCAGCATCCGGCCATGCACCAGTGGCGCAGCCAGACTGTGCCCGCCATGCAGTGGCAATGCACGATCAATATAGGCATTGGCCTTCATTGCTTCGGGCACAAAGCGCTCACGCGCCACCGTGTCGATAGCAGCAAGGATGGCGGGATCGTTGACGCCGCTGACGCGCAGCTGGCTGTCGATCATCGCGCGGCGTGCAGCAGCAGGCCGCTCATCGAGCATGGTCATCAAATCACTTCCCTTTCGCGGGCGCTGTATTGCATAGTTAACACAGTCACGCAATTGCCAGTCTTCTAGGCGAATGGCTGGCACAGGCCAAGCGCTTTGCGATTATTGGCCAAAGCTTTGCTGCCATGCTTTGACGATTGGCTGGTCACGCGCTTATGGGGACGGTAAATTTACCAGCTGCTGCAAGGAAGCGCCTCATGTCTCAGTCGACACCTGATATGGTAACTATCCGCGAGGAAGACCTGATCGAAAGCGTCGCTGACGCGCTGCAATTTATCAGTTATTACCACCCGATGGATTATATCCGCGCATTGGGGGTGGCCTATGAGGCGGAACAAGGCCCGGCGGCGAAGGATGCCATCGCCCAGATCCTGACCAACAGCCGGATGTGCGCTGAAGGCCACCGGCCGATCTGTCAGGACACCGGCACCGTCAATGTGTTCATTTCCTGGGGGCAGGATTGCCGGCTGGGATCGTCGCGTTCGCTCCAGGATGTCGTCGATGAAGGTGTGCGCCGCGCCTACCTTAACCCTGAGAACAAGCTGCGCGGTTCGATCCTGACCGACCCCGCCTTCACCCGCCGCAATACGCGCGATAACACGCCTTGCGTGCTCCATGTCGACATGGTGCCGGGCAACACAGTGTCGGTCGATGTTGCGGCCAAGGGCGGCGGCAGCGAGAACAAGTCCAAGTTCAAGATGATGAACCCCAGCGATTCGATTGTCGATTGGGTGCTCGAAATGCTGCCGCAGATGGGCGCGGGCTGGTGTCCGCCGGGCATGCTTGGCATCGGCATCGGCGGCACGGCAGAGCATTGTATGTTGCTCGCCAAACAGTCGCTGATGGAGCCGATCGACATGGCTCAGCTGAAACTGCGCGGGGCGCAGAATGATATCGAGGCGCTGCGGATCGAGATTTTCGACAAGGTCAACGCGCTGGGTATCGGCGCGCAGGGACTGGGCGGACTTTCAACCATCCTCGACGTCAAGATCCTGGACGCGCCTTGCCACGCTGCGGGCAAGCCCATCGCCATGATTCCCAATTGCGCCGCCACGCGCCATGCGCATTTCACGCTGGATGGATCAGGGCCGACCTATCTGGAAACGCCCAAACTTGATGAGTGGCCCGATGTTCACTGGACGCCGGACAAGGCAGCCAAGAAGGTCAATCTCGATGCGCTGACTCAGGCCGAAGTCTGTAGCTGGAAGCAGGGCGACCGGCTGTTGCTCAACGGCAAGATGCTTACCGGGCGCGATGCGGCGCACAAGCGCATTCAGGACATGCTGGCCAAGGGTGAGGCGCTGCCGGTCGAATTTCGCAATCGCGCGATCTATTATGTCGGCCCGGTCGATCCGGTGCTGGGCGAAGTTGTCGGCCCGGCTGGCCCCACCACGGCCACCCGAATGGACAAGTTCACCGACATGATGCTCGATCTCGGGCTGCTGGCGATGATCGGCAAGGCCGAGCGCGGGCAGGGCGCGACCGAGGTTATCGCCAAGCACAAGGTGGCCTATCTGATGGCAGTCGGCGGTGCGGCCTATCTGGTGGCGCGCGCCATTCGCGAGGCCAAGGTCGTGGCTTTTGCAGACCTTGGCATGGAAGCGATCTACGAATTCACTGTCGAGGATATGCCGGTAACGGTGGCGGTCGATAGCGAGGGCAACAATGTCCACCAGATCGCCCCGCTAGTGTGGAAGGAAAAGATTGCGCGGGAAGGGTTGCTTGGTTGAGGCAATCGTTCGACCAACGCCTGTCATGGTTCGACAAACTCGCTGGCCATCCCCGCTCGTGAACGGCTAGGCAAGCAGACTATGACTGAAACCGCCACTCCCGCGCCCAGCGTTCCGGTGCGCATGGTGCTCGCATCGATTGCCGGGCTGTGGCTGTGCTATTTCGTGCTGATCACCTTGCGCAACGCGGTGACCGATGATGAATATCTGCTGGAAATGAGCCAGCGGCGCGGTGTGGTGATGATTGCCGGGATCGGCGTCACGCTGCTCGCCTGGACGATTATCCGGCTGTTTGACAAGCACCGGCTTGGCGTGAGAATCGCGGCGGCGCTGATCATCATGCTGCCCGCCGCGCTGGCGCTGGCGATGATCAATCAGGCGGTGTTTGCTCCGCTTGAGCGCCGCATCAATGAGCGTTTCGCCAATCCCACTGCGGTCAATGTCCGCCATGACAGTTCGGGCAATGTGCTGATCGATATCCCCGATCCGCCTTCGATGCCGCGCGCCCAGATTGAATCCATCCAGAAGAAGCTTGATGAGCAGGGTCTGTGGCGCCAGCTGACCGATCTGGCGATTTCGCGCTATTTCCTGCTGCTCGCCTGGGCGGCGCTGTATCTCGCCCTGCTCAATGCCGCACAGGCCCGCGCGGCTGAGCGGCGTGAGGGTGAATACCGCCGTGCCGCCAAGGCCGCCGAGCTGCAATCGCTGCGTTATCAGATCAACCCGCATTTCCTGTTCAACACGCTCAATTCACTGTCATCGCTGGTGATGACGGGGAAGGACAAGGCTGCCGAAGCGATGATCCAGACTTTGGCGACATTCTATCGCCGCGGACTGGCTGATGATCCAACCGCCGATCATCCGTTGTCCGAAGAAATCGAGCTGCAGCGGCTTTATCTTGAGATCGAGGCTTTGCGCTTTCCTGATAGGTTGCTGTTGTCCGTCGATGTTTCAGAGCAGCTGGGTAATGTTCCGGTGCCGGGCATGATCCTGCAACCACTGGTTGAAAACGCGGTCAAATATGGCGTGTCGCGCAGTAGCAAGCCGGTGACGATTACCATTGCCACCACCGCAGAATTCGGGCGGTTAGTGATCGCTGTGTCTGATAACGGTCCTGGCGCTGATCCGGGCAGCCACGGGCTTGGTATCGGTCTCGCCAATGTTCGGGACCGGCTGCAAGCGCGCTATGGCGATCTGGCCTCGCTCACCGCAGCGCCTATTCCGGGGGGCTACCGTGTCGAGCTGCGTCTGCCGATGACATGACCGGGAATGCCGCCGCCATGGAGCAGGTTCTCAGTACGCTGCCAGTGCTACGCACGCTGATCGTCGATGATGAGCCGCTGGCTGTCGAGCGACTTCAGGCGCTGTGCCGCCAGATCGGCGGGCT
The DNA here is from genome assembly GCA_945906105.1 of Novosphingobium sp. Chol11. Classification (GTDB taxonomy): domain Bacteria; phylum Pseudomonadota; class Alphaproteobacteria; order Sphingomonadales; family Sphingomonadaceae; genus Novosphingobium. Next base: position 18,307 of record CAMDQO010000001.1, on the reverse strand, counting down.
GGACGTTGTCGGCACCGCCAATGACGGCGCCACGGCGCTGCGGGAGGTTGGCGCACTGTCTCCCGATGTGGTCTTGCTCGATATGACCATGCCTGAGCTCGACGGGCTTGGTGTTGCTCGCGCACTGGCCAAAACGGAAAATCCACCGGCTCTGGTGTTTGTGACAGCGCATGACAGTTTCGCCGTCGAAGCCTTCGATCTTGATGCAGTGGACTATGTGCTCAAGCCGGTTTCGCCAGAGCGGCTGGGCCGCGCGATCCAGCGGGCGATGGCGCAGCGGACGGCGGCCCAACACGCAGCGACGCAAGGCGAAGACCGTCCGCGCGCGCCGTCACCGTGGATCGGCGAATTCTGGGTGCCCTATCGGTCGGAACTGCTGCGGATTGCCGCCAGTGACGTTGACCGGATTGATGCCGAGCGCGATTACGTCCGGCTTCATGTCGGCCAGAAAGATGGGCCTTCACGCAGTTATTTGCTGCTCCAGACCGCATCGGGACTGGAAGAGCGGCTCGATCCGGCGATGTTCATGCGCCTGCACCGGTCAACCATCCTGCGCCGAGATCGCATCAGCGGGCTGCGCCATGATGGGCTGGGGGTCTGGTCAGCCGAGCTTTCCGATGGCAGCGCGGTGCGGATCGGGCGGACCTATCTGGCCAAGGCCAAGGCCATGGCTGGAAGATAGAATACCCGGCGTTTTATCTGCTCCAGATGACCGCATTTTCTAAACGGATTGAGGCGGCTCAAGCCGGACAGGCCGGACACCCCTGTCCGGGTGCATTATTCAGTAAAATCAATAATTTATCCTGAAAATGTTGACACATGCCAACTTTTCACTGCGAATTGATCTTCAGACTATCAAAGAACCCGCGGATTATGCGGATTCCTTGGTTTGTAGGACAGCACAAAATTCACCCCGGCCAGGGGGACTTTCCGGCCAGGGCGCAAGGTTGTCTGTCGGCTTATGGTTGCGCGGGGATCAACCGCCTTTGCCAACACGATCCTGATAAGCCGAAACCTGGGCGAGCACCTGTTCGCGAATATCGAGCATGCAGGCGCGCGAGTTGATGCGGGTGCCGGTGCGCTGTTCGGTGGCACAGATCCGGCTGGCGGCATTGCGGATGCGGGCTTCGAGTGTTGCCTTGCCTTCAGCGCTTTCCAGATTGAGATCGGCGAACTTGATTGCGGTGGGGTTAGCTGGGCCGGAGTTGGCGAAAGCAGGGCTGGCGATCGCGAGCGGTGCGGCCAGCATGGCCAATGCCAGGGCTGCAGAGATGGGCTTCCTCATCGTCACTATCCTTTTATGTCACGCAGCCGGGGGTGCCGCGCAATTAATGGTTAGCGGATGAGACAAAGGGTTGCGCGCCCAGCTCGACAGGAACCCGTGCAGCACCGATGGGCGGCGCGGCTGATCGACGAACGGGTGATCAAACACGGCGAATGACCGGCTCACTCTTCCGCGATAGGCAAGTGGGCTGACAAAGTCTGCTGCAGCGCCTAGACTGACTCCAGACCATGGCGCTGACATTTCTCTTCCTGCTCGGCATTGCCAATTTTGCGCTGCATAAGGCGGTGCTCGAAAGCGGCCACCCTCTGATCGTGCATTTGCCCGCATTGTTTCGCAGTCCGGGTGCGCAGGTCAGCCTGATCATCGAGTTTCTGCTACTGCTGGGCACCATGCTGATGGCAGCGAATGGCGCGAGCGAATGGCTTTGGGGCTATGCCGCCTATTCCTCACTCAATGGCATGTCGGCATGGCTGATCCTGACCAGACGTGTGTGAAGGGTGGGCGCGCATGAATACGGAACGGATATGATGACCAAGCCACTTGTCCTGTTCCATGTCAGCGATATCCACTTCGGGCTGGAGGATCGCGACGCGCTGGATCGCTTTGCCGCAGATGTAGCCGTTCAGCGTCCTGATGCAGTGCTCTGCACCGGCGATCTCACCATGCGCGCGCGGCACCGCGAATATGCGGCGGCGGCCGACTATCTGGGTGCTCTGCCCGTGCCGGTCACGGTCGAGCTGGGCAATCACGATATGCCCTATTTCAACCCCTTTGAGCGCATGTTCCATCCCTTTCGCCGCTATCGCAAGCTTGAGGCGGCGGTAGCGGGAAAACCCGAGCTTCCCGGAATTGGCCTTACTTCCTTGAGAACCTCGGCAGCTGCGCAATGGCGGATGAACTGGTCAAAAGGCAGTGTTGCCCAAGCCGATCTCGATGAGGCGCTGCGCGGTCTTGCCAGCCAGTCGGGCAAGCGGCTGCGACTGGTTACGTGCCATCACCCGCTGATCGAGGCCGACACAGAGGCTACTGCTTCAACCCGGGGTGGCAATCAGGCGCTGGCGGCGCTGGCGCGTGCCGGGGCCGATGCCGTGCTTTCAGGCCACGTCCATGATGCCTTTGACAAGCAGATTGAAGCGGATGGCCGGACGATCCGCATCATCGGGGCGGGCACTCTGTCGCGCCGCCTGCGCGCTTCTGCGCCGGGCTATAATCGGCTGGAATGGTCTGAAGAAGCCGGCCTTTCAGTGCGCGTTGTCACGCTCGGTTGATCCGCTTGGGCAATAGCTATCGGGCACGTCGATGAACCAGTGATCATCGGGGCCGGCCGGATGGTTGATGATGCGTTGTTGGCCATTTTGGTCTTGCCCATTTTGGCACACAGCAGCGGCCTGCGCCTGCCAGTTCGGCCAGCTTGGCTGATAGTGATCATCAATGCTGAAATAGGATGGCAGATGCGCGATCAGCAGCAGCACAGCGGGCAGTATTGATGGCCATTTGCCATTCAGTTGCTGGCCCAGAGCAATCAGCATGATCAGCAGGCCAAGTTCCAGAGGCAGTGAATAGCGCTCTGGCCCGATCATATCGAGCGAGGCGGCAATGCACATCACCCCATAGAACAGCGTCGGCACAGCCACCATCAGCAGCGCGCGATTGCGCAGGCACAACCAGATAGCGCTCGCGATGGTTGCAACAAAGAGACATGCTGATAGCGTGAAATTATAGCGGAACAGCGGCAGCGAGAACATCGGCATAACCGCTGTCTCGAACACAGCCCCCGGCAGGTTGTTCAGATTGGCGGCGGCAAACCGGGCGTGCGGAACGCAATCGTCACAGGCCAGCATCGCATAGACTTGCCCGGCCAGAACCAGCAGAGAGAAGGCGCAGAGTTTGTAAAGAGGGCTGGACTTGTTCAGCGCTGAGGATCGCTCTCGCCAGGCGCGCAGAAAAAAGAACGGCATGAGGAACAGGCTAGTCACCCCGGTCAGCAGCGCCACCACCAGATAGGCATATCCGGCCCGCGTTATCCGTTCCTGTCCGAGCAGATACAGCGTTCCCGCAGCCAGCCAGAACTGCATCGTCAAGGCATTGAGCCATACTTCGGTCGAGACAAGGATAAGCAGGCCAAAGGCCAGCACCGCCCGCTCAACCGGCGTTTTGACTATCTGATGCGGCCCACGCCACACCAGCATCACCGTCGCCAGCTGGATCGCCAAGCCGGTGTATGTCGTGATGTGCGCCGCCAGCGCCAGCGGAACGGCTTTCGCCGCGATCACCGTGGCCAGATTGCTGACCAGCGAATAATAACCGAGATGCGGTTTCAGCAGCGCGTCCCACCAGGGGTGCGTCATGGCATATTGGAAGTAGATTGGCCCTTCTTCGGCCCAGAGACGGGGGGCTTGCAGGAATGTGGTGCCACGCATCACGATCGCCGCCACGGCGGCGGTGAAGACTGCAAGGTGTTGCAGACGGCGCACCTGGATATCTGTCATTGCGGCCCCATCACTCCTGACAGGAAGCACGTGCCAGTGTAGATGCTTGGCGGCAAGAGTGCCATCAGGCACCATCCCCAACCGGGGATAGAAGCAGCGCTCAAGTTGCTTAGCCGCAGCGCGCTTATTACCTAGCCCGATCAGAGTTGAAAGGGGGCGTGCTGAATGACGGAAGCTGTTCGGAACGGGCTCTCGCTCAAAGCCTATGCCAAGGCGCTGCGCCTTCACCAGTGGCTCAAGAACGCGCTGGTTTTCCTGCCGGTGCTGGCGGCGCACCGTCTGGACTTGCCCACCATTCTGCTCGTCGCCCAGGCCTTCGCGTCCTTCAGCCTGACGGCTTCGGCGGTCTATGTGCTCAATGACTGGATCGACGTCGCAGCTGATCGCGCTCACCCGCGCAAATGCCTGCGCCCTTTCGCTTCGGGTGCCATCCCGGTTTCGCACGGTAAATGGATGATCGCCGTGCTGCTGATCGGCGCACTGGCCTTGGCCTTGCCACTTGGCCGCGAGTTCATCTCGGTGATGGCGCTCTATTTCGCTGCGACCACGACCTATAGCTTCTATCTCAAGCGCAAGCTGATCGCTGATATCTGCATGCTGGCGGCACTCTATACGTCGCGCATTCTGGCCGGCGGTGTGGCGACAAATATTCCCCTGTCAGTGTGGCTGCTGGCTTTTTCGATGTTCTTCTTCATGTCGCTCGCCGCGATCAAGCGACAGGCAGAACTGGTCGACGGCGTGGCATCGGGCGTCGTCAAGGCGCAGGGGCGCGGCTATCATGTCGATGATCTGCCGCTGGTATCGCAGATGGCGATATCTTCGGGCTATGTCTCGGTCATGGTCTTTGCGCTCTATCTCAATTCCGCGAATGTCGAGGCGCTGTATCGCAATCCCGTGCTGCTGTGGGGTATCTGCCCGGTGCTGCCCTACTGGATCAGCCGCATGGCGATGATCGCGCATCGCGGCATGGTGCACGATGATCCGGTGGTTTTCGCGGTCAAGGATCGCACCAGCCAGTTTTGCGGCTTGCTGGTGCTCAGCCTAGGCCTATCGGGCACCTTGTTATGACGCTGACCCAGCTGGTTTTGCGTTATTCCACTTTCGCGGTGCTCGCCACGCTGGCAAATCTGGCAATGCAGAGGCTGGTGCTGGGACAAGGCCGAGGCGCTTTCATTTTTGCCGCCGCAGTTGCCGCCGGAACCTTGACCGGATTGGTGATCAAATATGTGCTCGACAAGCGCTGGATCTTTGCCGACCTTGGCACAGGACTGAAGGACCACGGGCGCAAGTTCACGCTTTATACGGTGATGGGGCTGGTCACGACCATGATCTTCTGGGGCAGCGAGACGGCATTCTGGCTGATATGGCGCAGCGATGTGATGCGTGAGACAGGCGCAGTGCTGGGGCTCGCCGTGGGCTATGTCGTCAAATATCAGCTTGATCGGCGCTATGTTTTTACCAGCTCTGCTCTGGCGTCCGGCGGTGCGGCGTGAAACTATCGGGCTGGGGCCGTTTCCCGGTCAGCGAATGCCGGGTCGAGGCGGTGCGCTGCGAGGCCGATGTTCTGGCTTTGATAGGAAAGGGCGATGTCATCGCCCGGGGCAATGGCCGCGCTTATGGCGATAGCGCCGCCAACGCGCTCTGTACCATCGACATGCGGCGGATGAACCGGATGATCGCCTTTGATGCCAGTTCAGGCCAGCTGACCGCCGAATCGGGCGCGCTGCTGGGCGATGTGATCGACACTTTCCTGCCGCGCGGCTGGTTTCTCAGCGTCACGCCGGGGGCCAAATTTGTCTCACTCGGCGGCGCGATTGCGGCAGATGTTCACGGCAAGAACCACCACAAGGACGGCAGCTTCGGCTCATTCGTTGACTGGATCGAGATCTGCGGTGCCGATGGACAGGTCCGGCGCTGCTCACGCACCGAAAATGCTGATCTGTTTGCCTGGACGCTGGGCGGCATGGGGCTGACCGGGGTGATTTTGCGCGCAGCCTTCCGCTTGCGCCAGGTGGAGAGCGGCTGGATCCGCCAGACGCTGATTCCGGCCGTCAATCTGGATGCGGCAATGGAAATCTTTGAAGCATCTCAGGATGCCACCTACTCGGTGGCCTGGATCGATTGCCTCGCACGTGGCCGCAGCCAGGGACGTTCGTTGGTGATGCTGGGCGAACATGCCTTGGCCGCAGAACTGCCCCGCCACCGTCAGTCAAACCCGTTCGATACGGGCAATCGGGCCAAGCGCAGTGTGCCCTTCGATCTCCCCCGGATGCTGCTCAATTCCCTGACCGTCGAGGCATTCAACGATCTGTATTACTGGAACGGCAAGCGCAAGGCGGGGCAGGTGCTGGTCGATTGGGACAGCTATTTCTATCCGCTCGATGCGCTGCTCCAGTGGAACCGGATTTACGGTAAGCGCGGGTTTGCCCAGTTCCAATGTGTGCTGCCGCTGGAAGCATCCAAGTCTGGCCTCACGGCGCTGCTCTCGGCCATAGCGGACGAGGGCGGGGGGTCGTTTCTGGCGGTGCTCAAGCGTTTCGGTGCGCAGAACGGCAACATTTCGTTCCCCATGCCGGGCTATACGCTGGCGCTCGATTTTCCGGTGAGCCCGCGAAATTTAACCTTGCTTGAGGAACTTGATGCCATTGTGCTGGCGCATGGCGGGCGGTTCTATCTCGCCAAGGACAGCCGGATGAGCCGGGAGACTTTTCATCGCTCTGAGCCGCGTAGCGACAATTTCAGCAAATTCAGGGGAAATGAGGACATGCAGCAGCACTTTCGTTCGGCGCAGTCTGACAGGCTCGGCCTGTGAGTACTGAAGCACCCAAGGGTTCGGTGCTGGTGCTGGGCGCGCGATCCGATATCGGCCTTGCCGTTGCACACCGCTTTGCCAGGCAAGGCTATGCTATCCAGCTCGCAGCGCGCAATTGTTCATCATTGGCAGCGGACTGCGCTGACATCGCCTTGCGCTATGGCATTGCCGTAACTGCCCATGAATTCGATGTTTTGGCCACCGCGGGCCACGAAGCATTTGTCGCTGCCTTGCCTGAACTGCCGATTATTGCCGTTTCGGCAGTGGGCACCATGGGCAAGCAGGATGACAATGAGCGTGATATGGCCGCTGCCATCACCGATATTCGCAGCAACTTTGAAGGGCCGGCCATCATCCTGGCGGTTCTGGCGAATCACTTTGTCGCGCGCGGATCGGGAACACTGGTCGGCATCAGTTCGGTCGCGGGACTGCGCGGGCGCGCGACCAATTACGTTTATGGTTCGGCCAAGGCCGGGTTTACCGCCTTTCTTTCGGGCTTGCGGAACCGGCTGGCCAAACAGGGAGTCCATGTCGTCACCGTACTGCCGGGCTTTGTCGATACGCGGATGACGGCAGGTATGGACCTGCCGGCCAAGCTGACCGCGCAACCAGCTGAGGTCGCCGATGCCATCGCCGTGGCCGTCAGCAAGCAGCGCAATGTGATCTATGTCCGCTGGATGTGGCGCTACATCATGCTGATCATTCGCCATATCCCCGAGGGTATTTTCAAGAAAATGAAAATCTAGAGCGGCCTGCGCAAAATTTGAGCCACAGATATCCTCCCCTGGAAGGGGAGGTGGCAGCCCCCATCGTCTTCGCTCTGGATAAACCACGCCACAGGCGTGGGGCTGACGGAGGGGTGACAACGCTGGCGTGGATACCCCTCCGACTGCCTTTCAGGCAGCCACCTCCCCCACAGGGGGAGGATCGAAGTGATTCACAATTCCTTAGACTTGCTCTGAACACCCCAACGAAAAACGCCCGACATTGCTGCCGGGCGTTTTGTGTTTCGGGTTCCGAAGGCCTTAGCGCTTCGAGAACTGGAAGCTCTTGCGGGCCTTGGCCTTGCCGTACTTCTTGCGTTCGACAACGCGCGGATCGCGGGTGAGGAAGCCGGCGGCCTTGACCGCACTGCGCAGCGTTGGCTCGAACTTGCTCAGGGCCTGAGCGATACCGTGCTTGACAGCACCAGCCTGACCCGAAAGCCCACCACCTTTGACGGTAGCGACGACATCATACTGACCAGCGCGTTCGGCAACCTGAAACGGCTGGTCGATCACGAGGCGCAGCGTCGGACGGGCGAAGTAAACCGCCTGATCGCGGCCATTGACGGTGATCTTGCCCGAACCGGGCTTGATCCACACGCGCGCCACGGCATCCTTGCGGCGGCCAGTGGCATAGGAGCGGCCCTGTGCGTCGATTTCCTTTTCGCGCAGCACCGCAGCAGGACCGGTGCGAACCGGAACAGCAACAGGAGCGGCATCGACAGGAGTTGCGACTGCACCATCGGCGAGATTGCCAAGATCGGCGAGATCGGTGACGGTATTAGGGTTGGTAGTTTCCGGCATCACGCACCCACCTTGTTCTTGCGGTTGAGGATGGCAACATCGAACGGCTGGGGCTGGGTGCCCGCATGCGGGTGTTCGGCACCGGCGTAGAGGTGAAGTGCGCGCATCTGCGCACGGCCGAGCGGACCGCGCGGGATCATGCGTTCAACAGCCTTTTCGAGCACGCGCTCAGGAAAACGACCGGCAAGAACCTTGTCTGCGGTAACTTCCTTGATGCCACCAGCATAACCGGTGTGCTTGTAATAGATCTTCTGCTTGAGCTTGTTGCCCGTCAGCCGCACCTTGTCCGCGTTGATCACAACGACATGATCGCCGCAATCGACATGGGGGGTGAAGCTCGGCTTGTGCTTGCCGCGCAGACGATTGGCGATGATCACCGCAAGGCGACCGACCACCAGTCCATCGGCATCAATTAGATGCCAGTTCTTTACGACCTCGGCCGGTTTGATCGACCGGGTCTGTTTGCTTAGCGCCTTCATGGCTGTGAAAATTCCTTAGCCTGTACCGCCGGAGGGGGTGCCCACCGACAGGGAAGGCGGGCCAATGGGCGAGCATGGCTGCAAAGTCAAGCTTTTCGGCGGCTTTGCGAGGAGGTAAAATAATACCTTCATTCACCAAGTGAGGGTTGCAGCCGCCAAATTTCCTGACTGGTGCGCGTTGAGCCTTCGATTTCGGTGACCACCCGGCGCTCGAACTGTCCGAGCAGGCCGCTATCGGTGCCATGGGCAATAACCGTGACGGTGGTCTTGCCCAGCTTGCCGCCTGGCAGCGGCATGGTTTGCACATCGGAGCGCCGCTTGGCTACCGGGTGAAACAGGTCTGAGGGCCAATTTCCTCCGACAGCACGGCTTTGTGTGGAAATACGGCTGACCATGTCTTTGGCCACCACCTTGTCACCCTGTGCAATCGACAACCGTTCAACGGCCCCGGCCACCAAAGACCTTGCCTCGCCTGAAGTGCCAGGATCGGCTGCTCCATGCTGATCTATGATCATGCCGGAATTATCAAGATGCAGCGGAAACAGTCCTTCATCCTTGCGCGCCTTTTCAAGCTTGGCGAGCATGGCTAATTCGGGCGGTGCATCAACTTCGCTCGAGACCAGCAGGCCATCGACTCGCCAGCCATTAGCCTCTGGCAAAAAACGGATTTCATAGCTGCGGCGGCTGATGACTTCTTTTCCGTCAGCCAGGGCGCGACGCAACTCACGGGTCAGCACTTGCGGATGGGATGGTGCGACAAAGCTGGAACGTGGCGACGCCTCAGCCTGTTGCAGCGGAGCAAACGCTGCCATCGGCAAAGTCATCGCTCCACCGAGCATGAGGGCAGGTCGCAGTCTGAACACAGGCATCATATCAATAACGCTCCGAGCAATGCGGCGGTTCCCGTCGCTGCATTGTGGCATTGCTGCCCATAATATGCGGACCCTTGGCATGAATGGTGCGCAGAACGCCGGGTGACAAGCTTTTCCGTCATGGCCGTCGCCCCAATCCGTGCGCACCCCAGACGGTAACGGCAACAAGCACGGCACCGATCAGCTGGTGCAGCACCGCCAGCCAGATCGCGATGCCACTCATCACCGTGGCCACGCCCAGAAGAATCTGGGTGCCAAAGGCGCTATGTATGGCAATCGAAACCGGCCTTGCTCCCTGACGTCTCAACCGACGCGCCATCACGATCAGTATCACCACCAGAGCCCAGGCCCACCAGCGGTGCAGAAAGTGCAGCAGGAAGGGGTCATTTAGCAGGGCATGGCCCGGCCCCCTCGACCAATCGACCCCGGCGGGAAAAAACCTGCCCATCATCAGCGGCCAGTCATTGGCGACATGGCCGGCCCGCAGCCCCGCCACCAGCGCGCCGAGGAACAGCTGAAGCAAGAGCGCTGCCAGCGCCATGATTCCCCAGCCAGTCAGCCGTGACCGCGCCTCACCGCGCGCCAAAGCCCGCAGATCAAGCGCGGTCCAAACAATACCCGCCAGCGCGGTCAGGGCGAGCAGCAGGTGCGCCGCCAAGCGGAAATGGCTGACTTTCACGTCCAGACTGAGGCCAGAAGAAACCATCCACCAGCCGACAACGCCTTGCAGCCCGCCCAGCGCCAGCAGTGCCAGCAATCGCGGCTTGTATCCTTGCGGAATGGCGCGTTTCAGCCAGAACCAGGCGAGCGGCAAGGCAAAGGCCAGACCGATCAACCGCGCCAGCAGGCGGTGGACCCATTCCCAGAAGAAGATGAACTTGTACTGCGCCAAGGTCATTCCCGCCGGGCCATTGACCTCGGTATATTGCGGGATCTGCTGGTAAGCCGCGAACTGCGCTTGCCAGTCCGCCTCAGAGAGCGGCGGCAGTGCGCCGGAAACCGGCTTCCATTCGGTGATCGAAAGCCCCGATTCGGTTAGCCGGGTAATCCCGCCGACGACGACGATGGCAATGATCAACGCCGCCACCGCCCATAGCCAGCGGACGAGCGCCAAAGGACGCACAGTCTGCCCCGCCTCTAAGACGGCCATGGTTGAATCAGCTTTTGCGACCATCGAATCTGCGCTCATTTCCCGATTTCACTGCGCGCCGCGCTCTTGAATCGCAAGTCTTACCATCATGCAACCGGCAAGACTTGGCGAAACGCGCCCTTGAATGATGTTACAATATATCATACTTGGGATTCAGATGCGCAAAGCAATTGTCTCGATTCGCGACCGGCTTGACCGGGTGGGCGTGCTGCTTTCGGGGCTCTGCGTGGTGCATTGCCTTGCCGGACTGGTGCTGGTCTCGGTGCTCGGGCTGGGCGGTGAATTGCTGCTCTCCCCGGCGATTCACCGGGTCGGACTGGCGCTCGCGGTGGGCATCGGTGCGCTCACCCTTGGCCTTGGCGCGCTGCGGCATGGTCAGCGCATGCCGCTGCTGATCGGCTCTGCCGGTATCGCGCTGATGGCCTGCGCGCTGATCGTCGGACATGGCGTGGCAGAGGCGGCGTTTACTGTCGCCGGGGTGGCACTGGTTGCCACCGCGCATATCCGGAACTTGCGCGCCGCTGGCTGAACGCTATGGCGCTCGTCATGTCAGTCGAGCTCAACCTTACCGTCAATGGCGAAATGCGCCGCGTCCCTGCTGGCAGCTGCCTGGCCGATCTGGTCCATTTGTTAGAGCTTAACCCGGCCAAAGTCGCGGTGGAGCGCAATGGCTCAATCGCCCCGCGCGCCACCCTTGCAGATGTCATCCTTGCCGAGGGCGATATTCTGGAAATCGTTCATTTCGTCGGCGGAGGACAAGGCGTGGTTGCAGATGTTTGGCCAAAAGACACCTGGACCGTTGCTGGCCGCACTTTTAGTTCGCGCCTGATCGTCGGCACCGGCAAGTACAAGGACTTTGCCCAGAACGCCGCTGCGGTTGAGGCCTCGGGGGCGGAGATCGTCACCGTCGCGGTGCGCCGGGTGAACGTATCTGACCCCAAGGCGCCGATGCTGACAGATTTCATCGATCCCAAGAAGATCACTTACCTGCCCAACACCGCCGGCTGCTTCACCGCTGATGACGCCATCCGCACGCTGCGTCTGGCGCGTGAAGCGGGCGGTTGGGATCTGGTCAAACTCGAAGTGCTGGGTGAGGCGCGCACGCTTTACCCCGATATGCGCGAGACGCTGAAGGCCACTGAAATTCTGGCCAAAGAGGGTTTCCTGCCGATGGTTTACTGCGTCGATGATCCGATTGCCGCCAAGCAACTGGAGCAGGCGGGCGCGGTGGCCGTCATGCCGCTCGGCGCGCCGATCGGTTCGGGGCTGGGCATCCAGAACCGCGTCACCATCCGCCTGATTGTCGAGGGCGCGTCTGTGCCGGTGCTGGTCGATGCCGGGGTTGGAACTGCCAGCGATGCAGCGGTGGCGATGGAGCTCGGCTGTGATGGCGTGCTGATGAACACCGCGATTGCCGAGGCCAAAGACCCGATCCGCATGGCACTGGCGATGCGGCAAGCGGTAGAAGCTGGCCGCAATGCTTATCTCTCGGGCCGCATGGGGCTGCGCAAATACGCAGATCCCTCTAGCCCCTTGGCAGGACTGATTTAGCTTTCTTGGTTAACGTGATGCTAACCAAATTCTGGTGAACTGTTCTGGCGGGCAAATTGTCCCGCCAACAGGGACACCGGGCTTATGGCAAATCTTGGCACCGCAACGCTGACCATCGCGGAACTCCGCGAATTCGCCAGCTTTTCGGGCGCGGCGCAGCGCTATATCAAGCGCAGCCTCGATATTGGCCTTGGCCGCCAGGACGCCTTCCAGCTGTGGGCGCGCGATGCCGCAGAAAGCGCCGCGATCCGCAGCCAATATGTCGCCTATCAGGATCTGAAAGTGCTGCGCAATGCCATCCCGAGCGAGAGCGCCTTTGAGGGCGTCGAGGCTTACATCGGCAAGCTGATCCGCGTTTCCGCCTTCGATCTGGCGCAAGGCCGCCTTGAATGTTTCAGCGCCTACCGGTTCCTCTACGAACGCCTTCTCGGTCCCGACGTGCGCCCCTGGCTGCCAAGCGCCTTCTGCGGTGCCGCCGCCCTGCCGCAAATCCACCCCAACAGCCGCAAAGAGCTGCTCCAGTCAATCAGCGAAGCCGCCGCCACTGCACCGGGCTGGTCAGCCCGCGCACCGAGCTTTTTCCCGGAATGGGTGGAGAAGGAAGCGGCTTGAACGCCTTTACGACGGACATTTTGAAACAAAAAGCGCTCGAATGGCGGGCAGTTTGTCTTGGTCATTTTGCTCGGATCGAAGAAGAAGTAGCTATCACACTTGGTTGGATCAAAGCCCCCCTTAGGTTGAATAGGAACCCCTCACGCCGCACCGAGCAGCTTATCAATTGGCTGAGAGAGCACCATCCAGCCGAAATTTCGATTCTGGAATTGCTCCGAGATTGGCATGATAAGCGACAAGAGCGAAACGCGATTGTGCATGGAAGGATTGCTACCTCTGCCGCAGCCGGCGAATCGTTCGAATTGATCATGCTCGAAATTGAGGGTGGGCGCCCCATCTTCGCTACAAAGCCCTACTCTCTGAGCGAGGCAACAGGAGTTGAGCGTGAACTAAAGCGACTAAGCCAAACACTTTATGCCAAGCTTCGCGTTTTCAGGTCAGAAAACACCTAACCCCGATACAACCCATCCAGTCTAACCCCGTAGCGCTCCTTCAGCTTGTGCCGCCGGATCTTCAGGCTCGGGGTCATTTCCTCATTATCAATCGTGAATGGTTCATCGGCAAAGGCGAACTGGCGGACTTTTTCGACGACTGACAGCTCGCCGTTGACCCGGTCGATGGCGGCGCGGACTGCGCTGCGGAAGGCGGGGAGGTGTTCGAGGGCTTTGATATCGAACTTCTCGCCCTCGGCCCTCGCCCAGTCGAGCATCCATTCGGCATCGGGCACGATCAGGCCAACCACATAGGGCCGCTTGTCGCCCACCACCATGGCCTGGGCGATCTCTGGCTGGAGGGTGAGCATGCCCTCGATCCGCTGGGGGGCGACATTATCGCCTTTGTCGTTGACGATCATGTCCTTCTTGCGGTCAGTGATGACGATGCGGCCGGCCTCATCAATATGGCCGATATCGCCGGTATGCAGCCACGGCCCCTTGTCCGGCTCCACCGGATCAGGCTGAAGCGCCTTCGCGGTTTCGGCTTCGTTGCGCCAATATCCCTGCATCACCTGCTCGCCGCGAATCAGGATTTCGCCGTCCCCGGCAATCTTCAGCTCGACCCCCAGCATCGGCGGGCCGACGGTATCCATCTTGATGCCCGCCGCGGGCCGGTTGCAGGCGATCACCGGGCCGGCTTCGGTCTGGCCATAGCCTTGCAGCATGGTCAGCCCCATCGCGTCGAAAAACACGCCAATATCGGGATTGAGCGGCGCGCCGCCCGAAACCATCGCCTTCATCCGCCCGCCGAATTTCATGCGAATCTTGGGTCGCAGCGTCTTTTCAAGGATCAGGTCCATCGGCTTATCGCGAAGCCGCCCTTTACCGCGTGCCTTCTGACCGCCGATCGCCATGGCGCGGTCCATCAGATAATTGGCGACCCGGCCCTGCTTTTCGATCTGTTTCATGATCCGTGCGCGCAGCACTTCGAACAGGCGAGGGACGACGACCATGATCGTCGGGCGGACTTCCTCGATATTGCTGGCGAGTTTTTCGAGACCCTCGGAATAGTAAATCTGCCCGCCCATGCCGATAGGCAGGAACTGGCCGCCGGTATGTTCATAGGCGTGGGACAGCGGCAGGAACGAGAGAAATATCTCATCCCCCCAGCCGAAATCATTGGCCAGAATACGCGCCGCGCCATCGACATTGCGCAGGATCATGCCGTGGTGCTGCATCACCCCGCGCGGAGAGCCGCCGGTGCCGCTGGTATAGATGATACAGGCGAGATCCTTGCGGGTGATTGTGGCGATGCGTTTGTCCACAGCTGCCCGGGCTGCCGCAGCATTGCCTTCCAGCAGCGATGTCCATTCGTGTGCGTCGGCGCGGCCAAGCTGGGGCAGCTTGAAGCTTTCGATGGTAATGACATGGCGCAGCTTGTCAGCCCGCAGCACGGCAGGGAGCAAGGTCTTGCCCAGCTTGGCATCAGAGACGATCACCGCGGCTGCACCTGAGTTTTCCAGCACGTGCGCGTGATCGCGCTCGGTATTGGTGGTGTAAGCGGGAACAGTCACCAATCCTGCGGCCATCACGGCAAGGTCTGCCAGGCACCATTCGGGGCGGTTTTCTGAAACCAGCACCACCCGCTCACCAGCCGTGAGGCCGAGCACCCGCAGCGCTTCGGCCAGCAGGCAGACCTGCCGCGCCGCCTCTGCCCAGCTGATCGCTTGCCATGCACCGCCGCGCTTGGCCCACAGGAACGGCTTGTCGCCCTGCTCGTCGGCCCGCGACAGAAACAGCGAAACAAGATTCGGGCTGGCGTCAAAATCGGTTAGTTGCACGCTGGGAACCTCTCGCTTGGCTGTCTTGGCGCAGCTTGGGCGGCAAGATTAGTGCCGCCTTGCTCCAGCGGCAAGAGCAAGGCGGTAAGAGTCACTCGGAAATGGCCCGGCCTTCACTGCGCCGGTCGGCGGCACCCACCAGCTTTCCGCCGATCACTTCAACCGCATTGGCCTTGAAGCTGGCCTGACGGGGGCGGACATCGGCATGTCCCAGTGCGTTCAGCGCGGGGATCATTGCTTCCAGCGCGGTGCCCTTTTCAACCCAGACGGTCGGTCCTTCGGGAGCATAGATCGTATGCAGCGCGATGGCGTCTTCGGCGGAAAGCTTCCAGTCAATCACGCCGATGATCGCCTTGACCACCTGAACCGGGATAGTGGTGCCGCCCGCCGCGCCCAGCGCCAGTCGCAGCTTGCCATCGGGAGCATAAACCAGCGTCGGTGCCATTGAACTGCGCGGGCGTTTGCCGCCCTGCACCCGGTTGGCGGTAAGGCGACCGTCCTTTTCAGGCACGATGTCGAAATCAGTCAGCTCGTTGTTGAGGTAATAGCCGCCCACCACGAGGCCTGATCCGAAAGCGCTTTCGACCGTCGAGGTATAGGTGACGGCATTGCCGCGCTTGTCGATGGCGACAAAGTGCGAGGTGCCGTTTTCTGGCCCGGCGGACATATCAGCGCGCACCAGCTTTTCTGCGCCGGGGGGAGTGCCGGCCGTCACCAGCGCCATGGTCCGGGCAGGATCGATCAGCATCGAACGCTGGCGCAGATAGTCGGCATCGACCAGGCCTATGGCGGGAACAGTAACAAAATCGGGATCGCCCAGATAGCGCGCCCGGTCAGCATAGGCGAGGCGCATCGCTTCGGCGATCAGATGCCAGGCTTGCGGCGATTCGGGGCCGAGTGCGGTCAGATCAAAGCGCTCTAGCTGCCCCAGAATGGCGAAAACCGTAGTTTCGCCCGAGCTTGGCGGTCCCATGCCGCAGACCCGGTATGCGCGGTAAGTGCCGCACAAAGGCGCGCGGTCCTTGGCGCGGTAGGAAGCAATGTCGGCGAGCGTCATGGCGGAGGGATTGCGCGGTGCAGAATTGACGCTGGCGACAATCGCCTTGGCATTGCTCCCCGAATAGAACGATTTGGCACCCTTGCGCGCCAGCATGGTCAGCGTTTGGGTGATCGCCGGATTGCGCAGGGTGCTGCCCGCCGCCACGGGCGTGCCATCGGCGTTGTAGAACAGCGCCAACCCTTCTGGAACAAAGGCGGCAGAGCCTTTGGCGAACTCCAGAAAGCTGCGGAAACGCGGGGTTGCCACCCAGCCGTCCCGCGCCAGCCGGATCGCGGGCTGGAACAGCTTGGCCCATGGCAGGCGCCCATGACGGGCATGGGCTTTGGCGGCGAGCGCGAGATTGCCCGGAACGCCCACACTGGTGCCGCCGGGGACCAGATCACGCATGGCCATCGGCGCGCCGTCTTTCCAGAACCATTGGGGATGCGCGGCTTTGGGCGCGGTTTCGCGGCCGTCGATGGTTTCGATCCGGCCGCGCGCATCGCTGCTGATGTAAAAGCCGCCGCCGCCAATCCCGGAGCTTTGCGGCTCGACCACTGACAGCGCCAGCATGGTGGCGATAGCGGCATCGGTGGCACTGCCCCCGGCGCGCAGCATTTCTGCCCCGGCCTCTGCGGCGCGCGGATCGGCGGCGCTGACCATGCCGCGTTCGAAGATTTGGCCGCGCTCGTAGGTTTGTGGTTTGGCCGCAGCAGGGACTGCCACCAGCAGCGAGGCGGCGATCAGGGCGAAGCGGAGCGTGATTGTCTGGCGGATCATGCGCGCCAGCCTATTCGCTCCCCACCGCCTCGGCAATCGTTGTGAATCCGTCGCGGCGCATCAGCGCTTCCATGCCGCTCAGAATGCGCTTGGCGATGCCCGGCCCCTCATAGACCATGGCGCTGTACAGCTGGATCAGGCTGGCTCCGGCGCGGATCCGCGCCCAGGCGTCTTCAGCGCTGGCAATGCCGCCAACACCGATCAGCGGGATCGCCCCGCCACTGGCTTGGCGGAAGTCGCGCAGCCGTTGCAGCGCCAGATCGCGCAAGGGTTCGCCCGAAAGCCCGCCCGCTTCGCCAGCCTGCGCCGATTTCAACGGCGGGCGGCTGATCGTGGTGTTGGAGACGATCAGCGCATCCAGCCCGCGCCGCAGCGCAACATCGGTGATGTCGTCAATATCCGCTGGTTCAAGATCGGGCGCGACTTTGAGGAAAACCGGCACATCATAGCCCGGCGCGCTGCGCAAGCCGAGCACCGCATCGAGCAGCTCATCGAGCGCGCCCTTGTCTTGCAAAGCGCGCAGGCCCGGCGTGTTGGGCGAGCTGATGTTGATCGTCACATAGGAGGCGAGCGGCGCCACGGCTTCAAAGCCGTTCAGATAATCGAGCACGCGATCATCTGAATCCTTGTTGGCACCGATATTGATGCCGACGATTCCGGGGCGCTCACCTCGGTGAGCGAGGCGCTGCACGGCATCGTCGATTCCGCCGTTGTTGAACCCCATCCGGTTGATCACCGCGCGGTCTTCGGCAAGCCGGAACA
Source organism: Novosphingobium sp. Chol11 (assembly GCA_945906105.1). Classification (GTDB taxonomy): domain Bacteria; phylum Pseudomonadota; class Alphaproteobacteria; order Sphingomonadales; family Sphingomonadaceae; genus Novosphingobium. Next base: position 633 of record CAMDQO010000001.1, on the reverse strand, counting down.
GGCGGGGCTTGGGGTTGCCCACTTGTGGCCGCGGGGTGAGCGTGCCGACTTCCATGAAGCCGAAACCCAGCCCCAGCACGGCGTCCGGCACTTCGGCGTCCTTGTCGAAGCCGGGGGCCATGCCCAATGGATTGGGGAATTGCAGCCCGGCCAGCGTTGTCGCCAGAGGACCAGGTGACTGGGCCTTGCGATTCGGCGCGAGTTTCAGTCCGGCAACCGTCAGCCGGTGGGCGCGTTCTGGGTCGAGTCGGAACAGGGCGGGGCGCAGCAGGGCGTAAAACATCGTTCAGCTCCTATGGCAGAGCGCGCATGGCGTGTCGAATAAGCAACACTTGTTACTTAATATCGATTGCAACAGCCATTCTGACAGCAATTGTAATGATTGGCTGCGGCCAATGTCGTTTTCATACAATTCTAATGGTGAAATTGGGCGCTAACCGGCTCTTGCGACCCGAAGGGCTCGTGGCATTTTTTGCAGCGAGTTCCGGCTTTGTTGCATAACTCCGCGCGGGCCTGAACCATCCTTTATTTAGGATTACTACCCAACACGAACGGTATTGGGTGTGCCTATTTGCGAGAAGCGATTGAGGATTGCAGCACGGACTTTGAGCTCGGTTATCTGACGATCGAAGG